>DASUIH010000024.1:0-90314 GCA_036279855.1 Solirubrobacteraceae bacterium | reverse complement strand
CGGCAATGCGAAGACGTCGTTGACGGAATCCAGCGAAGGCGTCTTCTCCGGCGAAATCTGCGGTGTCGCGGTTGGTCCGGAAGGCGCGCTCTATGTCGCCGAATACGGCATTCCGGGTCATATTCACAAGTATGTGCCCTCCGGTTCGGTGCCCAGCGTGGCGAACAACACGCTGAACATCACTGTCGAAAAGGCCTGTCAGATCGCTGCCGGCGCCGGTGCTACGGCGGGGCGCCTGTTTGTCGCCTCCATCACCAAAGTGCTCGAATTCAACGTCGCCACGGGCGCCGAAGGCGAACTGTGGTACTCGGGCGGCGTCGGGGGAATGAGCGTCGATCCGGTGAGTGGACATCTTTATGTGGCTCAGAGCTTGACCAAGCAGATCATCGAGTTGAGCGGCCCCAAAGTCACCTCCTCGATCACGGCCGTTCCCGCCAGCGCCTATAGCGCAGCCGTCAACGGGAGCACCGGCAACGTGTACCTGGGGAGAGCCAGCTCCAGCAACGTAGAAGTCTACGGACCCGGGTTTGCGCACACGGTGACCATCAAACCGACGGGCGCTGGCGAAGTCGGTCGGACGGGCGGTTCGGAAGCGATCTCGGGCGCGATCTCCGGGTGCAAGGAATCAAGCGGTGAATGTTCTGCCGTCTTCTACGCCTGGGAGGGGCCACAGCTTACGGCCACGGCGGGTTCCAACTACAAACTGGAAGGCTGGACGGTCGAACACGCCGCTACGACGACCTGTTCCGGCGCGACTTCGCCCTGCACGATCGAAGTGGGAGGCGAACCTCCGGCGGGTGGCGAAAACGTGACCGCGGCGGTGACGTTTGCCCAATCCGGCTTCTCGCTCGCGATCGAAAAGGAAGGCGCTGGCGCCGGCACCGTGGCGAGCCTGCAGAGCGGTCTCGACTTTGAAACGGTCTCTTGCGGCACGCACTGCAGCGAAGCGTTTGCGCCCTCCACAGTCGTACAGTTGACTGCGACCCCGGAAACGGGAAGCGAATTCAGCGGTTGGAACACGATCGAAGGCAATCCGGGCACCTGTGCCGGCACGACCTCGCCGTGCGAAGTGACGATGAGCGAAGCGGTCAAGCTGAAGGCATCGTTCATCTTGCAGTCGGAGGCGTTGACGATCGACGAATCTGGTCCGGGCAGCGTGGAATGTGAATTCGCGCACAGTGGGACCTTCGGCGCGTGCTCCAGCCCGCAGCCCTATGGGACTGTTGTGAAAGTCAAGGCGACGCCGAGCGCCGGTGCTGAACTGACGGGTCTGAGCGGCACTGGCTCGGTGTCTGCGTGCGCTGCGGGCTCCTGCGAATTCGAAATCAAGGAAGCGAGCAGTGTCACCGCGTCGTTCATCTTGCAGTCGGAGGCGTTGACGATCGACGAATCTGGTCCGGGCAGCGTGGAATGTGAATTCGCACACAGTGGGACCTTCGGCGCGTGCTCCGGCCCGCAACCGTACGGCACCAGCGTGAAGGTCAGGGCAACGCCGAGCACGGGCGCCGAGCTCACCTCGTTGACCGGGACGGGCTCTGCGGCGAGCGCGTGCTCGGGAGGTGTGTGCGAATACGAAATCAAGGAAGCAAGCGGCGTCACCGCGACGTTCGGCTTGATCCCCGAGGCGTTGACGATCGGCGAATCCGGTCCGGGCAATGTGGAATGTGAATTCGCGCATAGTGGGACGTTTGGTGTGTGTTCCGGCCCGCAACCGTATGGGACGGTTGTGAATGTCAAGGCGACGCCGAGCGCCGGTGCTGAACTGACGGGTCTGAGCGGCACGGGCTCGGCGTCCGCGTGCGCTGCGGGCTCCTGCGAATTTGAAATCAAGGAAGCGAGCGGCGTCACCGCGACGTTCGGCTTGATCCCCGAGGCGTTGACGATCGGCGAATCCGGTCCGGGCAGCGTGGAATGTGAATTCGCGCACAGTGGGACGTTTGGTGTGTGCTCCAGCCCGCAACCGTACGGGACGGTCGTGAACGTCAAGGCGACAGCGAACACGGGTGCTGAACTGACCGGCCTGACCGGCACCGGCTCCGCGTCCGCGTGTGCTCCAGGCTCATGCGAATTCGAAATCAAGGAAGCGAGCAGCGCCACCGCCACGTTCGCGGCGATCCTGCATCCGTCGACGTTGACGGTGTTCAAGGGCGGCAATGGCACTGGCACGGTCACAAGCCTGGCGCCGCACACCGGGATCACTTGCGGTGCGGCGTGCGAAGAAGCGTCGGCCAGCTTCGAAGAAGGACAGACGGTCGAACTGCGGGAGTCCCCGCAGCCGGGCTCGGTTTTTGCGGGCTGGATCGGTTGCCGGCACGTGACCGCGACGGCCTGCCAGGTCAAGCTCTCCTCAAGCGAAGTGGAAGCGACGGCGGTGTTCTTGAAGGAAAGCCAACCCGGCGAAACGCCGACGATCACCTCGTTCTCCGGTGACCAGCACGGTTGCGAAGAAGGAGGCATCGAAGTCAAGCTCGCAGCCGGCACGACGTATGTCTGCAACGGCGTGAAAGGCGCCACCGGAGCAACCGGCGCCACAGGCGAAACGCCGACGATCGCGTCCTTCTCCGGTGACCAGCACGGTTGCGAAGAAGGAGGCATCGAAGTCAAGCTCGCGGCCAGCACGACGTATGTCTGCAACGGCGTCAAGGGCGCCACCGGAGCCGCGGGCTCGACGGGCGCTCCTGGCGAAACGCCGACGATCGCGGTGTTCTCCGGCAACCAGCACGGTTGTCCAGAAGGTGGCATCGAAGTCAAGCTCGGCGCGAACGCGACGTATGTCTGCAACGGCGCCAAAGGAGCCGCCGGCTCGGCAGGGGAAACACCGACGATCAGCGTGTTCTCAAGCAAACTGCACGGCTGCGAAACGGGCGGCATCGAAGTCAAAACAGCCGCCAAAACCAGCTACGTCTGCAACGGCGTCACGGGCGCCACCGGCCCAGCAGGAGCACAAGGACAGGCAGGAGCTGTCGGCACGCAGGGCCCAGCCGGTCCTGCAGGCGCCGTTGGCCCCGCGGGCCCCCAGGGCGTGAAGGGCGAAGTCGGTCCGATGGGGACGGTGACCTGCAAGGTCAAGCAGCACGGCAAGAAGGTCAAGGTCACGTGCACGATCAAGTTTGCCTCCTCGAAGGCCAAGGCATCCGCGTTGCGCCGCACGCTGCGCTGGGTGCTGGTCCGTCGCGGGCACGTCGTGGCGCACGGCAAGAGCAGGCAGGCGCCACGCATCGACCTCAGCTGCCTGCGCCGCGGCCGCTACACGCTCTACATCCAGGGTCAGGACAAAGGGACGGTGATCCACGTTGCTTAGGGAAATGACGACAACGACCACGGGAAAGCGAAAGAGAAGCTCGATGACAAGCAACCGTTCACAATGCTCGCGCCTTCGTCTTGCAGCGGCGCCGATGTTGGCGGCTCTGGCGTTCGTCCTGTGGTTGACGCCGGCTGCGTTCGCCGACTACGAACAGGCTGGCAATTTCGCCACCGAACCGTTGAGCGAGGGTCAGAAGATCGCTGGTGTCAGCGGCGCCGCTGTCAACTTCAGTGGCGTCGGCGGCGTCGAACCCGGCAGCCTCTACGTCACTTCCGGCGACTTGGAAAGCACCGTGCTGCGTTACAGCCCGACCGGAAAGCTACGGGAAATCTGGGGTTGGGACACGATCGCTTCGGGTCCCGATCTGCCCGACCAAATCAGCAGTCTCCAGGTGAGCGCGACGTCCGGCACCTACGAGCTCACGGTGGAGACCGCCAAGGGGCAGGTCAGATACACCCAGGGTTCCAGGATCCTGACCGGGGTGAGGGGCGAAGTCGGGGCCTTTCACGTCGGCGACGCCGTCGAACAGTTCGCGAAGCTGTTCGTTGCCGAAGGCAGTGGGGATCTCAGCGCCGGCTCAAAGACGATCGCCTCGGTGACCGGCAATTTCGAACAGTTTCAGGAAGGAATGGAGATATTCGGTCCCGGGATCCCAGCCGGGACGACGGTCGTGGCGGCCTCTGCCGGAGCCGGGACGGTCACGATGTCCAAGGCCGCAACGGAAACCAGGGCGGGGACTACGTTCAAGGCGCGCGTGACGATTGCCGCCGTCGGTTCTGGGACGCTGGAACTCTCGACGCCCGCGGAAGGCAGCTCGTTCTTTAGCGGCGGATCTATGTTCCTGGAATCGCCGATCACAGCCACCGAGACGACCGCGCCGATCCCCTTCGATGCGAGCGCGGTGGAAGTGGAAGCGGCACTGCTTGCCCTGCCGGCGTTCGAAGCGGGCGATGTATCGGTCAGCGGCGGTCCCGGCGACGCCGATGGGACGATTCCCTACGAGGTGAGCTTCGAGGGCGCCTATGCCGGCAGTCCGGTCAGGCTGAGCTCGATGGAAAGCACGCTTGCGGGCGGTGTTCCCTCGCCGGCGGTCACGATCTCCACTCCCGTCGCAGCCTCGACGCCCAGCTTTCAACGCTGTCGACTATATCTCGGAGATCGTTGCACCGCCGAAAGTCCGTATGGCGAAGAACAGGGCGCAGGCGCTTTCAGGGCGCCCACGGGAATAGCGGTCGACCAGGCAACGGGCTACGTCTACGTGCTCAATTACGAAAACAAGCACGACCTGATCGAAGTCTTCGGCGCCGACGGCTCGGAAGTGATCGCGCGGTTCGGCGATGCGGCGGCGAACGTATCCGTGCCGACGACCGAAGAACCCGAAAAGATTCACGCTAGGGGCGGCCAAAGCATAGCCGTTGACGAAAGCGGCACGGTCTATGTCGGCGATGGCGGCTATCCCGAACGGGTGATGTGCTTTCGACCGAAATCGGCGGGCGACTATCAGCATTACGAATACTGCGGGAGCTCGCACGACATCACAGGCGTGACCGTTCCGGAGCATCTCGCCCTGGACGAAGCTGGGCACCTCTACGTCGCGAAGGAAAGCCTGCTGGAAGAGCGCTCCTCTGCCGAAGCCGGCTCGCCGCTGTTGTGCAGCGTCGTCCCGGTGGGCCGTATCTTTGCGATGACGGTCAACCCGCACACGGGCGAAGTCTTCTACTTCGACGGAAGCCCGACGGGCAAGAAGGTTCACCGGCTGAAGCCGTGCGACTCCAAAGTGGGGAAGTTCGAAGAAGCGCAGGCGCCGATCGTCGTTTCCCCGCCGACAAAGCAAATATACGCTCTGGTCCTCAACCCGGATCTGAGCTGGGGCGCCGGACGTCCGGCGGGCGTGCTCTATGGGGCTTCCAGGACAGGACAAGAAGTCGAAGGAGTGCCGTATTACGGCCTCGGCTACGTGTTCGCTCCCGCCAACACGCATCCGCCGGAAGTGATTTCCGAGTCGGCTTCAAGTGTGCACACCGGTTCGGCCGTTCTGCACGCGCAGATCGACCCGTACGGTCACGCGACACACTACGCCTTCCAGTATGAGAGCGAAGCGCAGTACGAGGCCAACGAACCGGGCGAACGCTTTGTCGGGGCGAACGAAGCGCCGGCTGGGGGCGCGCAGATGAGCTCTGGGGCGAGCGGGCAGGTTGCGGTTACGCTCACGGGCCTCTCTCCGGACACGGCCTATCGTTTCCGTGTTGTCGCGAGCAGCATCTGCGACGCGACACACCCCACCGAACCGTGCTTCTCCGACGGGGACGCCCTGTCCTTCGCCACGTACCCGCTTTTTCCGCCGGGCCTGCCCGACCATCGTGTCTATGAGTTGGTCTCTCCGGCGCAGAAGAACGGTGGCGAGGTGATCCCCGACCAGCCTCAAATCGGCAGTTGCCCGCTGGACTGCAAGCCCAGTGGTCTGGCTACGTACCCGGTTCAGAGTGCTCGCGATGGTGAAGCGCTTGCGTACATGGGTCAGCCGTTCAGCCCGTTTGAAGGCACATCCGCAGTCGACGCTTATGTCTCGCGTCGCGGGGCGTCGGGGTGGGCGACGGCTGGGCTGCTCCCAGCACTGCCGCCCGGCGTCAGGCTGCTCGCGTTTGATGGGTCGCTTGCTCACGGCCTGCTCGGTACGTGCGGCTCAAGCGTGACTTGCTCCGCGCTGGAAGTCCAGGACACCGCGGCGCCGGGATCGACCACGTCCCTGGTCTCCGCGACGAACGATCGCGCGGCGGGCGAACTGAGCCTTTCCTACGATGGTCACTCGGCGGACTTTTCGCGGGTCTTTTTTTCCGCTAACGATTCGTTGACCAGGGAAACCGTATCTGCGCCCGAACCGTCGGATCCTGGTGTGTCCGGTAAGGATCTATACGAATGGCATGATGGGCAGCTCGCGCTTGTGAACGTGCTGCCCGGTAACGCGACGGTTGCGGGCTTGCCGTCGTTTGCGTCGGTGTCTCCGGACGCTTACGGTGTATCCAACGACGGCTCCAGGGTTTTCTGGCAGGCTGGCGGCAAGCTGTATGTCCGCGTCGATGGTTCCCATACGCTGGAAGTCGCCGCAGGCGAATTCCTCGCCGCCAGTCCCGAAGGCACGAGGGTTCTGTTGAAGAGCGGCAAGCTGTTCGCGCTGAATGGTGCCGGCACTGCTTATGAAGAAAGTGTCGATCTGACCGAAGGCCAAAACGGCTTTCTCGGTGTGGCAGGGACGAGCGAAGACCTCTCGAAGATCTATTTTGTCGATGGAGCGGCGCTGGCCACCGCGCCCGAAGCCGGGAGCTGCAGCTCGGGCTCTGGCCAGCCGGAAAAAGAAGAGCTGGAAGGCAAGGTCCCGCCAGGGCACGGCTGCAATCTCTATAGCTACGAAGCAGGCGCTTCCGTTCGCTTCATAGCGACCCTGTCCGCCGGAGATGGCGCCACGGCCGGCCACGCGCTCCAGGACTGGAATGCCTCTCCCGCTGGCCGTACTGCTGAGGCCAGTCCCGACGGCCGCTTTCTTGCCTTCGGCTCGATCATTCGGCTGACCGGCTATTACAATCGCGGACCGTGTGGGCGTGAAACGTCCAAAGTCGGTGAAACTCTCATTATCGAATCCGTTTGTCCCGAGGCGTTCCTCTACGACTCGGTCACCGATCGCGTCGTCTGCGCCTCCTGTGACCCGACAGGCCAAGCGCCCTTGGGCCCGACTACTCTCCGGATGAGCGGTGGGGCTCAACCCGCATTGCCCCAGGTGCGCTACCTGACCGATGAAGGCCGCCTCTACTTCGACAGTGGAGACTCGCTCTCAGCGCGCGATACCAACGAAGGGGTCGAAGACGTCTATGAGCACGAGCCGCAGGGAGCTGGGAAAGAAGGCAGCTGCCCGCGGGAAGAGGGCTGTGTCTTCCTGATATCGGCCGGTACCGGTTCGGTTGACTCCAACCTGGTCGCGGTCGACCAAACCGGTAAGAACGTGTTCTTCGACACGCGCGCCCAGTTGTCGCTGCGGGACAAGGATGAACTGCTCGATGTCTATGACGCTCGCGAAGGTGGTGGTCTCGGCGGCGAAACCGAAGTCGCTAACGCCGAATGCCAAGGCGAAGCGTGTCAGTCCGCACCGCAACCACCGCTGTTCTCAAATCCGGGGAGCACCACCTTCTCAGGCGCCGGAAACCTCGTCTCGTCGCCCGCGGCCAGCAAATCCAAGTCGAAGGCGACCGGTAAGCGCACCAGTGGTGGGAAGCTCGCAACGGAATTGCGGGCGTGCAGGCACAAGCGCGCGAAGCGTAAGCGCGCCGTGTGCGAACGCAACGCTCGCAAACGGGCAGGGAAAGCATCGGCGCGTGGCGCGACCAGGTCGCGTAACGCGAGAGTCGGCGGGCGTCGGGAGGGCAAGTGATGGGTTTCTCGATCTGTGGGAAAGATAGTTCGTCGCGGGTCGGCACGATGACCTTGCTGGTATCGGCTTGCGTGCTGGTACTGGTACTGGTGTTGTTGGTGGAGGTGCCCTCGGCGCGAGCGGATTTCGGTCTTGTTCCGAGTTCGACCTCGGCGACCGCGCTCAACCGCGACGGCACGATCGACGAACAGGCCGGCTCCCATCCCGCCGGGTTCGCGGTGGGCTTCGTGCTGAAGACCGACTCCAAAGGCAAAGTCGAAGGCGGCAATATACGCGACGCTCTGGTAGATCTGCCGTCGGGCTTGTTCGGCAACCCGACAGCGGTGCCGGCCTGCCCGCGCCAAGACTTCGAGGGCGAAGCTCCTCAGTGCCCGATCGACACCCAGGTCGGGATTCTGGATGTGGATGCCATTGGGATCGGGTTCCAGCTCCCGATCTACAATGTTGTCCCGCCGCCTGGGGTGCCGGCGATGTTTGGCTTCAGCCTTGTGAAACGAAACGTGTTCCAGTTCGCCTCGCTGCGAAGCGAAGCGGGCTACGCGCTGCGAGTGGCTTCGATCGACGTCCCGGTCGAAATCACCGAAGCGACGGAGACGATCTGGGGCGTTCCCGCCGATCCAGCCAACGATCCCCAGCGCTATTGCGCCAACGCCGAAAACACGTTCGGTTGCTCCTCGACCGCTCCGCTGAAGCCGTACCTGACCATGCCCACGAGCTGTCAAGCACCACTGCAGAGCGCCGTACAGGTCGACTCGCAGCTTGACCCCGGCAACTATTTCAGCGAACCGTTGCAATCGCTTGACGCCGGCGGCAACCCCGCCCCGCTCACCGGTTGCGACGCCGTTCCTTTCAACCCGAAAATCGTCTCCCAACCCACCACCAGGAACGCCGGATCTCCCAGCGGCCTCGAATTCGAGCTCGCGCTACCCAACGAAGGGCTGTTGAATCCAGGCGGCATCGCCGAAAGCGAGCCGTCGAAGGTCGTTGTCGCGCTGCCGGAAGGGCTCACCGCGAACCCCTCCTTCGCAGAAGGCATCGCGGGCTGCAGCGAAGCCCAGTACCACGCCGAGCAGTTGGAAGCACGACCTGGGGAAGGCTGCCCGGAAACCTCGAAGCTCGGGTCCGTGATCGCCTACACCCCGCTACTCGAAGAACCCGCCGAAGGATCGTTGTATCTCGCGACCCCGTACCAGAACCAGTTCGGCAGCCTGTTGGCGATCTACATGGTCCTCAGGGCTCCCGAACGCGGGATCCTGATAAAGCAGGCCGGACACGTCGAGCCGAACCCTGTCACGGGACAGCTCGTCACGACCTTCGAAAACCTGCCACCGTTGCCGTACAACACGTTCCATCTGCACTTCCGCGAAGGCGCCAGAGCGCCGCTGGCGACACCCCCCGCATGCGGGACGTACGAGACGGTGACGCACCTCACGCCGTTCTCCTCCGACGAAGCGGTGGAGCGGGACGCCTCGTTCCAGATCGAACACGGCGTCGAAGGCGGGGCGTGCCCTGCGACCGGCATCCCACCGTTCACGCCAGGCCTGACCGCGGGAACGGCCAACAACGCCGCGGGCGCGTACAGCCCACTCGACCTGCGGATCACCCGCAAAGACGGCGAACAGGAGATCACGGGGTTCACCACAGAGCTCCCGGAGGGCTTGACGGCGAACCTGAACGGCATCCCGTTCTGCACGCCGGCGCAGATCGCTGCGGCTCAAGCCAGGAGCGGTAAGCAGACCGGCGGCGCCGAAGAGCTGGCAAGCCTATCGTGTCCCGCGGCCAGCCAGATCGGGCACACCCAGGTCGGCGTGGGCGTCGGCACGGTGCTCGCCTATGCGCCGGGCAATATGTACCTGGGTGGCCCGTTCGAAGGCGCGCCGTTCTCGATCGTGTCGATCAGCGCGGCGAAGGTCGGCCCGTTCGACCTCGGCACCGTCGTCGTGCACCTGCCGCTCGACGTCGATCCGACGACGGCCAGGGTGAGCATCCCGCAGGGTCCCGCCGACCAGATCCCGCACATCATCGACGGGATCATCGTCCACGTCCGCGACATCCAGGTCCAAGTGGACCGTGAACACTTCACGATCAACCCCACAAGCTGCGAACACACCAGCATCGCCGCCACCGTCTACGGGTCAGGGCAGAACTTCACCAGCCCCGCGGACGATGTCCCGGCAACGACAACGACACCGTTCCAGGCCGCCAACTGCGCAAGCCTAGCGTTCAAACCTGGGTTCGAAGTCTCGACGAGCGGCAAGACCTCGCGCAAGGATGGCGCCAGCCTGAAAGTCAGGCTGACCTACCCCAATGCTCCGCAGGGCACCCAAGCCAACGTTCGCAGTGTTCACGTCGAATTGCCGCGAGCGCTGCCGTCGCGTCTGAACACGCTCAACCACGCCTGTCCAGCAGCCACATTCGCACAGAACCCCGCCGGCTGCAGCGCACAGTCCCGGGTCGGCTATGCCAAGGCGACGACACCGATCTTGCCGGTCCCGGTCGAAGGCCCCGCGTATTTCGTCAGCCACGGCGGCCAGCAGTTTCCCGAACTGATCGTGGTGCTGCAGGGCGACGGCGTCACGATCGACCTGGCCGGGGAAACGTTCATCAACGAAAAGACCAGCATCACCTCATCCACCTTCAAGCAGGTGCCCGACGTCCCGGTGGGCACGTTCGAACTGAACCTGCCACAGGGTGAATTCTCGGCGCTGGGAGCGAACACGAGCCTCTGCGCAACGAGTCTGAGCATGCCGACCGTGTTCACGGCTCAGAACGGCATGGTCCTCAAACAGAACACTCCGATCAACGTCGAAAACTGCCCCTACACGCTGCAGATAGTCAAGAAGCGTGTGAAGAAGCGCACGGTCGCGCTCACCGTCTCCGTACCCGACGCCGGCAAGCTCACGGCAACCGGTCACGGTCTCAAGACCGTGACCAAGAGCAGCAAAGCCCGCCAGACGATCACGCTGAGCTTGAAAACAAGGCACGCCGGGACGCTGCGCACCAAGATCCATCTGCGCTTCACGCCCAGCAAAGGCAAGCAACGCAAGACGCTCCCCGCCAGCACGACGGTGACGATCCGCTGAGTGGCCGGACGAAGGTGGAGCGCTAGTGCCGCGAGCGCTCGCGTTCCACCAGTAGCGCAAACGTCGGGCAGGCCTGCGCTGCCCGCTGCGCGTGCGAGACCAGCTCGCCCGGCAGCGGGCGCTCGTCCACGATCGGATAGCCCCACTCGTCCAACACGATCCGCTCGGGCAGCAGCTCGGCGCACATCCCGTGAGCCTCGCAGGCGATCGGGTTGACGCTGACGCGCTCGGCCATCAGCCTCTGTTCCCAGCGCTGCGCCCGGGGTGTGCCGGCAACGGCAGCTCCGGCGCCCGCGCGCAGGCATCGCAGGTCCCGTGCCTTGCGTGGTCGGCGAACTCGGCGGCAAACACTTCGACGCCGCTGATGGCGAAACGCGCGGTCCCGTCGGGATGCCCGCACGCCCCGCGTCGCGCGACCAGGCCGGCGAGGTGCTCGATGCGTGCCGCGGCGTGGCCGCCGTCGACGCCGCCGTGCATCGCCTGCTCAAGCGTGTCGGCAAGCGCGTCCAACCCGTGTACGCAAGGCCCGCACTGGCCTGCGCTCTCGCGCGCCAGCCAGCGTGTCACGCGTGTGACTTCGGCGACCGGGCAGGCGTGCTCGGACAGCAGCGCCACCACGCCCGCCCCGACGGTGGCTCCGTAGGGCGAGAGATGGGGAGTGGAAAGCGCCAGGCCCGACAACGCCGAGGCCTCGATCCAGGTGCCGGAGTAGCCGCCGAACAGCGCTCCGCGCACGCGCGCCTTGATCCCGCCGGCGGCTTCAATCAGCGAGGCCAGCGACGCGCCGTGCTCGACCTCGTACACGCCGGGATAGGCAAGCGGCCCGCTCAGCGTCAGGAGCGTCGAGCCGGGCTGCTCCTCCAGACCGAGCTGGCGAAACCAGCGCGCGCCGTGGCGCGCTATCAGGGCGGCGTGCGCCAGCGTCTCGGCGTTGCTGACGAGCGTAGGCCGCCTGCGCACACCGCGTTCGTAGGGTGCGGGCGGGGTGAACGTCGGCTTGGCTTCGCCGCCGTTCAGATGGCTGACGAGCGCCGACTCCTGCCCGGCCACGTAGCCCTGCGGCGCGTTTGCCAGCACGATCCGCGCCCAGTCGCCGGGCAGCTGCTGCTCGCGTTCGGCGATCGCCGCGGCCGCGCGCTCCTGCGCCACCGTCGCCGACTCGCACACGCAGAGGATCGCCTCGTCGGCGCCGATCGCCCGCGCCGCCAGCGCGGCGCCGTCCAGCACCAGGTGCGGCAGCGTCTCCAGCAGCGTGCGGTCCTTCAGGCTGGCCGGCTCGCCCTCGGTCGCGTTGACGACGACGACGGGCCTGCCTTTGCCTTCGGCCACGCCGCGCAGCTTGCGCGCCAGCGGAAAGCCGGCGCCGCCGCGGCCGCCGAGGCCGGCCTGCTCGATCTGGTCGATCAGCGCGCTTGCGCCGCGGCGGTCGCGGCGGCGTGCCGACGGCGGCTCGCCGTGGATGTCCAGGTGCGCTTGCAGCGACATCGCCCCGTGTGCGGGCACGCCCTCCAGCAGTCGCGGCAGGCTGCCGGCCTGCGACTGCCCGCTGCCGGGCGCGTGCTCCAACTGGATCTCCGCCGTGCTCATCTCACTGCCCTTTGCTCGCCTTGTGCCCGAGCAGGGCCGTCGGGGTCCCTGAGCGCCGCGCCCATTCTTTGCCGAGCGGCCCGCCCGGCAGCCACAGCAGCAGCCCCAGCGTGAATGCGGCTGTGCCGCCGAGCGCGGCGGCGCGGCGGTTCAGCTGCTCGGGCCAGCCCGAGGCGACGCGCACGAGCACGGCCGCCACCGCCGCGATCAGGCAGAGGACGCTGATCGCGAGCATCCACGTCGATTTGACGTCGCTGCCGGTGCCAAACCCGTGCAGCAGCGCGATCGGCCAGCTCGCGTACACCAGCCAGTGGATCGCCCGCCAGGTCGAGTGCCCCATGCTGCGCCGCGTCAGGCTCGTGACGATCACCGCCACGATCATGTCGAACGACAGCGCCCCCAGCCCGAGCCAGAACGGCCGGTAGGAGCCGGTGAAGGGGACGACCGCGTTGACCAGCGAGATCGGCGCGAAGCTGTCGAGCACGGCGGTGAGGATGTGAACGCCGAGGAACGCCAGCGCCAGCAGCGAAGCGTTGCGGTGCAGCGAGTCCACGACGAAGCGCGGCCAGTTGACGCTGCTGTAGCGCCCGACGTCGATCACGCCCAACACCAGCGCCAGCGTTAGCAGGATCAGCGCCACGGCGCCGCTGGAGCGCGTCAGATACCAGTAGGCGCTTGGCCCTGAGGACGCCAGCAGGCTCATGCGATTGCTCCCTGTTCGGGCCAGTCGCCGACGGTGAGAACTTCACCGTCGTTTGCCACCAGCCGCGCCGGCAGCCCTGCCTGCGCCAGCCAGGCAACGGCGCGCTCGCCGCGCACGATCGCGGCGGTGGCGGCGATGTTGGCGTCGGCGCAGTCGGCGGCGGCCACGCTCACGGTGCGCCACGGCGTCTGCGCCGGGGCGCCGGTCGCCGGGTCGATGATGTGGTGCATCGGCTGCTCGCCGCGTCGCCAGCGCCGCACGCTGGTGCTGGAGGTGGCGATCGCGCCGGCGCGGATCGCAACCGTCTGTCCCGGCGCGTGGGGGCTGTGGCGGTGATCGTCGGTCACGTGCACGCGCCAGCCGTCGGCGGGAGCGGTCCCGGCGGTGGCGACGTCGCCGCCGAGCGCGACCAGCACGCCACAGCCGCTTGCCTTGCAGGCGGCCCGTGCGGCGCGGTCGGCGGCCCACGCCTTGGCGGTCGCGCCGAGGTCGAGCTTGACGCCACGCGGAAGGCGGATTGCGTTGCCGCGCTCGTCGATCAGCACCCGTGTCCAGCCAGGACGCAGACGCACGCGCAGATACGGCGTTACGGCCGGTTGCGACGCTGCGGCCAATCGCGACGATCGCGAAGCTGCCGCCAATCGCGAGGTCGCGGCCGGTCGCGACGCCGTGGCCGGGCGCGAGGTCGCAGCCAGTTGCGGCTGTCGTTCGATCTCAGACCAATCGCGGTCATAGCCGGCCAGCTCCAACGCGGCGCCGAGCGTCGGGTCGACGTCGCCATCGCTGAGCCGCGCGGCCCGCAACGCCAGCTTGGTCGCCTCGATCAGCAGCGGCGAGACGACTGTGCTCTTGCCGCCGGCGCGGTTGAGGCGGCTGAGATCGGAGTCCGCCCGGAAGCGGCTGCAAGCGCGGTCCACCGCGTCAAGCCATCCTTCGACGGCCACGCGCGCCTGCACCAAAGCCCGCTCGTCTCCGCTCACGAGCAACTCGGCGCTGGTGCCGAGAGCCCGCCAACGCGCGCGGCTGGGCGGTGCATGCTGACCAAGCGTGGCTGTCACAGTCGCCGCGCTCATCGGCTCATGACCCTCCTGAGACAACCGGGGGAGAGGTTTCAGCCGGCGAGGGCGTCGATTCAGCCGGCGCCTGTTTGGCTTCTTCTTTGGCGGGAGCGGACTGTTCGACCGGCGGCGTCGGTTCCCGCGCCGGCGCTGCTTCCTGGGATTCCTGCTGCGGTTGAGATTCCTGCTGTGGGCCGGCTTCAGATCTGCTCGGGCTGGGCTGTTCGCTGGGCGGCGCTTCCTGTGAAGGCGAGACTTCGGGTGTCGCGCTTGAGCGCGGCGCTTCGCTCGGTGCCCTCAGGGCTTCTGTGGAGCTGTGCGATTGGGTGTGGGAGCGCGCGCTGTCGGTGCTTGTGCCGGCTTTTGAGTTGCGGCCCGGAAAGGCGTTGGCAGCCACCTCGGAGAACGCTGCTGTCAGCGTCACCGAGCCGGCGATCATCCAGCGGTTGACGCGGTTCAGTCGCCGCAGCGCGACATCCCTTGCGTTTGCGTGAATCGGTGTCATGGCTCAGCTCACCTTCGCTCGGCGCCCGTCAAGTTTCCCAATGGGATACAAGCTCTGGCCGCGTATCTCGATGAGATCGTTCACATCTGGGGTGCTTTGCAAGTTTGCGGTCATGTGCGTAGCTCAGTGGTGTGATGGTGGTGAAACGCCTCAAAGTGAGACCAGCCGGCGAAGTGGGGAACCAGCAGCGTCGCCAGCAGCGCTCCCGCGACGATCGCGCCCGTAAGCGTGAGGACGCGGCCGATCCCGCCCGCCGCCAGCGGGTTGTACTCGTAGTGCTCGCCGTGGCGCCTCAGCAGCGCACGCGGCAAGTCGGGCAGGTGGCCGAGCACGTGCAGTGAGGTGAAGGCAATCCACACGAAGAAGCTGAGCTTGTGCAGCGTGCGCAAGGTCCCCGAGGCGCCGGGCCCTTCGATCAGCAGCACGACGCCCGTGGCAAAGACCGCAAGCGTGCTCAAAACGACAAACGGCCCAAGCAGCCGCAGCGCAAGCGCGGGCGCGCCGCGCTCACGGTAGCTCGGCGTGCCGGCGTAATAGTGGGCAAAGCGATACCCGGTGCTGACGACCTTGAGAAGAACCGGCCCCAGCAGCAGCAGCCCAAGGAACAGGTGCACATCGATCAGCGGCCGGATCCGCACGATCGTCACTCCCAGCGCCGCCAGCAACAGGAGCAGCAGGACCCCGTTGGCGGCGGTCAAGCGCTCGTTGCCGAAGACGCCGCCGCCGCGTAGCCGCGACTGCCCGGGTGAAACGACATCGGCTTGGCCCATCGCGCTCAGTCTCGGCCGGATTGCTAAGGGCTCGCTAACAGCAACGTGAGAAAAGTCATCGAAATGCCAAGACCCTGCTCCGATTGGCCCGATCCCGACTACCGTGCGTGACCATGGATGCCGCCGGCCGAGCGATGGGCTCTATCGGGAGAGGCCCTATGCTGAGTGCGATGGCCGAGCCTGCGGCGGCACACGACCAGGCGCTCGCCCCCTCGATTCTGCTGGTGGAGGACGAGCCCGGCATCGTCGACTTTCTGGCTCGCGGCCTGCGCGGTCAGGGCTTCGTCGTCGCGACGGCGGGCGACGGGGAGGAGGGTGAACGCCGCGGCCTGCGCGAGAGCTTTGACATGGTCGTGCTCGACCTGATGCTGCCGCGGCGCGGCGGCATGGAGGTGCTGGCCGGCCTGCGCGCGGCCAAGCCGGACCTGCCGGTGATCGTGCTCACGGCCCGTGGCGACATCGACGATCGCGTCGCCGGCCTGGACGCCGGCGCGGTGGACTACCTGGTCAAGCCGTTCAGCCTGGCCGAGCTGTTGGCGCGGATACGCGCGCAGTTGCGCGTCGCCGCGCAGACGTCCACCACCACGCTCAGGGCGGGCGAGATCGAGGTCGACCTGCTCAGCCGCAAGGTCACGCGCGGCGATGCCGCGGTTGCGCTGTCCACGACCGAGTTCGAGTTGCTCGTCCACCTGATGCGCCATCGCGGCCAGGTGCTCACGCGCGAGCAGATTCTCTCGACGGTGTGGGGCTATCAGCACGATCCGGCGACAAACGTGGTGGACGTCTATATCGGCTATCTGCGACGCAAGCTGGGCGGCAGCGACGGCCCGGCCTCGGTCCCGATCCACACCGTGCGCCGCGTCGGCTACCGGCTCGACGAGGCGAACGCCTAGGCGCGAATGAGACGTTCGCTGCCCGGGGGTCTGCGCTTCCGGCTGGGGGCCTGGGTCGCGGTCGTAGTGCTGGCCTCGTGCGCGCTCACCTTCGCGATCGTCTACAGCAGCACCGGCAGCGAACTTCGTCACCAGATCGACCGCGACATCGCTGGCGAGCAGAGCGAGTTGGCGCAGGCAGCGCTTGCCGGCCGGTCGGCAGCCGCCGGTTCCTCGCCTGGCGCTCGCCGAGCCCGCGCGCAGGCGATCTCACGCCGCGCCACGCGCTACATCGAAGCGCAGCCGTTCAAGGCCAACTCGACGCTGCTGTTCGTGATCGTTCCGGGCGCTCGCACCAGCTCCAACCGCCCCGAGCTGTTCTCGCCCGAGCATGCCGACAACGGCGAGACGCTTGCCGAGCAGGAACAGGAGAACCGCCTGGCGGCCAAACTGCTCACGGTCAAAGAGGGCTACTCGACGCTGCCGTTGCCGGACGTTGGCAACCTGCGTCTGCTGCAGCACGTCTATTCGCTGCCTGGCGGGCCGTCGGTGAAGATCGCCGCCGGCGAGCCGCTGGCGGCCGTCTCGCACGCTCAGGGCAGCGTGGCGCGGGCATTCCTGCTGGCGTTCGCGCTGGCGCTGGTGGGGGCGCTGGTGGCGGCCTACCTGGTCGGCACGCGCGTGTCGCGGCCGCTGCGACGGATGGCCGCGGTGGCCGCCCGCGTCGACGCCGGCGACCTGCATCCGCGCATACACGACGTCTCTGCCGAGGCGAGTGAGCTGCGGGTGCTGGCCGACTCGTTCAACCACATGCTCGACCGCCTGACCGAAGCCTTCGCCGGACAGCGCGCGTTCGTAGCCGATGCCTCGCACGAGCTGCGCACGCCGCTGACGGTGATCCGCGGGCAGTTGGAACTGCTCTCCGTTCAGTCCTCGCCCTCGCAAGCAGAGCTGCGCCGGGTCGAGTCGCTGGTGTCGGCCGAGGTGGCGCGCATCACACGGCTGGTGGACGATCTGCTGCTGCTGACCAAGGCCGAGCAGACCGAGTTCCTGCGCCTTGGCGAGATCGAGCTGGAGGACTACGTCGCCTCGCTGTGGCTGGGCACGACGCCGCTGGCCGAACGCCGCTTTGAGCTCTCATCGCTGCCTGCGGGAACGCTGCGCGCGGACCCCGATCGGCTCGCGCAGGCGCTTCGCAACCTGCTGGCCAACGCGATCGACCACACCCGTGCGCCCGACGGCCTCGTGCGGCTGTCGATCCGCGAGCTCGGCACCGGCAGGATCGAGTTCGCCGTCGAAGACGACGGCCCGGGCATCGCGCCGGACCAGCGCGAGCGGGTGTTCGAGCGGTTCCATCGCACCGACACGGCACGCGATCGGGCTTCTGGTGGAACCGGACTCGGGTTGGCGATCGTGCGGGCGATCGCGCTGGCGCACGGAGGCCGCGTGGCGGCCGGCGTCTCGGCGGCGGCAGGCGCACGTGTCTCTTTTGAGCTGCCGGGCTTCAGCTCGCGCCAACAGCCGGGTGGGCGCGAGCGGCGCACGCCTGCGACCGGCCCGGTTGCGCGAGCCTGATGTGGGCCTGGGCCAGGCTGGGAACCGGTGGGAGAGCGGGTGGCCGAACCACCTGTTGATTGGAATTGTTCCGTAAACGGACATATTCCGGCTCAATCTTGCATACTGTGTTGAGATGGCGACCGAGCTTCGCATCTAGGGGGGACGATCCGATGTCGGCCAAGCACGCGGTCCTGGGCCTGCTGATCGAGCGTCCCGGCCATGGCTATGACGTGGCGCGACGGCTGCGCGAGCGCTTCGGCTCCTCGGGCTTCGCTCCCACGGGCGTGTACTCGGCGCTGGACCAGCTCAGCGGCGAAGGCCTGGTTCGCGCCGGTGGGCCGCTTGGCGCCGGCGGCGAGCGCTCGGCGCCGCGCACGATCTACGAGGCGACCGAGCGCGGTTGCGAGCAGTTCGACCGCTGGATGCTGGCCGGCAGCTCGATGGCAAACATTCGCGACGAGCTGAACATGAAGCTCGCGCTCTCGCGCCCGCGCGACCTGCCGGCGCTGATCGAGTTGGCGCACAAGCAAGAGCAAGAGTGTCTCGCGCGCTTGAGCCAGCTCAAGTCGCCGCAGGCGAGCGCGCACGGCCGCGCTCTGTCCTGGCCCGAGGTTGCCGACCTGCTCGTGCGCGACGCCGAGGCACGCCAGCTGCAGGCGCGAATCGAGTGGTTGCAGCGAGCCACGGCGATCATGGCCAAGCTGGTCGGCACGCAGAGCGGTGAGCGGCCGGCGCGAGCAGACGGGTCAAGGCCGCAAGGCGGCGAGCCGGCGGCGCAAGCGAGGGTCGCGTGAGCGCGCCCGCGTGTCTGTCGCTTGAGCGGGTCAGCAAGAGCTTCTGGCGCGGCCCGCACGAGACGGCTGTGCTCAAAGACATCTCGCTGTCGGTCTATTCCGGCGAGTGCGTGGCGGTCTGGGGCCAGCGTGGCTCCGGCAAGACCACGCTGCTGAAGGTCGCGGCCGGCCTGGAGCGCCCGGAAGAGGGCGTCGTCAGCTTCAAGGGCCGTGAGCTGGGCGGCCTCTCCAAAACCGCGATGGTGCGGCTGCTGCGCGAGGAGATCGGCTGGGCACGGCGGTCGGGGCCGGAGAGCGACGAGCTTGAGATGCTCGACTACGTTGCGCTGCCGCTGCTCAAACGCCACACGCTGCGCCGCGCGCGCCGCAGCTCCGCCCAGGCGCTCGCGCGGGTTGGGGTCGCCGACTGCTCGAAAGGGCGTTGGGAGGACCTGACCGACGGTGAGCGCACGCTGGTGTCGATCGCCCACGCGATGGTGCGCGAACCGAGCCTGCTGGTCGTGGACGACCCGACCGCCAACCTGGATGTGATTCAGCGCGAGCAGGTGATGGGCCTGCTGCGCACCGCCGCCGAGCAGGAGTGGCTGGCGGTGCTGATAACCGTCC
Source organism: Solirubrobacteraceae bacterium (assembly GCA_036279855.1). Taxonomy (GTDB): domain Bacteria; phylum Actinomycetota; class Thermoleophilia; order Solirubrobacterales; family Solirubrobacteraceae; genus Palsa-744. The sequence continues at coordinate 71,055 of DASUIH010000024.1, read as the reverse complement.
CGGACATGCCCTCGATGGTGCACGCGCACCGGATCGGCTCGCTCAGCGACGGTCGGCTGCTGGTGCCCTCGGGAGCTTCGCCTGTGCGCGACAACGTCGTCGAGCTGCCGGTCAGGGGCAGGGCGGCGCAGTGAACGGCGAGCGGGGCGAGACGACGCGCAGCAGCGAGAACGAGATGGTCTCGATCACGCTCTCGCCCAATCAGATCGACCACATCGTGCGGGCCGCGCTCGGCGCCGGTGCCGCGCCGAGCGTCTCCTCGCTGGGCGACGGCGCTCTGTCGGCGGCGTCCGCGCGGCAAGCCTTGAGCGCCCGCTACCGCGCTCTGCAGGACAACCGCCGTCTGTCGCGCTCGCTGCTGGCGGGACTGCTCGTGCTCTCCTGCTTCTCAAGCGAAGGCCGGGACCTCGGCATCAAGGACATCTCCGAGGAGCTTGAGCTGAACACCAGCACGGTGCACCGCTACGTGGTGACGCTGGTCGCCGCGGGGCTGCTGGAGCGCGACCCCGAGACGCGTCGCTACCGGCGGCTGCCGGAGTAGTCGGAGCGTCGGGCGGCTGCCCGAGTAGTCGGAGCGTCGCACACACACCACGCTTCAGCGCGTGCGCGACGCTCCACGGCGTCCAGGTAGGGGGCTCTGGACGCCGGCCTGTCCCGGGGTCTGTAGCGCCGTTCCCACCGCCCCTGAGTCGAAGGGCGGTGCTGAGACCGCGACGGCACGTTCGGGGCAGTCGTGGGAGTGCTGGTCATCGGCTCGTTCTCGACTCGCGAGCTTCGAGCTGGGCGCGCAGCTCGCGCACCTGCTCGCTGAGGCGGCGGTTGTCGATCCGCAGGTGGGCCGCCTGGCGGCGGGCGGCTGCCATTTCCTGGGCCAGCGCCGGCAGCACGCGGCGCAGGCTGCGCAGGCGGTCGGTCAACTGCTCGCGCTCGGAGGCGATCGCGCTCTTGTCCTCTACGGATATCGCGCCGATCGCGTCTGCCGTGCGGGTCTTGGCGCCCGAGGTCGGGCGCGTCTGGATTACGGCGGTTGTGGACACTCTGTCTTCCTCTCTGGTTTTCATCCTGCAGGCATGCTGCCTGCCGACGTCCGCGGCGTCATCCGCGACGATCACCCCCACGGCTGGTGGGTTTCCCACAGGTGCGCTATGGCTACTTCCCGCGTCTCGACGATCCATGCGCCTGCCGTGGCCCGCAGGCGACTACGTAACGACCACGGCGGCGCCGCCAAAGCGCCCGGCGCGCAGGTCCTCCAACGCCCGCTGCGCGTCCGCGAGCGGGTAGACGGTGACCGTCGTGCGCACGCCTGCCCGTGGCGCCAGCTCCAGGAACTCGGCCGCGTCGCGGCGCGTCAGGTTGGCGACCGAGCGCACGCTGCGCTCTCCCCACAGGATCTCGTAGGGGAAGGCTGGGATGTCGCTCATGTGGATGCCGCCGCAGACAACGGTGCCGCCGGGAGCCAGAGCTCGCAGCGCCTGTGGCACGAGCGACCCGTCAGGCGCGAACACGATCGCGGCGTCAAGCGGTTGCGGCGGCTGCGCGTCGGAGCCCCCGGCCCAGACGGCGCCGAGCTCGCGGGCAAAGCGCTGGGCTGCATCGTCGCCCGGGCGGCTGAGCGCAAAGACTTCGCGACCCTGCCAGGTCGCGACCTGGGCGACGATGTGAGCGGCCGCGCCGAAGCCGTACAGCCCGAGCCGCTTGGCCTCGCCGCACATGCGCAGCGAGCGCCAACCGATCAGCCCGGCGCACAGCAGCGGCGCCGCCTGCTCGTCGGGATAGCCGGGTGGGATCGGGAAGCAGAAGCGCTCGTCGGCGACGGTGTACTCGGCCATGCCGCCGTCGATGTCGCGGCCGGTGAAGCGCGCGTGCGGGCACAGGTTCTCCCGCCCGGACAAACACCACTCGCACCGGCCGCAGGTCCAGCCCAGCCAGGGCACGCCGACGCGCTCGCCGCTGCCCTGGACTTCGCCGACGATCTGGTGGCCGAGCACGCGAGGCGTCTGCGCCACGCCCAGCTCGCCGTCGAGCAGGTGCAGGTCTGTGCGGCAGACGCCGCAGGCCTTCACCTTCAACAACAACTGGCCCGGTTGCGGCTCCGGCACGGCTCGTTGTTCGCAGCGCAGCGGCCGGCCGGGGCCGTCGAAGACGATCGCACGCATTTCCTGGACGATAGAAGTCATCATCTCGATCGATGGGCGCTCCTCTGTACTTCCATCACCAGCTGTGCACGGAGCACGACCCCGGCGCACAGATTCCAGCGCACCCGGACACGCCTGAGCGCCTGATCGCGCTTGAGCGTGCGCTGGCCGATCGCGATTGGCTTGGCTTTGAGCGCCGCGAGGCGCCGCCGGCGAGCGAGGCCGAGCTGGAGCTGGTGCACAGCCCAAGGCTGATTGCCTGGGTGGCGCAGCTGAGCGACTCGGGCGGGGGCGCCGTCGACGCTGACACGTACGTCGGCGAGCCTTCCTACCGCGCGGCTCTGCGCGCCGCCGGTGGTGCCTGCGCGGCGGTGCGGGCGCTGATGGCCGGGGAGACGCGGCTGGCATTCGCCGGCGTGCGCCCGCCGGGCCACCACGCCGAGCCCGATCGCGCGATGGGCTTCTGCCTGTTCAACAACGTCGCGGTGGCGGCGGCGCTGGCGATCGCCGAGTTGGGGGCCGAGCGCGTGTTCATCCTCGACTGGGACGTCCACCACGGCAACGGCACCGCCGAGGCGTTCCGCCACCGCTCCGACGTGCTGTACGCGAGCATCCACCAGTCGCCGCTGTATCCGGGCACCGGCCCACTCGACGACGCCGGCTCGGGCGAGGGCGAGGGGTACACAATCAACCTGCCGGTGCCTCCGGGCAGCGAGGAGGAGCTGTGGCTGTCGTTGATCGAGCACGTGGTCGTCCCCGCGGCGACTGCGTTTGAGCCCGATCTGGTGCTGGTGTCGGCGGGATTTGACGCCCACCGTGAGGACCCGCTGGCGGCGGCCCGGTTGGAGACTGAGTCCTTCGCGGAGATGGCGCGCCACGTGCGAGCGCTGGCCGAGGAGGCCGACGCGCCGGTTGGAGTCGTGCTGGAGGGTGGCTATGCGCCGAGCGCGCTGGCCGCCTCCGCGGTCGCCGCGCTGGCGGCGTTCGCCGGCTCCGAGCAGCCGCGTGCGGCCGCGCCGCGGACTCCGCTCAGCTCGCGCGCGGCGGCACAGGTCGCTCGCTACTGGCCGCTATGACGCTTTGATCAGCCCGCGTTTGAGCGCGTAGGCGACAAGCTCGGCGCGAGAGGAGAGGTTCAGCTTCTGCTGGATGTGGGCGCGATGCGTCTCAACGGTTCGCACCGACAGGTACAGCCGCTCGGCGATCTCGGCGTTGGTGTGCCCGAGCGCGATCAGCGTCAGCACGTCGACCTCGCGCTCTGACAGGTCGTCTGGCGGCCCCGGCGGCGGCTCGGAGGCCAGGCGCGCGCCCAGGCGCGGGTTCAAATAGCTTTCGCCTCTGGCGGCGCGGCGCACGGCCTCCACCAGCTCGTCGTCGGCGGCCTCCTTCAGCACGTAGCCGATCGCGCCGGCGCTGAGCGCGTGGCGGGCGAACGCCGGCTCCTGCTGCATCGTCAGCATGACGATCTGCGTTTCGGGGCTGCTCTCGCGAATCTCCGGGATCGCCTCAAGGCTTGAGCCGCCGGGCATGTTCAAGTCGAGCACCAGCACCATCGGCTTGTGCCCGAGGACGTAGCGCTTGGTGCTCTCGGTGTCGCCGGCCTCGGCCACGACCTCGAAGTCGCTCTCGGACTCCAGCAGCATCTTCAGCCCACTGCGCACGACGGCATGGTCGTCGGCGAGGACGATGCTGATCGTCGCCTGCTCGGCCTCCGCCGCCGGCTCGCTGTCGGCTTGGCTCGGTTGCGTCACGCCCGGCACGCTAGCGCTTGCGATCTACGGATCGTTGCGGACAACTACTGGTCGCCGTGCGGGACGGTACCGATTCGCGGTCATAGCCAGAAGTGGCCTGGGTCACTTTAAGGACTTACCCAAAAAAGCGGCGATCCCATTGATTAAATCCCCTGTCCCGGCAAGAACTCGTTGGTGAAAGGCGGCAACGCCGCTTTGTTGGGGTCGGAGTGGATCAGCTCGTGCGCGAGCATCCAGCGACCGAACGCCGCCCACGCTTCAGGCTGCTGCCAGCCAAAGGGCTTGGAGCGGTCGCTCGCGATCGCCGCCGGCAGCGTCGCGTCGATCGAGGCGGTCTGCAGCTTCAGCTGCGCCGAGGGATTGGCCTTGACGATCAGTTCCGCCGCCGCGCGCGGATTGGCGCGCACGCGCTGCTCGCCGGCGCCGAGCGCCTGCAGGAAGCCGCGCAGGTCCTGGCCGCGCGAGCCGGCCTCCTCTTCGCGCACGACCAGCACCAGCTCGTTGTAGGTGGGCACGCCGGCGTGGTCGATCGGGATCACGGTCGGGCGCTTGCCCATCTGGCGCAGCTGAACCGCCTCGTAGTTCCAGAAGCCGCCGAGCGTGGCGGCGACGCGCCCGGAGAGCATCGCCGGCACCAGGTTGAAGCCGACGTTGGCTTCGCGCACGCTTGCGGGATTGACGCCGGCGCTCTGCAGCGCCGTCTTCAACTCAGCCGCCTGGTAGCCGATCCCGGCGGTGCCGACGGTCTTGCCGGCGAGGTCCGCCACCTTGCTGACGTGCTGGGAGGGCAGCGCGATGATCGAGGTCAGCGGGCGCTGCACGAGCGCGCCGATCGAGACCACTTTCAGCCCTTCGTCGCGGGCCAGCAGCAGCTCCGGCTCATAGGAGATCGCCATGTCCACCTTGCCGGCGGCCAGCAGCTTCAGCGGTTCGGCCGTTTCGGAGGGCACGACCGGCTTGACTTCCAGGCCGACGGCGCGGAAGTCGCCGCCGGCGATCGCGCTGTACAGAGCCGCGTGGTCGGCGTTGGGGAACCAGTCGAGCATCACCGTGAACGGCTTGGAGCCAGACGCGCTGAGCGCGTCCTGCTTGGAGCCGCAGGCGCCGAGCGCCAGTGCGCAGGCCGCGAGGGCGGTGAGGGTGGCGGCGATCGCTCGTGCTGCTCTCAAGGCTCTTCTCCTTTTCGTGTGTGTGCCCAGGGGGCGAGGCGGTGCTCGATCAAAGTGAGGCTGTAGAAGCAGGCGATCGCGAACACGAACAGCACGGCGGTGGCCGCGTAGGCGCGAGCGGTCTGAAGCCCGGTCAGGTCGGAGGTGATCTGGCGGCCGAGCCCTGCGTAGGCGCCGATCGTCGGTGTCGAGGTCTCGGCGATGAACGCGCCGATCACGCCGACGGCAAGCGCGATCCGCGCGCCGCTGATCGCCGCCGGGATCGCCGCCGGCAGCTCGGCGAAGCGAAACGCCTGCAGGCGCGAGGCGTCGAGCGTGCGCAGCAGCTTCAGCTGGTCGGGGTCGACGCGCGCCAGCCCGTCGATCGTCGTCACCAGCACCGGGAAGAAGCAGATCAATGCGATCACCAGCAGCTTCGGCAGGATCCCAAACCCCCACCAGAAGCACAGCGGCACAGCGACGATCGCGATCGGAACGGCCTGCGAGCCGACCGCGTGCGGGTAGACCGCGCGGCGCGCCAGCGGCGAGAAGTGGATCGCCACAGCGGCGGCGAAGCCGGCCGCCAGCGCCAGCGCCAGGCCGAGCGCGACCTCGCGCGCGGTGACGGTGAAGTTCGACCACAGCAGCCCGGCGTTGTCCCACAGCTGCGCGAACATTTCGTGCGGCGCGGGCAGCACGAGTCGATCGACGCTGGCGGCATCGACGTACAGCTCCCAGGCGGCGAGCAGCGCCAGCGCCAGCAGGACCGCGGGCAGCCAGCGCCTCATCGCTGCGCCCCCTCTCCGAGCGCGCGCAGCGCCCGCTCGCGCAGCGCCACCACCTCGGGCGAGGTGCCCGTGCGCGGCCGTGGCAGCTCGACGGGTATCTCGGCAAGCACGCGCCCGGGCCGGGGCGAGAGCACGATCACGCGGTCGGCGAGCACGACCGCCTCCTCGACGTCGTGGGTGACAAGCACGACCGTGCGCGGCTCGCGCAGCAGCGCGCCGGTCAGCCAGCTCTGCATCTGCACGCGCGTGATCGCGTCGAGCGCGCTCAGCGGCTCGTCCAGGCACAGGACCGGCTTTCCCGAGAGCAGCGTGCGCAGAAAGGCGACGCGTTGGCGCATGCCGCCGGAGAGCTCGGCCGGCCGCGCCTGCTCAAAGCCGGCGAGCCCCATCTGAGCGAACAGGGACGCCGCCCGCTCGCGCGCCTGGGCACGGGAACAGCCGGTGATGCGTGGCGCCAACGCCGCGTTGTCGAGCGCTGAGAGCCACGGAAGCAGCAGGTCGCGTTGCGGCATCAGCACGGCCGGCAGCGAGCGCACGGTCCCCGCATCCGGGCGTTGCAGGCCGCAGATCAGCTCCAGCAGCGTCGTCTTGCCGCAGCCGCTCGGGCCCACGATCGCGACCGTCTCGCCGCTGTGAACGCGCAACCTGACCCCGGACAGCGCCGCTATGGGCAGGCCGGGCCGGTCGCGATACGAGCGGTCCAACCCATCCAAAAAAACACCGAGCTGATCGGGCGGCGCTTGTTCTTTTACGACCGTGGCGGCCGGTGAAACGGACACTGCGCTCCCTCCGCGGGCATTACCCCACAGGTTCGAAGGGTCGGCGCCGGTCATTCGGGCGCCATCTCAGCCGGCCTCCGCCAGCCCCCCTGTTGTCCAGAGAATGTTAGCCCGCTGCTGAGACGACAGGGCGTGTCAGCGCCTTGACGAAGTCCTCAAGCTGCGTCACGGTCCAGCACTCGAACGCCGTGCAGTGCTGCTCGTAGGCGGCGATCACCGAGTCGCCATAGTTCCAGTACAGCCGCGGCTCGGGGTTCAGCCAGAACATGCGGCCGGCGCGGGCGGCCACCTGCCCGAACAGGTCGGCGCGCGGGTCGCGGCCGTTGGTGCGGGCGTCGCCGAGCACGATCACCGTCGCCCGTGGATGCAGGTCGTCCTGTATCAGCTCCAGCAGCTCCATCCACACGCGCCCGTAGTCGGTGTAGCCGGAGATGTCCGCCACGCCGGCGTCGGAGGAGATGCGCTCGGAGACAGCGCGGAAGTCGCGCTCGTGCTCGAACACGTCGGTCACCTCGCTGATCCGCTCGATGAACACGAACGAGCGCATCTTGCGAAACGAGTCGTGCAGCGCGTGCAGCACCGACAGGAAGAACACCGACGCGGAGGTGACAGAGGTGGAGACGTCGCAGAGCACGTAGATCTCGGGCCGCTTCGGCCGCCGCGGCCGGTAGCGCAGCTCGACCGGCACGCCGCCGGTTTGCAGCGAGGCGCGCATCGTCCGGCGCACGTCCACGTGCGCGTGGCGGCGGTACCCCTTGTTCTGCTTGCCCTGCGTGGCCAGGCGACGGCGCAGCTGCGCGACGACGCGGTGCACGGCGGCGAGGTCCTGCAGGGGCCCCGAGGGCAGCGCGCGGTCCAGCTCGCCGAGCGGTCGCGACGGCGGCAGCTTGCCCGAGCGCTGCACCTGGCGGCGTTCCAGCTCGCGCCTGAGCATCTGCTCGAAGCGCCGCAGCGCGTCGCGGGGAACGCCGTCGCGGCGGGGATCCTCAGCGGGAAGCTCGGGCTGGGGCTCGGCGCGCAGGCCGAGCGAGCGGCGGATGCGCTGCACGTCCACGCCGATCACCCCCGACCCTTGCTCCTGCTGGCCGAAGGTCGCGATCGCCAGCCGTGCCAGGTCGCGCATCGCCCCCTCGGCGCCTTCTTGCAGCGCCCGCGCGATCTGCACGCGCAGTGCGTCCAGTTCGGTTTCGCTCAGCTCGGAGAGATCGCCGCCCGCGCCGTCGGAGTCGGGCTGCTCGACCCCCTCCCGCACAGCCGCCATCTCCACGGCGCGGAAGAAGAAGCGGTCGAAGACGAGCTCGAAGACGCGCCGGTCGTCCTGGGACTTGGCCAGCGTCGCGGCCAGCGCCTCGCGGAACTCCCCCTGGCGGCTCCACTCGACCTCGCGCAGGACGGCGAAGGCGTCGAGCAGCTCCGAGGTGCCGATCGCCACGCCCTCCTCGCGCAGCTGCTCGGCGAAGGAGAGCAGCTGCGCGGCAAACCCCTCAGGCGGCGGCGGCATCCTCGCTCAGCTTCAGCCCCACCCGCTCGGCGACGATGTCCATGTCGGTGCGGTGCTTGACGATCACCGACATCGTCTCGTTGAAGGTGGTGGAGTCGATGTGGCGCGCGCCGAGCAACAGCAGCGCCCGTGCCCAGTCGATCGACTCGGCGATCGAGGGGGGCTTCTTCAGGTCCAGCTCGCGCACCATCCCGATGACTTCGACCAGCCGTTGGGCGACCGCGTCGTCGAGGTCGGGCGCGTGCAGCTTGACGATCGCCAGCTCGTGCTCCAGTGTGGGGTAGTCGAGCCACAGGTACAGGCAGCGGCGCTTGAGCGCCTCTGTCAGCTCGCGTGAGTTGTTGGAGGTGAGCAGCACGACGGGGTGGGTGGTGCTCGTGACCCTGCCCAGCTCGGGGATCGAGATCTGGAAGTCGGAGAGCACCTCAAGCAGCATCGCCTCGAACTCCTGGTCGGTCTTGTCGATCTCGTCGATCAACAGCACGACGGCCTCATCGGAGGCGATCGCGCTCATCAGCGGGCGCGCGAGCAGGAACTCCTCGCCGAAGATGTCCTGCTGGACAGCATCCCAGCCGGCGTCGGAAGCCTCGGCCTGGATGCGCAGGAGCTGCTTGCGGTAGTTCCACTCGTACAGCGCCTTGGCCTCGTCGAGCCCCTCGTAGCACTGCAGGCGGATCAGCTCGCGCCCGAGGTAGCGCGACAGCGCCTTGGCCAGCTCGGTCTTGCCGACCCCGGCCGGCCCCTCGACCAGCACCGGCTTGCCGAGCTTGGTCGCCAGGTAGGCGACGAGCGCGGTGGACTCGCTCGGCAGGTAGCCGACCGCGCTCAGCCCGGCGGCGACGTCGGCGGCTGATGTCGGCGCGGCTGATGTCGGCTGGTCGGCCATGGGCGCCGAATGATAGGGGGCGCTCAGTCCGGTTCCGGCTCGGAGTGTTGGTCCTCGAAGGAAAGCTGCTGCTGTGGCGCGGGTGGAAAGCGGGGCCGCTTGCGCGTGCTGGCTGCAGCAGCCGTGGCGGGTGCGCTTGCCGGGCGTGGCTGCCCGACGCCGCGGGCAGGGACTGGGTCCCGCCCCCCCGCGCGCTGCGCTCGCGGGGGGCCGGGGCTGACCACGGTCAGGTCCTGCGAGGGCGAGGCGTCGAGGTTGGGCTCGACGGATGTGGTTCGGGCTGTCGGCCGATCATCGCGCGGGCGCCCACGCGGGCGCAAGAGCGGTGGTTCCGGCTCGGCCAGCGCGCGCATGCGCCAGCCGGCCCAGGTGAGCAGGCCGGCGGCGACAAAGGCCAGGAAGAACCCCCACTCGATCCCGACCGGGTAGCCGTGGCCGTCCGGGCGCGAGAACACGCGGTAGAAGATCAGCAGCGTCGCCCAGCCGCCGGCGACCATCACGACCGTGCCGTCGGAGCCGGGCATGTGGAAGTCGCGGCGCTCAGCGCGCGCGAACAGCAGCGCGAGCACGCCGGCGGCGACGAGGAACACGGCGGCCTCCACGAACGAGACGTCGCCGAAGGCGCTGATCGAATGGGAGTTGATAGCGCCGGTCTTGCGGTCCAGCGACTGCAGCTCGTACCAGGGCAGGAACATCGTCACGAGCAGCGCCACGGCGGCGCCGGCCGCGAGTCGCTGCTCGCGCTCCAGGGCACCCCACGCGCGCGCGAGGCGGGTCATGCGCGGAGGGGGTGGACCGGCATGTGTCGATTGTAAGAGGCGGGGGAGCGGCCGAAGGGGGGGCCTTTGACCCAGCTACCAGATGACGCGCACGCCGTACTCGGCGAAGGTGGGGTCTCTGGTGACGACCGCCGTGCTGTCGCTGAGCGCCTGCGCGGCAAGCAGGCGATCGAAGGGATCGCGATGGGTGGCGCCGGCCGGCATCTGCGGGTAGGGAAGGCGCTGCAGGCGGCCGATGTGCGCCCACGAGACCGACAGCACGCCGAAGCCGTCCGCCTGGACCTGCTCGGTCCAGCCCTCGTCGGTGTCGAGCTTGCCGAGCGATCGCTTGACGGCGATCTCGATCAACGTCCCCGCGCCAACCCGCGCGTCCTCAGAGCTTTCGATCGCGCCGCGCGCGGCGGGGGAGAGCCGGCGGTCGTCGGCCAGCCACCAGATCAGCGCGTGGGCGTCGACCAGCAGCCGCATCAATCCAGCATCAATCGAGGACGCCGAGCGCGCGCGATGTCGGGCGGCCACTCGTCGAAGTCCTCGCGCATCGCGATGCGACCGCGCATCCTGCCGGGAGCACGCCTGATCGTGTCGTCCGCGCTGGAGATGGCGACTATGCGCGCCACAGGGGTGTTGCCACGGCGCACGACAACCTCCTCGCCGGTCTCGGCTTCGTGCACGAGCTTGGAGAGCTGGGTCTTGGCCTCGCCGATGGTGTAGGTGGACACGGCCCAAGCCTAGCAAAGGGCTTGGTCAACTTGGCCAAGTACAAGCCCGTTGTTAGCATATCCGCTAACATAATCCCATGAGCAGTCCTGCGACGACAACCGCCCCACCGTTGATCGCTGAGATTCGCGAACGCAGCGGCCTGCGCGCCGCCGAGCTGGCACGGCGAGCCGGATTGCCGCGCTCGGTGGTGAGCGCCTACGAGCATGGCAGTCGCCAGCCTGGCGTCGAGGCGCTCGCGCGGCTGGCAGCGGCCGGCGGCTTGCGGCTACGACTCGGGCCGGCACCGCCGCCGGTCGATCCGCAGCGGGCGTCTCGCATCCTCTCGCAGGTGCTCGATCTGGCTGAGGCGCTGCCGGCGCGCAGGCGCGAAGCGCTCGAATATCCATCACTCGCGGCGATGACGCTGAGCGGCTGAAGCCGCTGGCGAGCTGAAGGTGCTCAGGCGTGCGCTGCGGACGCCGCCCGCATCCGCTTCAGCAGCAGCTTCGTGTCGTGCTCTGAGATCGTGCGCAGCTGCCCCTGGAAGGCGAGCTTCCAGTGCTCGGCCGGCCACTTCTTGATGTGCTCCAGCTTGGTCGCAAGCGCTTCCGCCGGCACCCACTCGTCCTGCTCCAGCACGACCTCCGGCTCGGTGGCAAAGCGCCACGGGTAGGCGTCGGCTTTGCCCGGCTTGCCCGGCCAGAGCTTGGCGCGGTCCTCGTACATCTCGCCCGTCACGAGGATCGACCCGGCGAAGGCCATCACCTTCGTTAGGTACAGGATGATCCGGTCGCCCGGCTCGATCTGCAAAGCGCGGGCGCGGTTGCGCTCCTTGATCCCGATCACCGAGTAGCCGTGCTCGCGCGTGGCTTCGTGGTTTTCAGGGGAGGCGGTGAGGATCCAGGTTTGGGAGGTGGCGGACGGCACGGCCTCGATTGTAGGCGGATGGAAGGCCGAGGCTGAGTTATATGCGTCGTTGACGAGCGGCGGAGAGGAGCTTCTGCGCGGCACGGCCAGCCCGCTTGCGGTCGGTCGCGTTGACGTGCTCGTGGCTGTAGCCCGCTCGCGTCTTCATGGTAAGCAGCGTGCGCAGCGAGTCGGCTAGCGCTGGGCCACCGGGACGGACCTTGGCGATGTGGGCTACGGCGGCCTGGTGATCCTCGCCCTGAATGTAAGTGCCCAAGGTCAGCGAGCAGATCACGTCTGATGCCGTGCTCGCGCTTGCCGTGCCTGTCTTCACTGTCATCCGCGCTTCATCTCCCGTCGCACAGCCCGTAGAGCGCGAGCCGAGCCAAACAGCTCGATGCCTTCGCGCAATGCGACAACTAGCACTGGATCGTCTGTGGGCAGGTCCTCATCGCCGTATTCGAGGATGCGCGCGTCGTTGCCGGTCCATGCGCTCGTCTCGGCCTGAAGACTGGTCAATTGGCGAGCCCATGGCTGTGAGTCAGGGTCGATGTTGGACGGTCGCACGATCAACAGGTCAACGTCGCTTTCGGAGGTTGCGCTGCCTGTGGCTACGGAGCCGAACAGCAGCGCGAACGTGGGCGGTCTGGACCATGCGGCGATCGTCTCGCGCAACCTCCCGACGATATTTTCTGGCAGGCGCGACAAAGCCTCGATCGACTCAGCCGCGACGTGCTGTCGGTTCAGGCTGAAGAGATGTGCACTTCCGGCCACTCGGCGTGAGACGACTCCTTCGCGGGTGAGCCGCTCGGCTGCGTTGCGAATGCCCTGAAGCGAGCCGACGCCCGTTAGCCTCTGTATCTCACCGCTGGTCAACTCAACGTCCGCACGAGCCAGCGCTGCTAGGACATCACCGTCCAGGCTAGGGGTGACGACGCTAAGCGGTTTGCGAAAATCCATCCAACTATACTAGTGGATCGCCAACTAAAGTTGGCGATGCTTTGGGGTCCCGCTGCAGACTGGTCGCCTAGCGTGTCAGGACTGCACGAGATTCAAAGCTGCGGCTGTGGTCGCCAAATATGTGCGAACGCTTCAATGTCGGCGCTAGCTGTGCGTGCGCGCTTGGCGGTGGGTGCCTTTCTCACCACGATCGTCCCACTGGCGCTCGCTTCGTTGCCCGCCAGATCGCGCGCTTTCAACGTCACCGTGTACGTCCCTGGCTTCGAGGGTGTCACCCACAGCAGCCGCGGCTTGCCCCCTTCGACCGTAGCTGCCGTCGACCACACTCCTTTCCCGTTCAGCGAGATCGACATGCTCACAGTCGAGACCTTCGACAGCTGCACCTGCACGCCGGCGCGCTGGCTCGTGCGCAGGGCGTGCGTGATCAACGCCAGCAAAGGGGGGGCCTTTACGTATTCGCGAAAATGCTTCGCCGCCACGCAGTACACCTCGTCACCGGGAATCGGCGTGTGCGGCCCGCTCGCCAGCGGCTCGCCCGTCTGCGTCCTCTGGCACAGGTGTTCGAGGAATTCGGCCAGCAGTTCGTGGTAGGAGAGGTCCGATTCGACGTGCTGGTCGTACATCGACCAGGCGCCGGTGTCATAGCGGGGCGTTTCCACGCGGGCGTTGGCGTCGCCGGCTTCGAACAAAGCCTGGCCTTCGGGGTCGCCCGTCAGCTTGGCGTATTCGTACAGGCCCACGAGGCTCTGGACGTAGCCGTTGAGGATGCGCTCGCCCGGCGCGTAGGTGTACTCCAGGTAGTGCGATCCGGCGGGCCTGTGTTCGAGCACGCCCGACGGGGGGCGCGTGCGGAAGATGCCAAGCGCTTCCTTGGCCGCGTCCAGGTAGGGGGTTTCGTGAGTACGTGACCAGGCGCGCGAGAGCGCCTGCAGCGCCGTTCCCTGCGAGAGGCCGCTCGACCACGGCGGGGTGCCGCCGTCGAAGCGGAACATGTACTCCCAGGCGATGCCGCCGGCGCGATGGGTGGCCAGCGCGATCGCTTCGGAGAGCACTTCGCGCAGCGCGGTCGTGTTGTGCGAGAGGTAGTAGCCGTTGGCCTCGCCGAAGGTCCCCAGCCACTGGATCTCGATGCCCTGGCCCGGGTAGTGCTCCCACACCAGCCGGCTGCCGCTGAAGCTGACGCGTTCGTCGGCGGCCGGGAGGTAGCGCGTCGTCCACCATTCGCGGTTGCGCTGCACGGTCGTGAACACGACCGGCAGCCGCGAGAGGGCCAGCCGGCCTTTGGCGGCCATCGCTTCGACGTTCGCGAGCACGGCCCCGAGTTCTTCGCGACGCGTGCCGGAGAGGCGCGCCAGCGAGCGCTTGGCGGCGGCAAAGGTCTGCTGGTACTGCAGATAGCCGGCCTGCGAGAGCTGTCCACTGCGCTGCAGGCGCTGGAGCGCGGCGGTCACCGTGACGACGCGGCCTGCTTGGGATGGGTTGGGCGTGCCGGCAGCGACAGCAAGCGTTGTCAACACGGTCACGACCGCAGGAGCAAGCACGCGTTGTGCTCGCAGGGGCAACACCGCCCGGATGCTAGGCTCGTTGGCGATCGGTCCCGCCGCTCGCCGCGCGGCGAGCCGGCCCGGTTTCAAAGGTGAGGGCACTCTTGAAGAACACCACGTCCCGCATCGCAGTTGCGCTGGCTGCAACGGCGCTTGCGGCGGCTGCGCTCAGCGCCTGCTCGGGCGCCGGCGGTGGCGAAAGCCCGCAGGCGCTGCTCAGCGACACCTTCTCATCGCACAGCCAGATCGAAAGCGGCAAGATCGACCTGGCCTTCTCGCTGGCGGCCAGCGGCTCGCACGCCTCGACCCAGCCGATGTCGGTACACCTGTCGGGGCCGTTCCAAAGCGAGGGTGCCGGCAAGCTGCCGCACTTCTCGCTGGCGCTGCAGGCGAGCGTCGGCGGCCACACGCTCGGAGCCGGGGCCACCGCCACCGGCTCGGCGCTGTACGTGCAGATTGCCGGCGCCTGGTTCTCGACTCCCTCCTCCACCTACAAGGCGATCGAAGAAGGCTTCGCCCACGCATCCAGCAAGGCCTCGACCAGCAAGGTGCAATCGACCTTCTCCTCGCTGGGGATCGACCCCGGCAAGTGGCTTGCCGAGCCGAGCGATGCCGGCACCGCGACGGTCGACGGCGTGGAAACCGTGCACCTGACGGCGGCCGTGGACGTTCCCGCCTTCCTGGCCGACGTCTCCAAACTCTCCCAGGCCGGCAGCGCGCTTGGCCTGGCCTCGCCGCTGAGCGGCGGTGGCTCGATCTCCGCCGGCGCGATTGACGAACTGGCCAAGTCGATCCACTCAGCTCGCGTCGATGTCTACACCGGCAAGTCAGACCACACGCTGCGGCGCCTGGAAGTCGACGCAACCGTCGTAGCGACCACGCAGACGCAGGCGCTGCTCGGCGGCCTGCACAGCGCGCGCCTGCGCCTGCTGCTGGAATTCTCGCGGCTGAACCAGCCACAGAGCATCTCCGCGCCCGCCAATCCGCAGTCCCCCTCGCAGCTGCTGCCGGCGCTGCAGCAGTTGTTGGGCGGGCTGGAGGGCACTACGAGCGCTCAGGGCGGCAGCACGCTCGAACCGCTGAGCTAGTCGCCGGGGTCCAGCTCGGCGAGCGTGCGCCGTACCTCGGCCTCGACGTCAAGCGGCGCTTCGCCCTGGCGCCGTCGCCGTTCGTTGCGGGTCAGCACCAACTGCCGCGCTTCCTCCTCCAGGCCCGGCTCGAACCTGGGCGGCGGCGGCTGCTCGGGCAGGTAGCTTTCGCCGATCCGGTCGTAGTGGCTTGAGCCGCCAAGCGAGGCGACGATGCCAAGGATCACGAACAGCACGAAGGCGGCGACGAGGGCAGTGGACATCGATCCGATTGTTGCTCACTCCGCTACGCTTTTGGGGCCCACGGTTGACTGACTAGTCAATCTAGAACCGCGTACGTCCCAGGGAGAAAGCACAGACATGGTCGAATTCACGCTCACCGACGAGCAGAAGAACCTCCGCGAGCTTGCCCACGACTTCGCCGAGAAGGAGATCCGGCCGGTCGCCTGGGAGTACGACAAGGACGGCACCTGGCCGGAAGACATCGTCAAGAAGGCCTGGGAGGTCGGCTTGATGAACACCCACATCCCCGAGGAGTACGGCGGCGCCGGCGCCGGCTACCTCGACGGCTGCCTGATCGAGGAGGAGCTCTCCTGGGGCTGCTCGGGCATCCAGACCTCGCTGGGTTGCAACGGCCTTGCCACCGCGCCGGTCGTGCTCGGTGCCTCCGAGGAGCTCAAGAAGGAGTACCTCGGCCGCCTGACCGAGGCGCCGCTGCTGGCCTCCTTCTGCCTGACCGAGCCCGATGCCGGCTCCGACGTCTCGGGCATGCGCACGACCGCCGTCAAGCAGGGCGACAAGTACGTGATCAACGGCTCCAAGTGCTTCATCACCAACGGCGGCTACGCCAACTGGTACACGGTCTACGCCAAGACCGACAAGGAGGCCGGCCACCGCGGCATCTCCGCTTTCATCGTGCCCCGCGACGCCGGCGTGGTCGTGGACAAGAAGGAGGACAAGCTCGGGCAGCGCGCGTCGAACACCGCGACGATCTCCTTCAACGACGTCGAGATTCCCGCCGACCACCTGATCGGCGAGGAAAACAAGGGGTTCAAGCTGGCGATGATGACGCTCGACCGCACCCGTCCCGGCGTTGCGGCGATGGCGACCGGCATCGCCCGCGCCGCCTTCGAGTTCGCCACCGACTACTCGCGCGAACGCGTCCAATTCGGCGTGCCGATCGCAATGCACCAGGCGATTCAGTTCATCATCGCCGACATGGCCACCGAGGTCGAAGCGGCGCGGCTGTTGACCTGGAAGTCGGCGACGATGCTCGACAACGGCGAACGCAACACGCTCGTCTCCTCGCACGCCAAGCGCTTCGCGGCCGACACCGCGATGAAGACCGCCACCGAAGCCGTGCAGGTCTATGGCGGCTACGGCTTCATCAAGGAGTATCCGGTCGAGAAGCTGTTCCGCGACGCCAAGATCATGCAGCTGTACGAGGGCACCTCGCAGATCCAGCGGCTCGTGATCGCGCGCGAAACGCTGCTGCCGCGGCGCGTCGAGGAGCCGGCAGCGGTCTGAGCAGTGCCGGCGGCGCGGTCGGGTAGACTGCGCCGCCAACAGAAGGATCGGTGGACAGGGAAGCCGGTGAGAAGCCGGCGCGGGCCCGCCACTGTGACCGAGCGATAGCCCGCCGCGAGCCGCAAAGCGGCAGCCACTGGCCCGATGATCGGGCCGGGAAGGCGCGGCGGGAAATGCTCGGAAGCCAGGAGACCTCCCTCCGGTCCTGTCCGAACGAACGCCCTCGCGGAAAGGGGCAGGACAGATGCGCGCAAGCACGGCGGCGCTACTCGTCGCCTCCCTGATCTTCATCCTCTCGGCTGCGGTGGCCGCAGCAGCGCCGGTGCTGGTGAACGTGCGCGTCGAGGGGGAGAGCCGCACCCTGTTCGAGGGGCCGATATGGGCCGAAGCCCAGGAGGTCAAGGCCACCTCCGACAGCAGCTGGCGCCGTTGCGACGGGACCGGCGGCCGCGACTCGAACCTGTCCCCGGCTCCTACGCCGACATCGGTCACGGCCGGCGCGATGGCGCTGATCGATCAAACCTTCGACGCACGCTGGTACCCGGGCTACGAAGACTATTTCGTCGCGCGCTGGGGCCCCGACAGCGAAGAAGACGGCATGTCGTGGGGGGTGCTGGTCAACAAAGCGCTCACGAGCGTCGGCGGCTGCCAGTACCGGCTCTCCGAAGGCGACGAAGTCCTGTGGGCTTACGACGCCTTCGAGCAGAAGCCGCTGCTGGAGCTGTACCCGGCGCAGGACACCTCGTCGGGAGCGCCTCCCTTCCTCACCACCGTGCGCCCGGGCGTGCCATTCGAAGTCGAAGTGCTCGCCTACGGCGACGGCCAGGAAGGCACGCCCCCCGCCGCGCCGAGCCGTGCTGGCTCGACCCCGTTCTCCGGCGCTCAGGTCGCGCCCGTCCTCACCGGTGCGAACGGCTACGAGTCGGTGGTCGATGCCGGCACGCCTTGCGGCGCCGAAACTCATGAAGGCTGCACCGCCACGACCGATGCGCGGGGCCGGGCGACATTCGTGTTCAGCAAGCCGGGTTGGCACCGGGTCAAGGCAACCTGGCTGGCGGCAGGGGCGGGCGGCCGGCCGCGCGAAGCGGCGATCCGCTCCAACCGACTGGACGTGTGCGTGTCCGAAACTGGGATCGACGGCTGTCCCGGCGGCTACCCCGAAGACAGTCCGCGCACGCCGCCGGTGGTGCCCGCAGAGCCAGGCTCTGGCTTGGGCGACGGCCAGGAAGGCGGACAGGCTGGCGGCGCGAGGGAATCCGAAAGCTCGCCAGGCTCTGGAGGGAAAAGCTCGACGGGCTCCGGGGGAGAGGCCTACGGCGGGCAGCTGGAGAGCACGGTGCGCTACCTGCAGGAAGCGCAGAACGGCGACGGCGGTTTCGGCGGCGAAAAGGGATCGCCGTCGGACCCCGACTTCAGCGCCTGGGCTGCCCTGGCGCTAGCGGCGGCCGGGATCAATCCGCACGACCAGGCGCGGCCCGGCGACGAGGACGTGTTCGACTACCTGGCCGAGCGCGCCGACGAGCTGACGCTCACGACCGACTTCGCGCGCGCGCTGCTGGTCGTGGACGCCGCCGGCTTCTCGGCCGAAGACTTCGGCGGCGTCGATCTCGTGCGGCAACTGCTCGCACGCCAACTGATCGAAGGGCCCGACGCCGGCGCATTCGTCCACGAAGGCGGCGACTCCTCCGCGGCGGTCAACGACACCGTCTTTGCGATCCTGGCGCTGAGCCCGCTGCACGAGCAGGCCGCGCAAGCGGCTGTGGCTCGGGCGAGTGCCTGGCTGGTCGCCGAGCAGGACGCCGACGGCGGCTGGCCCGCCGCCTGTCCGCGCACGACGGCCGGATGCAGCGAAGGCTCCGAAGTCGACATGACCGCCGCGGCTGTGCAGGCGCTGAGCGCCGCTGGCGATCGCGGCGACGAAGCCGAGCGGCGCGCGCTCGCGTTCCTGCGCGCGGCACAGGACGCCAACGGCGGCTTCCCCGAGTTGCCGGGTCGGGGCGAAGCCTCGAACTCCGCCTCCACCGCCTGGAGCGTGCAGGCGATCTGGGCGTCCGGCGAGGACCCAAAGACGTGGCTGCAAGCGGGTGGACACGAACCGCTGGGGTTCCTGGCGTCGCTGCAGAGCGCGAACGGCAGCATCCTCTGGCGCGCCGGCGAGGACGTCAACCCGGTGTGGATGACGGCCTACACGCTCCCTGCCTTCGCGGGCGTCCCGTTGCCGATTCCGCCGGTTGCCCACGCGCAGGCTCTCTCGCAGCAGGGCGAGGGTGACGGTGCGTCGTCCGCGTCCGGCCTGTGGGCCGAAGACGCCCGTTCTCGCGCCGGCAGCGTGATCGCGGGCGGCGGCGGTGGCGGCGCTGCCTTGTTCAGCCGCCCGCGCCCGCAGAGTCAGGGCCACTCGCCGGGGGCTAAACGACTGCTCGCGCGCCAGCCGAGCAGGAAGCCCCCGTCGGCTGGCGCCGCCGGCTCCCACGGCGGCGCGTCCACTCCCGCCCGTGTCACCGGACCGCGTGGCGACGCGCTCACTCCCGCCGCCGGTGCCGCCGACACGGGCCAGGGGTCTGGACGCGAGGTGCGCGGGACGTTGATCGGATCGGCCGGCCGCGACGCCTCCGTTCGCGCTGCTCCCGGGCTGCGCTCGGCGGTCGCCGGTGCCAAGACGCCCTGGCCTGCGCTCGCCATTGCATTTGCGGCGCTCGCGCTCGCTGGGATCGGCTCGCTGCTGGAACTGCGACGGCCGCAGGTGGTCTTGTGATCGTCTTCGCGCTCAGCGGCGGCGTCCAGGAAGCGCTCGCGCAGATCGCCTCGTCGCTGCGCCTGCCGGTGCTGGTCCTGGCGCTGCTGGCGTTGCTGGCCACGGCGCTTGAGGCGGGTCGCTTCGCGGTCGAGTGCTGGTCGCGCCGGCGCGGGCGCCGCGGCGCCATGCGCTCGCTGGTGCGGGCGGTGCAGGCCGATCCCAGCCGCGGTGCCGTGCTTGCCGCGCAGGCGCCGTCGCAGTTTGCCGCCGAGGCGCTGGCGCAGGTCGCGCGCGCGCTGCTGGCGGGCGAAGGGGCCGGCGTCGAGCACGCGCTGGCCGACTACGAGCTGGCTGCCGAGCGCCGCCTCGACCGCACGCGCGTGCTCGTGCGCGCGGGTCCGGCGCTCGGCCTGATGGGCACGCTGATCCCGCTCGCGCCCGGCCTGACCGCGCTCGGGCAGGGCCACATCGCCCCGCTGGCGAGCGACCTGCGCACGGCCTTCGCGGCAACGACGGTGGGGCTGCTGGTGGGGACGGTCGCGTTTGCGCTGACGCTGACGCGCACGCGCATGTACAGCGAAGACCTGGCGGCGCTGGAGCGCGCGGCCCCGCCTGGAGTATCGCCGTGAGGCGCCACAGTGGCCTTGGTCGCCGCGGCGCTCTCGCCGACGGCGCCGGCGACCCGCTCGACGGCCTGGTCAACCTGTTCGACCTCGGGATCGTGCTGGCGATCGCCTTCCTGGTCGCCGGCGTCAGCATCGCGCTCGACCACGGAGCCGACGCGTCGCACGCTCGATCCGCCGCTGGACAACTGCCCCCGTCTTCGCGTGGCGGCACGTCGGCTGGTGCAATCAGCGGCGCCCAATCACTGCCGTCGCCGAACGGCGCCGCGAAGGCCGCCGGGCACGGTCGTCCGGTCGGGACGGTCTACCGGCTGAGCGACGGCCGGCTGGTGTATGTGCGCGGCCGTTGAGCGTGCGCGCCCCGCTGAGCTTGTCGCCGGGCCTTGCGTTATCGTCCGCGCCGCTTGCGATGACGGAACTCCGGTGTGAATCCGGGGCTGACGCGCAGCGGTATGGGTGACGACCGGATTGTCGTACCACTGGGCCTTTCGGGGCCTGGGAAGGAGATCCGGGAGGCTGAGCCCGAGCCCGAACACGTCACGCGAGCAGTGCCAAGTTGGCATGCCTCGCGAACAGGCGGCCGGTGCGCCGCCTTTACGCGTGCGTGTCGCCGCCCTTGAAAAAGGAGACGGTGACATGAAGAACCCCTTGACAGGCGCCCGCGCCGCGCTGGTGGTGACGCTGCTGTTGAGCGCATCTTTGCTGTGGCAGGCCACACCCGCGGGCGCTCACGTGAGCGAAGCCGAAGCGCTGACCGCCGCGCGCAAAGGCGCGCAGTGGATCGCGCTGCTGCAAGAACTCGACGGCGAACTGGGCTCGTTCGGCGGCGACTGGTCGATGATCGGCTTGGCCTCGCTTGGCATCAACGCGGCCGACGTGCGCGCGGCGCCGGGCGAACCGAGCGCGCAGGACTTCTACCTGTCCCAGTGGACGGCGGAACCGTCGCTGCTGAGCGTCCCCACCGACTACGAGCGCGCGATCCTCGGCGGCTACGCCGGCGGCCTGGAACCCTCGCGGCTGGGCGCCCGCACCAACCTGCTCGCCGATCTCGCGGCCTTCTTCGACGGCCATGAGCTGGGCGAAGCCGGGGCGACGAACACGCAGGTCTTCGGCGTGCTCGCGCTGCGAGCGATCGACGGTCCCGGCGACGTGATCGAAACGCTCGTCCAACGCGTGCGCGAACAGCAGCACGCCGACGGCGGCTGGAACTTCGCCGCCGCCGCCAAAACCTCCGAAGCCGACGTGACTGGCGCCGCGCTCGCGGCGCTGTGCGCCGCCGGCGTGCCGAGCAGCGACAGCGCTGTCGTCAAGGCGCTCGCGTACCTGCACACGGTGCAGGACAGCGCCACCGGCGGCTTCGTCAACCCGAAGGTCAACACCGACTCGACCGCCTGGGTGGTGAGCGGCCTGGACACCTGCGGGATCGATCCGCAAGGCGCGGAATGGACGACCACGGCCGGTAAGACGCCGCTTGACTTCCTGCTCGCACAGCAGAACGAAGACGGCAGCTTCCAGTTGCACCCGGGCGACGAAAGCGAAGGCCTGTATGCGACTCAGGATGCGGTGCGAGCGCTCAGCGGCGCCGGCTTCATCGTCGCGCCGCCGCTGCGCGAAGGGGGAGCCCCGGCCGTGCGCTCCGCGCCGGCGGTCGCGGCGGGCACGCCGGTGCCGATGACGCTCGCGATCGACGCCGCCGGCCACGTCACCGGCGGCAGCTCGCTGCGCATGTGCAAGGTGCTGGCCCCGGTCGGCGCGACGGTCGCGCAGGCGCTGGCCGACGCCGAGCTGTCCTCGACGCCCGCCTACTGCGTCAGCGACCTGGCCCTGGAAGGCGAGCGAATCGTCAGGCTCAACGGCGTCTCCGCCGAACCCGGCACCTCGGCCTGGCAGGTCAGCCGCGAAGGCGGCGCCGGGGAAGCGCAGGCCGGCGGCACCGTCGGGCTTGGTGCGCTCGTGCAGGTCCGGCTCGTCCCGAGCACACAGGCGCCGGTGCAGACACCGCAAACGCCCCCTGCGCCGCCGGCTCAGGTGGCGTCACCGTCACCGCGGACGGTCGTCCGCCCGCGGCTTGCAGTCGCGGTGCTGACGCGCGTCGTCCACGGTCACGTGAGCCTGACGGTCATTTGCCCGAGGTCAAGCGCCGCCTGCGCCGGCACCGTGCAGCTGAGCCTGTCGCTTCCTTCCGTACATGGACGCCTGCGCGAGCAGGTGGTCGGTAGGCATGTCGTGCGGCTCGCCCCGGGGGGCGCCGCCGCGATCTCCGTCGCGCTCGATCGCCAAGCGCTGGCTGCGCTGCGCCGACACGACGACCGCCTGGCGCGGATCGTCGTGCTGGCCGGCACTCCCAGCTCGCTAGCCGCGAGCGCTTCGACGGTCCTGCGCTGAACCGCGTCGAGGGCCGTTTGCGTACCGCGAGCGATCGCGCGCGGCGTGGTCGCTCGTGTCCCAAAACAACACGAGAGCAAGGAGAACAGCAATGCACAAGAACAGCATCGCCGCGGCCTTGATGGCCGGGGCATTGATCCTCGTGCTGGCGGCCCTCAGCGCCCCCGCGCTGGCCGGGACGCCGGCGACCGTCAGCGTTCGCGTTGAGGGCGAAAGCTCGACGCTGCTGCCGTTGACGGCAGTCACGACGACGACAACCAAAACGCCACCGCCGGGCAACTGCCCGGGGACGAGCGCGGCGGGCGCGCTGCAGCTGGCCACCGAAGGCAACTGGGACCACCAGGAATACATCCGCACCATCCTCGGCGAGACACACGAATGGACAATCGCCGATCCCCGCTACTGGGCGGTCTGGATCGATGACAAATACTCCGAAGAAGGCGCGTGCTCGCTTGAAATGAAAGAAGGCGACCGGGTGCTGTTCCTGGTCGATCGAGCCACCGAACCGGAATACCTGCCGACGGTGTTTCCGCTTGAGCTGTACGGCGCGCCGGCTGAAATAGCCGAAGGCGAATCGGCCAATGTGACGGTGGACAAGTACAACACCGCAGGCACGGCGAGTCCCGCCAGCGGCGTCTCGATCAAAGGCGGGGAATCCACGGTCATCACCAACGCGTCGGGTGAAGCGACGGTCAAATTCAAAGCGCTCGGGACCGCGCATCTGCGCGGGACCAAGAGCGGGTTCGCGCCGACCGCCAGCGTCGCCGTCTGCGTGCACGTCTCGGGCGGTCACTGCTGATATGAGGTCTTCGCCGCCCGCCGAGCTCGGCGGGCGGCGAGCCGACGCTGCACGTCAATCCTCCCTGAAGGACAAGGTGAGGACGCGCCCAAGGTCGTCCGCGAGTTCTAGCGAACGAGGATCGGCGGGCTGTAGGTCGAGCTGAGTGGCCCGCCGGGTATATGAACAAGGATCTGGTAGACGCCGCCGCGCTTGGCTTTGGCCAGCAGGCTGAAGCGCGAGCTGCTGCTGTTGCGGTGGCGCAGGCGGGTGCCCGCGACAAACACGCGCTTGCCGCCGGTGAAGTGCATGACGGCGATTTCGGCCTTGTCCATCGCGGGCGAGACGGTGCCGTAGAACAGCGCCCGGCCGCGCGGCCCAACGCGACCTGCTTTCGCGCTCACGCGCAGGTTGACTGACTCGAACACGATCGTGCTGATGACCGGCGGGTTGGTCGTGGTGACTACGCGGAACGCGGCCCCTTGTATCAGCCCCAGGTAGGGGAAGGAGAAGCCGCCGCTGGAGTTGGTCAGCTCCGGGTTGCCGACGCTGACGAACCCGGCGGTGTAAGGAAAGGGACTGACCTGCAGCACGACGGCGCGATTGGCGTTGTCCGTCCCGCTCAGGCTGCCCTGGATCGTCACGTTGCCGCCGTAGAGGACGGGATTGGGGGAGGCAAAGATCCCCAGCGAGAGCGGCACCTTCGTCGTGTGGAAGCTTTTGTCGGCGCCGTAGCCGAAGCCACCGCTGCCCACCGCGACCAGCCGGTAGTGGTACTGCGTCAGCGGTGTGAGCCCGGAGATCGCGACTGCCACGTGTACGCCTTTGCTGCCGCTGCCGGCGTCGAGGATGCCGGTCTGCAGGCCATAGGCCTTGGTCGGCCCGTACTGGAAGTAGTAGGAGGCATCGCTGCCGCGCGGGTTGACGGCCCCGTTCAGCGTGGCCGTGCCGTAGCTGACGCTGCTGGCGCCACCGCTGCTGGCGGCGGGCGCCGTAGCCGCTGCCGCAGTGGCTGCAAGCGGGCTCGAAAGCGCCAAGGCCAGGACGATCGCCGCTGCGCAGAGCAGGCCCTCTGGGCCGAAAAGACTAAACACGCGCGCGTCAGCGCGCGCCAATCCAAATCCAGTGGTCATTGTTGTTCCTCCTTGCTCCCTCAACACATCCCAAGTGCACCCGTTGCGCTACCCGCTCAGCGGCTCGGCTACTCTCCCCGGGCCAAGTAGCACCTCATATCAGCGAGAAGGAGAGAGCATGTTCGTGTTCAAGGCGGCGGTTGTAGGCGCGGGAACGATGGGCGGCCAGATCGCCCAGACGATCGCCGCCGCCGGTTTCCCGGTAGTGCTCAAGGACATCAACCAGGAGCTGGTGCAGGCGGGCCTGGACGAGGCGCGCAAGGTAACAGAGGGGCAGGTCGCGCGGCTGGCCAAGAAGGGCAAGATCACTCCCGAGCAAGCGGTCGAGCAGACGGCTGACATCCTCGCGCTGATAAAGGGCACGACCTCCTATGAGGACTTTGGCGACGTCGACTTCGTGATCGAGGCGGTGCCGGAGCGAATGGAGGTCAAGCAGGCCGTCTTTGCCGAGCTTGACGCGTGCACGCCGGGCCACGCGATCCTCGCCTCGAACACGTCCTCGCTGTCGATCTCGGAGATTGGCGAAGCAACCCTGCGACCCGACAAGGTCGTCGGCTTCCACTACTTCTACCCGGCCTCGGTGATGCCGCTGGTCGAGGTGATCGAGGGCGAGGAGACCTCGCCGGAAACGGTCACGGCCGCCTTGACGTTCGCGCAGGCGATCCGCAAGCAGCCGATTGCGTGCCTGGAGGTGCCGGGCTTCGTGGTCAACCGCATCCTGATGTCGGGCATGTCGGAGATCTGGCGCGAGCAGGAGGAGAAGAAACTCTCGATCAAGGCGATGGACGAGGGCATCGGCGCGGCGGGCGTGGTGCCGATGGGCCCGTACTTCCTGGTCAACCTGCTTGGCCTGGACACGGTCCTGCACGTGGCCGAACACGTCGCCGACTCCTACGGCCCGGAGCGCTTCTACGTCCCCAAGGGCATGCAGAAGCTCGTGGCCGACGGCAAGCTTGGCGCCAAGACGGGCGGCGACGGCGTCTACAGCCCGACGGGCGAGGCAAACCTGAGGGGCGATGGGCAGCCCAACGTCGAGGAGATCGTCGAGCTGCTCAGCCTGAAGACGCTGGTTGAGGCGTGCCTGGTGCTTGAGGAGGGCGTCTCCACCCACCGCGACATCGACTTCGGGATGATGGCGGGCGCGGGCCTTGACCCGCGCCGGGGCCTGATGCCGCCGTTCATGAAGGCCGACGTCGAGGGCCTTGACGCGGTGCTGGAGCGGCTGGAGGCGGTCGCCGAGCGCCACGGCGAGCGCTTCGCGCCGCCGGCGATCCTGCGCCGGATGGTCGCGCAGGGCAGGCTCGGGCAGAAGACGGGCCAGGGTTTCTACGCCTACCCACAGCCTGATGCGGATGATTCGGTCCCGCCCACCCAGGTCGTCAAGATCGAGAAGCGTGGTGAGGGCGTGGCGATCGCCTGGCTTGCCAACGGCCAGATGAACTCGATCGCGCCCAGCGTGATCGAGGACCTGGGCAAGGCCTGGAAGCAGGTGAAGGCGGACGCCGACGTGCGGGCTTTGGTGATCGCCTCCTCCAACCCGTTCCTGTTCAGCGCCGGCGCCGACATCAAGGCTTTCACGTCGATGGACGAGCAGGGAGGACGCGCGCTAGTCGACCAGGCGCACGCTTTGCTGCGCGAGCTGGAAGGCGACGGGGTGGCGACGATCGCAGCCGTCAACGGCCTGGCCTTCGGCGGCGGCTGCGAGCTGGCGATGGCCTGCGACGTGCGTATCGCGGCGCGCTCGGCGATCTTCGGCCAGCCGGAGATCAAGCTGGGAATCATCCCCGGCTTTGGTGGCACGCAGCGTCTGCCGCGCTTGGTCGGCGAGAACAAGGCTTTGGAGATGAACCTCGTCGGCGACCCGATCCTCGCCGAAGAGGCTTTCGAACTGGGCCTAGTCAACCGCATGGTGCCCGACCACGAACTGCTCGACACGGCATTGGCGTGGGCGCGGCGGCTGGCGGCTCAGGCGCCGATCGCGATGGAGCAGATCAAGCGGGTGTCGGGCAAGGGGAATATTGACGAGGGCATCGAGGCGGAGAAGGGGGGCTTTGCGGCGGCGTTCGGCAGTGCCGACGCGCACGAGGGCATCGCCGCGTTCCTGGGCAAGCGGGCCCCGAAGTTCGAGGGCAAGTAGGGCGGGTCATATTTTGGGTGGGCAGTAGTCCCGCCCGGCGCCGTCGGTCGACGACGTGGCGGTACGGGCTCGCTTCGTTCATCGCAATCCTCAAGCCCCGGCAGACCGCTGCCGACATCTGTGCACGTGCCGACGGTCGAGGGGGCGAATATCGATGCTGCGTCGCAGCAGGGGTTGGCAGCGCTTGAGCGTGAGCTGCGCCTGCTCGGAGAGAGTCTGGGTGAACGCACCGGAGACGTCGTCGCCGGCATCAAGCGGCGCAATGCGGAATCCGGCGTTGCGCTGGAGCCGCTAGTCGAGGACAGCTTCGTGCGTGTTGGGACCGTCTCGACCACCGCCGTCGCGCGCTGGATGGCGGGAGAGGGCGCTGAGGTCGCGCGCGAGGTCGGCCGCGAGTCGTGGCAGATCTTCGGCCAGCTCGCCGCGCAGCGCGTCGTTGCGCTCGATGAGGTGACTAAGCGCTGTCTGCGCTGGCGCGACGCGGCCGAGGACATGGTGCGCGAGCTGGTGGCGGAACACGGCCTCTGCGAGGAGGTGTCCGAGCGCGCGTGCGCAATGTTGCAGCGCAGCCTCGACGTCACGCTTGTGCGTATGTGCCAGTCCTTCGAGGCTGAGCGCAAGCGCGCGCACGAGGAGTTGGGCCGCCGCCAGGAGGAGCTGGCGTTCATGGCGACCCACGACGCGCTCACAGGCCTGCCCAACCGCACATTGATCCTCGACCGCATCGAGCAGATGCTGGTGCGCTCGCGCCGCAACCAGACGCCGGTGGCAGCGCTGTTTGTGGACATCGACAACTTCAAGTCGATCAACGACACGTTTGGCCACGGCGCCGGGGACCAACTGCTGCGCGCGGTGGCGGCGCGGCTGCAGGGTGTCGTGCGCGATGTCGATGCGCTCGGTCGTCTCGGCGGCGACGAGTTCGTAGTTGTGGCCGAAGGCATGTCGCTCTCGGCGGGCCCCGAGCTGATCGCCGAGCGTCTGCTCGAAGCGCTCAAGCAGCCTTTCACGCTTGCAGGCGTCGAGCGCACGCGCCTCACCGTCACCGCCAGCGTCGGCATCGCGATGGGCGACCGCTCCTGCGCCGAAGAGCTGCTGCGCGACGCCGACATCGCGATGTACCGCGCCAAGTGGGAGGGAAAGAACGGCTACACGCTGTTCGAGACTGGCATGCAAGACGACATCCAGAGTCGTATGGAACTTGAGATGGACTTGCGCGAGGCCCAGGAGGGCGAGGAGTTCTTCGTCGTCTACCAGCCCACCTTCGACCTGCGAACGATGTCACCGACGGGTATGGAGGCGCTGCTGCGCTGGCGTCATCCCCGCCGCGGGATCGTCGGGCCGGACGAGTTCATACCGCTGCTGGAGGACACGGGCCTGATCGTCGATGTCGGCGGCTGGGTGCTGAGGCAAGCGTGCCTCCAGGGCGCGGCATGGCACCAGGACGGTCACGAGATCGGCATCGCCGTCAACGTCTCGGCGCGCCAGCTCGATCGTGACGAGCTTGTCGATGAAGTCGCCACCGCGATCGAGCACAGCGGCTTCCGTCCAGACTTACTGACGCTGGAGGTGACCGAGACCACGCTGATGAGCAACGCGCAGGCGACGGCCGAGCGCCTGCGGCGGATCAAGCAGCTGGGCGTGCGGATCGCGATTGACGACTTCGGCACCGGCTACTCCTCGCTGGCCTACCTGCAGCGCTTCCCCGTCGACGCGCTGAAGATCGACCGCGCCTTCATCAGCCGCCTGCGCGAGGACCCGGACGGCGAGACGCTGATCCGCACGCTGGTTCAGCTCGGCAAGTCGCTGTCGATCGAGACGCTGGCGGAGGGCATCGAGCAGGCGACAGACCTGTCGCTGCTGCGTCAGGTGAGCTGCGACGTGGGACAGGGCTTCCTGTTCGCACGCCCACTGGAAGTTGAGATCTGCGACGCGTTTCTTGAGAACTGGGCGGTCAGGACGGCAGCGGTCGATGATCTGCGTGTGCCGCTGCTGGCATAAGCGGAGCCTTGAAGGTTCGCGCGCTCGGGCTTGCAAGTGCGCTCACCCCAACAGCGACCGGAAGTGTTGACTTCGACGGCCTGCCAGCAGGCGCCCTCAAGTCGGGCGGCCAGGCGGCTCCAGGCGAGCAGCGTGCGCGCGACGCGGCTGCGTCCCCGCAGCGAGCGGACAAGCGCCGGAACCCTGCCGCCGCCGTCGCCCGTCAGTCGCACGTCGGCGGCGAGCAGCGACTCCAACTCGGCGAGATCGTCCTGCTGGGCGGGCATATCTCGCGCAAAGCTCGCTCCTGATCGAACCAGTGAAACGCGTCCGCCGCGGCGACCGCGACGACCGACGCATCCGGGAGCTGAATCTGCTCGGCCAGGCCGTCCAGCACGCGATCGGCGCCGAGGCCGCCGATGAGTATTTCGCGAAGCTCGACCTGGGGCTCGACAGCTACGCGCTCAGCCGGCCGCGGCCTGCTCAAGCGTCGCCTTGGCCGTGTCGATGCCGCGTTCCATCATCTGCTGCGTCTGCGCGGCGGCCTCGTCGGGCAGCAGGTCGGCGGTCCACACGAAACGGGTGCCGCCGTCGGGCTCCGCGAACATCTGCCCGACGCCGTTGTGGTGGCTGTAGGGCCCGTCGAGGATCGACCACGCGAGTCGGCGCTGCTCGCCGTCTGAGCCGATCAGTCGCTCGCGCAGGGTCATCCCGGTGAAGAACGTCACCAGACGGTCGCCGCCGTCCAGCTGCACGTCGGTGACAAAGCCGGGCACGAGTCGTTCGTGCAGCCCGCCCCAGTCGGCAAGTGCCTCCCAGGCCTGATCTGGGCTTACGTCGATGTGCCTCTGCACCGATACGGTTGCCATGTCCGGCATGATCGCACGCCGGTGTCGCCTGGTCTACAGCCCCGGCCCTCTTTTGTCGCTCGTGAGCCTGCGCAGTCGTAGGATCGGCGCCGCGAACCACAGGACCGCGAACGGGATCACCCCGATGCAAGCAGCAAGCACCCCGGCGGTGACGCCGAACAGCTTGGTCGTGACGAGCAGCATGCATCCGCACATCGCCAGCGCCAGAAAAACCAGGCCGGCAATCACCACCCGGTTGGAGCTGAACACGATGTGGTGCTTGTCGTCATGGCGGAAGAGAAAGCGATGCGCCGCTGAGGGAGCAATCGTGCACACGGCCGCAAGCGCCGCCAGCACGAGCGTGATGAAGTACACCGTGCGCTCGAAGCTGCCGACGTGTTCGAAGCCGCTGTCAAACGGCACGATCAGCAGGAAAGCGAACAGAACCTGCACGCCGGTGACGACGACGCGCAACTCGCCGGTGAGCTCCTCAAGGTTGCGATCCAGGCGCTCCAGCGGAGTCTCATGGCGGGTCTCACCATTCACCCTGTGAACATCGTACCCGCCGCTCAACCGCACAAACGAGCGCCGCAATACACTCAACCACCACCGTGAACACGATCCACAATCTGCTTTGCTCCTCACGTTGGTGGGCGCGGCGCGTCGAGGACAAGCTCGTGCCGTGGGGGGTCGAAGACGTCGAGTTGGGAGAGCAGGTGCTGGAGGTCGGCCCCGGTTTCGGGACGACCACACGACTGCTCGCGACAGTGTCGGCACCGGAGCCCTTTTCAAGCTGATCCATCTCGGCGACACATTGCTTCCGATCCGCGCCGAGCGAGTTGCCACAGCGCCTCTCGCGCGCGGGGCTTGCCGAGCCGGTTGTCGAGGATCGGGGCGGGTCATTCCGCTTCTGCGCGCGCAGGGAGTAGCGCCGTGTTGAGCGCGGAAGACCTCGCCAACCTCGCCCACCTGCGTCGCGCCCGCGACCTGATCGACCGCGAGTACGCGCGCCAGCTTGAGGTCGCCGAGTTGGCTCGGGCCGCGCTGATGTCGAGCGCGCACTTCTCGCGACAGTTCCGCGCCGCCTACGGCGAGACCCCCTACGCCTACCTGATGACGCGCCGAATCGAGCGGGCGCAGGCGCTATTGCGTCGCGGCGACATGTCTGTCGGCGAGGTCTGCATGGCGGTCGGCTGCTCCTCGCTTGGCTCCTTCAGCGCCCGCTTCACCGAAATCGTGGGCGAAACGCCGACGGCCTATCGCGCCCGCGACCACCAGGCGCTTGCAAGCGTTCCGGGCTGCGTGGCCAGAGAGATCACCCGTCCAAGGCGCAAGCCGAGCAGGATTGGAGAAACGAACATGGCGATCGCTCACTAGCCTGCATCGCATGAACCTAACTTTCTCGCAGTGCTTCGTGCTGGTCCATGACCCAGAGCTTGCTCTGGCTTTCTACCGCGACACGCTCGGCTTGGAGCTGCGCAACGACGTCGCCCGCGGAGACTTCCGCTGGCTTACGGTCGGCGCCGCCTCCCAGCCTGACGTCGCGATCGTCATCACCAACTACCTGAACGGCAGCCCGGCCGACCAGGACGCGCTGGCCGCGCTGGTGGCCAAGGGCGCGCTGAACGGCGTGCATTTCCGCTCTGAGGACCTCGACGCCAGCTTCGAGAAGGTCAGCGGCGCGGGTGCGGAGGTTGTGCAGGAGCCGACCGAGCAGCCCTGGGGCACGCGCGACTTCGCCGTGCGCGACCCTTCCGGCAACCTGGTTCGGATCGACCAGCCGCCCGCATAGTCGCGTGGCGCAGGCCACCAAGAAGAGGACGGACAAGCGCGCGCCCACGCCGCCGGTGGCCGACAGCCACGAGCTGATCCGCGTTCACGGCGCGCGCGAGAACAACCTCAAGGACATCAGCGTCGAGCTGCCCAAGCGCCGGCTGACGGTGTTCACGGGCGTCTCGGGATCGGGCAAGAGCTCGCTCGTGTTCGGCACGATCGCCGCGGAGTCCCAGCGCCTGATCAACGAGACCTACAGCGCTTTCGTGCAGGGCTTCATGCCGACGCTGGCACGCCCCGAGGTGGACGTGCTGGAAGGCCTGACGACGGCGATCGCCGTCGATCAGGAGCGGATGGGCGGCGACATCCGCTCCACCGTCGGCACCGCCACCGACGCGGGCGCGATGCTGCGCGTCCTGTTCAGCCGCCTTGGCCGGCCGCACGTCGGCTCTCCGGGCGCTTTCTCGTTCAACGTCCCCTCGGTGCGAGCGGCCGGCGCGATCAGGGTCGAACGCGGCGGCGGCAAGACCGTGAAGGCGACGTTCAGCCGCACCGGCGGCATGTGTCCGCGCTGCGAGGGCCGGGGCACGGTCTCTGAGGTCGATTTGACCCAGCTCTACGACGACTCCAAGTCGCTGTCCGAGGGCGCGCTCACCGTCCCCGGCTATAAGGCGGGCGGCTGGAACTACCGGCTGTACGCGGCGTCGGGCTTTTTTGACCCGGACAAGCCGATCCGCAAGTTCACGAAGAAAGAGCTGCACGACCTTCTCCAGCACGAGCCGGCCAGGATGAAGATCGCCGGCATCAACATGACCTACGAAGGCCTGATCCCGCGCGTGCAGAAGTCGATGCTCGCCAAGGACAAGCAGGCGATGCAGCCGCACATCCGCGCGTTCGTCGAGCGCGCCGTCGCCTTTGCGACCTGTCCCGAGTGCGGCGGCAGCCGGCTCAGCGAGGCCGCTCGCTCCTCGCGCGTCGCCGGGATCAACATCGCCGAGGCAAGCGCGATGCAGGTCAGCGACCTGGCGCGGTGGGTGCGGGACCTCGACGAGCCGTCGGTCGCGCCGCTGCTGGCCGCGCTCGGCGCCGCCCTGGGCTCGTTTGTGGAGATCGGGCTTGGCTATCTCTCACTCGACCGCTCCTCGGGCACGCTCTCCGGCGGCGAGGCGCAGCGCGTGAAGATGGTCGGTCACCTCGGCTCGGCGCTGACCGACGTCACCTATGTCTTTGACGAGCCGACGGTCGGCTTGCACCCGCACGACATCCGACGCATGAACGAGCTGCTGCTGCGGCTGCGCGACAAGGGCAATACGGTGCTCGTGGTCGAGCACAAGCCGGAGGCGATCGCGATCGCCGACCACGTGGTGGACCTCGGCCCTGGCGCCGGCGCCGCCGGCGGCGAAGTCGTGTTCGCGGGCAGCGTCGGCGATCTGCACGCCAGCGACACGCTCACAGGAAGACATCTGGATGACCGCGTGTCGCTGAAGCCCTCGCCGCGGACGCCCTCGGGGAGGCTTGAGATTCGCGGCGCCGACGCCCACAACCTGCGCGAGGTGGACGTCGACATCCCGCTTGGCGTCTTGGTTGTCCTCACGGGCGTGGCCGGCTCGGGCAAGAGCTCGCTGATCGATGGCTCGGTGGCCGGCCGCGACGGCGTGGTGTCGGTCGACCAGACCTCGATTCGTGGATCGCGGCGCAGCAACCCCGCGACCTACACCGGTCTGCTTGAGCCGATCCGCAAGGCATTCGCGCAGGCAAACGGCGTCAAGCCGGCGTTGTTCAGCGCCAACTCGGAGGGCGCTTGCGCAACCTGCAACGGCGCCGGCGTCGTCTACACCGACCTGGCGATGATGGCCGGCGTCGCCGGCATCTGCGAAGAGTGCGAAGGCAAGCGCTTTGACGCATCGGTGCTGGAGTACCGGCTCGGTGGCCGCGACATCAGCGAGGTGCTGGCGATGTCGGTCAGCCAGGCCACCGAGTTCTTCGGCACAGGCGAGGCCGGCACACCGGCGGCGCATGCCATCCTTGAGCAGCTCGGGGAGGTGGGCCTTGGCTACGTGAGCCTCGGCCAGCCGCTGACCACGCTTTCCGGCGGCGAGCGCCAACGGCTGAAGCTGGCCGCTCAGATGGTCGAAAAACGCGCCGGCTCAGCCGACGTCTACGTCCTCGACGAGCCGACCGCGGGCCTTCATCTCGCCGACGTGCGGCAGCTGCTCGGCATGCTCGACCGGCTCGTGGACTCCGGCAAGTCGGTGATCGTGGTCGAGCACCACCAGGCGGTAATGGCGCACGCCGACTGGATCGTCGACCTCGGCCCCGGCGCCGGGACGACGGCGGCCGGATCGTGTTCGAGGGCACTCCTGCCGAGCTTGTCGCCGCTCGCAGCACCCTCACCGGGGAGCACCTCGCCGACTACGTGGCGGCTTGACCCAAAGGCAGCGTGGCGGCTTGACCCAAAGACAGGTTGGTCCAGGTCGCTGCCTCGGGTCGCGCGCTCACGACCCCACGCGATAGTCGATGAACGTCGCAAGCTGAGACTGGCGCACCCCCATCTGCTCCAGGTCCAGGGACTGCGAGAACCCCTCGAACAGCCGCTTGCCGGCGCCCATCACGATCGGCGCCAGGATCAGGGTCAGCTCGTCGACGACCCCGGCTGCGAGCGCCTGGCGAATGACCTCGCCGCCGCCCATGATGTGAACGTCCTTGCCGGCCGCCGCCTCGACCGCCTGCTCCACCGCGGCCTGCACGCCGGACACGAACAGGAACTGGTCGCCTTCCGGTTGCTCCTGGGGCCGGTGGGTGACGATGAAGAAGGGCACGCCAAAGGGATTGCGATCCCCCCAGTGGCCTGCTGCCTCGTAGGTGTGGCGCCCGCCGACGACGGCGCCCATGTTCGCCGTGACCTGCGCAAACCAGTCGGCGTCATCGCTGCCGGCCTGTGGGCGCATCTGATCGCCGTAGCGCCAGGGGCCACCGAACACCCAGTAGTGCAGGCGCTCGCCATCGTCGCCGAGCCCTTTGCCGGGCTCGTCGTTGGGGCCTGCGATGTAACCGTCGATCGAAGTCGTTATGACGGCGAGGACCTTGGCCATGCGTGTTTACCTCACTTGTTCGTAGGAACCAACGCTCTTACAGACCGGTTGGAGCCGGCGAGATTCATCGTCGCGCGATGGTGCGGACGAGCACGCCGGTCTCACGGCTTGTGCGCATCGTCGGCCAGGGCATGCTCAAGGCACGCCAGTCGCCTGTGCGACGGAGACTTCAGCGTGTGGCCGCTGTGCAACGTCGCCAGTGCGCAAGTCAAAAAGCACAGCGCCCCGAGCGAGATGTTGAAGTTCGACGCCGCCAGGCTGAGCGGTGAGCCGTACGCCGGCACCACGCGGTGTGCAATGCCCGGTAGGTGGTCACGTTGATGAACAGCGTGCCCGCCGATTGGATTGCCGCTGCCCACCAAGTGGCGCGGCCGCCGGCGCGGCTGTGACGGTCCGCGAAGGCCAGCGAGCTTTGCAGCGCGCCGCCGGCGGTGAAGAAGATCGAGCCGACGAAGAACGTGATCGCGTCGGCGGTTTCGCCGACCAGTTCGATGTAGCCCGGGAACGGCCCGATCAAAAAGCACGACGACCCGACCGCGAAACGACAGGGCCATCCAGCGCTCGCGAGTCACCTCAAGGCAGGTCCGCGACCGGGAGTGCGGGAGCAAACGCGTGCACCTCGTCGCGTCCACCGGCGATCACCGCGTAGCTTGCCTCCGGCATTTCACGCCAGGCGCCGGGCAGGTCGCCGATCGGCTCGGAGACAACCAGTCGGGCATCCGACGAAAGCTCGCGCACGGTCTCGCTGTTGGGGTAGAGCCGGCGCAGCGTCGACACGTCGGCGGTGTAGAAGAGCGAGCGCGACTCACCGGCGCTTGAGTAGCGGAAGGCCCACATGCGCTCTCCGTCGGTTGTCGCGATTGTCCCTTGAAACGGGTCGTCCACACCTTGTCTGCGCCCAACGCTCTCGACCAGCCCGATCGCCTGCGCGACAGCGGCGGGCGGGTCCTCGGCCAAGCCGCAGCTGAGCGCCAGGTAGAACAGCACCTCGGAGTCGGTGCCGCCATCGATATCGGGATACAGCTGCGGAGCGACCGCAAGCACCAGCTCGCGCTTGATGCTTGCGAACTGTGCGACGAACCCGTTGTGCATCCACAGCCAGCTCTCGTGGCGGAAGGGATGGCAGTTGGTTTGTTGCACCGGTGAGCCGATCGCCGCTCTGACATGCGCGAAAAAGTGCCCCGAGCGCACGTGGTCGGCCAGCTCGTGCAGGTTGCGGTCGTTCCAGGCCGGCTCGATGCTGCGAAATCGCCCTGGCGTGGGCCCGGCGTCGTCGTACCAACCGATCCCGAACCCGTCGCCGTTTGTCGCCTCGGCGCCAAGCCGGGCGTGCAGGCTCTGGTCGATCAGCGAATGCGCAGGCGCGTACAGCGCCCTGGAGAGCAAGATCGGCGAGCCGGTGTAAGCGAGCCAGCGACACATAGGGCATTCACACCCTGCTATGGCTCAGTGAGGTCGGGGAGCGCGTAAGTCCGCACAGGGAGGGGGATAACCACGTAGTGGCGTGACTGCGCGAAGAAAAGTTCATGCGCGAAAACGTTCATTCGAGCTCAAGCGCCTCGGCAAGTCGATCGAGTGAGTGTAGGACTATGCTCGCCCCTGCATCGCGCAGCGCCTGCTCGTCGCTGTCAGCGGCATAGCCAACGACGCGCATCCGTGCGCGAACGGCGCCAAGGACGCCCGAGGGGGAGTCCTCCACCACGACGCAGTCGGAGGCCTCGGCGCCCATCGACGTTGCGGCGTGCAGGAATACGTCGGGGGCGGGCTTGCCGTTTGCCACCGAGTAGCTGGAAAAGCGGGCGTCGGCAGGGAAAAACCGGTCCAGCCCGGTCAATGTCAGCGTCAGGCCGATCTTGGCGAGTTTTCCTTGCGAAGCCACGCACACAGCCATTTCGGCCTGCTCGATTCGAGCTATGGCCTCCGCCACGCCGGGGACAGGCCTGAGCTCCTTGCGAAACGCTGAGTCGCGCTCGGACTCATAGCTTGCGATCCAATCGTCGGCCAGCCTGCGCCCAAGTCGTCGCTCCGCGCTGACGCGAATGTCCTTCAGCAGCATGCCCTGGTGTTCGCGCCGCGACTGCGCCGGCGTTGTCGGCAGCCCCTCGTCGCTGAGCATTTCAGCCAGCACGCGATTTGAGATCGTCTCGCTGTCCACGAGCACTCCGTCGCAGTCGAAGATCACCAGGTCAGCTCGACGAGCCATCGCCGGCGACGATATCGAGCGCGCGCTTGAGAGCGCCATGGGCGGGTAGCAGTACCGCAGCGAAAAAGGAGGATCAGCGATGCCCGCCAAGGACCACGGTCCCAGCATCAAGAAAGACAAGCAGTACGAAGGCCTGCGCGAAAAGGGAATGAGCAAGGAACGAGCCGCGGCAATCTCCAACTCGCCGGGCGCCTCCAGCCGCGGCGGCAAGGCATCTCACAGCGGCGGCAGCAGTCGCAGCCGCAAGAGCAGCGGGCCTGGCAGCGGCGGCAATCGAGCGCAGAAGCAGGCGGCCGGCCGCAAGGGCGGCAAGGCCACGGCAGCGCGTTCGCGCTCGCACTGACGCGAGCTACGGCCCGAACCCGAGCTACAACAGCTACAGCTCGAAGCTACAGCCCGATGTCCATGCTTGGCGGCGGTGAGGCGGGCGGCTGAGTCGCCGCCGGCGCGGCCGGCTCGCCCTCGCCGTGCAAGCGGCGCAGGGTGAAGTAGAGGACCGCGATCACGAGCGCCGTAAACGGGGCGAAGATCACATTGGCCGCCCATTGCACGACGGCGACGCCGCCATTGCCGAGCCCTGAAGCGAGCGCTGCCACCAGGATGCCGGCGATCAGCGCGAGCGCAAGCACTACCAGGATCACGCCGAACACCTGCCAGCCATGCCCTCGCACCAGCTCGCGGCTGCGCCTCATCGCCGCCAGCGCGCCTTTGCGCTCGATCACCAGTGAGGGCGCGGCAACCGCCCACATCGTCCACAGGATCAGCCCCGGGACGATCAGCAGGACGAGCCCGACCAG
This sequence comes from Solirubrobacteraceae bacterium, assembly GCA_036279855.1. Lineage (GTDB taxonomy): Bacteria > Actinomycetota > Thermoleophilia > Solirubrobacterales > Solirubrobacteraceae > Palsa-744. Next base: position 34,081 of record DASUIH010000024.1, on the reverse strand, counting down.
GATGCCGATCCCAACCACAAGCGACAGCCCGATCAGCGGCAGCACGATCGGCGCGACCCCTCTGAACAGCTGTCCGACCGAGCTGTCGCGGCGCCCGTCCTGAACGTCGGCGACAAGCTCGACCACCATCCCTTGGTAGAAGGTCGTGAGCACGATCGCAAACAGCGACACCAGCGCGGCGGCGCCGCCGCTGAAGACCAGGCTGGCGACGGCCACGATGGCAAACACGACGACGGCTGCCGGGATCAGCACCCAAACCTGCGAGCCGTAGATCTCAAGCGCCGCCGAGATTACCGCGCCGGCTTTGACCTTCTGCGTGTCCATCGTGTCTCTCCCGGGGTGGATCGTCTGTGACTGGGATGTTCGCGCTCGTGCCCGGCGATCCTGCGCTCTTCTGGATGTCAAGTGCCGCGCGGCGGCAGCCGTACGATCCCGATGAAGAAGTCGTCGATCTTGTGCACGATCTCGCGGAAGCGGTCGAAGTCCACAGGCTTGGTGATGTAGGCGTTGGCGTGCGCCTTATAAGAGCGCAGCACGTCCTCTTCGGCCTCCGAGGTAGTCAACACGATCACCGGAATCGTCGAGAGCGCCGGATCGGCCTTTATCTCCGCGAGCACCTCGGCGCCGCTCTTGCGCGGCAAATTCAGGTCCAGCAGCACCAGGTCGGGTCGCTCGCGTCCGGTAAAAGTGCCTTCCCCGCGTACGTATTCCATCGCTTCGACCCCGTCGCTGACAACCGACAGCACGTTGCCGACCTTCTGTTCGCTGAACGCTTCGCGGATCAGCAGCACGTCGCCGGGGTCGTCCTCGACCAACAGCACTGAGATCAGCTTCGCGTTCATGTCTTTTCGTCCTCCTCGTCGATCGGCAGGGTGAAGCAAAAGCGCGCCCCTTGGCGCTGGTCGGGATCGAGCCAGATCCGACCGCCGTGATACTCCACGATCTTGCGGCACATCGCCAGCCCGATGCCGCTGCCGTCGTAAGCCTCGCGCGTGTGCAGGCGCTGGAAGATCAGGAAGATTCGCTCGGCGTACTCCGGGTCGATCCCGATGCCGTTGTCCGAGCAGCTGAGCTGCCACATCTCGTCTTGGCGCTCGGCCTCGATCCGCACCAGCGGCGCCTGCGGTCCACGGAACTTCACCGCGTTGCCGATCAGGTTCTGAAACAGGGAGGCCAGCTGAGCACGGTCGCCGCGCACCGCCGGCAGCGGCCCGTGCTCGATCCGCGCGTCGTTGCTCTCAAGCAGCGCTGCCAGCGCCCGACGCGCGTCGCTCAGCGCGTCTTGCAGCTCGACGTGCTCGTTGGCGCGCCCGTCGCGCCCGACGCGCGAGAACGCGAGCAGGTCGTTGATCAGGGCTTGCATGCGCTTGGCCCCGTCGACTGCGAAGTCGATGTACTGGTCGGCGCGGTCGTCGAGCTGTCCGCCGTAGCGTTGCTGCAGCGCCTGGCAGAAGCTCGCGATCTTGCGCAGCGGCTCCTGCAGGTCGTGCGAAGCGACGTAGGCAAATTGCTCCAGCTCGGCGTTGGAGCGTTGCAGCTCGATCGCCTGCGCCTGCAGCTGAACGCGCCCCGCTTCGAGGCTTGCCAGCTCCTCGACGATGCGCCGGCGCATCGCGTCGATCTCGCTGCCGACTTCGGTTATCTCGCGGGCGCCACCGGTGGTGTCGAGCGGGTTGGCGAACTCGCCGCCCGCCACCCGGCGCGCTTCGCGCCCGAGCCGCGCCAGCGGCAGTGTGATCGCCCCGCGCAGCAGCACGCCGGCGGCGAGCACGCCGCTGAGGATCAGCACGGCGGCGACGATCAACAGCGCTTCCAGCTTGGCGGCGGCGCTGTTCAGCTTCGTGCGCGCCGCGGTGTCCTCTGCCTGGAGCGCCTGCTGCAGCCGGGTCAGTCCCGAGCGCACCGAGTCGAACAGGTGCTTGCCTTCCAGTTCGGTGGAGATAGTACGCGGTCGCCTGTCGGCGCCGGCGAGCGCCGACGCGATGTATGTGCTCTGCCAGAGTTCGACGGCGTCGTGGACGGCCTCGACGTCGCCGCTCGCGATCGGTCCGTCGGCGTGGTCGTGGGCGCGCAACTGTACGAACGCGGCCGCTTCGTCGTGCTGCCCGTCGTGGTAGGGCTGCAGGAACCGCGGCTCGCCGGTGAGCACGTAGCCGCGTATCCCTGTCTCCTGATTGATCAGGGCGTTTTCGAGCGCCAACGACGCACGCACCGACGGCCCCACCTGGTCGAGCAGCAGTTTGCGTTGCAGTTCCAGTTCGCTGTTGGCGACCAACGCCAGGCCGATGCCGACGACCGCCAGCACCAGTACCAGCCCGATTGTCGCCGCCAGCAGCGTCCCCACGCTCGTCTCGGCGAGCAGCCGCCCAAGCCTGGCCCGCCGGCGCCCCATCTAGTCCGCCCGCGCTCCGATCATCAGCATCGCGACGTCGTCGCCCAGCGCCTGCCCGTTCAGCCGTTCGGCTTCCTCGACCAGGCGTTCGAGCAGTTCGCGCGGTTGTTCGCGCCAGTCCGGGAATCGCCGCATCTGCTCGGCGAGCAGGTCGCGCAAGCCGTCTTCACCCAGCCGCCGCGGTCCGTCGCCGACGCGGCCGTCGATGATGCCGTCCGTGTACAGCAGCATTGTCCACTCATGTGGCAGGGTGAGCGGCTCGGCCTGCCAGCTGTTGCGCTCGATGCCGATTCCGGCGCCACCGTTCTGCGGCTCGGACAGCACCGACACCGAGTCATTTGACACCAACAGCGGCCGCGGGTGTCCGGCACGGATCATCCAGGCGCTGGTCGGCTGCGGCTCAATCCGCAGCGTGCACAGCGTGGCGAACATCCCCGGCAGGTGTCGCTCGTGCTCAAGCACCTGTTGCATCGTCCTGAGCAGCGTCTGCGGAGCGGCTCCAGCCAATGCGAGCGCGCGCCAGGCCACGCGCAAGCTGACGCCGATCGCCGCTTCGTCGGGGCCGTGCCCGCAAACGTCGCCGACGACGACGTGGACACGACCGTCGCCGTCCTCGACCAGGTCGAAGAAGTCGCCGCCAAGCAGGGCGCGGCTGCGCCCTGCGCGATAGCAGGACTCCACCCAAATTGGGGAACGCTCGATTACGAGCGTGGGCGCCAGGCCTCGTTCCAATCGCGTGACCTCACGCGCCTGCGCTTCCGCGAGCAGCAGCTCACGCCCGCTCTCCTCTGCTTGACGGCGCCCGATCGCGTAGCGAATCGAGCGCGCCAGTTGCTGGCGGTCGACGCTGCCCTTGACCAGGTAGTCCTGCGCCCCGGCCTGCACGGCAGCCATCCCGGCCGCCTCGTCGTCCAGCCCGGTCAACACGATCAGCGGCGTCGCCGGCATGCCGGCTCGCAGCTTGGCGACAGCGTCGATCCCACTTGCGTCCGGCAGCCCAAGGTCGAGCAGCACGCAGTCGATGCTGGCGTCTACGTTCGACAGCGCCTCCGCCAGCGTGCGGCTGCGCAGAACCCGCGCACGCGGCAGCCGTTCGAGCAGCTCGTCTTCGACCAGGCGTGCGTCGCCCTCGTCGTCCTCGACGAGTAGGACGTTCAGTTGCTCGGGCGCGGACGGCCTCCCCTCGTGGCCGGTGGCGCTCATCTCATCTCATCGCGCGTCGTTGGCCAAAAACGCGCCGTGTTGGCTGCCTACTCCCATGGCCCGTGCATCTTATGCCGCCAGTCCGGCTGCATGTGCCTTGCGGGCCAGCAGCGCTCGACCGCGTGCGATGCGTACCGCCGCGGCCAGGCTGTCCTGGTCGTAGGCGCCGTGATGGCGGCGCCCGTTGATGAAAAACGTCGGCGTCCCAGCCACGCCGCTGGCGTCGGCGCTGGCGACGTCCTGCTCGACCCGCTCAGCGTGGCGGCGCTTGCGAACCCCGTCCCAGAAGCCCTCGGTGTCGAGCCCGAGCGCCCGTGCGTCCTCGCGCAGGTCGCCGGCGCTGAGCTCGTCCTGGTGGGTCAGCAGCGTGTCGTGCAGTTGCCAAAAGCGTCCTTGCTCGGCGGCTGCCTCGCTTGCCTCGGCGGCCATCTGCGCATTCGGGTGCACGTCGCCAAGCGGCAGATGGCGCCATACGTAGCGCAGATCGTCGCCGAAGGAGTCGAGCAGCTCGCGGATCACCGTCTCGGCCTGACCGCAGTACGGGCATTCGTAGTCGCCGTACTCAAGCAGCGTCACGAGCGCGTGCTCGCTGCCGCGAATATGGTCGCGGTCGGGGTCGACGTCGTCGGCGAGGTCGAGGATCTCCTGCTCGGTGGCAAGCAGTTGCCGCGCTCGCACCGATGTCGGCAGTCGCGCGATCGCCCGGAACGCCAGCCATCCGGTCAGGCAGGCGAGCACGCCGGCAGCCAGCACGCCGAGCGTCGCCTGCTGCAGCTCGCGGCCGTGAAAGGCGAGGCTTGAGATCAGCAGCGCGACGGTGAAGCCGACGCCGGCGACCGCGCCGTCGCCGGCGATCCCAGGCCAGCTGAGCGCGCGCGGAAGCCCGCCGAAGCGGGGACGCGAGCCGATCCAGGCGGCGCCCAGCACGCCCACAGGCTTGCCAAGCGCGTAACCGAGAGCGATCCCGAGCGTGATCGGCGAGCTCACCGCTTCTTCGAACACGCTCGCGTCGATTCGCACGCCGGCGTTGGCGAGCGCGAATACCGGCACTATCAGGTAGCTGGCCCATGGATGGAAGCGGTGCTGCAGCCGCTCGTTTGGCGAGATCGCCGCCAGCAGCCCGATCTGGGCCGAGCGTGCCAGCGCCGGCGTCGGCTGCTCGCGAAACGAGCGCGCCAGCTCACTGGCCTGCTCAAGCTCGGCGCGGGCCGGGGGGTAGGCGCTCGTTGCCAGGCCAAGCGCGAGCCCGGCGATCACTGGATCCACCCCCGACTCGTACAGGGCCACCCAAATCGCGACTCCGAGCAACGGTCGCAGCCGCCGCCGCCACTGGCGCGGCGCGGTCCTGGTGGCCAGCAGCGCGGCGAACAGCAGCATGGCCAGCGCCAGAGCAGCCGGCGACAGGCCGGTGGTGTAGACGGTCGCGATCACGACCAGTGCCAGCAGGTCGTCGACGATCGTCAGCGTCAGCAGGTAGACGCGCAGCCTCGTGCCGCCCGGCGCGACCAACGCCAGCACGCCGAGCGCGAACGCCGTGTCGGTGGACATCGCCGCTCCCCAACCGTGCGCGCCGGCGCGAGTGAGGTTGAAGGCCAGGTAGACGGCCACGGCGGCCCCGGCGCCGCCGACCGCGCTCAACGCCGGCAGCGCGATCCGCCGCCGCTCGCGCAGTTGCCCCATGTCGATCTCGCGACGGGCCTCAAGCCCGGCGACCAGAAAGAAGAAGGTCATCAGGCCGTTGTTGACCCAGTGGCGCAGGTCCTGGGAAAGCGAAGCGCCGCCGAGCTGGATCGAGAGCCGCGTGTGCCACAGCGACTGGTAGGAGCTTGACCAGGGCGAGTTCGCCCACAGCAGCGCCAGGACGACCGCGCCGAGCAGCACCGCCGCACCGCCGGTCTCCGTGCCCAGGTAATCGCGTACCGGCGCAGCCAGGTTGCGCGCCCAAGCGGTGCGCTCGCCGGGCGCCGATGAGCGAGCGGGCGCACTGGCGGCTTGCATGCGCCCGAGCGTAGCCCACCCGTGCTAGCTTCGAGCGATGGGAGTTCCGCCCCCACCGTCGACCGGCACGTCAGGCCCCGGCTCTGATCCCACTCCACCGTCCGAGCCGACGGCGGATGCCAACTCACGCAGCGGCCTGAGCCCGACCATCCTGCTCGCCCTGCTGGTGCTGGTCGTCATAGCCGGCGCGGTCGCGCTGCTGAGCGGTGGCGGTGGCAAAACGCGCCCGAGCGCACCTGGGGTGCAGGGCGTCTTCTCCGCGAAGTACAGCGGCTCGCTCGCCTCCCCGGCCGAGTCCGAGCCGCCGCTGTCGCTGCGCAACTACCGGGGTCAACGCGTCAACATCAGGCAGTATCACGGCAAGGCGGTGCTGCTCACTTTCCTGTACACGAAATGCCCGGACGTGTGCCCGATCATCGCCTCCAACCTCGGCGTCGCGTTGAACCTGATGGGTAGCGCCAAGGCCTCGAAGGTGCAAGTCGTTGCCGTCTCGGTCGATCCCCATGGCGACACGCCGGCGGCGGTCGCGACGTTCCTGGCTCGTCACGGCGTGGCCGGGCGCATGCAGTACCTGATCGGCTCGGCCGCCGAACTGGGGAAGGTGTGGAAGGCCTGGGGCGTGGGCTCCGAGCGCGACGCCCAGCAGCCACAGCTGGTCAACCACACGGGGCTGGTCTACGGCATCAGCGCCGCGGGCAAGGTGACGACGCTGTACGCGGCCAACTTCACCCCGCAGGAAATAGTCCACGACACGCCGCTGCTGGCCGCCGGCTGAGTCGCTTGCCGCGCACGGCGTGGCAAGCCATCCGGTCGCATAGACTGACCGCCGCATGAGCCTCTCGCGCCGCTTGCCGCCGCTCGCGCTTGGCGGTGGCGGCATCGTCGCGCTCGCGTTCCCGGCCACTGCCCAGGCGCACGGGATCATCGGCAAGGCCGACCTGCCGATTCCGGTTTGGCTGTTCAGCTGGACCGCGGCCGTCGTGCTGGTCGTCTCATTCGTGGCGCTCTCGACGCTGTGGCGCACGCCGCGGCTGCAAAGCGAGCACCGGCAGTCGTGGTTCAAAATGCCCGCGCTCGTCGCCCGCCTGGCCGGCGCTGTCGGCATTGGCCTGTTCGCCTTGGTCCTCTACAGCGGCTTTGCCGGTGCGCAGGTGGCGAGCGTGAACTTCTCGGCCACCTTCATCTACGTGATCTTCTGGGTCGGCCTGCCGGTCGCAAGCGTTCTGTTCGGCGACGTGTTCGCCGCGCTGAGCCCGTGGCGCTCGTGCGCGCGCCTGTTTCGCTGGGTCGCCCGCCGCCTCGCACCAGGCCGCTTCCAGCGCGCGCCGCTGGCCTACCCCGACTGGCTTGGCATGTGGCCGGCCGTCGCCTGCCTGATCGGCTTTGCCTGGCTGGAGCTGGTCTACGTTCCAGCCGACCGCGACCATCCCGCCACGCTGGCGGCGCTGTCGCTCGCGTACTTCACGGCGATGAGCGTCGGCATGGCGCTATTTGGCGTCGAGGACTGGTCTGAGCGGGGAGACGGCTTTGGGGCCTACCTGCAACTGCTCTCGCGCATGTCCGTGCTCTGCAACGAGCGCGGGCAGGTGTGCCGTCGGCGCCTGCTCAGCGGGCTTGCGGACATGCCGGTGCGTGCCGGCAGCGTCGGCCTGGTGTGCACCGTGATCGGCACGACGACCTTCGACGGCCTCAGCAACGGCGGCCTGTGGCGCAGCCTGGAGCCCGAGCTGCAGAGCGTGTTCGCGACGCTCGGCTTGACCGAAACGCCGTCGGTGGAGCTCGCCTACTCGCTCGGCCTGATTGGCTGTGTGGCGCTTGTCGCCGGCGTCTACCGGCTCGGGATCGCCGGCGTTCACGGCGTCAACCGCCGCCACTCGACGGCTGAGCTCTCGCACTCCTTCGCGCACACGCTTGCGCCGATCGGATTTGCCTACGTGCTGGCCCACTACTTCTCGCTGCTGATCTGGCAGGGCCAGGCGCTCGGCTACCTTGCCTCCGACCCGCTCGGCAACGGCGCCAACGTCTTCGGCACCAGCTCGTTTCAGATCGACTACGCGATCGTCTCCTACGCGGCGATCTGGTACGTCCAGGTGGCGGCGCTCGTGAGCGGCCACGTCGGTGGCTTGGCGCTGGCGCATGACCGCGCGCTTGCCACCTACAGCGATGCTCGCGAGGCGATCCGCTCGCAGTATTGGATGCTTGCGGTGATGGTTGCCTTCACCAGCTTCGGCCTGTGGCTGCTCTCCTCGGTGGGGACCTGAGAGCGTGGCCAGGAGTAGGGTGGAGCCTGTCGTGCGAAAGCCAGCAACGCGCAGCCGTCGGGCCATGACGCCGTTGGCGGCGCCGCGGCGATTGACGGCGCGGCAACGGTTGCTGACAGCGCCGCGGCCGCTGCTGATGACGGTGTCGATCGCGGCGGTCGCAGGTGGGGTGGCGGCGCTCGCAACGATTGATTCTGGCGTGCTCTGCGTGGCTCCGGCGCTACTGCTGTGCGTCCCCTTGCTGTTCCGACGCTATCCGGGTGAGCGGTTGCTGGCTGCTGTTGACGGTCGTGCACACAACAGGCGTCGACGTGGCAGCCGCTGCCTCCGTCCTGGCGGCGCGGCGGGCCCAATCCACCCCCGTGGCGGGCTGCTGATCGCGCGTCACTTGGCGGTGCGCCCACCGCCGGCGTTGCTCGCGGCGAGCTAGCGACCTTCGCGCGAGGGCGGTTTGCCGCTCTTGCTCGCGCGCGCTTGTGCCAGCCTCGGCCGTGAGCCGGTCCGGCGGACCGACACCCGTCCCTTACCTAATCGAGGAGTAGCCGCCATGCTTCGACGTCCAATCGTGCTTGCCGGCGCCGTCGCGCCGGCGCTCACAGCGCTGGTGCTGGCGCTGGCGTGCCCCACCCCGAGCGCGGCCACAAGCCCCGCCCAGAGCACGCCAACCGAGAGCGGCAGCCCGATCTCCGACCAGGGCAGCAGCTACCGCTTCCGCTCTTACATCACGGCGATCGTGCCTTCCTTCCCCGGGCTGCAGGTCGAAGTGCTTGAGTTCGCCGATCGGCTGATCTTGCGCAATCACACCGGCAAGACGGTCACCGTTTACGGCTATTCGGGCGAGCCATACGCGCGCGTGCAGCCGGATGGGACGACCGAACAGAACACGCGCTCGCCGGCCGTCTACCTGAACACGAGCTTCTACGCGAACGTGACGGTGCCGCCCGGCGCCAATGCCGCCGACCCGCCCGCCTGGACGGTCGTCGACCGCACCGGCGAGCTCGAATGGCACGACCATCGCATCCATTGGATGAGCCCCGCCACTCCGCCCGAGGTCAAGGACACCGCCAAGCGCACGAAGATCTTCGACTGGCGGGTGCCGATCCGCGTCGGCACCCGGTCGGGGGCGATCGAGGGGATGCTGTTCTGGGTGCCCGAGGAAGGCACAAAAACGCCGCTGGCGGCGATCGTCGCGCTGGTGGCGATCGTGCTTGGCGGCCTGGCATTCGTGCTGGTCGTGCGGCGTCGCCGTGGCTCGGGCGACAGCGCCCCGGACCCGCCGGCGGGAGAAGCATGGTGAGGCTCCGCCTATGCACGATGGTGATGGTGACGGTGGTGTTGGCGGTGGCGGTGCTTGCCGCCGCTCCACTCGCATCGGCTCACGCGCAGCTGCTGGGCAGCTCACCCGCGTCGGGTGCGACCGTGCCTACGCAGCCACGCGAAGCGATCTTCGAGTTCAACCAGAACGTTGGCGGCACGCTTGGCGCGGTGCGCGTCTACGACGCTCAGGGCAACGAGGTGGATGACCTGGACGTCACCCACTCCGACGGCAACGAGCATTGGCTGGGAGTGGGGCTGAAGCCGGGCCTGGCCGACGGCACCTACACCGCCACCTATCGCGTCGTCTCGGCCGACACGCACATCGTCTACGGCGGCATGGTGTTCAGCATCGGCCACCCCGGCGCGGCGCCGAAGCTCACCGTCGCCGGGCTGATCGCCAAGGACAAGAGCGGCAAAGCGACAGCGCTCGCCGCCGGCGTCGTACGCAGCCTCGACTACCTGACGATCGCGCTGATGATTGGAGGCCTGGTGTTCACGCTCGCGGTTTGGGCGCCGGCGCTCGCGACGCTCGCAGCCCCTGAGCAGCGCTGGTCTGAGGCCGCGCGCGCATTTGCCGGACGCATGTGGCGAGTGCTGGCGCTGGCGGTCGTGCTCGGCGTGATCGTGAGCGTGCTCGGGGTGCTGCTGCAGGGCGCGAGCGCCGCCGGAGTGTCGCTCTGGAGCTCGCTGAAAAGCTCGATCGTCCAAAGCACGCTGGAAAGCCGCTTCGGCCGCGTGTGGGCCGTGCGCGCGATCGACTGGCTGTTGCTGGGGCTCGTGCTGCTGCTCGCGCGACCATGGGCCAGGTGGCCGCGGCCGGCGACTGTCGCGTTGCTTGCCCTTGGCTGTGCCTACCTGGCGTTTACTCCTGCCCTTGCCGGCCACGCCAGCGTCGAGAGCCCCACCGGAGCCTTCTTCCCGGCCGACGGGCTGCACGTGCTCGCGGCCAGCGTGTGGGTTGGCGGCATCGCCTGCCTGCTGATCGCCCTGCCGGCGGCGACCGGACAACTGCAGCCGCGGGAGCGATCGCGGTTGCTGCTGGCCACGCTTGCGCGCTTCTCGCCATTTGCGCTTGCCGCCGTGATCGCGATCTCGCTCACCGGCGTGATCCAGGCTTATATCGACGTGCGCAGCCTGCACGCCCTGGTGAGCACTACCTATGGAGAGCTCGTGCTGGCCAAGTCCGCCTTGCTGGCGTGCCTGGTTGGGCTTGGCTGGGTCAACCGCCGGCGGGTGATCCCCGCGCTCAGGCGCCTGGTCGGCGACGCTCGCCCGCCCGGCGCCGTCGGTGTTCTCGCTCGGCGCTCGATCCGTAGTGAGCTGGCGCTGATGGTGTGCGTGTTCGGCGCCACTGCTGCGCTGATCTCCTACGTTCCTCCCGTCGACGAAGCGTCGGGGCCATTTTCGACCAACACGACGCTCGGTCCGGCGCTGCTGGAGATGACCGTCGAACCGGCACAGGTCGGTCTGAACACGATCCATCTCTACCTGATCGACGCCAAGACAGGCTCCCAGTTCGCTGCCACCAAGGAACTGACGGCCACCGCCAGGCTGGCCGCCAAGCACATCGGGCCGTTGCCGCTGAAGACCAATCCGGCCGGTCCCGGTCATTACGTCCTCAGCTCCGCCGTGCTCAGCCCCGGTGGCACGTGGCAGATCGAAATCGTCGATCGGGTCTCGGAATTTCAGCAGTACAGCCGCGTGGTGGAAGTGCCAATCAAATGACGTGCAACAGGAAAGGAACAGGCATGCCGACGAAAGCCAGGAAGGTGGCAGTGCTGTTGACGGCCGGTGTGTTGCTTGCGCCGGCCGCCGCGCAGGCGCACATCAGCCTGCATCCGAACACGATCCCGGCGGGAGCTTTCGCCACGCTCGACGTGCGCGTGCCGGGCGAGCAGGAAGGAGCTTATGTCGAGAAGGTGGACGTGCTGTTCCCTGCGGGCTTTGTCGGCGTTGACTACGAAAACGTGCCCGGCTGGAGCACCAAGCTGATCGAAGCCAAGCTCGCCACGCCGATAAAAGAAGACGGTGAGACAATCGACACCGACGTCTCGCGCGTCGTGTGGACATGGGTCGGGCCGCTGGGCAAGTTGAGTAACGGCCAGTTCGTCAATTTCCCGCTGTCACTGGCTGTCCCCACCGACGCGGCCGGCAAGGCGCTTGAATTCAGGACCGTCCAGACATACAGCAACGGCCAAGTCGTGCACTGGATCGACCCGTCGCTGGAAGCCGAACATCCCTCGCCTCGGATAAACGTCACGAACAAGGGAGGAGCGCTCCAGGACGTTGCCGGGGAGGAGGCGGGGCCTCTGCCTGGGCAGAGCGTCGCGGCTGCCGCGCCGGCACAGCCGATAGCCCAATCGGGCAACGGCGCCTCCAAGGGCCTGGCGATCGCGGCGTTGATCGTGGGCGCGCTCGGCCTGCTTGCGGGCTGCACGGCGCTGTGGGCCACGCGCCGCAGCGTGCGCGGAGCGGCCTGACTTGCGCCCGTGGGCGGCCCTGCTCGATTTCACTTTGACGGTGCCGCCGCTGATTTTCGCCCATCTCGGCCACTGATCGACCGGCCGGTCCTGGCACTGCTGGCGGCCGGTAGCTCGTTGGGGGTGCTTGAAGAGGCGCTGGCGGCGGAGGGGATCCGCATCCAAGAGGTCGAGCCGGCGGATGCCCCCGGCTGACCTCGCCGGCCGATTGGTGGACGTCTACCGCGCCCCTGCCGGAGCTGCTCGCAGCCCCTGGTCGGAGCCGCGGTCGGAGCCGCGGCCCCCCTGCCGGCCTCCAACTGAGACAGCCGAAGGCCGGTGGGCACGTCCGTTATTTCTTCGGGCAGGGAACCTTGATCGTGCTGGTCGTCGATTCCCCGCTGAAGAATTTGATTTCCACCTTGCCGGGGAAGCCGCCCTTCGGGCACTTGCGTGGCACGGTGCCGTAGGAGATCAGCTTTTTGCCCTTCTTGTAGGCGGCGCCGATCTTGATCTTGATCGACATCTCCGAGGCGTAGGGCGCTTCCGGCACGGTCGCCACCAGCGGCACCGCGACCGTCAGCTTCGGCCCGAACGGCTTGCCGACAGTCGTAAAGCCGCCTGTTGAGAGCACTTCGAGCAGGGCCGGTTCACGGCCTTCGGCAAAGAACGTCAACTTGTTGCCGGCGCTGAAGAACGCCTGCACGGTAGCCTTCTCGAACACGCGCGAAGAGCCGAAGCTGACCATCCCCTTTACTTCGCCGAGCGGGCTGGCGATCGACTTCTTCGGGCACTTCTGCACTTCGTGGCTTTGCAGGATCGCGTTTGAGCAGATCGAGAACGCTTTCGGGTTCAGTTTCGTGCCGTTGGGCAGGTAGGCGACGACGCTCGTAATCGGCGATGGCCCGCCAAAGTATTCGCTGCCTTTGATCGTCATCTGCGTTTCCAGGGCAGCGGGCGCGCCCAGCTTGTTCCCGGTCCCCGGATAGGTCTTTTTCGGCGAGTTGGGATTCACCGGAATCGGGACGATCTTCGCTTTCACCGACACCTGTGGAGCCGCGTCGGCGGCGGCCACCGATACGCACACGGTTAGGCCGCACAGAGCGATCGCCGTCAACTTGCGCTTGAGGTTGTGTGCTCCTGCCATCGTTGCTCACCCTTTCTTGCTTGCTACATATAGAACAAGCTCACGGCGTTGAAGTAGCGGTGTGCTTTGCTGGCCAAGGATCCGGGTGCTGTGGTGCTTTCAGCTACCCGACAAGCGTTGCCAGAAACGCGTCGTCGAGCACGCTCGCCTGCACCTCCGCGGTATCGAAGCTGCCCGGCGCGCATTCGACGCGGTTGCGTCCGGCGTGCTTGGCCTCGTACAGCGCCGCGTCGGCGGCCTTGAACAGCGGCTCGTACTCCACCTCCTCGCCGCAACCGGCGCTCAAGCCGAGCGAGATGGTCACTTCGATCCCGGTCGGGCGTGCCCGCTCGACGCAGCCGCGCAGGCGCTCGGCGATCTGGTGGCCGCCGACGCCGCCGATGCCGGGCAGGATGATCAGGAACTCCTCGCCGCCAAGGCGATAGATCAGCTCGAACGAGCGAAGCCGCTTGCGCAGCTCATAAGCGATGTCGCGCAGCACGGCGTCACCGCGGTCATGGCCGTACCTGTCGTTGACCGACTTGAAGCCGTCGACGTCGCACAGCAGCATGCAGACGGGATGGTTGGCCACACGCGCTTGCTGGGAGAGCTCGCTGAAACGCGGCACCAGCGCATTGCGGTTGAGCAGGCCGGTCAGCGGGTCGAGGATCGCCTCGTCGCGATGGTGAAGCTCTGCTGCCTGCAGCGCCCACACGATTGAGACGACACCAGCCAGCAGCGCCAGCGTCGCGATCACGTCAACAGGGTCGCTCACCGTTCGAGCCGGATGCACGGCGACGGTCGCGAGCAGAATCGCCAGCACCGTCAGCACCAGCGCGGCGATTACGACCTGCGGGCGAAAGCGTGCGGCGGCGATCGCGGCCGGCAGCACCATCCACGGCAGCGCCGGGCTCTCCGGGCCGCCGCTCAACGCCACGCCTGCGCCCAGCACCAGCAGCGTTGTGAGGATCGCCCAGGCGCTCACGCGCTCGGGGTGGGGGCTGCGCGTTATCCGCTGCTCGACCGTGATCAGGTTGACCGCGGCCAGCGCGAACGGGATCAGAACCCACCAGCCCACCCAGGGGCCGGTGGCAAGCAGCGCGGCCCCGACCGACGCGGTGCCGATCAGCCGGATCGTGCGCACGCGCGGGCTCGCGTCGACCACGCGACCGCGGTCGAGCTCGGTCGGGCACAGCCACGATCGCGATCCTCCTTGATCCATATCGCTCTGTTTCGGCAGCCGGAATCCCCCGCTTGAGGCGTGGGTGCAGGCACTCAGCATGAGGACGATTGTCTGCAAGAACCGCTCGTGTTCGCTCCGACGCGGCGCCTGCTCGGGTAACGTCAGCCCATGATCGGCGGGGAGGCGGCGGGCTCCGACTCAGAACGAGAGCGCCTGTCGCGACTGGGAGTCGTGCGTCTGCGCGCGGCCAATCCAGGCCCGTTGACGCTGTCGGGCACCAACAGCTGGATCGTCGGCCGCGATCCCGCCTGGCTGATCGACCCCGGACCGGCGATCGACGCCCATCTGGACGCGCTGCTGGCGACGCTCGATCGCCGCGGCGGCCTTGGCGGGATCGCCGTTACGCACGGGCATCTCGATCACGTCGAGGGGCTCGACCGCTTGCGCGCGCGCCTGGCAGCGCCGCTTGCGGCGGCGCGCCCGGACGCAGACGTGCAGCTGCGCGAGGGCTTGCGCTTCGGGCCCTTGCTTGCGCTGCACACGCCCGGGCACAGCCCCGACCACTACGCCTTCATCGCCGGCGGCGTCTGCTTCACCGGCGATGCGGTGCTCGGCGAGGGCAGCGTCTTCATCGCCCCCGACCCCGGCGCGCTGGCGGGTTACCTGGAGGCGCTCAGACGGCTGCACGAGCATGACCTGGAGGTGCTCTGTCCCGGGCACGGCCCGTCGATCTGGCAGCCTCGCGAGCGGATCGCCCACTACATCGAGCACCGATTGCAGCGCGAGCGGCGCCTGCTGGACGCGCTGGCGCAGGGACGGCGTGGCACCGGCGAGCTGCTTGACGCCGCCTGGTCGGATGTGCCCGCCGAGCTGCGGCCGGCGGCCGCCGTGACGCTGCAGGCGCACCTGGACAAGCTCAAGGAAGAAGGACGGCTGGCGCCCGGTGTCGAACGGAGCTTCGGCTGATGCCTACGCTCGCGACGCCCTCGCTCGACTCGCCGTTTCCACCGATCGCCGACTACGGCTTTCTCAGCGACTGCCACACCGGGGCGCTGGTCGCCTCGGACGGGTCGGTCGAGTGGATGTGTCTGCCGCACTTTGACTCCGCGTCGGTGTTCGCGGCGATGCTCGACCGTGGCGCCGGCTCATTCCGGGTCGGTCCCTACGGCATGTACGTGCCGGTCGGGCGGCGCTACCTGCCGGGCACCAACGTGATCGAGACGACCTGGATGACGCCGCAGGGCTGGCTGCGCGTGCTCGACGCCCTGACGATTTCCGACTGGCACGACGAGGACCGCAATACCAGCCACACGCGCCCGCCGACCGACTATGACGCCGACCACCTGCTGGTGCGGCTGGTCGAGTGCATCCAGGGGCAGGTGCAGGTGGAGATGGTGTGCGAGCCGATGCTCGACTTCGGCGCCACCGTGGCCAAGTGGACCGACGCCGAAGACGAGCACGGCCACGCGCTCGACGCCAGCGACGGCGACACCGCCTTTCGTCTGTTCAGCGACACGCGCATGGGCATTGAGGGCAATCGCGCACACTCACGCCACACGATGAGCGAGGGCGAGAAGCGCTTCTGCGCGATCTCCTGGACCGAGGAGCTGCGTGGTCCGCGCACCGTCGAGCAGGCCGAGGCGCGAATCGATCGCACGTCGCACTTCTGGCGCACCTGGCTTGCCGAAGGCAACTATCCCGACCATCCCTGGCGCGCGCATCTGCAGCGCTCCGCGCTGACCTTGAAGGGCCTGACCTTCATGCCAACCGGGGCGCTGGTGGCGGCGCCTACGACCTCGCTGCCGGAGACGCCTCGCGGCTCGCGCAACTGGGACTACCGCTACTGCTGGATGCGCGACGCCTCCTTCACGCTGTGGGCGCTGCACGCGCTCGAACTTGACTGGGAGGCCGACGACTTCGTCCAATACGTGGCCGACATGGAACGCAACGAGGACGGCTCGCTGCAGATCATGTACGGGATCAAGGGCCAGAAGGACCTGCGTGAGTCCACGCTTGAGCACTTGAAGGGGTACGAGGGCGCGCGGCCGGTGCGTATCGGCAACGGCGCTTACAACCAACGCCAGAACGACGTCTACGGCGCGGTGCTCGACTCCGTCTACCTGCACTCAAAGCAGCGCGACCACATCCCCGAGCGGCTGTGGCCGGTGTTGGTCGACCAGGTCGAGTGCGCCTGCCGCGTCTGGCGCGAGCCCGACCAAGGCATCTGGGAGGCGCGCGGGCAGCCACGCCACTACGTCTCCTCCAAGCTGATGTGCTGGGTGGCGGCCGATCGTGGCGCGCGCCTGGCCGAACGGCGCGGCGACGAGCCGCTGGCCGAGCGCTGGCAAGGGCTCGCCGATGAGATTCGCGCCGACATCCTGGAGCGCGGCGTGGACGAGCGCGGGGTCTTCCGCCAGCACTACGACACCGACGCGCTCGACGCCTCCAACCTGCTGGTCGTGCTGATGCGCTTCCTGCCGCCTGAGGACGAGCGCCTGCGCGCGACCGTCTCCGCCATCCGCGAGGAGCTGACCGAGAACGGTCTAGTGCTGCGCTATCGCACCGACCAGACCGACGACGGCCAAAGCGGGGAGGAGGGCACGTTCCTGATCTGCTCGTTCTGGCTGGTTTCGGCCATGTGCGAGATCGGCGAACACGTCGAGGCCAAGCGCCTGTGCGAGCGCCTGCTGAACTACTCCTCAGAACTGGGCCTGTACGCGGAGGAGCTGGAGGCGGCGAGCGGGCGGCACATGGGCAATTTTCCGCAGGCTTTCACGCACCTGGCGCTAATCAACGCTGTCACGCACGTGGTCGATGGCCGCATGCGCGTGGGGCCGGCGGGGTGGGCGGGGCGGGCGGGGCGGGCGGGGCCTTAGTCCTCGTAGCCGGGCTCGCCCGGCAGGAGCACGCGCGCGACCTCGCCTTCAATCATCAGCTTCGGCTGCACAGGCAGCACTTGGCGCTGTCCGGCGTAGGCCAGCAGCTCGGCGGCGGTGGCGAACTCAGCCAACTGCTGCAGGTGCTTGATCGTGGGGAAGACAAGCGCGATCTGCTCGGCGGCGAAAGCGTCGAGCGCCCTCTGCGGCGTGAACCAAGCCAGATCGACGCACTCCTCGCCGTCGATCGCGGGCTCGGCCCCAGCCGGCAGCTCGGCCAGGAAGAAGTGGGTATCGAAGCGGATGCTCACTTGCGCGGGTGTGATCCAACGCGAGAATTCGACCAACCGTGCGGGATCGGCAAGCGTGACGCCGGCCTCCTCGGCAAGCTCACGGGCAGCGGCCACGCGGTGCTCGCTGCCATCGCCGTTGGCTTGAGCTTCGTCGGCCCGGTCCAACGCGCCACCCGGGAACACCCAAACGCCGCCCATGAAGCGTGCCTTCTCCGTGCGCTTGACCAGCAGCACCTCCAACGCCTGATCGCCGCCACGCAACAGGATCACGGTCGCGGCCTGACGCGGCGGCGCCTCCTCGCCGAGGTTCAGCTCCTGCCCAGGCTCGCCGATCGCGTCGCTCACCGCTGTGAGCCTACCGGCCGGTAATCTTGCGGCATGAGCTCCACCCAAACACTTCAGCGCTGGATCTGCGAGTCCTGCGGCTACATCTACGATCCCGAGGAGGGCGATCCCGATGGCGGCATCCCCGCCGGGACCGCCTTCGAGGACATCCCCGACACCTGGTTCTGTCCGGTGTGCGGAGCGCGCAAGCGCGACTTCACCGCCTACGAGGACTAAGAGCCCTTTTTGACGGACTGGCGGAAGCTGCTCGCGAGCGATCGCGAGCGCGTCTGGCACCCCTATGCGCCGCTGCCGGCGCAGCCGGCGCCGCTGCCTGTCGTCTCCGCCGAGGGGGTGCGGCTGCGGCTTGCCGACGGGCGCGAGCTGATCGACGGCATGTCCTCGTGGTGGTGCGCGATCCACGGCTATCGCCATCCGCGCCTGGATGCGGCCGTGCGCGAGCAGCTGGGGCGGATGGCGCACGTCATGTTCGGCGGCCTCACACACGAGCCGGCTGTGCTGTTGGCCGAGCGCCTGGTCGAGCTCTCACCCGCGGGCCTGGAGCGGGTCTTCTTTGCCGATTCCGGCTCGGTCTCGGTCGAGGTGGCGATCAAGATGGCGCTGCAGTGCCAGCGTGCCGCGGGCCGTCCCGAGCGCACGCGACTGTTCACGGTGCGCGGCGGCTACCACGGGGACACCTTCGGCGCGATGGCTGTCTGCGACCCGGTTGGGGGGATGCACTCGCTGTTCGCCGGCGTGCTGCCACAGCACGTGTTCGCCGAGCGCCCCCCCGACGGCTTTGACGCTGCGCTCGACGCCGGCTGGGCCGAGCACGTCGGCGAGCTGATCGACAGGCACGCGCACGAGCTGGCCGCGGTGATCGTCGAGCCCGTCGTGCAGGGTGCCGGCGGCATGCGCTTTCACTCGCCCGAGTGCGTCGCACTGTTGCGGCGGTTGTGCGACGAGCACGGCCTGTTGCTGATCGCCGATGAGATCGCGACCGGCTTCGGGCGCACAGGCGCGATGTTCGCCTGCGAGCACGCGCGCGTCTCGCCGGACCTGATGTGTGTCGGCAAGGCGCTGACAGGAGGCTATATGACCTTGGCGGCGACGCTGTGCACGGCGGCGGTGGCCGAGGCGATCTGCGCCGGCGAGGGTGGAGCGCTGATGCACGGGCCGACGTTCATGGCCAATGCCCTGGCTTGTTCGACGGCGCTGACCTCACTCGATTTGCTGGCCGAAGGCTACTGGCGCGACGACGTGACGCGGATCGAGCAAGGCTTGCGGGAGGGGCTGGCGCCGGCGCGCGAGCTGCCAGGGGTGACCGACGTTCGCGTGCTTGGGGCGATCGGCGTGGTGCAGATGGAGTGCGAGGTCGATGTCGCCCTCGCAACGGCCGCTGCCGTAGAGCGGGGGGTTTGGCTGCGGCCGTTTCGCGACCTGATCTACGCGATGCCTGCCTATGCCATGGCTCCAGGCGATGTCGATCGGGTCAGCGGCGCCTTGCTTGCGGCGGCAGCGGCGTCGGGAGCAGCAGCCGGCTCTCGTCTATAGGCAGCTACAGCCGGAGCGGCTACAGCCAATGCTGCCAGGGCATCGAAGCGCCAAGTTGCGCCAGCTCCGATGGGTCGCCGCCGGCAGCCTCGCTGAGCACGCACACTTCGACACCACCGCGGCGAGCGATCGTCTCGCGGTTGGAGATCGTCATCGCCGTCGGCTTGTTCGTCCACGGCGTCAACACAACCGCGCAAACATCCAAGCCGACCGCTCGCGCCGACTCGATCGTCAGCAGCGTGTGATTGATCGTGCCGAGCTCGGGCGATGCGGCGATCACCAGCGGCAGCGCCAGCTCTACCGCCAGGTCGCGCACGCTGTAGCCCTCGGCGAGCGGCACCAGCAAGCCACCGACGCCCTCGACCACGAGCGTGCGGCCTGCATGTTCCCGCGCTCTCGCGACCAGGGCGGCCGGATCGATCCTCTCGCCCGCCATCTGTGCCGCCAGGTGTGGCGACACCGCCGGCCCGTAGCGCAGCGGCGCCACCTCGTTCGCGTCCATGCCGGCCGCGAGGCCAAGCAGCTCGTGATCGGGCGGCCACTCGCCCGCGGGCTCGTCCAGGCCCGTCACCACCGGCTTGTAGGCACGCACCGGCTCGCCTGCCGCGCGCATCGCCGCCACCAGCGCGGCGCTGAGGATCGTCTTGCCGACGCCGGTGCCGGTGCCGGTTACGAACAGGCCGCGCAAGGCAGCGCTCAGCCCACGCTCGCGAGCCGCGGCTCGCGAAGAGTCGGCGAGCCGATGCTCGACGGCTCCAACCCAACAGAGCGCGCGGCCTCCGCCAAGGTTGCCGCGGCATCGCGCAACTGCTCGGGCTTGTGCGTGGCGATTGCCGCCAGTCGCAGTCGCGAGCCGCCGACAGGGACGGTCGGCGGGCGGATCGCCTGAGCGAACACACCTCTTTCGAGCGCCGCGGCGCACAGCGCAACCGTCTCCTGCGCACCGCCCACGACCAGCGGTGCGATCTGCATGTCGCCGCGCTCGACGGCGAAGCCGGCGTCGGCGAGCCCGTCGCGCAGCGCCCGCGCGGCTGCGTGCAGGCGCGCCACCAGCTCCGGTTGCTCGCGCAGCAATTCCAGCGCCGCCAGCGCGGCGGCCACCGACGGCGGCGGCGGGGCTGTGGAGAAGATCAAGGGGCGAGCGCGGTTGACCAGATAGCGCACCATCTCCGAGCCGGCACAGGCGTAGGCGCCGTAGGAGCCGAGCGCCTTGCTGAGCGTGCCGATGCGCACGTCCACCGCATCCTGCAACCCCGACTCGACAACGAGGCCGGCGCCGCGCTCACCGAGTGTTCCGATGGCGTGCGCCTCGTCCACGATCAGGCGCGCGTCGTAGGTGCGCGCCAGCCGTGAAATCTCGCGCAGCGGTGCGAGGTCGCCGTCCATCGAGAAGACCGAGTCGGTGACGATCAGGCGTTGCCGGTCGGCCTGAGCGGCGGGTCGCTCTACCTCGCGGCGCAGGCAGGCCTGGAGGTGATCGAGGTCCAGGTGGCGGTAGACCACCACCTCGGCACGCGAGGCACGGCAGCCGTCCACGATCGAGGCATGGTTGAGCGCGTCGGAGAAGACAACGTCCCCGGGCCCTGCCAGCGCGCCGATCGTGCCGACGTTCGCCAGGTAGCCCGAGCCGAACAGCACGCAATCCTCGCTGTCCTCGAACTCCGCCAGCGCCAGCTCCAGCTCGCGGTGGATCGCCATCGTCCCGGACACGAGTCGCGAGGCCCCTGTTCCTGCCCCCAGCTCGACGGCTGCTCGCGCCGCCGCCTCGCGCACGCGCGGGTGGTCGGCCAGGCCCAGGTAGTTGTTGGAGCAGAGCAGCAGCACGTCTTGCCCGTCGAGCGTGATGCGTGCTCCTTGCGGGCCGGCGACTGTGCGCAGCCGGCGCGAGAGGCCAAGGCGCTCAAGCTCCGCCAGCCGCTCGGCGATCTCGTCCATCGCCAGGGTGGCTAGTCGCCCCAGCCGGCGGGGACCGCGTTGGCCGCGCCGTCGGGCCGCGGCGGCACCGCCCCCTTCGCCCTGAAGCGAAGCTGCGTCGAGGGATCCCACAGCCGCACTTCGAGTCCGCCGCTTGACTCCTCGCCGCCGGCGGCGCCGACGCCGAC
The DNA here is from genome assembly GCA_036279855.1 of Solirubrobacteraceae bacterium. Classification (GTDB taxonomy): domain Bacteria; phylum Actinomycetota; class Thermoleophilia; order Solirubrobacterales; family Solirubrobacteraceae; genus Palsa-744. Next base: position 12,993 of record DASUIH010000024.1, on the reverse strand, counting down.
AAGCAGGTCCTCGACCACGTCGGGCGTCTCGCCATCCAGCCAGCCTGAGCGGTTGTCCGGGCGCGGGTTGGCGCCGTTGTCCTCGTGGCGGGCGACGTTCAGCCCCAGCTGCTCGAACAGCGAGCGATCCTCCTCGGGGGTCGAGCCGAGCGTCGTCAGGAAGTTGCCCATCATCACGCCGTTGAGCCCGGCCTTGACAGCCAGCGGCTGCAGCTCGCCGAGGTTCTCGACGCGCCCGCCGCAAAGGCGGAACAGTGCTTCTGGAAGAATCAGGCGGAAGATCGCCACCCACTTGACCGCCTCCCAGGGATCTATGTGCTCGCGATCGCCGAACTTGGTCCCGGGCCGGGGGTTGAGCAGGTTGATCGGCACGCTTGTGGGATCGATCTGTGCCAGCTCGAAGGCCATCTCGACGCGCTGCTCGCGGCTCTCGCCGAGATTGAGGATGCCGCCGACACAGGTCTCAAGCCCCGCCTCGCGCACCGCTTTGATCGTGCGCAGGCGGCCCTCGTAGCGGACGGTGGTGGAGACCTCGTCGTAGTAGCTCTCCGCCGTCTCGACGTTGTGATGGACGCGCTGGATGCCGGCGTCCTTAAGTGCCTTGGCGCGTGTCGAGGACATGTGGCCAATCGAAGCGCAGCGCTTGAGGTTGGTGTGCTCGGCGACGAGCTTGGCGCCTTCGAGGATCTTCTCGAAGTCGCGTTTTGAGAGCCCCTGCCCCTGCGTGACCATGCAGAACCGGTGCGCGCCGGCCGCCTCGGCGGCCTTGGCGTGCTCAAGCATCTGCTCGGGGCTCATCATCGCGTGCATCGGCGTCTCGGCCTCGGCGAAGCGCGACTGGGCGCAGAAGCCGCAGTCCTCGGCGCAGCCCCCGGACTTGGCGTTGACCAGCGAGCACATGTCGGTCGAGTCGCCGAAGCGCTCGACGCGCGCCTCCCAAGCCCGATCGACCAGCGCTTCGATCTCGCCGTGCTCGGAGATCCGACCGAGAGCGAGCGCCTCCTCACGGGTAATCAGCGGCGGCATCGCGCCAGATTATGTCCGAGAGCGGGCATCGATGCGGGCGCGGTGATCTAATGCCGGCCAGTGGCGGCGACGAGCGGACCGGGTTGCATCTGCGTTGACGGCCGGCTGCTTGCGCCGCACCAGGCAACCGTCTCGGCGCTCGACGCGGGCTTCCTGCTTGGTGACGGCCTGTTCGAGTCGCTGCACGCGCTCGATGGCTCTCCGTATCTGCTCGACCGCCATTTGGAGCGCCTGTATGCGGGCGCTGAGGAACTCGGGTTTGAGGGGATGCCGACCCGCGAGCTGCTGTGCGAGCTGGTTCTCGCCACGCTCACTCGCGCGGACCTCGATGATGCCTACCTGCGCGTCACCGTTACACGTGGCCGCGCGGGCGTGCCGCCGGCGCCGCCCGACGGCTCGCCAACCGTCGTGATCGCTGCGCTGCCGGCGCCAGCTCGCCGCGATCCAGCCGACGGCATCGACGTTGCGCTGGTCGGAGAGCCGTCCCAACACGGCCCCAAGGCCAAGAGCACGAGCCGCCAGGGCGCTGTCACGGCCAAGCTGCGTGCCGAGCGCAGCGGCGCCCAGGAGGGCCTCTATGTGTCCGCACGCCGGCGTGTGCTGGAGGGAACCGCCTCGAACGTGTTCGCGCTCAGCGCCGGTAGGCTGTTGACACCGCCCGCCGAGGACTGCCTGCCGGGGATCACCCGCGGGCGCCTGTTGGAGTTGGCGCGGCAGGATGGCATCAAGGCGATCGAGGCGCCGCTTGAAGTTGAGGCGCTGCTGAGCGCTGAGGAGGCGTTCGTCACCAACGCGGTTCAGGGCCTGCGCGCGATCGACCGGATCGATGGACATTCGCTGCCATCGAGAGGCGAAGGGGGGGTGTTCGCGCGACTTGCGAGTTTGTACAAGGCCGACCGCACGTTCGGCAAGCCCGACCGAGCGAGTGGGAAGCCGACTGAGCGAGTGGGAAGCCGACTGAGCGAGTGGGAAGCCGACTGAGCGAGTGGGAAGCCGACTGAGCGAGTGGGAAGCCGACTGAGCGAGTGGGAAGCCGACTGAGCGAGTGGGAAGCCGGCCGCGCAAGCAGGCCGGCCTCACGGCGCCCGCTAAGCGGCCACCGGTCGGCCGCGTTCACAACCCTCCGTGGGTAGGACAGTCGACGGTCTTACCGGCGCGGCTAGCGGCCCTGCCAGCGCGCCGGGCGTTTCTCGGCAAACGCCTTCATTCCCTCGCGCATGTCCTGTGAGGCAAACGAAGCGCGGCGCAGCTCAATCAGCTCGGCCTCCACGTCCGCGCTGAGGCCGGCGCGGGCGTCGAGCAGAGCCGCGATCACGCGCTTGTTGCCGGTCTGCGACAGCGGCGCGTTGCCGGCCAGCTCGGCCGCCAGCGCGACCGACGCGGCGTCGAGCTCCTGCTCGCTCACAACCCGGTTGATTAGGCCCCACGCCAAAGCCGTCGCGGCATCCACATAGCGGCCGAGCAGGAACAGCTCGCGCGTGCGCGCGGCGCCGATCGCATCGATGAAGCGGCGCAGGCCGGTGTGCGAGTAGACCAGGCCGAGCTTGGCGGGCGGCATCCCCAGCTTGATCTGATCGCGGGCGATCCGCAGGTCGCAGGCCAGCGCCAGCTCCAGGCCGCCGCCGATCGTGTGGCCCGGCAGGGCGGCCAGCGTCGGGTAGGGGAACGCCTCCAGGGCGTCGATCGCTTCGGTGAAGGGATGGGCCACCAGCGCCTCGGCGCGCTCCTCGAACTCTTCGTCGGGGATCTCGCGGATGTCGTAGCCGGCGGAGAACATGCCACCAGAGCCGGTCACGATCAGGCAGTGCGGGTGGGTGGGATCCGAGTCGCCGTCGGCGCCTGCTGCCTCCGCGACCAGCTCCGAGAGGGTTGCCGTGATCGCGTCGAGGATCGGGTGGTCGAGGGCGTTGCGCTTGGCTGGGTTTGCGATCGTCAGGCGGACGACGCCGGCGGCGGGCTCGTCGACGAGCAGCTTGCCGTCGGCCAGCTGCCGGGCCTGTGGGTCAGCGGACATCGAGCTTGGCTCCGGCCCCCGAGGAGGCGCTACTCCAGCACGACCAGCACGTCGCCCTCGTTGACGGACTGGCCCTCCTCGCAGCGGATCTCGGTCACTTGGCCGGCGTCCTCGGCCTCGACCGGCATCTCCATCTTCATCGACTCAAGGATCGCGACTGTCTCACCCTCCTCGATCTGGTCGCCTACGGCGCACTCGATCTTCCATACCGTGCCGGTTATGTGTGCCTCGACCGTTGCCACGAGCAAACCTCCGCGAACGCCGTTGAATGACGGCGGGGACAATACCGGGGTGCTCGTCGTGGTTGCCGCCCACGAGGAGGCCGACCGCATCGGCGCCACGCTGGCGGCGCTGCGCGAGGCTTTTCCGCACGCTTCGCTGTGGGTCGCCGACGACGGTTCGCGCGACCGTACGAGCGCGATCGCGCGAGCCGCGGGGGCGAAAGCCCTCAGCACGGGGGCCAGGCAGGGAAAGGGTGGCGCGATGACGCTTGCTGTCGGCGAGGCGCTCTCTAGTGAGCTCTCCAGCGAGAGGAGTGGCGATCCGGTGGTCCTGCTCTGCGACGGTGACCTGGGCGCGTCGGCTGCCCGGCTGCGGCCGCTTGTGCAGGCCGTTCAACGGGGAGACGCAGACCTGGCGGTTGCCTGTTTCGCGAGCCGCGCCGGCGGCGGTTTCGGGATCCTCGTCGGCTTTGCCAGGTGGGCGATCGACCATCTTTGCGGCCGGCGGGCAAAGGCCCCCCTTTGCGGCCAGCGCGCGTTTCGGGCAAGCGAGGCTCCTCGACTGCTGCCGTTCGCTCCCGGCTACGGCATGGAGCTGGGCATGACGGTCGACGCCGTGCGCGCGGGGATGCGCGTCCAGGAGATCGAGTTGGACCTCGCGCACCGCGTGACCACTCGCACGCCTGCCGGCTTTGCCCACCGCGGGCGCCAGCTGCTGGACTGCCTGCGTGTCTATGCCGCCAGGAGATAGGTTGCCTGTAGCGATGATCCTCGCGATCGACCAGGGGACGACCGGCACCACCTGCATCGTCTTCGACGAGAACGCCGAGCCGGTCGGGCGCGCCTACCGCGAGTTTGCCCAGCACTTCCCTGAGCCCGGCTGGGTCGAGCACGACGCCGGCGAAATCTGGCAGGTGACGCAGGCCGTCGCCGGCGAGGCGCTGGCCGACGCGCAAGTGCGCGCGGGCGAGCTGATCGCGGTCGGCGTCACCAACCAGCGCGAGACCGTCTGCGTGTGGGACCCCGCTACCGGCGAGCCGCTTCACCGCGCGATCGTCTGGCAGGATCGACGCACGGCAGAGCGTTGTCAGCAGCTGCGCGAGCAGGGGTATGAGCAGCTTGTGCGCGAGCGCACCGGGCTCGTGCTCGATCCCTATTTCTCCGCCACGAAGATCGAGTGGCTGCTCAGCAACGTCGAGGGCCTGCGCGAGCGTGCGCGCGATGGCCGCGCCGTGTTCGGCACGATCGACTCGTGGCTCATCTTCAAGCTCACCGGCGAGCACGTCACCGACGCCTCCAACGCTTCGCGCACGCTGCTGTACGACATCGGCGCCGGCGCTTGGGAGGAGCAACTGCTCGACCTGCTCGGCATCCCTGAGCGCTCGCTGCCGCGGGTAGTCGCCAGCGTGGGGGAGATCGCGACGACAAACCCGCACGTGCTGCACGGACACGCCGTGCCGCTGGCCGGCACCGCCGGCGATCAGCAGGCGGCGCTGTTCGGGCAAGGCTGCGTCGAGCCGGGCATGGCCAAGAACACCTATGGCACCGGCTCGTTCGCGCTGTTGAACACCGGCTACCAGCCACCTGCGGCAACCGACGGGCTGGTGTCGACCGTCGCTTGGCGGATCGGCGGCGCCACCGCCTACGCCGCCGAGGCCTCGATCTTTGTCACCGGCGCGGCCGTGCAGTGGCTGCGCGACGGGCTCGGCGTGATCGAGCGCGCCGCCGATAGCGAGCAGCTGGCCGCCTCCTTGAAAGGCAACGAGGGCGTCTACTTCGTGCCCGCGCTGACGGGGCTGGGCTCGCCGTACTGGGAGGCGCACGCGCGCGGCACGATCACAGGCCTTACGCGCGGCAGCACCAGCGCGCATCTGGCGCGCGCGACGCTTGAGGCGATTGCCTACCAAACGGTTGACGCGTTGGCGGCAATGGCGCCGCTGTGTCCCGAGCCGCTGCGCGAGCTGCGCGCAGACGGCGGCGCCACCGCCAACCACTGGCTGATGCAGTTCCAGGCGGACGTGCTCGGCGTGCCGGTGGTCGTGCCCGAGATCGCCGAGACGACCGCGCTTGGCGCCGCCTATCTGGCCGGTGTCGGCGTCGGCGCCTGGACGGTCGCCGACGTGCGCGAGCGCTGGCGCGAGGGGGAGCGCTACGAGCCGCGCATGGGCCAGGACGAGCGCCGGACATTGCTAGCCGGCTGGGCCGACGCGCTGGCGCGAGCACGCTTGCGATGAGCGGGAGTAACTTTGGCCGTGGCGGGTGTAAGGCCATCTAGATGAGCGAGCTGGCCTCGATGCGCGAACAGGTCTACACCGACCCGCGGCCAAAGGAGTATTTCGACCGCTTTCACGAGCGCGCGCGCACGCGCGAACCGGACTGGGCGTATGAGCTGACGCGGCTTTTGACCTCGCTGTACGCCTACACGTTCCTCCGCGCGCGTCCGATCTCGACCGAAAACGTGCCCGGCTCGGGGGCGGTGATCCTGGCCCCCAACCACTTCTCCTTCATGGACCACTTTCTGATGGGCTGCTACATCCGCCGCAAGGTGCGCTTCATGGCCAAGTCACAGCTGTTCAAGTCGCCGATGCAGTTCATCTACACCCACGGCGGCGTGTTTCCGGTGCGCCGCGGAGCGCGCGACGAAGAGATGTTCGTCACCGCCAATGCGATCCTCGCCCGTGGCGGCGCGATCACGATGTACTGCGAGGGGGGCAGGTCGCGTTCGGGCAAGCTGGCCGAGCACGCCAAGGCCGGCATCGGCAGGCTGGCATTGGAAACGGGCGCGCCGATCGTGCCGATCGCGATTCACGGCTCCAGCAAGATCCGCAACTGGAAGCGGCTGCAGTTCCCGAAGGTGACGATCCAGTACGGCGAGCCGATCCGCTGGGAGGCCGTCGAGAACGCCACCCGCGAGCAGCAGCAAGTGGTCTCTGACGCGGTTTTGGACGAGATCAAGAAGCTCTACTACGGGCTTGAGGAGCACGGCCGCAAGGGCGTGCTCAAGCGCGTGCGCGAGCAGCGCCGCGCCGCCCGCCGCGAGGGCGGGCGGGATCAGGTCAAGGGCGCGGCCGCGGCGTCCTAGACGGCCGCTGACCGGCGCCTCGCGACGTCCTCAGTCGCTCATGTGCAGAGCACATTTCGCTCCTTGCGTCCTTGCGAGGCTTGGTCAGCGATCGTCTAGCGGTCGGTACTGACTTACTTAGGAGGTCATCCCGACGAACTGGCCGCCGGTGACGTTGAGCACCTGGCCGTGGACGTAGTTCGACCATGGCGAGCACAGGAAGAACACGCCTCCGGCCGCCTCCTCGGGGCTGCCCGGGCGGCCGAGCGGGATCAGCATCGAGGCCATCTGGCGCATCTGCTCGGGGATGCCGAGCTGCACCTTCTCGCCGCCGATCTCCATCGTGTTCTCATCGACCTTGGCCTGCGTCAGGCGCGTGTCGATGAAGCCGAAGGCGACCGCGTTGCAGTTGACCTTGAACTGTCCCCACTCCTTGGCGAGCGTCTTGGTCAGCCCGACGACGCCGGACTTGCCCGAGGAGTAGTTGGCCTGGCCGGCGTTGCCCATCGTGCCGGAGATCGAGGAGATGTTGACGATCTTGCGGAACACCTCCTTGCCTTCCTCGCGCTCCTGCTTAGCCGGCTCGCGCAGGTGCGGGGCGGCGGCGCGGATCACCTTGAACGGGACGATCAGGTGGATGTCGAGCATCTTCTGGAACTGCTCGTCGGACATCTTGTGGATCGGCGCGTCGATCGTGTAGCCGGCGTTGTTGACGATGATGTCGATCTTGCCGAAGGCGTCGATCGCGGTCTGCACGAGCTCCTCGGCCGTGTCGCCGGCGGTCAGGTCGCCGGAGAAGACCGCGGTCTCGCCGGCGATCTCTTTGGCCGCCTGCTCGGCTACGTCGCCGTCGAGGTCGTTGATTAGAACCTGCGCGCCTTGCGAGGACAGCAGCTCAGCGGTGGCGCGGCCGATGCCGCGAGCCGAGCCGGTGACGATCGCGGACTTGCCGTCGAGTACTCCCATTTCTCGTGTTCTCCTTGTCGAATGCGGGGGCGCAGGAGGTTATCTGGCCGCCGAGCCAGGCGGCGCGCTCGCGGCCCTTGCCCGTTCGACGTACGGGTCAGCTCGCGTCCGCCGGCAGCAGCGTAAAGCGCTCGGCCGCGCCGCCCGCCGGGCGCACGGCGCGGAAGTGGCGTTCGTCCAGAGTCGCTATCCGGGTGCTCTCCAAGTGCGCGGCGAGCGCGACCAATGAGGCGTCGGTCAGGCCCAACTCGATCGACTCGTATTGGCGCGCGATCTCGATCGTCTCGGACAGCGCCGAGCGCCACCACGCGACTGCATAGGCGCCGCTCTCGAAGCTGGCTCGCAGCGCTCGCGCGGCGCCGGCGCCGCCTTGCTTGGCGATCATGTAGTCCAGCTCGGCGAGCACGAGCTGCGTCGTGCACAGCCCGTCTGAAACGCCCTCCATCCACTCGCGCACGCGTTCGTGGTCAGGCTCATCGCGGTCCATGAGCGCCACCACGACAGACGTGTCGAGGACGATCAATCTTCGCCGAACCCCTCGAGGTACTTGTCCATGTTGCTGACCAGGTCGCCGGGGCCTTTGAAGATGCCGACCCCCTGCGGGCGCGGGGGTGCAACCGCGGCGGCCTCGGCGAGCGCCGTGCGGATCAGGGCCGCCTTGGTTGTGCGCTCGCGCTCGGCTCGGCGCGCGAGCAGCCAATCGACTTCGGGGTCTACGTAGATGCTCATCTTCTTCATGTCCTCTCAATCGTACCACCTGTCACCTACCACCCGTTGGAATGTGCCGGCACTATGCCGGCCTGTGCCTTCTATTCCGACGAGTGGGCGCGACCGGGACGGCTACAGGTCGAGCAGGCGGCCGAGGATCTCGCGCATGATCTCGTCCGAGCCGCCGCCGATCGGGCCGAGGCGGGAGTCGCGGGCGGCCCGCTCGACCCACAGCTCGCGCATGTAGCCCGCGCCGCCGTGGATCTGCAGGCACGTGTCCATCAGCTCATAGGAGGCGCGCTGGGTCATCAGCTTGGCCATCGTCACCTCGCGCAGGGGCTGCTCGCCGGCGACGAAGCGGCGCAGCGCGTCGTAGGTGACGCAGCGGGCGACGTAGGCGCTTGTGGCCAAGTCGGCGAGCTTGTGGCGGATCGCCTGATGCTTTGACAGCGAGCGCCCGAAGGCGTTGCGCTCGCGCGCGTACTGCGCGGTGCGCTCGTAGGCGAGCTGCATCGCGCCGACCGCGCCGAGCGACATCGCCAGGCGCTCCCACTGGAAGTTGGCCATGATCAACTTGAACCCGCCGTGCAGCTCGCCGAGCAGGTTCTCCTCCGGCACGAACACTTCGTCGTAGGAGATCGTGGCGGTGTCAGAGGCGGCCCAGCCGAGCTTTTGCAGCTTGGCCGAGGAGACGCCCTCGCAGCGATCGACGATCAGAAACGAGATGCCGTGGTGCCCGCCTTCCTCCGTCGTCTTGACGGCGGTGACGATGAAGTCTGCGCGCACGCCGTTGGTGATGTAGGTCTTCTCGCCGCTGAGGAGAAACCCACCGTCCACGCGCGTGGCCTTGGTGCGCAGCGCGGCCACGTCCGAGCCGGCGTCGGGCTCGGTGATGCCAAGCGCGCCGATCTTCTCGCCTTTGATCGCGGGCACGAGGTAGCGCTGCTTCTGCTCGTCTGAGCCGAACTTCCAGATCGGGGGAGTGGCGATGTTCACGTGCGCGCCGATGCCGGCAGCTGTCCCGCCGGAGCCGATCCGCGCCAGCTCCTCTACCAGCACGGCCTCGTGCAGGTAATCGCCACCCTGCCCACCCAGCTCGACGGGGTACTTCAGCCCGAGCAGGCCCTGCGCGGCGAGCTTGCCGAACACCTCGTTGGGAAACCATTCGTCTTGCTCCCATTCGGCGGCGTGCGGCGCCAGCTCGCGGTCGAGGAAACCACGGATCGACTCGCGCAGTTCCTCGTGCTCGGGCGTGAAGGGGGGCTGTGTGCTCATCTTGTCGTTCTGGACGGTGCACGCACCGTCCAGCCGACCGGCGCATGCGCCGGTCGGGACCGGGTCGCATGCGACCCGGTCTTAATAGATCTAGGGATTAAAGGCCGTATGAACGCCCGATCACGTCGAGCATGATCTCGTCGGTGCCGGCCCCGATCCGGTTCAGGCGCGCGTCGCGCCAGGCCCGCTCGACGCCGTACTCGCGCATGTAGCCGGCGCCGCCGTGGATCTGGATGCACTCGTCGGCGACTTCGACCGCGACGCGCGCGGCGTGCAGCTTGGCCATCGAGATCTCGCGCACGGGGTACTCGCCGTTCTGGAAGCGCCAGGCGGTGACATAGGTCATCTGCCGGGCGCTCTCGATCTTCGTAGCCATCTCGGCGAACTTGTGCCGGATCACCTGGAAGTGCCCGATCGAGCGCCCGAAGGCCTTGCGCTCGTTGGCGTATTCCAGGGTGCGGTTGAAGGTGCGCTGCGCCCCGGCGACGCACCCTGCGGCGCCGATCAGGCGCTCGCCCTGCAGCTCCCACATGATGTGGTAGAAGCCCTTGCCGACCTGCCCGAGCACGGCGGTCTCGGGCACGCGCACGTCCTGGAAGGCAAGCAGCGCCGTGTCGGAGGCGTGCATGCCGAGCTTCTCAAGCTTCTTCTCGCGGATCACCCCCGGGGCGTCCATGGGAACGAGGAACAGCGTGAAGCCGTCGTAGCCGGCCTCGGCGGCGGTCTTGGTGACAAGCACGATCACGTCGGCGCGGTGCCCGTTGGTGATGTAGGTCTTGGAGCCGTTGATGACGTAGTCGGTTCCATCCTTGACCGCGCGCGTCTTGATCCCTTTCACATCCGAGCCGGCGTCGGGCTCGGTGATGCCGATGCAGAGAATCTTCTCGCCGCGGATCGCCGGTGCCACCCACTCCTGCTTCTGCTCCTCTGAGCCGAAGGCGAGGATCGGTGGCATCGCCATGTCGGTGTGCACGGCAACCCCCATCGCAAGCCCACCGGACTGAGCGCCGGTCATCTCCTCGGCCAGCACCAGGGAGGTGTAGTAGTCGCCGCCCTGCCCGCCGTAGGCCTCGGGCTTGTCCAGCCCGAGCAGGCCAAGCTCGCCCATGCGGTGAAAGACCGAGTCGGGAAAGGTCGTCTCCTCCCATTCCATCGCGTGCGGCGCCAGCTCCTTGGCGACGAAGCTTGAGATCGACTCGCGCAGCTGTTCGTGCTCGTCGGTGAAGATGAAGTGCTTGCGCCTGGCCTGATGGTCGGGCTTGAGGACACTCTCGGCGGTGGCGGCCATCTCGGCGTGCTCCTTCTGTCTTGGTCTCGGTGGTGTGCGGCGTGCGGCGTGCGGCGTGCGGCGTGCGGCGTGCGGCCCAAGCGTACCGGGGTTTTGGCTGACTGGCCAGTCAGCGGATCGCGTTGGGCGCCCGAGGGTTAGGATGCCGGATCGTGTCGGAGCAGAGCGCCGCAGAGCAGTCGGGTGAGAGGGTTCTTTATGCCGTCGCCGATCGCGTCGCCACAATCACGCTGAACGAGCCGTCGACTCGCAACGCGCTATCGCCGGAGGTGCTGGTGGGCTTGATCGCGTGCTTTGAGCGTGCTCGCGACGACGAGGCCGTGCGTGCGATCGTGCTGGCCTCCTCGCACGCGACGGTTTTCTCCTCGGGTGCCAACCTTGGCGGCTTCGCGGCCGACGTGCCGCTCGTGCACCGTCACTTCGGCTCGGAGGCGTTCGTGTCTCTGTTCAAGCTGATCGGTGAAGTTGGCAAGCCGACGCTGGTGGCGGCATCGGGCCACGTGTTGGCGGGCGCGCTTGGGATCGCGCTGGCGTGCGACTTGATCGTGGCTTCCGAGCAGGCCACCTTCGGCACGCCCGAGATCAACGTAGGCGCCTTCCCATTCATGATTATGGCGTTGATCTATCGCAACGTCGGCCGCAAGAAGGCCAACGAGCTGCTGCTGCTGGGCGAGCGCTGGAGCGCGCAGGAGGCGCTCACGGCGGGCCTGGTCAACAAGGTGGTGCCGGCGGAGAGGCTCGATGCCGCAGTCGCCGAGTGGGCGGCAAAGCTGGCGTCGAAGTCGCCGGTAATCATGCGCCTGGGCAAGGAAGCGATGCGCCGCCAGCTCGACATGCCGCTGGATGACGCTCTGGACTACCTGCGCGCGCAGCTGACCTTGGCGACCTCTACGGAGGACATCGTCGAGGGTGTTACCGCCTTCTTTCAGAAGCGCGAGCCGGAGTGGAGGGGGCGGTGAGCATGTGTGTCTTTGATTTGGAAGTTGTTGCGCCCAAGGGGGAATTTGGTGAGCAGTAGCGAGCAGACAACGCCGTTGCTGCGCCCGCTCGTCGAGGACCTCGAAGCGCGTCGCGCCTACATCCGCCTCGGTGGTGGCCAGGAGAAGATCGACAAGCAGCACGAGAAGAGCGCTTTGACCGCGCGCGAGCGGATCGCGCTGCTCGTGGACGAGGGCACGTTTGTCGAGCTGGGCATTCTCGGCAAGCCGCACTCCACGCAGCGGGCGATGGATGGGGTGGACGCGCCCGCTGACGGCGTGGTCACGGGCTACGGCAAGGTCGATGGTCGCCTGACCGCCGTCTGCGCTTATGACTTCACGGTGATGGCCGGCTCGATGGGCATGACCGGCGAGTTCAAGGTCACGCGCCTGCGCGAGCTGGCGCTGACCAAGCGCATCCCGTTCGTGTGGCTGCTGGACTCGGCCGGCGCGCGCGTGCAGGAGGCGGCCGGCGCGATGTTCGCCGGCTCGGGCCACCTGTTCCGTGAGGAGGTGATCATGAGCGGGGTGATCCCGCAGGTGGCGGCGTTGATGGGCCCGTGCGCCGCCGGCACCGCCTACATCCCCGGCCTGGCCGACTTCGTGCCGATGGTCAAGGGCCGCGGCTCGATGGCGCTGGCGGGCCCGCACCTGGTGCGAGCTGCCGTGGGGGAGGACGTCACCCAGGAGGAGTTGGGCGGCTCGCGCGTTCACTGTCGCAAGTCGGGCGTGGGGGACATGGAGGTTGGCTCTGACGAGGAGTGCATCGAACGGGTCAAGCAATACCTCTCCTACATGCCGCAGAACTGCGAATCGCCGCTGCCATTGCGAGTGGCTGGGGCCGACTCCGACCCGATCGACCGCGGCGACGAGGAGTTGCTCGACGTGCTGCCGGAGTCAAACCGCAAGCCTTATGACATGTACGAGGTGATCCGCCGGATCGTGGACGACGGTGACTATTTCGACATCAAGGGCCAGTGGGCCAAGACGATCATCACCTGCTTCGCGCGCTTCGGCGGCCGCCCCGCCGGCATCGTCGCCAACCAGCCCAAGCAGCTCGGCGGCATCCTCGACAACGACTCCGCCGACAAGGCTGCGCGCTTCGTCAACCTGTGCAACGCCTTCGGCATCCCGCTGGTCTTCCTGATGGACGTGCCCGGCTTCATGGTCGGCTCCAAGGTCGAGGCCGACGGCATCATCCGCCACGGCGCCAAGATGCTCTACGCCGTCGCCAACGCGACCGTGCCGAAGATCACCGTGATCACGCGCAAGGCCTACGGCGCCGGCTACTTCGTGATGAACGGCCGCGCCTACGAGCCCGACCTGATCGTCGCCTGGCCGAGCGCCGAGATCAGCGGGATGGGCGCCGAGGGCGCCGTGGCGATCGTGATGCGCAAACCGGTCGAAGAAGCCGACGACCCGGAGGCCAAGAAGGCCGAGCTGATCGACGCCGACCG
>DASUIH010000023.1:0-92071 GCA_036279855.1 Solirubrobacteraceae bacterium | reverse complement strand
ATGTTCAAACGCAGCAGCACTACCGTCTTCTTTGAAACGTTCGACCGTGCCCGTGCCCGTCCCCACCCTATTAGCAACAACCACATCACCAGTGGACGCTTCAACAGCAAGACTGTCAGGGCCGGTAAAGCTCGGCTGCGCAACCGAACCAAAAACTTCCTTGACATGACGAGTCGGATCCGGCGTCGCCGACGCTGTCGCAGCCGCGAACGCGAAGAGGGCGAAGAGGGCGAAGAGGGCGACGAGCAGGACCGACAGCCTGCTCTGTGCGGTGGCCGATGCCTGCTCGTGCGTGCTCACTTCGGTGTCTCCTTGATGGTGGTTCATTTGCCAGTCTCCCTCTCCAAGGTCGCGCACTTTGCGGTGCACTGCGTAAGGAGGTGTCATCGCCCATCCGCCTGTCACTGTGACGTGGCGGCCAGATTTCCTCATGCCGCCGTTTCCTCACGCGAAGCGTGTGAAGTTGTGTCGGCGGGAACGCGAATGTTCTCGGTCAGCCGCCGGCCCTTCTCGGTCAGCCTCCACGCGTTGGCGGCGCCGCGACCGGGGTTTGTGTATGCATTCTCGATCAGGCCCACACGCTGCAGGCGCGAGAGAAGCTTTGAGATCTGCCCTTGGTCAGGGACGCCCGCGCTGCGCCCGATCGCGCGGTTGGAGGCCTCGGCGTGATCACCGATCGCCAGCAGCACGCAGACGGTGCGGTAAGTCATCCGCATTCCCGACTCTTTGAAGTGATTCCGAACAAAGGGAGCGCCTCCCTCGTCGCTTGCGGGCGCCTCCACCGGCATGTTCAGCTCGCGCTTGGCGGCGCTCGCGCCCAGGTAGGGCAACACGATCATTCCCATCAGCGAATTGGCCAGCGCGAGCAGCGGCGTGTCGCCGGGATCCGAGAGCCGTTTTTGAAGCACCGTCAGCACGCCGCCGACGACGCCCTCCCCGAGCAGCGGCAACGACTCGACCGTGCCCCTGCCCTCGGCGCCACCGGCTTCCACGACCTCGGTCAAACGTGCGACCACGAGATCCCGCAGCGCTAGCGCGCGGGGCCCGCCGGCCAGCGACTCGCACAGGAGCATCCGACCGAGTTGGGGCTGAGCGTCGAACAGAGCGAGCATCTCGACCAGGCCAGCCCTGATCCGCGCGCGCCACCCCTGCTGGCCCTCGTAGGCGGGCACAACGCGCTCGACGGTGCACGCGAGTGCCTGATTCAGCGCCGCCAGGAAGCACTCCTCGCGGTCGACGAACTGCTCGTAGAAGGTGCGACGGCTGACACCCGAGCGCTCCACGACATGCGTGATGCTTGCGTTCGCGGCACCGCGCTCGCAGGCGACGTCGGTCATCGCGCCAAGCAGCCGCAGCCGCTGCAACTCCCCCAGCTGGGCGTTCCGCGTCACTGTCCGCGAGCTCGCTGGATGTGAAGGTCCGCTGCGAGCGACCACGACCCGACGCGTGGGTGTGCGCGCCGCCATCTCAGCACTCCCGCGGGCTGACGCTCAGGAGCGCCGGCGTAAATGAGAAGGCGATCCCCCTACCCGCAAGCGGGTGAAGTGCTGCCAGATGGCTGCAGCAGCGAGAGCGACTAGCGCCTAGAGGCGCGCCGGCAGAGAGAGAGAGAGAGAGAGAGAGACGCGTCAGCGCCGCTGACGCGTCCTATTACGGACACGCCCGGCACGCACGACTCATCTACTACGCATTTCCCCAAGAAAACCACGCGAGTACGACTCCCTCTCTGCTTGCGACCCGGTCCTCTCCCAAGGTCCCGCCCCAAAGGTCGGTGTCGACAGCGGTGCCGACCCAAACCCGATCATATGTTTACGTCGCTCAACTGTACGACGATATGCACAGCGTATACGATCGTCAAGTCAGTTGTCAAGCCCAGTCCGTTGTCAAGCCCCGTCGCGAGCCCGGTCTTCCTCACAAGCTCAGCGCGTGCGTCGCGGCAAGACCCGCCCACCCCCCGTAAGGCGCGAAGAACTCCCGCACTTCCTCTTCCGACGCCCGAGCCCATGGATCGCCGCCCGCCAGCTGCCGCCCCACGTACTTGATCAATCCGAGATCGCCCGCGGGCAGTTGATCGTGGCGCCCTTGCCCCTTCAGCGCCAGCATCTCCACCGTCCAGCGTCCGATCCCCGGCATCGCCAGCAGCCGCCGCCACCCCCGCTCGTGCTCGGGGTCGTGCAGGTCGAGCCGCGCAGAGGCGGCCTCACGCGCCACCCGCACCAGCAGCCGCGAGCGCGACCCCGACAGGTCGAAGGACTCCAGCCGCGCCGGCGTCTGGCCCGCCAACACCGCCGATGAGGGCACGTCGCGCAGCGTGCGTCCCCGGTGCTCGAAGCGCGGCCCGAGCCGCAGCACGATCCGCCGCTGTATCCCCGCCGCGTGCTCGTACTCGATCAACTGCTCGCAGATCGCCCAGGCCAGCGCCTCGAACGGCTCGGGCCGCCGCATCACCCGTAGCCAGGGCCGCTCGCGGACCGAGCGCCCGATCAGCGGGTCGCGCTCGAACTCGCGCCTGAACCGCTCCAGGTCATCGTCGACGCCGAGAGCGAAGCGCATCCGCTCGATCCCGTGCTCGGCCGCCGCGGCGCAGCGCGACAATGCCCCGAACAGCACCCGGTCCGAGGCAGTCTGCGCGACACGCACGAGCACCGGCTCTCCTTCGCGGTGCAGCAGACGTTCCAACACCCCCCCTTTGCACTGGAGCACGCCATCCATCCCCCCGCGCAGAGGCAGCCGGTAGGGCGAGGCGGGCACGACCTCGACCCGCAGCTCGCGCAGCGCCGACGCCGACGCGGGGGCGCCGGCGGCTACAGCGGAGCTCAACGCCCGCGCGCGGAGGGGGCGGGTGGAGATCCCAACAGGTGCACGTCCACCAGCAGCGAGCGGCTGGCGACGATCTCCACCAGCTCGCCCGCGCGCTTGGCGCCCCGACCGGCTCGCGCGATCCGCCGCCGCGGCCGCGCCGCCACCAGCGCCGCACGGCGCGCGCTGCGCCGGTGCACGAGCCCGAGCATCGCCGCCCCGGCGACAAAGCCGCCGGCGGCCAGCGCTGCCGTGTGCACGATCGCCGGAGCGCTGCGCTGCGCCAGCTCCCCGGAGGATCGCGACTCCTCGGCGAGCACCGGCACGGCGTCGATGACCTCCTCTGACTCGCTGCGCTCGATCACCGCCATCAGTGTAGAGGGCGCGTCAGACCTGACGCCACCGTCAGCACGAGTGGGCGGCGCTGCGGCTACAGCACGCGCTCGTAGACGCGGTAGCGCTTGACGACGGTGCCGCCCATCGCTTCCATGCCGCGGTTCATCGCCGTGTTGGTCTCAAGGATCCAGCCCATCTCGCCGCCCTTCTGCGGGCGCGCTTCGGCGGCGTCGAAATGCTCCTGATAGAGCTTGGCCGCCACGCCCGTGTGCTGGTACTCGGGCTTGACGCCGAGGAAGCCCACGCGCACCCGATCGATGATCCGGCCCTTGCGCAGGAAGTGCCACCAGCCCAGCGGCAGCAGTTTGCCTTTCATCTTTTCGAGCACCTGGTTGAGGTCGGGCACGGTGATCGCCATGCCGACGACCTCGCCCGTGTCTTCGCGCTCGGCGATCATGAACCAGTGCTTGTCGAAGGCCAGGTGCAACTCCTGCGCCAGCCCGTCCAGGTCCTTCTTCGAGTAGGGGACGAAGTCCCAGTTTTTCGACCAGGCGGAGTTGTAGACCTCGGCGAAGGAGTCGAGGTCTTTGCGCAGCTGGCGGCGGCGCATCGGACGCACGCGAATGCCGTGCTCTGACTGCACCTTCTCCGCCAACTCCCAGATGACCGGCATCACCTTGTCGCGGTTGCTGACCTCAAGGTTCCACATCAGCAGGTCCATCGCCTTGGCCATCCCCGCCTGCTCCATGCGCTGCCGGTAGTAGGGGGGGTGCCAGGGCTGCAGGATCATCGGGCGCGCGTCGTAGCCCTCGATCAATATGCCGCTCTCGTCGTTCATGGCGAAGTCGGCCGGGCCCACCATGCGCTCCTTGCCGCGCTCGCGCAGCCACGCCTCGGCAGCCGCCAGCAGCGCGTCGAGCACCTCCTGGTCGTCCTCGAACTCCAGGAAGCCGAACCAGCCCCAGCTCTTCTTCTGATAGTCGTTGAACGCGTCGTTCACCTGGGCGGTGATCCGCCCCACCACGCGTCCCTCGCGCCGCGCCAGGAAGTAGCCGGCCTCCCCGTGCGTGAAGAAGGCGTTCATTTTGCGGTTGAGGAACAGTCGCCGCTCGATCTTCAACGGAGGCACCCACAGGGGGTGGTTAGAGTGCAGGCGGAAGGGGAGGCCGATGAACGCTTTCAGCTCGCCGCGAGACGAGACTTCCTTGACCGCCACAGCCATCGAGCCAGGACCATATATGCCCACATCGACCGATGTCTTCGCCAAGGTCCGCGGCCACGAGCGCGAGGAGCTGCTGCGCGCCGCGCGCGAGGCCGACCTGATGCCCTACTTCCGCACGGTCGAGTCGCCGGCGATGCCTGTCGTGGAGATGGAAGGCGCGCCGCGGATCATGCTCGCCTCCAACAACTACCTTGGCCTGACCGGCGACGAGCGCGTGATCCAGGGGGCGCGCCAAGCGCTGGAGCGCTACGGCACCGGGCTGACCGGCTCGCGCCTGCTCAACGGCACGACGCCGCTGCACCTGGAGCTGGAGCGCGAGCTGGCCGAGTGGATGGGGACCGACGACGCGCTCGTGTTCACGACCGGCCACCAGGCCAACGTCGGCGCGCTCGGCGCGCTGCTGGACGCCAAAGACACCGTGATCGTCGACTCGGCCGACCACGCCTCGATCCTCGACGGCGTGCTGCTCTCCAAAGCGAAGATGCGGCCCTTTCGCCACAACCACCTGGACAAGCTTGAGCGCGCGCTGCAAAGGGCCGAAGGGGATGGCGGCGGCGTGCTGGTCGTGGTTGACGGCGTCTTCTCGATGGAGGGCGACGTGGCGCCGCTGGTCGACATCGTCGAGCTATGCGAGCGCCACGGCGCGCGCCTGATGGTGGACGAGGCCCACGGCGCCGGCGTGCTCGGCGCCCGCGGCGCCGGCGCCGGCGAGCTGCTCGGCGTGGAGGAGCGCGTCGACCTGCGCATGGGCACCTTCTCCAAGTCGCTGGCGGCCTGCGGCGGCTTCCTCGCCGGGTCGGCCGAGGTGATCGACTACCTGCGCATCTCAAGCCGCGCTTTCCTGTTCACCGCCTCGGCCGTGCCGGCGGCGCTGGGAGCCGCGCTTGCGGCGCTGCGCATCATCCGCTCGCCGGAAGGGCCGCCGCTGCTGGCCGCGGCCCTGGAGAACGCCCGCTACCTGGCCGACGGGCTGCGCGCGCTCGGCTACCGCACGCTTGCCGGCGAGCCGGTGCGCATCGGGCCCGCGCCGGACGCGCCCAGCCAGAGCATCGCCACGCCGATCGTGCCGGTGCTCGTCGGCGACGACTGGCAGGCCGCGCTGCTGTGGCGCGCGCTCTACGACGCCGGCGTCTTCACCAACTGCGCGCTGCACCCGGCCGTGCCGCCAGGCGGGGCGCTGCTGCGCACGAGCGTGATGGCCACACACGACCGCCCCACGCTCGACCGGGCGCTGGAGGCCTTCGCGAGCGTCAAGCGCGAGTTCGAGGCCGAGCACGGGCCGCTGGCAGCGGGCGACTGATCCGAGCGCTTCAAGCTGGCGGAAATGGACAAAGCGCCCCGTTGAGCTTGTCCAATTCTTCACAAGCGGCAACGGCGACGAAAAAGCCCGCTTCTAGCGAACGTTCTGGTCGTTACGGTGTTGACCGCAGCGGCCGCGCTGGCTAGCTTCTTGGACGCAGCGCACGATCAGTCAAAGCTCGTCTAGAGGCTCTCGGTAGAGGGGTGCCGGAGGCCTTCGCAGACGGATTCGCGAAGGCGAGAGGCGACGACCGTGCGCCGCGCTACTCGTCAACCAGCCAAATAGATCGTCGCGCACACCCCCCGTAAGGGCGGGAGGCGACGGGGAGTGAGCACACACATGAACGCGACAGCGACAATCGCCCCTGCCGGCACGCAGTCATTCAACGCGACCGGGCCATTCGACCCAACCGGGCCCCAGCCCCTCACGATCGCCGGGCCGCAGCACATGCGTGCCCTGGCCCGCGCCAACCAGGTGCGCCTGGCCCGCGCCGAGCTCAAGCGCCGCGTCGCGGCCGGCGAGATCAGCGTCTGCGAGGTGATCGTGCACTGCCCGTGGGAGGCCACGAGCATGGCCGTCGGCGACCTGCTGATGAGCCAGCGACGCTGGGGCCAGACGCGCTGCCGCAAGTTCCTCGCGCAGATCCCGATGTCCGAGCAGAAGACGATCGGGTCGATGACCGAACGTCAGCGCCACACGCTGGCGGCGATGCTCACGGCTGGAGGCTCGACGAGCGTGCCGCTGCCGCCGAGGCCGTGGTCGAGCGCCGCGCTACGGACAGCCTGAAGACAGCTTCACCTGCCACCAGCCGGCAAGCATGCCGATCGGCCCGAGTCGCGGACGCACCTCCCAGGCGCCGCAAGTGCCCAGGCCGAGCTCGGTGACCGGGATCCGCAGGAACTTGTAACGACCCGGCTCAAGCAGCGCGCGGCGCAGCAGCTCACGGGCGTCGCGCTGGCGCCGCGAGCGCTCGGCCAGCTGTCGTTCGGCCTCGGCGATGCGGCTGGCAAGGTCGTCGCGGGCGCGCTCCAGCTCGGCCAGCCCGAGCAGGGCCGGGGCGCTGCCGGCAGTCCTCGCCGCGGCCGGGTGGACGTGCGGAAAGCCGCGCACCTGCAGGCCGGACAGACGCCGCTCCATCCGCGCCAGCTGCGCCCTCAGGGTCGCTCGCGCAGCCCGGCGAAGCTCGCGCGCCTCAACGCTGTCCAGTCCCCCGATCGTCTGCTCGATGGCGATGCTCATTAGCGCCTCCTCTCGCCTGACTCACCCGAATCTTAGGCGGACAAACCTCGATCGGCAAGGGCCGCGGCGCAGATCGACAACGCCTCTTCGACACACAGGCGCGGAACGCCGGCCACCTCGATCGCGTACAGCGACAGCAGCCGCGTCGAGCGCGTGGCGCGGTGAGGGCGCTGGGGCTGGTCGAACAGCAGCGCGACCGCCCGCTCGGCGTCGGCCACGACCAGCCTGCCGCCACCGAGCACGGCGTGCTTGCTGCCGCGTTCGATCAGCTCGTCCTTGCGGCTGGGGCGCACGCCCAGCGGGCCGTCGATCGTCTCCGCGTCAACCGCCCACACCGGCACGCTGGTGTCAAGCAGCGCCAGCGCCAGCGCATCGGCGAGCAGGCCGCTTGACCGGAAGTCGCCGGCGATCATGCGCGCCAGCACCAGCTCCTCGATTGCCGTGCGGGTGCTGTCCGGGTCAAGCCCGACCTGGCGATAGAAAGCGCGGTAGGCGCTGGGCACCGGCTGCTTGCGCAAAGCCACCACACGGGCGCCGCGCCAGCCGTTGGCAAGATCGCGCAAACGCGCCGCCAGCTCCACGGGCGGGCGCGACCGCGGCGAGCAATCCTCGGCCAGCCGCACCTGCACAGCCAGCAAAGCGAGGTCCGGCAGCTCGCTCCGCAGCTCCTGCTCGCACCAGCCTTCGCCGATCGGCGCTTCGCCGAAGCTCATCGGTCGGCAGGCTTCCAGCCCCGCGCCCGCGCCGCCGCCAGCAGTGCCGTGACACGCTCGCGCAGCTGTGCCTGCGTGCTTGAGCCGAGCAGCGCCGGAGCCTGCACGACCCCACCGGGGTAGACGAAGTTGACCTGCGGGCAGGTGGCCATGCGGAACAGCTGCACGAGGATGCCATCGCGATCGAGCCCGACCGGGAAGCTCAGGTGCCCGCTCACGATCAATCCCCTGACCGGCTGCGTTTCGCCCTTGATCGCCACTGCGGCAAAGCCCACCTGCGGGAACGCCGGCACCAGCGCCTGCAGCCGCCGCAGGACGTCGGCGCAGCCGCCGCCGTCGATGAACAGCGCCAGCACCAGCGGAGCGCGTTCGTAGAGCTGGCAGACGTTCAGCACCTGTGCCCCGCGCACGCTGCAGGCGGGCCGGTCGCCGGCCTGGCCCTGGCGGGAGCGGGTGGCGATGTTGACGTCGCCGCTGAGCGAGCCGAGCGCGAGCGGCGCCGCGAACGGCGGTATGCGCACGCCGGGCGCGATCCCGCGCGCGTTGCCGCCCGAGCCGAGCATTGAGCTGAGCGCGATCCCAAGCAGCGCGAGCAGCGCCAGCGCCCCGGTCAAGCGGCCGTAGCGCGCGCCGGCGATGCGCCCGTCGCTCACGGCCGGATCGGCGCCGGCGCCCGTCCCGGCTCGGGCAGGCGCGCGCGCAGCGGCGCCTGGCGGTCGGCCCAGGCGACAGCCGCCGGCAGCGCGACCAGCACGCCGAGCAGCGACACCGACAGGTCGACCAGCGTCACCAGGCCGAAGTCGCGCAGCATCGCGATGTCCGACAGCACCAGCACGCCGAAGCCGGCGATCGCCGTGGCGCCCGAGGCCGCGACGGCGGCGCCGGTGCGGGCGTAGGCGCGACGCATCGCCTCCGTGCTCGAATAGCCGTCCGCGCGCTCCTGGCGCTGGCGCTCGGACAGCAGCACGCCGAACTCGGTCGAGATCGCGATCACGAGCGCGCCGAGCGTGACCGACATCGGGTTCAGCGGGACCCGCAGCGCGAACAGCACCAGCGCCGACCAGCCGCTTGCCAGCACGACCGGCGCCAACGGCACCAGCGCGCGGCGGCGATCGCCGCGGAAGCAGATCAAGAGAATTACGGCGACCGCGACCAGGGCGGCCAGCAACGTCAACACGCGCCGCCAGGGCGAGGCGACCTGCGAGCCGGCCTGCGCGGCCAGCACCGACAGGCCGACGAGTTTGGCGCTGACGCCCTTTGGCGGGCGCAGGCTCTGGCGCATCGCTTCGATCACGCTCTGCTGCTGCTGCAGGCTCATCAGCCGGATGCCGAAGGCAAGCGTCGCCACCCGGCGGTCGGCGGTGATCACGTCCTGGGAGAAGTAGGAGGGCACGGCCGCCAGCAGGCCGTTTACCTGGCGCCGAGTCAGCTTGGCGGTCGAGCCCGATTCGTCGTGGAACAGGTCCGGCAGCGAGAAGGCCGGGCACAGGCGGGCTTTGGCGCAGCCCCCGGTGGAGCTGTAGCCGAAGCGGGCGAGGACCGCCGCCTCGTAGCGGCTCATCCATTCGATCGTCGCCGGCTGCGTCAACGCGCGCGAGCTGACCATCAGGTCGATCTCGCCGCCAACCCCGGTCGCGTGCTCAAGCGCGGTCAGGTTGCGCAGCGACGAGAGGCTTTGGGGGGCAAGCTTGGCGATGTCGGTCTGCACGCTGGTCTGCGTGTCAAGCCCCCAGCCGAGCGCGGCCAGCGCCAGCCCGATCGCAAGCACGCGGCCCGGGCTGCGCACCGCCGTGCCAAGCGCAAGCCGCGACACCAGCCGCGTCAGCGGGTTCTCAGCGAGGATCTCACCGGCCTCGCGCCAGGCCGAGCGCACGCTCGCCGGCAACAGGCCGCGAGCAGCCGGACTGCCGCCGGCGCCGCGGCTGCCGCCGCTGCCGCCGCCTTGGCCGCCGGCGCCATCGCCGCCGCCGACCAGCGCCATCACCGCCGAGCCGGCGGTCAGCGCACACGCGAACGCCAACGCCAGACCAAGCACAAGCAGCAATCCGAAACCCCGCACCATCGGCACCGGCGAGAGCAACAACACCAACAGGCTGCCGATGCTTGCAACTACGGCAACCGCGATCGCAGGCCCCCCTTTGTGCGCCGCGCGAGCGATAGCACTGCTAACAGCAATACCGCCAACACCCCCCTTTGACGCAAAACCGGCACCAGACAACTCACCCCTCTGCTCTCCCGCGACCGGCTCTCCGCGGTCCCCCGCCGAACCCGCTACCGACTCGCGGCGATCCCCCGCCGAACCCGCTACCGACTCCCGCTCCTCGGCCACGCGCGACTGGAACTGGATTGCGTAGTCAACCGCCAGGCCCACCAGCACCGGCAGCACCGCCACCGAGGCCATCGTCAGCTCCGCACCGGACAGTGCCAGCAAGCCGAACGTAAGCGCGCTGGCCAACAAAGCCACCGCCAGCGGCAACAGGCGCGGGCGGCCGCGGAAGACCAGGGCCAGCACCACGGCCATCACGATCAGCACCGCCACCAGCAGCAGCTCGATCGAATGGGAGATCGAGCCGGTGACGTCGGCGACGATCACCGGCTCGCCGGTCACCAGGTATGTCTCGCCGTTCTGTAGCTGCCACTGTTTCATCGCGACGGCCGAGCGGATCAGCGCGATCGCGTGCGAGCGCTGCGCTTCGGAGAGGCCCGAGCGCAGGCGTACCGACACCAGTGCGGCGTCGCGACCGGGGAACAGGTAGGCGAAGCGCTGCTTTGGCGTGCCGGACGGCTTGGTCGAGTCGAACACGACCGCCGAGACGAATTCGTGGTCGTCGAGCGTCGGCGGGCGGCTGAGGCCATAGCGGATCGCCAGCGCGCTGACTTCGGCGGCAAAGCCAGCCATCGTCGCTTTGCGCGCCTGTTCGCCGAGCGCGTCGGCCTGCTGCACGCCTTCGCCGCGCGCCAAAGCCGAGCGGCGAACCGTCGTCTGCGCCAACGTGGCCTGCCGTTCGGCCTGCGCGCTGCGGTTCGCCAAAGTCGAGTCGATCTGGCGCGCCGCCTCGTTCAGGAAAGTGCCGGGGCCGAACACGACCTTCACCGCCTTGGCGGCGCGCAGCCGGCCGCACGGCCCGCTCGCGCCGCCCTCGCTTGCCAGAGCCGCGCTCGGCAGATTGCCCGACAGGCAGCCCTCCAGGCCGACCAGGCGGTCGATGTCCGAGCTGAGCACGAGCTTGCGCAGGTCGCCCTTGACGAGCACCTCGACCGGCTCTTCGCCGAAGTGCGAGTAGAAGCTCTGCGTCGCGCGGTAGGTGGAGCTGGAGCGGCCGACCAGCGTGTCGGTGGCGGCGGTCGGCCGCAGCGACAGGGCCGCGAGCGCACCGATCAACGCGAGCGCGCCGACCAGCGCCAACGTCAGCCGCGGCCTACCCGCCGCCCGCGCCGCCACGCCCGAGAGAAGCCCTCCTACGTCCACCAGCCCAGGCTAACGCCGCGCGCGAGGAACAACCCCGGCAGCAGCGCTACTCCATTCCTAGTGGGCCCTGCGATTCCCCGGAGAGGAACTGGCGCACGAACGCGTTTTCGGAGTCGAACAGCTCGGCCGCCGGTCCCGATTCGACGATCCTGCCCCGCCACAAGACCGCGATGTGCTCGGCGACGCGGCGGGCGGACATGATGTCGTGGGTGATGACGACGTAGGTGCCGCCGTTCTCTTCGTGCACCTCTTTGATCAGTTCGCACAGCAAAGCGGTGCGGACCGGGTCAAGGCCCGAGTCCGGCTCGTCGAACAAGACGATTTCAGGATCGAGCACGAGCGAGCGGGCGAAGCCCGCTCGCTTGCGCATGCCGCCGGAGAGCTCGTTTGGCATCTTCTGGCTGGCGTCGCCCAGGCCGACCTCGCGCATGCGCCGGTACACGATTTCGGAGATCTCGTCCTCGCCCTTCTCGGTGTGCTGGCGCAAGGGGAAGGCGATGTTGTCGTACAGGTTCATCGAGCCGAACAAGGCCCCGTCCTGAAACAGCACGCCGAACTTCTTGCGCGTCTCGAACAGCTCGGCGTCGGGCAGGCTGGGGATCGACTGGCCCTGCACGATCACGTCGCCCTCGTCCGGGTAGAGCAGGCCGACGATGTGCTTGATGCAGACCGACTTGCCCGTGCCCGACGGTCCCAGGATCATCGAGATCTGGCCTTCGGGCAGTTCCAGGTCCAAGCCCCGCAGGACGTGGTTTGAGCCGAACGCCTTGTGCACGCCGATGAACTCGATCGCCGCCGGCGCTCCCGTCGGGCGGTTGACGCCCGTGTGGAACTGGAAGTCGTCCTCGACCGTGGCCACTGCTACTTCACCCGCCGATCGGGGCGCGCGGGTTGGCGCCCCAGAAGACCTGCGTGCCGAGCATGCCGATGAAGGTGACCAGCACCAGGTTGAGCGCCATCGACTTGGCCGTCGCCGTTCCCACCCCGACCGGGCCGCCGGAGGCCGTGTAGCCGAAATAGCAGCCCACGAGCACGATCGCGGTTGCCATCGTCATGCCCTTTATCAGGCTGTAGACGAGGTCCAGCGGGTTCTGGAACTCCCAGAAGACAAGCGAGTAGCCGCCGGAGGAGACGTATCCGATCTGGTGCACGACGGCGATGTAGGAGGCCAGGTAGGCGACGCCGATGCCCGCCACGTACATGAACGGCAGCACCAGCCAGGCCGCCAGCAGGCGCGTCGCGCACAGGAACGTGACCGAGTCGACGCCCATCACCTCAAGCGCGTCGATCTCCTCGGAGATGCGCATCGCGCCCAGCTCGGCGACGATGCCGGTGCCGACCTTGGCCGCGAGCATGTAGCCGAACGCGTAGGGGATCGCCTCGCGCAGGTTGCACCAGGCGGAGTACACGCCGGCGTAGGAAGGGGCTCCCTGCGACTCGGTGAAGTAGGCGCCCTCGATCCCGCAGGTGCCAAGGCCCGTGATGAAGATCAGCGCCCAGATCACCGCTGTCGAGCCGAGGATCAGGATGCCCGACTGACGGATCGTCTCGCCGAAGAAGCGCAGCACACGCAGGCCCCAAACTTCGCGCACGACGCGGCCGGCGAACGAGCCGATCTCGCCGGCCGAGGAGACCCACTCGCGCGGCAGGCCGGTCCAGGAGCTGCCCCAGGTGCTCATCCGCGCCTCAACCCCTGATTACCAGGATGTTGGGGTGGGTGGCAAGCAGCACCTGCGTGAAGATGTAGTTGAAGGCGCCGATGCCGAGGATCGCGATCACGACGCCCTGGTTGACGGCGCGGCCGACGCCCTCGGCGCCGCCGGAGGCGGTCATGCCCTTGTAACAGCTGACGATCGCGATGATCGCCCCGAAAATCATCGTCTTCAAGAGCGAGCCCCACAGATCCACGGTCGATGTGTTGGCAAAGAACGTCGCCCAGAACGGGCCGAGCGGCTGGTGGTTGACGACCGATGCCAGCAGGCCCCCGAAGATCCCGAACAAGAGCGCGTACAGGTCAAACAGGCCCGTCACCAACATCAGCGACAAAAAGCGCGGGACGACCAGGTTCTTGACCGGGTCGACGCCCAGCACCTGCAGCGCGTCGAGCTCCTCGCGGATCTTGCGCGCGCCGAGGTCGGCGGTGATCGCCGTGCCGGCGACGCCGGCGAGCACGATCGAGGTGATCAACGGGCCGATTTCTCGAATCGCCGCGAGCACGAAGAAGCCGCCGAGGCGGTCCAGCGCGCCGAAGATCGTCAGGAAGTTGGCTGCCTGCAGGCCCGGCGCGCCGTAGTTGATCGAGAGGGTGGTGACCAGCAGCGGGAACCACACCAGGCGCAGCACGAACAGGAACTGCGAGACGAACTCGTCGCCGTAGGGGTAGGGGGGGCGCAACGCAGAAGTGATCGTCCTCCCTGTGAGGATCATCATGTCGCCGACTTCCTCAAGCAGGCTCCTGGTCGGCAGGAAAGCCCGCTCCGCTGTACTGCGCACCATCTAGAACCCCTCCTTGAGGACGAGACCTCCGTCCCACTTTACCGGCAGCTCCTGAAC
The DNA here is from genome assembly GCA_036279855.1 of Solirubrobacteraceae bacterium. Taxonomy (GTDB): domain Bacteria; phylum Actinomycetota; class Thermoleophilia; order Solirubrobacterales; family Solirubrobacteraceae; genus Palsa-744. The sequence continues at coordinate 78,440 of DASUIH010000023.1, read as the reverse complement.
TGTACGCGATGGAGCACTGGTATGGTGGCGAGCGATCGTGAGGGTGGGAGCGTTGTCAAGAGGGGTGTCGCTCGCGGCCTGCGCCGCAAGCGCTGCGCTACTGGCCGTCGGCTGCGGCGAAAGCGAGCGCAACGCCTCCGAACCGAAGGCGACCTTCGCGGTCGAAATCGTGCGTGCGCGCTTCCCCCGCAAGCAGGCCGTCGCCAAGGACACGCGGCTGGAACTGGTCGTGCGCAACGCCGGAGCGCGCGTGATTCCCAACGTCGCCGTGACGCTCGACTCCTTCTACTACACGAGCGACTATCCCCGCCTGGCCAATGACAAGCGGCCGGTCTGGATCGTCAACACCGGGCCGGGGGCCGTCGCCAACCCGACGGTGGAAACCGAACAGGTCAACCCGCACAGCGGCGGCGAAACCGCCTTCACCAACACCTGGGCGCTCGGCCGGCTGGCGGCCGGCGGCCGGGCGCGCTTCATCTGGCACGTGACGCCCGTGAAGTCTGGACGGCACACCGTTTACTACACGATCGCCGCCGGCCTCGACGGCAAGGCCGTCGCGAAGCTGCCCGGCGGCGGCGTGCCGAACGGACGGCTGGTCGCGCGGATCGCGCCGCTGCCGCCGCGCACGCACGTCAACCCGGAAACCGGGGAGGTCAAACCCGGCCCGAACCCGGTTTCGCGCAGCGAAGTCGGGGCCGTTCCTTAGCGGCCCCTATGGGGCCCCGCAGGGCGCATGCGCCCTGCGGCCGAGACGTGCACGCACGTCTCGGAACGACGCCGCACATGTGCGGCGTCGCAGTCGGCGCATGCGCCGACTGAACGGCATTGGACGCGTGTCCAAACGACAGCCGCGACGTTTCGCCATCTGAGCGACACACCCCACCCCCCGTCGGGCTACGATGCGATTTCCCTTTACGTCGACGGAGGAGCCAAGCCCGAACATGCCGCCAAGGACCCGCCAGACCAATGTGACAGCCGCGCAGTGGAGCGCCAACGGGAGCGCGCTCGGCTCGATCGACCTGACCCTTCCCGGCAACCAGGTCTTCGCCTCCAACGTGTTCAGCGTCGCGGTCCAGCGCCGGCGCCTGCCCAAGCACGTCTTCAAGGCGCTGCAGCGCACGCTGGAGCGCGGCGAGGCGCTTGACACGACGCTGGCCGACGCTGTTGCGCAGGCGATGAAGGAATGGGCGATGGAGAAGGGGGCCACGCACTACACGCACTGGTTCCAGCCCCTGACCGGCTCCACCGCCGAGAAGCACGACTCCTTCTACGGGCCCGCCGGCGACGGCACCGCGATCGCCGAGTTCTCCGGCAAGGAGCTGATCCAGGGCGAGCCAGACGCCTCCTCGTTTCCAACCGGCGGCATCCGCGCCACCTTCGAGGCACGCGGCTACACAGCCTGGGATCCCACCTCGCCTGCCTTCATCCTGGAGAACCCCAATGGGGCGCTGCTGTGCATCCCGACGGCGTTCACCTCCTGGACGGGCGAGGCGCTCGACCACAAGATCCCGCTGCTGCGCTCGATGGACGCGCTGTCCGGCGCCGCGATCGGCGCGCTTGAGCTGCTTGGCGTCGAGGACGCGCAGCGCGTGTTCACGACGATCGGCTGCGAGCAGGAGTATTTCCTGATCGACGAGCAGTATTACTTCGAGCGCCCCGACCTGCTGACGACGGGCCGCACGCTGTTCGGCGCCAAGCCGCCCAAGGGCCACGAGCTGGACGACCACTACTTCGGCTCGATCCCCGAGCGGATCCTGGCCTGCATGTTGGAGACCGAGCTTGAGCTGGCCAAGCTCGGGGTGCCGATCAAGACGCGCCACAACGAGGTCGCGCCCAACCAGTACGAGGTCGCGCCGATCTTCGAGAACTCCAACGTCGGCGCCGACCACCAGATGCTGACGATGCAGATCATGCAGAACGCGGCACGCCGCTACGGCCTGGTCTGCCTGCTGCACGAGAAGCCGTTCGCCGGCGTCAACGGCTCGGGCAAGCACAACAACTGGTCGATGGGCACCGACACCGGCATGAACCTGCTTGAGCCGGGCGACACGCCACACGAGAACCTCGTGTTCCTGTTCTTCTGCACGGCGGTGATCCAGGCCGTCAACAAGCACCAGGCGTTGCTGCGCGCCTCCGTCGCCAACGCTGGCCAGGACCACCGCCTCGGCGCCAACGAGGCGCCGCCGGCGATCATCTCGATCTTCCTCGGCGCCGAGCTTGAGCGCGTGTTCGGGGCGATCGAGTCGGGCAAGGCCCAGTCGGCCAAGCCGGGATCGTTCCTGGGCCTGGGCACACCCGTGCTGCCGCCGCTGCCGATGCACGGCGGCGACCGCAACCGCACCTCGCCGTTTGCCTTCACCGGCAACAAGTTCGAGTTCCGCGCACTCGGCTCGTCGATGTCGCCAGCCTTGCCGAACACGGTGCTGAACACGATCGTGGCCGAGTCGATCGACGAGCTGGCGGGCAAGCTGAAGACCGCCGCCAAAGCATCGGGGACGAGCCTGGAGAAGGCCGTCGTCAAGGTCGTCAAGGAGAGCTGGAGCGCCAACAAGCAGGTCGTCTTCGGCGGCGACAATTACGCCGAGGCGTGGCACGCCGAGGCCGAGAAGCGCGGCCTTGCCAACCTGAGCACCACCCCCGACGCGCTGCCGTGGCTGACCGACAAGCAGACCGTCGCGGCGTTCAAGAAGTACAAGGTGCTCTCAAAGCGCGAGCTTGAGAGCCGCGAGGAGGTGTTCACCGAGCAGTACGCGGTGACGCTGAACATCGAGGCTGAGACGGCGGCGTCGATCGCCCGCACGATGATCCTGCCGGCGGCGGTCAGGCACCTGAACGAGCTGAAGGCCACAGGCCTTCAGGAGCTGGTCGCCGAGGTCGAGCCGGTCGTCAAGGAGCTGCACTACGCGCTCATCAAGCTGGAAGACGCCAACCTGGCCGACAACCAGCCCCAGGGCGCGCACAAGTGGGCCAAGTACATGCGCGACACGGTGATCGGCGCGATGGAAGACGTGCGCGAGGTGGCCGACCGGCTGGAGAAGGTCGTCGCCGACGACCTGTGGCCGCTGCCGAAGTACTCGGAGATGCTGTTCATCAAGTAGCTCAGGGGGTCGGATGGCTGTGCTGGCCGATCGGCGATCCCATCGATCGCCGATCGGCTGTGTCCTCCCTCCCTTGTGTGCCTCTGGCACACGGCGGGTCGGTGCGTCCTTGTCAGGCTTGCCTCCGGCCCCCTGAGCGGCAATAACGCCTTTTTGCAAGCGCCGACGCTTTCGGTCAGACTGCCTCGGCCAGCTCCTTCAGGTAGTCCTCCGCCCGCTCGGGCGGGATCTCTTCGACTTTGATCACTTCGCGCTTGTTCGACCCCTGCACGACGATCTCGGGGTAGAACTGCCCGGGGAAGTTCGCTAACACCCGGTAGGGCCTGTTGCCCTCGCCGATCGGGCCCGTCCACCCCATGACGTCGATCTTCAGGCCGCCGACCCAACGCTGGTCGCGGACCAGCTCGACGATCGGCGTGTAATTGCGGACTTCGCCCCAGGCTTCGACGTGGAAGAAGCCGGGCTCTTTCACTCCGGTCCACACATACGTGGCCTTCGCGCCGTCGAACGGCTCATAGCCGTAGAACATTTGCTGCTCCTTTTCATCGCGGAATGTCCAAAGTCAGGAATCGACCCGATTGCCTGAACTAAAAAGTTACCGAGTTGCAACCCCAATCGCTCCCGCGAGCAGACCCTGACACAGCCATGTCAAGGTTGGGCCGGACGCTGCTAGCATCCGGGGCCAATGGCTCCCGCCCGCGACTACCGCCAAGCCCTGCGCGAGCGCGTGCTCGTCTACGACGGCGGCATGGGGGCCACGCTGGAGCAGTTCGACCTGACACAGGAGGACTACGGGGGCCTGGCCGGCAAGTGCCACGAGGCGCTCGTGCTCAACCGCCCCGACGTGATCGAGGGCGTGCACGCCTCGATGCTCGACGCCGGCGCCGAGGTGGTCGAGACAGACACCTTCCAAGCCTCGCGGCTGAAGCTCGACGAGTGGGGCCTTGCCGACTACACCGTTGAGATCAACACGAAGGCGGCGGAACTCGCGCGCAAGGCCGCTGGCCCTGACCGCTACGTCGCCGGCTCGATCGGGCCGACCGGCTTCCTGCCCGCCTCCGATGATCCGACGCTCGGGCAGATTCGCTTCGGCGAGCTGGTCGAGGTGTTCGCCGAGCAAGCCGCTGGGCTGATCGACGGCGGCGCCGACCTGCTGATAATCGAGACGGCACAGGACATCCTTGAGGTCAAGGCGGCCGTGTTCGGCGCGCGCGCGGCCTTCCGGCAGACCGGCAGGACGCTGCCGATCCACACCTCCGTGTCGCTGCTTCCCAACGGCGGCAAGATGCTGCTCGGCACCGACATCTCCTCGGTGCTGACGACGCTGGAGGCATTGCAGGTCGACGTGATCGGGTTGAACTGCTCGACCGGCCCGCAGGACATGCGCGACGCGATCCGCTTCCTGGGCGAGCTCTGCCCGGTGCCGGTGGCCTGCATCCCCAACGCCGGGCTTCCCCTGCAAGGGCCGGACGGCGAGACGATCTTCCCCGAAGCACCCGAGCCGCTGGCGGAGGCGCTGGCGGAGTTCGTCGAGCGCTACGGCGTCGGCGTCGTCGGCGGCTGCTGCGGCACCACGCCCGAGCACATCAGGGCGATCGCCGAGCGCGTGGGCGGCAGGCCGGTGGGGCAGCGGCCCGCTCCGCGCCCACCCCACCTTTCAAGCATGATCGCCGCCACAACCTTGGTGCAGGAGCCGCGGCCGACGATGGTAGGCGAGCGCGTCAACTCGCAGGGCTCGCGCAGGGCCAAGCAGCTGCTGCTGGCCGACGACTACGACGGCCTCGTGCAGATCGCCGAGGATCAGGTGACGGGCGGCGCGCACGTGCTCGACCTGTGCGTCGCGCTGACAGAGCGCAGCGACGAGGACGAGCAGATGCGCGTGCTGGCAAAGCGCATCTCGCTGAGCCAGCCGGCGCCGATCCAGATCGACTCGACCGAGCCGGAGGTGATCGAGCGGGCGCTGGAACAGATACCGGGGCGGGCGATCGTCAACTCGGTCAACCTGGAGGCCGGCGCCGACAAGCTCGACCGCGTGGTGCCGATGGCGCTCGCGCACGGCAGCGCATTGATCGCGCTGACGATCGACGAGGTCGGGATGGCAAAGACGGCGCAGCGCAAGGTCGAGATCGCCCAGCGCATCCGCGACCTCTGCTGCGAGGAGCACGGGCTCGATCCGCAGCTCCTGATCTTCGACTGCCTGACGTTCACGCTGACGACCGGCGACGAGGAGTGGCGGCCGAGCGCGGTCGAGACGATCGAGGGGATTCGCCGGATCAAGGCCGAGATCCCCGACGTGAAGACATCGCTCGGCGTCTCAAACGTCTCCTTCGGCGTCTCGCCCGGCGCTCGCGCCGTGCTCAACTCGGTGTTCCTGCACCACTGCGTGCAGGCCGGGCTGGACCTGGCGATGGTCAACCCCAACCACATCACCCCCTACGGCGAGATTTCCGAGCAGGAGCGGCTGCTGGCCGACGACCTCGTCTTCAACCGCCGCGAGGACGCGCTGGAGCGCTTCATCGCCCATTTCGAGTCAAAGGGCGAGGAGGACAGCGCTGCCGGCGCTGCCGATCCCACCGAGGGGATGGAGCCCGAGCAGGCTCTTCACTTCCACATCCTGCGCCGACGCAAGGAGGGCGTGGAGGACTGGATCGACCGCAGCGTGGAGAAGATCGGGGCGGTGCCGACGCTCAACGAGGTGCTGCTGCCGGCGATGAAGGAGGTCGGCGACAAGTTCGGGGCAGGTGAGCTGATCCTGCCGTTCGTGCTGCAGTCGGCCGAGGTGATGAAGCGCGCCGTCGCGCGGCTTGAGAACTACCTGGACAAGATCGAGGGCTACACGAAGGGGACGGTTGTGCTGGCGACCGTGTTCGGCGACGTGCACGACATCGGCAAGTCGCTGGTCAACACGATCCTCACCAACAACGGCTACACGGTCGTCGACCTCGGCAAGCAGGTGCCGATCCAGACGATCCTCGACGCCGCCCAGGAGCACGAGGCAACCGCGATCGGGCTGTCGGCTTTGCTTGTCTCCACCTCAAAGCAGATGCCGGCGTGCATCGCCGAGCTGCACGCCAAGGGCCTTGAATACCCGGTGCTGATCGGCGGCGCGGCGATCAACCGCGCTTTCGGCTACCGCGCCCTGTACCCAGGCGGCAAGGAATCCGACGAGCAGTACCCGGCGGGCGTCTTCTATTGCAAGGACGCCTTCGAGGGCCTGTCGGTGATGGACCAGCTGATCGACGCCGAGGCGCACGCGGCGCTGCTTGAAAAGCTGCGCGCCGGTGCCAGCGCTTTCCGCGAGAAGGGCGAGGAGCCCGAAGAGCAGCTCAACTTCGCCGACGACAGCGTGCGCTCGGCCGCGCGCGAGGACGCACCGGTGCCGGCACCGCCGTGGTGGGGTGTGCGCGAGGTCGACGTCGACATGGACGAGGTCTACTCGCACCTGGACACGCACGTGCTGTTCAAGCTGCACTGGGGTGGAAAAGGAGTCAAGGGCGAGGCCTGGCGCCAGCTCGTGGACGAGGACTTCCGGCCGCGGTTGGAACGGATGTGGTCAGAGCAGGAGTACCTGCGCCCACGCGCCCTGCTCGGCTTCTTTCCCTGTTACGCGCTTGGCAACGACATCGTCGTGCTCGACCCTGACGAGCGCGAGCGCGAGCTGACCCGCTTTGTCTGTCCCCGCCAGCCGAAGGGAGACAGGATCTGCCTGGCCGACTTCTTCCGGCCGGCGATCGACGCCGACGGCCGGCCGTCGCCGGATGGGACCGCGCCGGCCCAGCTCGACGTGATCGCGGTGCAGGCGGTGACCGTCGGCTCGGAGGTGACCGAGCTGATGGCAAAGCTGGAGTCAGACGGCGAGTTCGCCGAGCAGCTGTTCGTGCACGGCCTGGGCGTGCAGACGGCCGAGGGCCTGGCCGAGTGGCTGCACGCCAAAGCACGCGAGATGTTGGCGATCCCGGCCACGCAGGGCCGGCGTTACTCGTGGGGGTATCCGGCGGTGCCCGAGCAGTCAGAGCACCTGAAGGTCGAGCAGCTGCTCGGGCTGGAGCGGATCGGCATGGAAATCTCAGACGGCTATGCGCCGATCCCCGAGCAGTCGACGCTGGCGCTGGTGGCCCACCATCCGCAGGCGATCTACTTCGGCACGCGCCAGGGGCGGCTGCTGCCGGACGGGTCGCCCGACGACGCGATCAAGGGATCCTCGCGCGACCCGTCGCTGTTCGGCGAGCTCGACGAGGACGAGCCGGCGGATGGAGTGGTTGAAGCGGAGGGTCAGCCGGCGGTTACGAGCGGCACCCCTTAGCAGGATACGATCCGAGCTGGGATGCTTGTACGGATCAAGCGTGTTACCGGAATCGAGGAGCTGCGATGACCGAGTACCTAGTCATCTACCAGCAAGATGAGGGAGACTGGGGTGCATATGCCCCGGACCTGCCAGGCTGCATCGCCGTGGGCAAAACCAGAGCAGAGGTCGAAAAGGGCATCGGCGAGGCGATCCCGATGCACGTAGAGCTGATGCGCGAATCAGGGCTGCGGGTGCCCGAGCCACGTCATATAGCCGGCTCGGTCCCAGTCTGAGCGGCCTCGACCAGAGCGAGCTTCCGCAGTCTCGACAGCCGCTTGATCCGCGCCTCCTCGCGCATCGCGGCGCCGCGATCGGCCATCGGCCAAGCCGCGGCCAGCTTCACCGGCAATCGGCTCGCCGTGTAGCGACTGGCCTTGCCGATGGTGTGCTTGGCCAGGCGCGCATCGAGATCGCTGGTCCAGCCCGTGTACAGGGAGCCGTCGCGACAGCGCAGCATGTAGACCCAGGCGTCGCTCACGCCGTCTGCGTCGCCGACCGGTCCGGCAGCGGTCCCAGCTTCACCGGCGCGGCGTGCATCGTGCGCAGACGCACGTCGCGCCAGGACAGCCCCTCGCCCACCAGCGCCGGCATGCCCATGACCACGGCCGTGGCGACCTCGACCGCCTGCAGCACGATGCCGTAAGCGAGGGCGTCGGCCGTGTGCACGTGATAGGCGCCCGCCAGCACCGCCACGCAGGCAGCCTGGAAGACGCCGACGTTGGCCGGCGTGGCCGGGATCACCGCTGTCACGTTGACGGCGAACAGCACCGCGGCGGCGGCGCCGAAGCCAACCTGGCCTGAGAGGCCCAGCGCCATCAGCAGCAGGTAGCAGGACGCGCACTGCAGCGCCCACGCGCTCAACTGGATCGCCGTAGCGATTGCCGCCCGGCGCGGTTGGCGAAAGACGCTGAGGCCGGCGCGCACGCGAACCAGCGCGGCACGCACGCTCGCAAGCGCCTTTCCGAGCCGCCGCGAGCGCGAGACCGCCGTCGTGGGCACGAGCACCGGCGCCGATACGAGCGCGACCAACAACGCCAGCGGTGACAGCGCCACCGCCAGCAGAGCGCTCGTGTGCCTGCCGGCGAAGTCAACCGAAGAGAACATCACGCCGCCGAGGATGGCCAGCGCCAACAGGTTGAGCAGCGTTTGCGAGACCATCGTGCCGAGCACGATCGGCAGCGTCTCGCGTGCGCGACCGATCCGGCGCGCGACGATCAGCGCACGCGAGGGCTCGCCCAGGCGCGCCGGCAGCGTCGCGGACATCAGCACGCCGATGAACGTCCCCTGCAGCGCGTCGCGGCGACGCGCGCAGCGCCAGGTCGGCGCCGCCTTCAGGATCGCGTGCCAGGCGATCCCGCGCACGAACATCGAGGCGCACATCACCGCCAGGCCCGCCGCGACAAGCCCGGGCGACGAAGCCACCAGGCTTTCGACCACGCGCTCGACGCCGACCTTGCGCAGCGCAAGCAGCGCCAGCGCGATCCCGACAAGCGAGGTCAAAGCCAGGCCGACACGCGAAAGGGCGTGCAACGCGCGATGGCGCACAGGCCGCGGCGGCTCCAGGCTCGGCAGGCGTCCGGCGCGCACGCGCGGCAGGCCGTCGCTTGACAGCAGGCCGTGGCGAAGCGCGGCGCGCTGCAAACGCCTGGAGACAGCATCGGCGCGACTCGTGCGGATCGCCGCTGCAGGCGTGGCGCAACGGCGCTCGTTGGCCTGCGCGGCGGCAATCGCCTGCTCGTACACGTCGGCGACCTCGGCGGCGACGTGAGTCCAGGAGAAGCGCTCGGCGCGCTCGCGGGCCGCCTCCGCCATCCGCTCGCGCCCTTCGCGATCGAGCGCAAGCGCCCGCAGCGCCTCGGCCAGCGCCAGCGCGTCGCCAGGTGGCACAAGCACGCTGTCCAGGCCATCGCGGGCAACGTCGCGGTAGCCGGGCATGTCCGAGGCGACCACCGGCGTCGCCGCCGCGAACGCCTCGGTCAGCACCATGCCAAAGCTCTCGCCGCGCAGCGAGGGCGCGCACAGGACGTCGGCCCGCGCCAGCTCGGCGTGCTTGTCCTCGTCTGAGACCTTGCCGAGTGCGCGCACGCCGCGATCGTCGAGCAACATCGGCGCGATCTCCGCCGCGCTCGCGCCCACCAATGTCAGCGTCGCCGGCACCTGGTCGCGCAGCGCCTCAAACGCGCTCAACAGCACCGGCAGGCCCTTGCGCTCCACCGCCTGGCCGATGAACAGGATGCGCAGCGGCCCGTGCTCGCAGCCGCTCTCGCTGCCATTCTCGCTCTCGCCGCCGGCGTCGCGCGCGGCCGACTCCTCGCCAAGGCGCACGCCGTTGGGGACGATCCGGTAGCGCCCGCCGTAGAAGCGGCGTGCCGTCCAGGCCGCCGCCTCGGACACGGCGATGCGGGCGTGCAGGCGGTTCATCCGCCGCCGCGCACCGAACGGAACCGCGGCGATGCCGTTAGTCAGGCGGTTGGTGGAATAGGTGTGAAAGGTGCCGACCAGCGCCAGCTGCTCGGGGGCCGACATCGGCGCGTCCCAGCAGATCGTCGGCACGACCGGCTCGTGGATGTGGGCGACGTCGTAGCCACCGGTGCGCAACGCACGGCGCAACGCGTAGACGGAGGCCGGCGTGGGAGCCAGATTCGACACGGCGCCATTGGCCGGGATGCCGATCGTGCGGCCGAGCGAGACAAAGCCGGGCGGCTGCTCACACGCCTGTGGTCGAGCGCCGCGATGAAGCCGACGCGAGGTCGCGTCGTCGGGATCGAACGGAGCGAGGATCTCCGCGTCGTGGCCATGGGCGCGCAGCTCGCCGGCGAGCGCCTCAATGTGGCGGGTGACTCCGCCTGGGTACGTCCACGAATAGGGCGAGACCAGCGCGATCCGCACGGTTGAAACTGTAACGACCCGCCGGGCGGGTAGCGTTGCAGGGGCTCCAGGTTGCGATGACCGCCACTGGCGGGCGCTTCCTTGCCTCGCACACGTTCTGGCATCATGGCCCTGGCCATGTCCGAGCGCCACTTCGTCAAGTACACGTTCCTGAAGCTGGACCCGGCCTGGCGTCGGCTGGACGCCGAGACGCGCGCCGAGGGCAAGCGCGAGTTCGCCGCCGCCTGCGCGGACTTCGCCGACGGGCACATGCTGCAGAGCTTCTCGCTCGTCGGCACGCGCGGCGACGCCGAGCTGCTGTTGATCGCCGAGGCCGAGAACCTCGACCGCATCCACGAGTTCCACGTCGTGCTCGGCCAGAGCGGCCTGATGAAGTGGGCCACGATGCCCCATTCCTTCCTTGGCATGCGCAAGAGCTCGGAATACTCCGAAGACGAGCGCGTGCAGCCGCGCGGCTTCCGCGGCAAGTACGTGTTCGTCTACCCGTTTGTCAAGTCGCGCGAGTGGTACGGGCTGCCGGCCGAGGAGCGCTGGCGGATCATGCAGGGGCACATCACGGTGGGGCGCGAATACCCCGGCGTCGACAACCACACGACCTACTCGTTCGGGCTTGACGACCAGGAGTTCGTGGTCGCCTTCGACACCGATGACGTCGGCACGTTCCTCGACCTCGTGCAGCGGCTGCGCACGACCGAGGCCTCGCGCTACACCGTGCGCGACACGCCCAGCTTCACCTGCATCGCCTGTTCGCTGGAGCGCGCGCTGAACGCGCTCGACGGCGAGCCGGTCGCCCTGGACGCCTCGTTGCAGGCGGGCTGAGCTCGTGGCCAGCACCAAGCCCGCTGCCGCCAAGCGCCGCCGGCCGGCGAAGCTGCGCGGCCAGGCGCTGCAGAAGGCGATGGCGCAGCTGGCCGCGGCCGACGCCACGCTCGGCGAGCTGATCGAGCGCTACGGCACGCTCCCGCCCGAGCGCGAGGGACGGCCCGCCCACGACGACCACTACGGCGCGCTGCTGCGCTCGATCACCAACCAGCAGCTGTCCGTGGCCGCCGCGCGCACGATCTACAACCGCATGCTCGACCGCTTCGGCGGGCACCCACCCACGCCCAAGGAGATCCTCGCCGAGGACCCCGAGGACCTGCGCTCCGTCGGCCTGTCACGGCCGAAGATCGGCTACCTGCGCTCGCTGGCCGAGCACGTCATCTCCGGCGAGCTGGAGCTTGAGCGCCTGGACGAGCTGCCGGACGAGCGCGTGATCGAGGAGCTCATCGCCGTCAAGGGGCTCGGCGAGTGGACCGCGCACATGTTCTTGATGTTCCATCTGGAACGCCCGGACGTGGTCGCACCCGGCGACCTGGGCATCCGCCGCGCGATCGAACGAGCCTACGGGCTACCCGAGATTCCCGACCACGAGACGATCGAACGCCTGGCCGAGCGCTGGCGGCCCCACCGCACGCTGGCGTGCCGGTACCTGTGGCGCTCGCTTGAGAACGAGCCGACCTAGGTCAGACCGCGCTGACCTGCTCTTCGTCCGCGACGCGGAACGAAGACCCGCAACCACAGGCGGCGACCACGTTGGGGTTCTCGACCTTAAAGCCGGCCCCCTGCAGGCTTTCCTGGTAGTCGATAACCGAGCCGCGCACGAACGGCAGGCTCTCGTCGTCGACCAGCAGCTTCAAGCCGTGGCTCTCGAACACGACGTCGGAGTCGCGCTGCTCGTCGAAGGCGAGTTGGTACTGAAAGCCCGAGCAGCCGCCGCCGCGCACGCCGACTCGCAGGCCTGCCAGGCTGACGTCCGCCTGCTGCGCCTCCAAGAACTCGCGCACCTTCTCGGCACCCTTGTCGGTGATCGTAATCATCGCTTTCCAAAGTATAGCGTCGGACTTGAGCGCCGAAAGAAGCTTTTGTGACGCTCACTGCATTGCCACGGAGCTTCGCCGCCTTCGCCCGCGCGCTGAACGGGGACATACCCCCCTCGCCACGACTGTCGATCGCCGACATCGCACCGAGGCCGGCGAGGCTCTGCTGCTTGACATGCGACCGCACGCGCCGGCGCTGCGAGCGGCGCTCGAACGCTACCTGCGCTTCGACGGCCTCCCGGCAGCCGTAGTCGAGGCGGCCGCGGGAAAGCACGAGCCTTCCGACGAGGTCAAGCGCGTGTTGTGGGACTCCCTGCTACGCGAGCTGCAACGCAGGGGAGCGAGCATCCCGGCGGCACAGGCGCTGGTGGAACGCGTTGTGCGCTCGCTGGGTGCGAAGGTCAGCTGAAGCGCGATGGCGCGAGAGATGGACGTGCCGCTTGGACGCGGCTCGCGACCGCCAAGCCATGTCACCCTGCGCGACTACATCGAGCTGCTTGCTGCCGGCTACTTCCTGTTCGTCGCCTACTTCTGGCGCAGCGCCACGCACGGAAACGAGCTGTCTAAGGACAAGAAGGTCTTTTTCGCCGACCCGCTGCTGCACACGATCGCACTGGACAGCGCGCCCGGCCTGCGCGCCGATACCGCCGCTCTGGTCGAGAACGCGATCGGTATTGCGCTGCTGCGCCGCTACGAGCCGCCGGAGCGCCTGATCGAGACGTTCGTCTCGCCCGAGCGCCTGCACATCTGGCAAACCTCGCGCGGCGGTGAGATCGACTTCGTCTGCGGCCCGCGCGGAGAGCTCGACCTGATCGAGGTCAAGCACCAAGAGCATCCGAGCCTGTCCGCTGCTTCCGCGGCGGCCCGAGCGCAGCCGGGGCGACCAGTCGTGATGGCCACCAAGAGCACGCTGAGCGTCCACGAGAGCTACACGCTGCTGCCCGCGCACACGCTGCTGTGGGCACTCGGCTGAACGGGATAAGCTGGGTTGCCGATGCCCACCGCACAGGAGATCAAACAGCGCATCGAGGCCGCCATTCCCGGCGCTCAGGCCGACGTCGAGGACTACACCGGCGGCGGCGACCACTTCCGCGCTACGGTGATCGCAGACGCCTTCGCCGGGCGCAGCCGCATCGAGCAGCACAAGCTCGTCTACGCCGTGTTCGGCGAGGAGATCGGCGGCGCGATCCACGCGCTGTCGCTGAAGACGCAAGCCACGTCAGGAGCAGCCAATGTCTGAGAGCGAGTCAAACCCCATCCGCGACGCCATCGCCGAGGCGATCTCAGAGCACGAGACGATCCTCTTCATGAAGGGGACGCCGGAAGCGCCGGCGTGCGGCTTCTCCGCGCGTACGGTCGCGGCGCTGCAAGAGCTGGAGGCCCCGTTCGCCGCGGTCGACATCCTGCCCGACCCGCGCATCCGCCAGGAGCTCTCGGCGATCTCCGGCTGGCCGACGATCCCGCAGCTGTTCCATGGCGGCGAGCTGGTCGGCGGCTGCGACATCGTGACCGAAATGTTCGAGACCGGCGAGCTGGCGCAGGCGCTTGGCGTGCAGGGCTCGGCGAGCGACGAAGACGCTGGAGCGCAAACACCAGAGCCGGCGGTCGCGCAGCCAAACGGCTTCACGCCGATCGAGAACCGCCTCGCCTGAGACCCGCACGGCCCGGCCGCCCGGCGGTGCGCTAGCGTGCCGAACCGCATGAGCCCCGTTGCGGTAGTCGGCGACTCCACCCACTATCTCCCGCGCGAGCTGGCCGAGCGCGAAGGCATCCGCCAGGTCAGCCTGTACGTAGGGTGGGAGGGCGAGTCACAGCGCGAGAGCGAGCTTGACGGCTTCGACGGCTTCTACGAGCGGCTGCGCACCGACCCGGAGCTGCCGAGCACCTCACAACCCTCGATCGGCGACTTCCTGGCTGTTTGGGAACCACTGCTCGACGAGGGCCTTGACATCGTCTCGGTGCACCTGGCCGGCGGCATCTCCGGCACCTGCCAATCCGCCCGCCAGGCGCACGCCCTGCTTGGCGAACGCGGCCTGGCCGACCGCGTTGAGGTGCTCGACGGCGAAACAGCCTGTGGCGGCCTCGGCCTGCTGCTGCTGGCCGGCGCGGCGGCGGCGCGCGCGGGCGCGAGCAAGGAAGCCGTGGCGTCTTGCGTACGCGAGACGCGCAAGGCGATGCGAATCTGGTTCTGCGTGGACACGCTTGAGTACCTGCGCCGCGGTGGCCGCGTCGGCAAGGCTCAAGCCTGGATAGGCAGCACCCTGAAGATCAAGCCGATCCTCTCGCTTGAGTACGAGATCGTCCCGGTCGAGCGCGTGCGCACCTCAAAGCGCGCGTTCGAGCGAATGGTCGGCTACGCGCAGGAGCTGCACGACGCCGGCGCCGACGGCTGGGTGGTCCAGCACATCCAGGCGCACGAGCAGGCCGAGCGCCTGATGGATCGCTGCCGCGAGATCTTCGATTCCGAGCCGGCGTTCAGCTCCGAGGTGGGTCCCGTGATCGGGACGTACACCGGCCCTGGATTGATCGGGGTCGGCGCGATCCCGCGCTCGCTGCTCGACTGAAGCGCCGCAGGGCGTTCGGTCAGCCGGCGCGACGTTTGCGCCGTCGGCGCGAGCGCAGCACGATCATCCCCACAAACGCAGCGCCCACGATCGTGACCTCGCGCTGGTGGCGCTGCAACTGCCCGCGCCAGTCGGTGATGCGCGCCACTTCGCCGTGCAGGTTAGTCAGCGAAACCGCCAGCTCGGCGCGGTTGGCCTCGATCGAGTTGCGAATCTCAGCCGCTGAGCGTTGTGCCATAGCCGGCCCCCCTGTTCGTGTCGCCGTCGGATGGCGCCGCGCCCGGCGTAGGGATCGGCGGCGTGTCCGACGCCGCCGGAGTCGGCGCCGGCGAGCTGACCGTCTCGCGGATCTTGCGCGCCTCTTCGATCGCCATGTCCGGCGTCGGCGGGGCGCCGGCTTTGACGGCGCGCGCGGCCAGGAAGCCGGCCACAGCGCCAAGGACGACGAGGATCAGCGCCATCGCGAAGAAGCCCCAGAAATAGGTGAACTCGTTGCCGATCGGCAGCTCGTAGTAGAGCAGCCAGGCACAGCCGATCAGCACGAAGAACAGGGCGGTGAGGAAGAACACCCCGGCGACGACTGCCACCAGCGCCCCCTTGGCCAGGCGCGTGGTCTTCTCGGCGATCTCCGTCTTGGCCAGCTCGATCTCCTCGCGGATCAGCACGCTGGCCCGCTCGGACACCTCCGTGATCGCCGCGGCGATCCCCGGCTGCTGGCGCTCGGGTGGGTGGGGTGGGTGGGGATCCAGATCCGGCGGGGAGCCAGCTTGACTGCTCACTCGGGCGGCTCCTCGTCGAACATCCGCCGCCACACGTAGGCGGCGGTGCGCTGCGTGACCAGGCTGGCAAGCGCTCCGAACGCCGTTAGCAGGCCCGACCACGCCATCTTCTTCACAAGCTCGTTTTCCATTCGCGAAAGTCTATTGCCCGGGCAGACGTTTTCTCACGCTCCCTGCTGGGGGATGCCGCAAACCGCCTGTGCGACCTGCAGCGCGAACGCCGCCAGCTTGCGCGTCACCGACGGCTGTCCGGGCGAATTGTCGGCGAAGGAGACCGCGCCGTCCTGGTCGCGCACGTAGTAGGAGAGCACCGATCCCTTGGCCGCGGGGAACGATTCGCGGCGCGAGGCGGGTTCTTTGAGGTCTTCCTGGATCACGCGCGCTTCGATGATCTGCGGATCGCTGAGATGGTGCGGTTGACCGCCGTTGCAGCGAACTACGCCTTCTTCGTTGACGAGCAAAGTCAACTTGGCCGCCGGCGTGGCGCCAGAGCGGTAGAGGACGAACAGGTCCGGCGATAGCACACCCCCGCAGCCCGTCATCGCCACGAGCGGCGCGAGCACAACCGCGACGACCATCGCCGCGGGCAAGAAGAGGGGGGGTCGCATCTTCTTCGCGAAAGCGATCACGCAAACACCCCCCTTTCGACCGATTTCACGATGACACCGGTCACGCTCCACGCTCCGCGGCTCGCCCCGCGCGGGGCCTACTTGCAAAGCTCTTTGCGATCCTACGCGAGCACCGCCGACACGGCTCCGCTCCGCCATGCCCCGCACCGCAAAGCTCGCCTCGGCCCCTCACGCGGACACCGCCACGCCCCCGCGCCGCGGGTCGCCCGCGCCGTACAGCTCGCCGCCTCGGCGCTGCACCGCCTGCACGCCGCCGAAGAACAGATTCAGGTCGTGGAAGCGCACCAGCTCGCGCTCACCCGCCGGCAGCTCCAATCCTGGCTCGTGGTAGACGATGCCCGACTCGAAGTGCACGCGTGGCGCGCACACCGCCTCGGCTACCGGCAGGTCACGGTCGACCACGCCGACGATCGTCTGCAGGATCGCCGAGCGGATACGGTTGGAGCCGGCGCTGCCCAGGACCAGCTCCACCTCGCCGCCGGCCGGCGACCCACAGGCCGTTCGGGGCACACGGCTGGAGCGCCGATCGGGCAGCATGACCACCGTCGGGGCCATCATGCTCGGCATCCGGCCGCCCGCCGGGTGGGTGTGAAAGCCGAGCGGGGACAGGTCCTCCTCCCCCATCACGTTGTTGAGATGGATGCCGGTGCCGGGGACGACCACGCCCGATCCCTCGCCGTTGGTGCAGGTGACCGCGCAGGCCACGCCGTCGCCGTCGAGCACCGAGATGTGGGTGGTGGAGCCAAGCCGGGAGGAGAGGAAGCGCTCCAGGAAGCCCTCCTGCGACAGCCCTTGCACGAACTCAGGCGTGCGCTCCCGCTGTGCCGCTTCCATCACGCCGACCAGCGCTTGCAGCGAAGGGGGCGAGGGCTCGGCGTCAAGCAGGCCAAGCGCATAGGCGATCAACGAGCCGCCCGCCGAGGGCGGTGGGTTGGTCAGCACTATGCGATCGCGATAGAAGGCGCGCAAGGGCTCGCGCGCGATCGCGCGATAGCAGGCAAGCTCGGCCGGCGCGAGCGAGCCACCGCGCTGCTGCAGCCAGGCGCACACCGCAGCCGCCACGTCTCCCTCGTAGAAAGGGGTGGCGCCGTCGCGGCCGAGGCGCTCCAAAGCGTCGGACAGCTCGGGGTTGGCTAGCAGCTCGCCCTCCCGCAGCAGGCGGCCGTCCGGCGCCCACAATGCCGCGCACTCGGGGGTCGAGCGCAGCAACTCGCCGAGAATCTCGACGATGTAGGCCTGGCCGGCGTTCAGCGGCACGCCTTCGCGCGCGAGCCGCGCGGCCGGCGCCGCCAGCTCGGACAGCTCGATCGTGCCCCAGCGCTTCATCGCCTCGCACACGCCCGCCGGCGCGCCGTAGATGCCGCACGAGGCCGGTCCGATGTAGAAGACCTGCACGGCGTCGCCGAAGGAGACGTCCACGGCCTCCAGCTCGGCGGCGCTGCCGTCGCTCGCGCGGGTCGGCGCCTGCACGAAGAAGTCGAGCAGCACCGGCTCCTGCTCCGGGCCGGCGACGAGCATGTAGCCGCCGGCGCCCAAGCCCGTCAGCAGCGGCTCGGCCGCGAACGAGGTCAGCATCGCCGCCACCGCCGCGTCGACCGCGTTGCCACCTTCGCGCAATACCTGCGCGCCGGCCTGGGCCGTCAGCGGATGGCCCGCGGCGACGACTCCCCTGTCGGCGGCGGCGCTCATAGGCACTCAGGTTGACACGAGCGGCCGCCAGGCGCACGCCGGCGGCCGCGGCCGCCGAAGACGCTCAGAAGTTCGGGATGAACTCGGGGACGTCGCGATCGCTGACGACGAGGCCCCCGCGCCTGGGCTCGCGCGTCTCACGCTCGCGCTCGCGCATCGTGCCGACGTCGGTGCCGCTGCCGGTGCGCTTGACGCGCGGCTCCCCGGCCGGCTCGCGCAGCCGCGGGCGCGACTGGGTGGCGCCGTAGCCGGTGGCGACGACCGTCACCCACACCTGGTCGTCGAGCTTCTCATCGACCATGGCGCCGAAGATGATGTTGGCGTCGGGATGTGCCGCCTCGGAGACGGCCTTGGCCGCCTCGTTGACCTCCCACAGCGACAGGTCGGGGCCACCGGTGATCGACAGCAGGATCGAGCGGGCGCCGTCCATCGAGGTCTCAAGCAGCGGCGAGGCGACAGCCTGCATCGCGGCCTCCGGCGCGCGGTTCTCGCCGACGCCCATGCCGATGCCCAGCAAAGCGTTGCCGGCCTCGGACATGATCGTGCGCACGTCGGCGAAGTCGAGGTTGATTAGGCCCGGCAAGGTGACAAGGTCGGAGATGCCCTGCACACCCTGGCGCAAGACGTCGTCGGCGACGCGGAAAGCCTCGACCATCGCCGTCTGCTTGTCGAGCACGCCCAGCAGGCGGTCGTTGGGCACGACGATCAGCGTGTCGACCTCCTCGGCCAGCGCCGCCACGCCCTGCTCGGCCGCCTCGGCGCGACGGCTGCCCTCAAAGCCGAACGGCTTGGTCACGATCGCGACCGTCAGCGCGCCGACTTCGCGGGCGATGCGGGCGACGATCGGGGCGGCGCCGGTGCCCGTGCCGCCACCGGCGCCCGCCGCGATGAAGATCATGTCCGAGCCCTTCAACAAAGCCTTGACGCGGTCGTAGTCGTCCATCGCCGCCTGGCGGCCGACGTTGGCGTCAGAGCCCGAGCCGAGGCCGCGCGTCAGCTCGGCGCCGATGTGCAGAGTGATGTCGGCCGTTGACTGCTGCAGCGACTGCAAGTCGGTGTTGACGGCCAGGAACTCGACGCCCTCGACCTCGGCCTCGACCATGCGGTTGACGGCGTTGGTGCCGGCGCCGCCGACGCCGACGACGCGGATCACCGGCTGGGTCGGGGGCAGCGCCTGTCCGAACGGGCGCGAGCGCTCTTCGAAGTGCTCCCGCATCGGCGGGGCTTCGCGCGTAGCCGGAGCGGCGATGCGCGCGTGCTCGACCGGGCGCTCCATCGCCGACTCGGGAATCTCCGAGGAGAAGGCGTGGCGCAGGCGCTCCTGCGGCGAAGGGACAGACGACGCGACCGGCTCGTGTTCGACCGGGGTGCGCAACGAAGGGTGTGGCGCCTCACGGGCCGGGGAGCGCTTCTCGGGCGAGCTCGTCTCGGCAGCAGACGCCGGCGCCGCCTGCTCGCCACGCGTGCCAGGTGCCGCGTCAGCCGACCGCTCCTCACGCGAGTCAGACGCCGCCTCAGCGCCCGAATCCGGCTTCTCCAGGTCCTCGGTCTTGCGGAACAGGGCGGCCAGCGGGCCTTCGCGCATCGAGGCCCGTTTAGGCGCGCTCATGCTGCCGCACTCCGTGCGCCGTGCGCGAGCACCTCTTTGGCGAGCTGGCGGTAGGACTCGGCGGCAACGCCGTCGGGCTCGTACTTGAGCACGGACATGCCCTTGACGGGGGCCTCGGCGAAGCGGACCGTCTTGCGGATGCGGCTGGCGAACACGCGGTCGCCGAAGTTCTCCTCAAGGATCTCGATCGCCTCCTTGGCGTGGATCGTGCGCGAGTCGACCAACGTCGGGAGGATACCCTCGATGTCCACCTCCGGATTCAAGTTCTCACGAATCATCGCCAGCGTGTTCTGCAGCTGAATCAAGCCTCGCATCGACAGGTACTCGCACTGCACCGGGACAATAACCTTGTCGGCGGCGGTAAGGGCGTTGATCGTCAACAGGCCCAAGGACGGCGGCGTGTCGATGCAGATGAAGTCGTAATCCTCACGGATCGGCTCAAACGCCTTCTGCAGGGAGCGCTCGCGGCCGATCATCGTCGACATCGCGATCTCGGCGCCGGCCAGGTCGATCGAGGCGCAGGCGACGTCGATCTCGCGTTTGCGGATCACCTCGCGGATCGTCGACTTTCCCACCAAGACGTCGTACATCGACTGCTCCAGCGTGTCCGGGTCGATCCCCTGTGACATCGTCAGGTTGCCCTGTGGGTCCATGTCCACGCACAGCACGCGATGGCCCTCCTCCGCGAAGGCGGCGGCGAGGTTGAGCGTTGTGGTGGTCTTGGCCACCCCGCCCTTCTGATTTGCGAACGCGATGACCTTGGCCCTGCCGGTCACGATGGGCTCCGATCGATTGTGGAACGGTCGTCGGGGGTGTATTCGCACGCCCGACCGCTATTCCTGCTCCTACGATGAGGGTGTTTTGACAGGGGCGCATGCGCCCCTGTCCCGTCGGCGCATGCGCCGACGGCGACGCGCCGCATGCGGCGCGTCGGGATCGGTTGGAGATCAAGGACGTCTCTAACCGGCCGGCGCATGGCAGCTCACACATACGATCACGACCATGCCGAGACGCCGCATGCCGTTGGAGGAGCGCCTGCAGGGCGCTGAGGTGTGCGTGTGCGTAGGACCGGGCGGCGTCGGCAAGACGACCGTCTCGGCTGCGGTCGGGCTGGGGCTTGCCGCGCGCGGCAAGAAGGTGGTGGTCGTCAGCATCGATCCCGCCAAGCGGCTGGCCACCGCGCTCGGCCTGGACGACCTGCCCGGCGAGCCGCACCGGATCGCGACCGACGAGCTGGAGGGGGAGCTGTGGGCGATGATGCTCGACTCAAAGCAGACCTTCGACGGCCTCGTGGACCGGCTCGCGCCCGACGAGCAGACCCGCCGCGAGGTGCTCTCCAACCGCATCTACCGCGAGCTGTCCTCCGCCGTCGCCGGCTCGCAGGAGTTCACGGCCGTCGCCAAGCTGTACGAGCTGCACCGCAGCGGCGACTGGGACGTCGTCGTGCTCGACACTCCCCCTTCTCGCAACGCGCTCGACTTTCTCGACGCGCCCGAACGGCTGACCGGCTTCTTGGACGGGCGCGCGCTGAAGCTGCTGTCCGCTCCGCGCGGGCTGGCACGGGGGATGCTCGGGCGCGGCGCCGGGCTGGTGTTCGCGCTGCTCTCGCGGCTGACGGGGGTCGATCTGGTTGGCGAGCTATCCGGCTTCTTTGGCTCGCTGGCGAGCCTGACCGACGGCTTTCGCGAGCGCGCGCGCGGCGTCGAGGCGCTGCTTCGCGACGAGCGCACGCGCTTCCTGGTCGTCACCTCGCCGGAGGCCGAGCCCGCGCGCGAGGCGCGCTTCGTGCACGAGCAGCTTGAGCGGCACGGCATGCGCCGCGCCGGCCTGGTCGTCAATCTCGTGCACGACACCGGGCTGGAAGGCCGGCCCGTCGAGCAGGTGGCGGCGCTGCTGAGACCCGAGCTCGGCGAGGAGCTGGCGGCGCGGGCGGCCGCCAACCTCGGCGACTTCGACGTGTTGGCGCGGCGCGACGCGCACGGCATCGAGGCGCTGGCGCGCGAGCTGGGAGAGGCCGATCCGCTGCTCGTCCGCCACCTAGACGGCGACCCGCAGGACATCGGCGGGATCGCGCTCGTCGCCGAGCTGCTGTTCGGTCAGTGACAGCTGCCCGTCGAGCTGCTCCTCGGCGGCGTCACGCGGCTGCGGCCCACGCTCCGGCTCGCCGAGCAGGATGCGATCGGCCAGCTCCGCCAACCGCGGCTGCAGATGGCCGCAGACGACGTCGCGCAGCAGCGCGCGCAGGTGATCGGCCAGGTCGCGGGCGACCGCCAAGCGTCCGGCTCGCTCCACAGCTGTCCCGGCGATCGCCTCGCGCTCAAGCGCGATCGCGGCAAGCGTGCGCTCGGCCAGCTCGGCGCGGCGCTCGGGCACGGCGCACAGCGCCGCCAGCCGCCCGGCCAGCAGGCCGTCGGCGGCTCCCTCGGGCTCGACCTCTGACGGAGCCACAAGCAGTGCCCGCAGCGCCAGCAGGTGATCGCTCAGGCCCTCGAACTCAGACGCCCGGTCGCAGCCGAGCTCAAAGCGGCGCAGCGCCCACGCGACCGGGCCCTGCTCGGGCATCCGACGCGAGACGAGGGCGCAAAAGGCGCGCAGCTCGTCCTCTTGCTCGGCGGTGACGAGCAGCACCCCGTGCGGGTGGCCGCCCGCCCCAAGCGCGATCGTGCTCCACTGCCCGTCGCCGACGCGGGCGAAGGCGCGGGTGCCGAGCGCGATCCGACCGTCGCCGAACAGGCGCAGGGTGCGCAGCAACTCCTGCATCACCGCCACGCCCTCGGCCACGCCCTCGGCGCCGGATGGGGAGTCTGTGGACGTGTAGACGACGAGCAGGTGGCCACGCTCCTCAGCGCGGGAGACGCGTAGCGCCTGCTCGGGCGCGCCGCTCAGCGCGTCGGGCTGAGCCAGCGAAAGGCCCCGCGCCAGCACGATCTGCGGCGATGAGATCGCCAGGCCGTGCAACGTGGCCACGAGCGTGACCTCGCCCGCGCGGGGAAGCGCCGAGCCGTCCAGGCGCTCCAGCGCGTGCTCCAGCCGCTCGGGGTGCTGGGCCAGCCGGCTCGGGTCAAAGTCGGTCTGCTCGTCAAACACGTCCTGCAGCAGTGCCAGCAACACCGCGTCGGCGTGGCGCTCGCCGCGTGGGGGAGCTTCGACTCCGCGTGCCAGCAGGTAGCGCTCAAGCGTGTCGCACTGCTCCAGCTGCTCGCGCGCCGGCCCGTATGCGTCGAGCCGGCGCAGCTCGGCGAAGCGCTCGGCGATGAAGCGCTCGGTCAGCGGGCGGTAGCAGTACAGCGCGGCACCGGTCGTCGATCGATGCCCAGTTCGGGGCACGCGGCCGGATCGTCGATCGGCTGACAAGCGGGCGCTGCTACGGGTCTCCACGTCAAACGGCACATCGCTGCCCGCGAGCACGTCAGCATGTAGGCGCGTCGCCGCCTGCTCCAGGAAGGCGGTGAGGGCGGGCTGCAACTGCACCGAGCGCACGGGTCGCAGACTTCGCCGGCGCCTGCTCCGCTCCTGCCGGCGAACGGAGGATTGCGTGGACGTGTCAGGCGACTTCAGGCGACCGCGAGCTGGCCGCCGAGCGCCTGCTTGGCCGCCTCGGGGCAATCGCCACCGAGCCAACGCTCGCCGTAAGCGCGCATGTCTTCGACAATCGGCAACAGCGCCTGCCCCTTCTCGGTCAGCGCGTACTCGACGCGCGGCGGCACCTCGGGATAGTTGTGGCGTTCGACGATGCCCTCGTCCTCCAGCGCCCGCAGTCGCAGCGACAGCGTGCGCGGGCTGATGCCCGCCAGCGAGCGTTCCAGCTCGCAGAAGCGCGAGCGACCCTCGGCCAGGTCGCGCACCAACAGCAGCGTCCACTTGCCGCAGACGATGTCAGCTGTGCGGCAGACCGGACAGGTGTCGTCGATCGCCATCTCATCCAATACTATACCAAGTGAAGTGACCCGGGCGATGCGCGTGTCGAGCCCGTCGATGGCGATCGGCGTGTGCCCGCTCTCAGGATGCAACCGGTGCCGGCTGCGCGGGGCTCGCCTGCTCGCTTGACTGCTCGCGGCGCGCCTGTGCCTGCGCCACGTCCTCCATCGTCGTGCCCTGCCGCCCTTCGGCCTGCAGCAGCAGCTTGAAGTCGTGCGGGCTGGAGGCGACTCGCAACGCGTCCTCGGTGGTGACCCGACCGGCCGTCACATGGTGGAACAGGGCCTGGTCGAAAGTCTGCATCCCGTAGTAGCCGCCGGAGGCGATCGCCTCGCCCAGCTGGCCGGTCATCTCCGGGTCCTTGACCATGTCGTGCACGCGCCCGGTCATGCGCAGGATCTCGCACGCCGCCACGCGCCCGCCACCGGCTCCGGGCACCAGCCGCTGGCTGATGACGCCCTTGATCGTGCCGGCGATCATCGAGCGCGCCTGGTTGTGCTGGTGGGGCGGGAAGAAGTCGAGCAGACGGTTGATCGACTCGGTCGCGTCGACGGTGTGCACAGTCGACAGAACCAGGTGGCCCGTCTCAGCCGCCGACAGCGCCGTGCGCACGGTCTCCTCGTCGCGCATCTCCCCCACCAGGATCACGTCGGGGTCCTGGCGCAGGACGCGACGCAGCGCGCGCTCAAAAGACTTGGTGTCCATGCCCACCTCACGCTGATTGATCACACACTGCTTGTCCTGGTGCACGAACTCGATCGGGTCCTCGATCGTGACGACGTGCTTTTTCATCGTCGTGTTCATGTGGTCGATCATCGCCGCGAGCGTCGTTGACTTGCCCGAGCCGGTGGTGCCGGTCAGCAGCACGATTCCGCGCTCCTCCTCGGCCAGCTCGCGCACCACCTCGGGCAGCGCCAACTGCTCGATCGTGGAGATCTTCGCCGGGATCGCGCGGCAGGCCAGCGAGATCAGGCCGCGCTGGCGGAAGGCGTTGACGCGGAAGCGCGCAATCCCTTCGATTTCAAAGGAGAAGTCGACCTCGTGCTCCTCGCCGAATTCCTTCAGCTTGGCCTGGTCGTGAAGCAGCGCGTGTAGCGCGTCTTCGGTGTCCTGCGCGTTCAGGGCCTCGATCTGCGCGTCGGGCGCGAGCACGCCCTGGACGCGGAACAGCGGCGAGGAATCGACCTTCAGGTGGAGGTCCGAGCCGTCGCGAGCGACCAGCTCGCGAAGCGCGGCGTGCACGTCGAACATGTGGATTTCATCGGCGCGACGGCCCGTAGTCTTGAGCGTCTACACACACAGCCCCCTGAGGTGCGTATCGGCGTCGCCGGCAAGGATCACACCGATCGAAGCGTACGAGGGGCACGTAAGCGAGGGAGGACGCAGCCGACGGCGCCAAGACGCGCCTCAGGCGACGTCGCGGAGCTTCTGCGCCTCGGCCAGGCTCTGCAGCTTCTTCAACGACTGGTTCTCGATCTGGCGGATGCGCTCGCGCGTGACGTTGAACGTGCGCCCGACCTCGTCCAGCGTGCGCGGGTGCTCGCCGCCGAGCCCGTAGCGCAGCTCAAGCACACGTCGCTCGCGGTAGGAAAGGTTCTCAAGCGCCTCGCGCAGCGCCTCCTTGGTGAGGATCTCGGCGGCGCGCTCGTACGGGGACTCGGCGCGCTCGTCGGCGATGAACTGCCCGAACTCCGACTCCTCCTCGTCGCCGACCGGCTTCTCCAGCGACACCGGGGCCTGGGCGGAGCGCTTGATCGAGTCGACCTCTTCGGGGTCGATGCCGGTGACCTCGGCGATCTCGTCCGCCGTGGGCTCACGCCCCAGCTCAGTGACGAGCTTGCGCTCGGCCCTACCGATCTTGTTCAGCTTCTCGACGACGTGCACGGGGATGCGGATCGTGCGCGCCTTGTCGGCCAGCGCCCGCGCGATCGCCTGGCGGATCCACCAGGTCGCGTAGGTGGAGAACTTGAAGCCCTTGCGGTAGTCGAACTTCTCCGCCGCGCGCACCAGCCCGAGCGTCCCCTCCTGGATCAGGTCGAGGAACGGCAGGCCCTGGTTGCGGTAGTTCTTGGCGATCGAGACGACCAGGCGCAGGTTGGACTCGACCATCTTCTGCTTGGCGTCGAGGTCGCCGCGCTCGATCCGCTTGGCCAGGTCCACCTCCTCCTGGGCGGTCAACAGGCGCACCTTGCCGATGTCCTTGAGGAACAGCTGCAGCGAGTCGGTCGTCATGTCCGGCTTGAGGTCCAAGGCCGTCTTGGCCTTGCGCCGCCCGCGCTTGTCGGGCGCGCGTTCCACCTGCGAGCCGGCGGCCGTGGCGGGATCGATGTCCTCGACGAGCTCGATCTCGGATTTCTCAAGGTAGCCGTGCAGCTCCTCGACGTCTGACTCGTCCAGGTCCAGGTCCGATGTGGCGACCGATATCTCGGCGAACGTCAGCACCCCGACCTGCTGCCCCTTGGCAAGCAGCGTCTTGACCTCTTCCAGCTCCTGCAGTTCGACCACTGACATGCGTTCTTCCGTTTCCGTCGGGGACTCCCGCAAAGGCCCGCACGGCCGCGCCGGGACCAAAGCGGATGCTGCTTGAGGAACTACCTTAGCCGGGGTTGTGGGCGAAGCCCTCCCGACGGTACGACTCCAATGTAGGGAACATCCTATCGCCGGGTGCGCGATGATGCCAAGCGGATGAGCCCCGAGCAGGCCAACGACGACCAAGCCGCGCCGGCGCCTACGGCTGAGCCGTCGGCTGGTGTGCTCGCGGGACTGCCTCGTACCCGCCCCCAGCGCGCCAGCGCGCGGCGGGCGGCGACCCGGGCGAAGGCGCGGTCAGAGACAGCGCCACCAAGGCCTACCCGCGCGCCTGCCCGCGCGGACGCGGACGGCGCCGCTGGCCCAGAGAGGCCCAAGCCGGCAGCGACCAAGCCGGCAGCGAAGAAAGCCAAGTCGGCAAAGCGCGCGGCAACCAGGCAAGCAGCAGCGACGCCGCCGGAGGCCAAGCCAAAGCCGGCGCCGAAGCGAGCGGCGCCGAAGCGGAAGCCCGCGCGAGCAACGGCGCGCGGCCAAGCCGAAGAGCGAGCGCCCAAGCAGGGGTATGAGCCCGAGGAGGAGATGGAGATCGGAGCGACCGTGCACCCGCCAAGCGGCGGCGAGCTGATCGAGTCGATCGCCGACATCTTCGGCGAGCTGGCCGGCGCCGGCGCGAGCGCCGGCGGGCGGCTGCTGAAGGACGCTTTGTCGGTCTTTCGACGGCCCTGAAGCCGGTCGCCGGGACGGCGCCGGAAGCCCGATCTGTATACTCGCGGCCACGCCGAGCCCTGCTGGCACAGACCAGCGGGGACGGGGGACCCAATGCGGATCGCGAAAGCGCTCCGCGGGGGCGAATCGGCCCAGTCGCGGCCGTAGCGCAACAACCAGCGCGAGCCCGTCAGCTCACCCCGTAGGCGAAATCAGATGAGCTTCAAGCCCGCGAACAAGCTTCTGCCCGCTCTTGCCCTCGCCCTCATGTGCGTGGCGATCGGCTGTTGTGCCGCCACGGCCTTGGCCGGCACCGCCACGGGCGGCACCAGTCCCGGCTCAAGCGAACCGGCCAAGGCCTCAAAGCCGCAGATCGCGACCTGGTTCGGACCGGGCTTCTACGGCCAGAAGACCGCTTGCGGACAGATGATGACGCCGGTTGTCGTGGGCGTAGCGTCGCGCACGCTGCCCTGCGGCACACTCGTGGCCGTCAACTACAGGGGGCACAAGCTGACCGTTCCCGTGATCGATCGCGGGCCGTACGCCAAAAATGGCGCGACCTGGGATCTGACCGTGGGCGCCGCGACCGCGCTGACGATCACCGAAACGGTGCGGATCAAGACGAAGGTTGTCGGCCACGCTGCCAACACGCCCGACCTGGGCGCGCCGGTTGAAGTCCAGCCGACCGGCGAAGCCGCCGCGGCCGGCGGCACAGCCGCCCCCTAGCGCCGACCCCTCCTCTTGCGAGCCTCAGCGGCCCGGCGGCTCGCTGTGCGAGACCGAGCGGCCCGTCGCCCGCGCCGAATAGACGCCGAGATCCGCGCGCGCGGCCAGCGCCGGCGCGTCGGTGCCGTCCTCGGGACAGATCGCGATGCCGATCGCGACCTCCATCGGCACGCCGCGGTGGGTGGCCGAGCCGCGCACCAGTCCAGCCAGCCGCTCGGCCAGCATGCGCGCGCCGGTGCCGTTGGTCTCCGGCGCCAGCAGCCAGTAGCGGCCGAGCGTCTCGCGAGACAGCTCGTCGCTGGCGCGCATGCCGCGACCGAGCGCGCTCTCGACCTGGGCCACGATCCCGTGCAGGTCGTGCGGCGTCTCCGAGCGCTCCAAATGGGCGACGTCGACGATCTCCACCAGCAGCACCGCGAACGGAAGCCGGTCTTCGCCATGGCGCACGAGCATGCGACCGACCGAGGAGATCCAGGCCGCAGGGCCCTCTTCGCGACGCACGTCGTGAATCGATATCTCCTCTGCCACGCTCTCCCCGCGCGCCACCGCCGAGAACGGCATCACCCTCGCCGGCTCCTGCTCGTCCACCAGTCGTGCCGGCTCGCGCGCGCCGGGGGCAAAGCTCGCAGACGGCGTGGGGATCGGATCGGGCGGGGTGCGCCGCTCGCTCGACCGCAACGCCGTCTGCCCATCGCCCTCGCGCGCGGGCTCCGAGATCGGGGCGGGCGCCACGCTGGCGCCCTCCAGCAGCAGCGCGACCGTCGAGGAGACCTCGCCCAGCCGTCGCGCCAACGCGCGGGCGCGCTCGGAGGACGCCTGCGACAGCTCGTGCTGCAGCGAATCCCACAACGCATCGGTCAGCTCGCGGGCGGCACAGGCCGCGCGCAGCAGGCGCTCCGAGGCCGAGCCAGGATCGTCGCTCACAGTCGGGTGATATCACCGTTGAAGGACACGACGTACGCTCATCGGCAGCTCCGAGCATTGGCTTTATGCACGGGTAGCCTGTGGACGTAAATGCGTCGAGGCTCAAAGCTCGCCACCGTCTCGGAGCTGGAGGACCACACCAGCGAAGACCACTCCAGCGGAGCGATGCGCTCGCGCCAGACAGCGGAGATGACACTGCCGCTGACGGAGCTTGAGCGGTTGTGGACGCCGATGCACCTGGAGCGCCTGGCACGCACCTACTGGCGCTTTCTCACGCGCGTCACACTCGGCCTCGTGCGCGTGCTCTACAGCGAGTCGGAACGCTCGGTCGTGCTGCTGGCGCGGCCGCTGAAGCTGCTCACGTTCGCGGCCCCCGAATACGAGCTGAAAAGCGATCGTGCGCTTGTGCGCTGGCGGATCAAGCGCGGTGTGCTGGTGGCGCGCAGCGGCCGCGGCGGCCACGGCCACCTGCAGATCGAGGTGTGGCGGCTACCTGGCCCTGCCGCCGGCGAAGGCAGGATCCGCGTCGAGGTCGAGGTCGCCAACTTCCATCCGGCGATCGCGTCGGGCTTTGGCCTGCACGTCTACAACGCCACCCAGGCCAAGATCCACGTGTTCGTCACCCACGGCTTCCTGCGCTCGCTGGCGCGGCTGGACCTGGCGCCGTCGCGGGTAAAGACGCTGCGCCCGATCGACCGCGGCTAGCCGAAGCGCTGGTCGCCGCCGAGCGCGCGCAGCTTGGCGCGATCGTGTGTGGCCTTGACCCGCCGGACCGTGCCCGAGCGTGTGCGCATCACCAGCGATTCGGTGGTCGCTCCGCCGGCGCTCGGATAGCGAACTCCTTGCAGCACGTCGCCGTCGGTGATGCCCGTGGCCGAGAAGAACACGTCGTCGCCGGCCACCAGGTCGTCGCGGTCGAGCACGCGCGCGAGGTCATAGCCGGCGTCCTCGGCCGCTTTGCGCTCGTCCTCGTCGCGCGGCCACAGCCGCCCGAGCAGCTGGCCGCCCAGGCACTTGATCGCGGCGGCCGAGATCACGCCCTCGGGCGTTCCCCCGATCCCCCACAACAGGTCGACCGGGGAGCGCTCGGTGACCGCCAGCAACACGGCGGACACGTCGCCATGCGGGATCAACCGCACGCGCGCCCCGGCCTCGCGAATCTCGCGAACGCCGTCCTCGTGCCGCGGCCGGTCGAGCACGACGACCATCACATCGCCGATCGGGCGCTGCTTGCGCTCGGCGATCAGCTTCACTGTCTCGGCCAGCGGCCGGTCGAGGTCGAGCAGGTCGGCGACCTCCGGCGCGCCCGCCATCTTCTCCATGTACACGCACGGCCCCGGGTCGAACATCGTCCCCTTCCCGGACAGCGCGATCACCGCAAGCGCCGAGGGCATCCCGTGCGCGGCCAGCGTCGTTCCCTCCAGCGGATCGACCGCGATATCGACCTGCGGCGCCGAGCCGTCGCCGATCCGCTCGCCGTTGTAGAGCATCGGCGCCTCGTCCTTCTCCCCCTCGCCGATAACGACCGTCCCGTCCATCGCGACCGAGTGCAGCGCGTAGCGCATCCCATCGACCGCGGCCTGGTCGGCCGCCTCCTTGTCCCCCCTGCCCACCAGCGGCGCCGCCGCCAGGGCCGCGAACTCGGTGACGCGGACCAACTCCAGCGCGAGGTTGCGATCCGGGCGCGTGTGCTCAGCGTCGCTCATCGAGTGCGACAAGCTACCAGCGCCGCAGCTGAGACCCCGCCGCCGCCACGCTGCACTAGGATCGACCGTTGAGATGACCGAGATCGGGTTCGTCGGGCTGGGCAAGATGGGCGGGAACATGGTTCACCGCATCCGCCGCGACTCCGATCACGGCGTCGTCGCCTTCGACTTCGACAAGAAGGCTGTGGCCCAGGCGGTGAAGAACGGGGCCGCCGGCGCCGGCTCGCTTGCCGACTTGGTCAAGAAGCTCGCCCCGCCGCGGATGGTCTGGATCATGGTTCCCGCCGGCGAAGCGACCGAGCAGACGGTGCGCAAGCTCGCCAGGCTGCTCGACCGCGGCGACCTGATCGTCGACGGCGGCAACTCGCGCTTTCACGACGACAAGCGCCGCGCCAGGGAACTGGCCAAGCAGGGCATCCAGTACGCAGACGTCGGCGTCTCCGGCGGCGTCTGGGGCCTGGAGGTCGGTTACTGCATGATGGTCGGCGGGCCGACGGGGGCCGTCAAGCGCCTGGCGCCGATCCTCGACGTGCTCGCCCCTGCGACCAGCGAGGAGAGCCGGGCGGCGCTCGGCGAGCGCGGCTGGCTGCGCTTCGGCGGGGCCGGAGCCGGGCACTACGTGAAGATGGTCCACAACGGCGTCGAGTACGGCCTGATGCAGGCCTATGCCGAGGGTTTCGACATCTTCGACGCCAGCGAGTACGAGCTCGACAACGCCAAGATCGCCCACCTCTGGAACCAAGGGTCGGTGGTGCGCTCGTGGCTGTGCGAACTGGCCGCGCGCGCCTTTGAAGCCGACGGCAACGAACTTGAGAAGATCGAGGGGTACACCGAGGACTCCGGCGAGGGGCGCTGGACGATCGAGGACGCGACCGCCCACGACGTGCCAACGCCCGTGATCACGGCGTCGCTGTACGAGCGCTTCTCCTCGCGCGGAGGAGGCGAGTTCGCCCATCGCGTGCTGGCCGCGCTGCGCAACCAGTTCGGCGGGCACGCCGTCAAGTCGGCGCCTGAGAAGTGAGCGCGATCACCACCGATCAACAATCGACGGGGTCGTCGATCGGCCAGCAGGAGAACCCGCTCACGGCCGGACTGGAGCGCCTGCCGGTCGCACCGACCACGCTGACGATCTTTGGAGCCACCGGCGACCTGGCGCGGCGCAAGCTGCTTCCCGCGCTTTACAACCTCGCCCACGAGGGAGCGCTGCCCGAGCGCTTTCATCTGGTCGGCGTCGCCCGTCGCGAAAAGGAGCACGAGGACTACCGGGACGAGTGCGAGCAGGCGATCCGCCAGTTCTCGCGCCGCAAGCCCGACCAAGAGGTGCTCACGCGACTGCTTGAGCACGTCAAGTACGTGCCCGGCACCTTTGACGACGCCAAGGTCTACGAACGCCTGGGCAAGGTGCTCGACCAGTTCGAGCAGCACGCCGGCGAGCGCTTGAACCGCGCCTTCTATCTCTCGACCGCGCCGGCGTTCTTCCCGGTGATCGTGGAGGCGCTCGGCAACCAGGGGCTGGGCGAGCACGAAGGCGCCGATGTGCGGGTGATCATCGAGAAGCCGTTCGGCACGTCGCTGGCCGAGGCGCGCGAGCTGAACAAGCGCGTGCTCTCCGTCTTCGAAGAGAGCCAGGTGTTCCGCATCGACCACTACCTGGGCAAGGAGACGGTGCAGAACATGTTGGCGTTCCGCTTCGCCAACGGCATGTTCGAGCCGCTGTGGAACCGCAACTACATCGACCAGGTGCAGATCACCGCGGCCGAGGACATCGGCATCGGCACCCGCGCCGGCTACTACGACCATGCGGGGGCGCTGCGCGACCTGATCCAGAACCACATGCTGCAACTGCTCTGCCACGTGGCGATGGAGCCGCCGGTCAGCTTCACCGCCGAGGAGGTCCGCAACGAGAAGGTCAAGGTGCTGGAGTCGATCGCCGCGCCAACCGAGGCCGAGGTGGACGAAATCGCGGTCCGGGCCCAGTACGCCAAGGGGCCCTCCGGCGGTGAGGACGTGCAGGGCTACCTGGAAGAGCCCGGCATTCCGGCCGGCTCCTCGACCGAGACGTTCGCGGCGCTGCGCCTGCACGTGGACAATTGGCGCTGGGCAGGCGTCCCCTTCTACCTGCGCACGGGCAAGCGGCTGGCGCGCAAAGTGACCGAGATCGCGGTTGTGCTCAAGCCGGTCCCGCATCTGGCCTTCAACCAGGAAGGCTCGCTGGGGGTGCTGCCCAACCAGCTGATCTTGACGCTGCAGCCCAACGAGGGCGTGTCGCTGCGCCTGGGCGCGAAGATTCCCGGCTCGCGCATGGTGATCCGGCCGGTGCACATGGAGTTCCTGTACGGCACGGCGTTCCTGTCGCAGTCGCCGGAGGCTTACGAGCGTCTGATCACCGACGCGATGCGCGGCGACGCGACGCTGTTCACGCGCGACGACGAGGTCGAAGCGCAGTGGCGCATCTGCGACCCGATCGTTAAACATTGGGAACCCACCCACCCGGAGCACTCGCAGCGCCTGCCGCAGTACGAGGCCGGATCACAGGGGCCGAAGGAGGCTTCGCAAATACTGGTGGACGATCAGTCCTGGCGGGCGATCTGAGGGTCGAGCGCCGACTCGGAGAAGTGGCCCTGCCAACTCAGAACTCGTCCCCCGTGCCCCCCCTCCCCGACGCCGTCTGGAGCGCCGAGGGCACCACCCCCGACGCGATCGAATCGGCACTGCGCGAGCTGGTCAAGCAGCGCCACTCCGAAAATGGCGGGCTGGCACCGGCGCGGGCGTTGAACATGGTCGCCTTTGTCGAGAGCGGCTACGCCGGCGAGATCGCCGAGCGCCTGGACGGCGTTGGGCGCTACCACGCCTCGCGCCTGGTGGTGCTCTCCTACGACCCGAAACGGCTGCGCCTGGACGCGCGCGCGGTCGTCTCGACTGACAGCGAACCGGCCGGCGGCGAGCTCGGGCTGATGCGCGAGACCGTCACCGTGGAGATCGGCGCCCGCCACCTCGACGACCTGGTCACGATCGTCGATCCGCTGCTCGTGACCGACCTGGCGACGCTGCTGTGGTCGCCGCACGGCCACCCCGAGGCGGTGGACGAGCTGTTGGAGCTGGCGCAGGCGGTGCTGGTCGATTCGGTGGACGAGCCTTCCTGGCGCGACACCGTTATCCGTGCCTGCGAGCTGCGCAGTAAGGCCTACGTCGTGGACCTGGCCTGGCTGCGCAGCATCCCCTGGCGCGAGCGCGTCGCCGCCGCCTTCGACTCGACCGCGATGCGCGCCGAGCTGCAGCGGATCGACAGCGTCTCGGTCCGTTACCACCCCGACTCGACGGTGGCTGCGCTGCTGCTCGTCGGCTGGCTTGGATCGCGCCTGGATTGGCAGCTGAGCCGGCTGCGCGCCGCCGGCGACGGGCTGTCGGGCAGCGCGCGTTGCAAGGAGCGCGAGATAGCGATCCATCTGGAGCCGGCGCCCGAGCAGCAGGTGCGGGGGCTTGAGAGCGTCGCGATAGCCACCGCCTCGGGACAGCGCGTTGGCCTACGGCGAGGGGCCGGCGGGCTGCGTTCGCGCCGGCGCGAGCGCGACGGCCACGAACGCGAATGGACGATCCTCGGCGCTTCGCGCGGCGAGGCGGGGATCCTTGGCGAGGGCATCCGCCAGTCGCTGCTGCGCGACCCGACCTATGGCCCGGCCCTGGAGGGCGCGGAGACGATGACGCCCTGACGCTAGAGTGGGCGGGCGAAGCTATGGCACCGTCCGCGTCGCGCGACACCATCGCTCCACCGACCCTCCCGCAGGACACGGAGGAGGCGCTTGCGGCCCTGGACGCGGTCAGGGCACGCACGCTGGAGCTGGTCTCGCACCTGGACGACGACCAGCTCGCCCGCCAGCACTCGCCGATCATGAGCCCGCTGGTGTGGGACCTGGCCCACATCGCCGCCTATGAGGATCTGTGGCTGTGCCACCGCCACGGCGGCCTGGCACTGCTGCGGCCGGAGCTGGCTGAGGTCTACGATGCGTTTGAGACGCCGCGATCGCTGCGGGGAGAGATCGAGTTGCTCGGCCCGGAGGCGGCGCGCGAGTATCTGCACGACGTGCGCGCACATACCGAGCAGGCATTGGCGCGCGCCGGGCTTGCCGACGGGACCCTGTTCGAGCTGGTGCTGCGCCACGAGCTGCAGCACACCGAGACAATGCGCCAGGCGATGGCGCTGGCGGAGCTGCTGCCCGAGGGCGAGCCCTCGTTTGAGCCGGCGCAATGCGACCAGGCCTGGGTCGAGCTGGAAGCCGGAGAGTTTCAGATGGGAGCCGCCGCCGAGGGCTTTGCCTACGACAACGAGCGGCCGCGCCAAGCCGTCCACGTCGATGCGTTCGCGATCGCGCGGCTGCCCGTCAGCAACGCCGAGTGGGAGGCCGGCGGTGGCAGGCCGGCGACAGATCGGGGATCCGGCGGCGCGGCTCAGCCCGAGGAGCCCGTCTGCCATGTCAGCTGGCACGAAGCCGAGCAGTTCGCCCGCGCCCAGGGTGCGCGCCTGCCCACCGAGGCCGAGTGGGAGAAGGCGGCCTCACTCCGGTTGCTCGCGTCGGTCGGGCAGGTGTGGGAGTGGTCCAGCAGCGACTTCGGCCCGTATAGAGGCTTCGTGGCCCACCCTTACCGCGAGTATTCCGAAGTCTTCTTCGGTGAGGATTACAAGGTGCTGCGCGGCGGCTCGTGGGCGACGCACCCGCGCGTAAAGACGCTCACGTTCCGCAACTGGGACCTGCCGATCCGCAGCCAGATCTTCTCCGGGCTGCGACTTGCAAAGGACGTGAGCTGATGGAGCCCGTCATCGATCCGACCTGCGCAGCGGGCGCCGAGGAGGCGGCGATCACGATCGAGTCCTACCTGCAGGAGGGCGAGGAGCGCTCGCTGGCAGAGGACGTGCTCGACGGCCTGACCAAGCCGTTTAAGGAGCTGCCACCCAAGCACTTCTACGACACGCGCGGCGCCGAGCTGTTCGACCGCATCTGCGAGCTGCCCGAGTATTACCCGACGCGCACCGAGCGCGCGATCCTGCAGGACCACGCCGAGCGGATCGCCGCCGCGACCGGCGCCGCCGAGCTGGTCGAGCTGGGCTCAGGCACAGCCGCCAAGACGCGCGTGCTGCTCGACGCGCTGCACGCGGCCGGCACGCTCACGCGCTACGTGCCGGTGGACGTCACCGAGCAGATGGTGCGCACCTGCGCCGAAGAGCTGACAAGCGAGTATCCCGGGCTGCGCGTACACGGTGTGATCGGCGACTTCGAACGCCATCTGGACCGCGTGCCGCCGGCCCAGGGAGGGCGCCTGGTCGTCTTCCTCGGCGGCACGATCGGCAACTTCCCACCCGGCAGCCGCCGCCGCTTCCTGCGCGAGATAGCGCGACTGCTCGGGCCTCAAGACCACCTGCTGATGGGCACCGACCTGGTCAAGGACCCCGGGGTGCTGGAGCGCGCCTACGACGACTCCGAAGGGGTGACAGCCGAGTTCAACCGCAACCTGCTGCGCGTGCTCAACCGCGAGCTGGACGCCGACTTCGACCCCGAGGACTTTGAGCACGTGGCACTGTTCGACCAGGAGCACGAGTGGATCGAGATGCGCCTACGCGCTCGCCGCGCGCACACAACAACCGTCGCCGAGCTTGGGCTGTCGGTTCGCTTCGAGCAGGGCGAGGAGATGCGCACCGAGATCAGCGCCAAGTTCACCCGCTTACGCGTCGAAGAGGACCTGGCCGCCGCCGGGTTGGAGCTGACGAGCTGGCTGACCGATCCCGACGAGTTGTTCGCGCTCAGCCTGTCGCGGCCGCTGGCGTTATAGGCCAGCTCAGGCTGGCGGAATGCCGCCGTGCCGGGGCGGCTCGCCCACGCTCCCAGCACAGCGCGTTGCTACTCTTTACTTATGGCGATAAACGTAAAGAAAAAGCAAGGGCGCACTGGGCGCTCACGCATCTCCAGCAAGCACCAGGTGACAATCCCAATCTCGGCGTTCAGCGAGGCGGGATTGCGCGAGGGCGATGTCGTGCAGATCGAAGCACTGGGACGCGGACGAGTAACGATCGCGCGCGTGGACGACCTCTTGGACGAGTACGCGGGATGCCTGCAGACAGGCGGCGAACTTGGGCGCACTGTGCACCGCCTGCGGGGAGAGTGGGATTGATCCTGCTGGACTCGACTGTGATCGTCGGCTTCCTCGACGCCGACGACGCGCTTCATGCGACCAGCGTGAAGCGACTCAAGCAGTTGGCCGGAGACATGTTGGCGGCTTCTGTAATCAGCTACGCGGAGGTGATGACGGGGGCGCAACTCGGACACCACTCCGCCAAAAGGGTCAATGGCTTCTTCGACTCACTCATCCACGAATTGCTCACGGTGGACAAGGCGATCGCGGCCCGGGCGGCCGCTCTTCGTGGCAAGCGCAAGTCACTAACCATGCCCGATGCCCTGATCCTCGCTGGCGCCGACTCGCACCCTGACATCGATACGGTTTTGTGCGCTGACGCCGACTGGACGAAGGTCAGCAACATCAATTGCCGGATCGAGTTGGTCTCGCCTTAAGCGCGATGATGCTGCGGCTTATCGCCATCCCGGCGGGTCGAGTAGGCTCCCGCCCGTGCAAATCCAAGGAAGCTCAACTCTAGTCGCCGGCGGCGCCTCCGGCCTCGGTGAGGCCACCGCGCGAGCGCTGCACGATCGCGGCGCCATCGTCACGATCGCCGACCTGAACGCGGAGAAGGGTCAAGCACTGGCCGACGAGCTGGGGATCGCCTTCGTCCAGTGCGACGTACGCGAGGAGGCCCAGGTGCAGGCAGCCGTCGATCGCGCCGCCGCCGCGGACGGGGGCCTGCGCATCTCCGTCTGCTGCGCCGGCATCGGCTGGGCGCAGAAGGTCGCCGGCTCCAAGGGACCCCATCCCCTGCTCCCCTTTGAGACGACGATCTCAATCAACCTGATCGGCAGCTTCAACGTGCTGCGCCTGGCGGCGACGGCGATGATCGCCGCCGAGCCACTGGACGACGGCGAACGTGGGGTGTGCGTCAACACCGCCTCGATCGCAGCCTTCGACGGCCAGATCGGCCAGATCGCCTACTCGGCCTCCAAGGGCGGCATCGTCGGCATGACGCTGCCCGCCGCGCGCGACCTGGCAAGCCAGGGCATCCGCGTCAACACGATCGCCCCGGGACTGTTCGACACTCCCCTGTTGGCCGCTCTGCCAGAGGAGGCGCGCCAGAAGCTCGGCGCCGGCGTGCCGTTCCCGCAGCGGCTCGGCAGCCCGACAGAGTACGCCGAGCTGGCCTGCCACATCGCCGAGAACCGGATGCTCAACGGCGAGACGATCCGGCTCGACGGCGGCCTGCGGATGCCGCCGCGCTGAGTGACGGGCCACCTGCCTTCGCGCGAGCCGAGCTACTGGTCCAGGCCCAACGCGACCACGAGCGCCGCATTGACACGCCGCGTCGTCACTGCATCGAGCTGGCCACGACGGCGCACCAAGCGCTCCTTGGGCAGGGTGATCACCCAATCGCAGTTGGCTGCGCTCAGCTCGTCGAGGCCGTGATCGCGCGACAGCTCGACCTCGGCGGGATGGCCGCGAAGCGTCTTCGTGATCGCGACGCAGACGAGTCGGCGCAACACGGGGATCGCCGACTCGCGCGTGACGACGACAACGGGCCCGACCGTCTTGCCCAGGTCGGCATCCCAGACCTCGCAGCGAGCGATCACTGCGGAAAGTCGGCTGCCAGCGCACTTGCGGCGTCGAGCATCTGCCGCTCGTCGTCGCTCAGCGGCACGTCTTGGTAGGCCCGCGAGTAGGCAAGCGCTATGCGCTGCTCGCGCGTCTCGACACCTAGCCTGCGGATGCCGGCGCGGATCGCCTCCGCGCGCGTCCGAAACCCTGACTGTCGGACGATCGAATCGAGTTGGCGAAGCTCGTCTTCGCTCAGCCGCACCGCGATCTGTGACATGCACTTAGCATACCACAGTGACATGCACAGCTCTAAGCACCGTCCTGCCCACCGGGATGTCGGTAGGCAGGACTACTGCGCCTTAACTGCTGCTGCGCCTTACTTAGTGGCCTACAGCCGTTCGACCAGCATCGCCATGCCCATGCCGCCGGCGACGCACATCGACTCGATCCCGAGCTTGCCGGCCCTGGTCTCCAGGTCGTTCAGCAGCGTCGTCATGATGCGCGCGCCGGTCATGCCGAACGGGTGGCCGAGCGCGATCGCGCCGCCGAACGGGTTCAGCTGCTCCTCGGCGATCCCCAGCTCTTTCATGCACGGCACGATCTGAGCCGCGAACGCCTCGTTGATCTCAACGACGTCGATCTCCTCGATCTTCTTGCCGGTCTTCTCCAGCAGCGCTTTGATCGCCGGGATCGGGCCGACGCCCATGATCTCCGGGCGGATCGCCGCGACGGTCGAGGCGATGATCCGCGCCTTCGGCTGCAGGCCCAGCGCGGCGGCCTTTTCCTCGCTCATCACGAGCACGGCGGCGGCGCCGTCGTTGAGCGGGCAGGCATTGCCGGCGGTGACGGTGCCACCCTCCTTGAAGACCGGTGGCAACGAGGCCAGCTTCTCAAGCGTGGTGCCCGGACGCGGCCCGTCGTCCTTGCTGACGACCGTCTCGGCGACGTCGATCTCGTTGCCTTCCTTGTCGACGTCTTTGTGAGCGGGGACGGTGACGGGGATGATTTCCTTGTCGAAGTGGCCACTCTCCTGTGCGGCAACCGCCCGGCTCTGAGAAATCACCGCCCACTCGTCCTGCTGCTCGCGCGAGACGCCGTGTTCCTCGGCGACGTTCTCGGCGGTCAGGCCCATCGGGATGTAGACGTTGCAGATCGAGCCCTCCGAGCCGTCGACGGCCGGGTTGAACTCGAACTGGCTACCACGACCGGCACGCGAGACAGCCTCGACGCCGGCGGCGATGTAGGTGTCGCCCTCGCCGGCTTTGATCGCGTGGAAGGCCATGCGGATCGTCTGCAGCGAGGAGGCGCAGAAGCGGTTGACGGTGGTGCCGGGAACGCTGAAGTCATAGCCCGCCAACAGCGTCGCGATGCGACCGACGTTGTAGCCCTGCTCGCCCTCGCCGTAGCCACAGCCCATCATCACGTCGCCCGGGCGCGACTGCTCGGCCAGGAACGGGTTGCGCTCAAGCAGCGCCTTCAGCGGGATCGCGGCCAGGTCGTCGGCGCGCAGCGTCTTCAGCGAGCCCTTCATCGCCCGCCCGATGGGCGTGCGAACGGCGTCGACGATCACAGCTTCAGGCATGTGCTTCTCCTTGGGGTCGAAAGGACGCGCCGTCTCGGTCGGCGCGGCAGCGGGCGGCGAATCCTACGCGAGATCGAGTCTCCCGCGCCGCTACAGGTCGAGCCGAGACACTCCCAGCTCGTCAAAGCCGACGTGATGGGCCAGCTCGTGGCGGACCGTCCGCGTCACCTGCGCGCGCAGCATGTCCGGGTCGTGGCCGAAGTCGCGGCGCAACGTGTCGCGGAAGATGACGATGCGGTCGTGCACGTCCTCGCGCGCGACCGTGCCGCCCTGGTAGAGGCCATAGGCGCCCTGGGCGCGGCCGCCGTCGGAAATCACGACCGCGACGTGCGCGAGCGCGTTGCGCAGCAGGTCGGGTAGGTCGTCGAGCGCGTCGCGCACCAGCTCTTCGAAGTCGGAGTCGTCGAGCGGGTCGAGCGCCATGAACTCGGCTTCGTCGGGATCGACAGACAGGCCTTCTCGGGCAAGCCGCTCAGACTCGCGCACGAGCTCTTCGAACTCAAGCTCGGATTCGGGGTTGCGCCAGTTGCCAAGCCGCACCGCCACAAAGGCGAAGGCCGCGCTCAACAGCGCCACGAAGGCGATCGCCAGCACGATCTCCTCCAGCGCACGCACCAAGCCGATGCTGGAAAGGCCCTGGTCGGCAACCAGGACCAGCACGCCCACCGTCAGCGCGACCAGGGCCGCGATGGCTATACGAGCACCTGGGCCGAAGCTACGTGGCGACCCAGACTTGCGCATCCCGCGCTCGCTACTTCAGCGTGCGGGCGATCACGACCCGCTGGATCTCGTTGGTGCCCTCGTAGATCTGGGTGATCTTGGCGTCTCGCATCATGCGCTCCACGGGGTACTCCTTGACATAACCGTAGCCGCCCAGCACCTGCACAGCCTCGACCGTGACCGCCATCGCCGTGTCCGAGCAGAACACCTTGGCCATCGAGCTGTACTTCGCGCGTTCAGGATGCTGCTGGTCGGCCATCGCGCACGCCTTGTACAAAAGCTCGCGTGCCGCCGCCGTTTTGATTTCCATGTCGGCAAGCTTGAACTCGATGCCCTGGAAGTCGCTGATCGGGCGGCCGAACTGCCTGCGCTCGCGCGCGTAGGCGACGGCGTAGTCGGTGGCGCCCTGGGCGATGCCGACCGCTTGGGCGGCGGCGCCCAGGCGCGTGCGCTCAAGCGTCGCCAGCGCCACGCGCAGGCCGCGCCCCACCTCGCCGAGCACGTTCTCCCGCGGAACACGGACTTCCTCGAAGATCGGCTGGCCCGTCGGCGAGGCGCGGATGCCGAGCTTGTGCTCAAGCTTGCCGACGCTGAATCCGGGGCGGTCGGCCTCGACGATGAACGCCGTGATCCGTTTGCTCTCGCGGTCGGTGACGGCGAAGGTCACGTAGAAGTCGGCGACGCCGAGGTTGGTGATCCAGTTCTTGGTGCCGTTGAGCACCCATTCGTCCCCGCCGCTTCCAGCGGCCAGCACGGCGGTCGTCTGCATGCCGGCCGGGTCCGATCCGGCTTCGGGCTCTGACAGCGCGAACGCCGGAGAGTGCTCGCCCGAAGCGCACTTGGGCAGGAAGCGCTCCTTCTGCTCGTCCGTGCCGAACAGCTGAATCGGCAGCGTGCCGAGCTCCTGCACCATCAGGATCAAAGCCACGGCCGCGTCGACCTTGGCCAGCTCCTCGACCGCCATGTTCAACATCAGCGTGCCGGTGCCGGTGCCCCCGTACTCCGTGGGGAAGGGCAGGCCAAGGATGTCCTGCTCGGCCAGCAGCTTGCGGATGTCCCAGGGGTACTCGGCCTTCTCGTCGATCTCGGCCGAGCGCGGCGCGATCTTCTCCTGCGCGATCTGCCTGATCGTGGAGCAGAAGTCGATGTGCTCCTGCGGGATCGTGTAGACGTCGGTGGCGGTCTCTTGCATGGTCAGCTGATCCTAGACGTCGCGCTAGGCTCATGCTCCCGTGAGCGCCACCGTCCCCGACCTCGACCCGGCTGAGCTGGCCGAGTGGATGCAGCGCGACAGCCAACTGCAGGTGATCGACGTGCGCGAGCCCTATGAGCGCGAGGCCGGGCACATCGCCGGAACCGCGCACATTCCGATCAACCAGCTGAGCGCGCGCGCGGGCGAGATCGACCGCGAACGGCCCGTCGTCTTCTACTGCCGCGTCGGCGCGCGCTCGGACATGGCCGCGCAGGCGTTTCGCGCCTCCGGCTACCAAGCGGCGTCGATGCGCGGCGGGCTCGTGCGCTGGAGCCATGAACAGCGGCCGCTCTCGCCCGAGGGCGGGCACGTCGCCGACCACTGAACACCGGACAGGAGGCAGAAAGATGCAGGCATCCGAATACCCGAACGTGACCGTCGGCGACGGTTACGCCGTCGCCGAAGACCTCGACGCGCTGGGCGCGGGCTACGGCTTTCGCAAGCTGCGCAAGGGGCTGGGGGTGACAGCGTTTGGCGTCAACGTGATCTCGATGCCCGCCGGCTATGAAACCGGCTCGCACTACCACGACGAGCAGGAGGAGACCTACTTCGTCCACCGCGGCGAGATCGAGATGGTGTTCGGCGACGGCAGCACCCATCGCCTCAAGGAGGGCGGCTCGGCACGGGTGGACGCAGCCACGCTGCGCAAGGTTCGCAACGTCGGTGCGGGCGACGCTGTGTACCTGTGCGCCGGCGGCAAGGACGGCTACGTCGGTCGTGACGGCCGCATGCCCGAAGGCGAGCAGCGGGTCGGCGGGCCTCCTGGCGCTGCTTGAGTCGTCAAGTCGCCCAAAAAGCGAGCAAACGCCAACAAGCAGCTAAAAGGGGGGTGTTGCGCGCGGTTGCAAAAGAAGTGACATCTACCCCCTCCCCTGCCGCGCCGCCGCCCGCCGCACCATCGCCACCGCCTGCTCCGGCGTGTCAGCCACGTGCAACAGCGCCAAGTCCGCCGGGGAGATCTTTCCCTCGGCGAGCATCGTCTCGCGCAGCCAGTCGAGCAGGCCCGTCCAATAGCGGGCGCCGAGCAGCACGACCGGGAAGTGCACGATCTTGCCCGTCTGGATCAAGGTCAGCGCCTCGAACAGCTCGTCCATCGTGCCGAAGCCACCCGGCAAGACCACGAACGCGCACGAGTAGCGCACGAACATCACCTTGCGCGTGAAGAAGTAGTGGAAGCGCAGGGGGACGTCCACGTAGTCGTTGAAGTGCTGCTCGAACGGCAGCTCGATGTTCAGCCCCACCGAGGTGACACCCGCGTCGCGCGCACCCCGGTTGGCGGCCTCCATCATGCCCGGGCCGCCGCCTGTGACGATCGCGAAGCCCGCTTCGCCGAGCATCCGCGCGACCTCACGCGCCTGTGCGTATCCCGGCTCCCCGGGCGCGGTGCGCGCCGAGCCGAACAGCGAGACGCCCGGGCCGAGGTCTGCCAGCGCCGCGAAGCCCGCCGCCATCTCCGCGCGCATCCGCTCCAGGCGCTCGGCGTCGGAGTGCACGCTCTCCAGCACCGCGTGCTCGGCGCCGAGCAGCTCCTCGTCGAGCGTCAGCGGCGAGCGCGGCTGCGGCGCCTGCGCCGCAGCCGGATCCTCGCCCATTAGTAGAGCAGTTCCTTGACGTAGCGCTGGTGCAGGCGTCCGAGCGAAGTGTTCTCCGGGTGAAAGCCGATCGCGTGAAACAAGCCCCCGCTGACCGGCGACCACGCCGCGATGAAGTAGACGCCGAGCACGAGCGCGGTCGTGCGCAGCCGTCGTGAGCCCGCCAATGCCGCCAACGGCAGCAGCCACAGCACGTACCACGGCAGCACCCAACTGAGCGTGACCAGCAGCGCGACCGTCGCCCAGCCCGCGCCTGTCAGCGCCTCGCGGCGACGATAAGACAAGAGCGAGCAAAACGCGATCGTCGCGATCAGCACGCCGCTGAGCGCGTAACGCAGCGTTTCGCTCTCGCCGCCCTGGAGCAGGACGATGCCGAGCAGGTTGGGGACGCTGTACATCGTCACGAGCCGGCCCTGCGTGGCCAGGTCGGGCAGGTGCGGCCCGAACGCCGCCACGCCCGCCGCCCCCCAGACGATCGCGGCGATTGCCATGCCCGCCAGCAATCGCAGCAGGTTGCGACGGTGAAGCCGGGCCGACTCCCCTGTGCTCCAGCCCGCTACCTGGCAGGCCAGCACGATCGGGATCAGGATCGCCGCCGAGGCCTTCAGCGCCACGGCCGTCATCAGCGCCGCGCCGGCGGCCAACGTCAGGATCAGCACGGCACGCGGCGACTCCGCCTTGCCCTCGACCGGCTGTGCCACGCCCGGCATCAAGCCCGCCCGCAGCAACGCGTAGAAAGCGAGCATCACGAACAGCATCGTCACGAAGTCGTTGTGGTCCCCTCCCAGGCCCCACATGATCACGATCGGGTTCAGGCCGACCAGCGCGATCGCCGAGACCGGGTTGCAGCGCCGGCGCGAGCCCTGCGGCGCTCGCTCGGACAGCAGCCGTGCGCACTTCCAAACAACGAAGATCAGCGACAGGCTGGCCGTCATCAGGATCGCCTTCAGCGCCCAGAACGAGCCTGCCAGGCCGAGCGGGACGACGACAAACGTGATCAGCGTGAACAGGGGGCCGTAGGGCGAGAGCAGCTGGTGCCAGTTGCTCAGCGAGAAGGCCGGGTCGTTGTGCGGCTCAAGGATCGGCACCGTCGTGTACGGATTGAGGTGGTGCACGACCTCCATGCGGCCGTAGTTGACGTAGTTGAAGATGTCCGTCAGGGCCAGCGGCGGAGACAGGAACAGGATCGCGTGAACAACGACGATCGCGGCGATCGTCCAAGCCGCCGGCGCGCGCGGGGCGTAGCGCAGGCTGAGCAGATAGCACCCGTACATCACGACCAGGGCGCCGGTGAACAGGTCGCGCAGGGCGTGGGAGTCGCGCGTCAGCCACGGCACCATGCCGCCGAGCGGCCCCGCCATCCAATGCGGGAAGTAGTTGGCGGTGGTGGTCGCCGACAGCACGCTCGGGCGGTCGGCCGCCGCGACTACGACGATCGCCGCGCACAGCACGATCGTCGCCAGCGCGCCGGCGGCAATGCGCCGGTCGGTCAGTACGCGCGCGCGCGCGCGGCGCAGGCGCCGAGCACGCGCCGTCCGGCTGTTGGCGGCGGCAACGCGCCGGCGCTCCAGAACGTCGACGGGGCCCCGCAGGGCCCCAGTGACACGGCTGACTGCGCTCAGCGAGCCCAGGGCTCAGATGGCGGAGACGTTGACGGCCTTCGGGCCCTTGTCGCCCTGCTCAGCCTCGTAGGAGACCTTGGTCCCCTCCTGCAGCGAGCGGTAGCCTTCGGAGTTGATTCCGGTGTGGTGGACGAACAGGTCCTTCTCCCCATCGTCGGGGGTGATGAAG
Source organism: Solirubrobacteraceae bacterium (assembly GCA_036279855.1). Taxonomy (GTDB): domain Bacteria; phylum Actinomycetota; class Thermoleophilia; order Solirubrobacterales; family Solirubrobacteraceae; genus Palsa-744. Next base: position 33,845 of record DASUIH010000023.1, on the reverse strand, counting down.
CCGAAGCCCTTGTCGTCGCTGAACCACTTCACGGTGCCGGTAGGCATGTGACTTTTCCTCCACGTTGTGCGTGCTGCTACGCGGAGCATGCTTCTTGAAGCTTCGACCCGCCAGCACTGCATTTTCGCCGGCCCAAGCGGCCGACCAGACCGCACGACCGTAGCACGTCATCTGCTTAGTGTGTTAGCAAGTCGTATATGCCCAAGCACCCGGACACCTCTCGGCAACAAGCAGACGTCAGTGTGCGCAGCTTGCTGCCCGCGGGTGGCCCGATCGAGGTCGCAAACCTGGTCGACGGGCTGGGGCTGTCCGACCTCGCCGGCGCCAGTGAAGACACGCGGCCGTACCTGGTCCTGAACATGGTCAGCACCGCCGACGGGCGCGCCACCCTCTCCGGCCGCTCGGGGGCGATTGGAGACAGCGCCGACCGAGCGCTGTTCCACGGCCTGCGCACGGTCGTGGACGCCGTCATGGCCGGTGCCGGCACGGTGCGCACCGAGGGCTACCGGCGGCTCGTGCGCGAGCCGTCCGCGCGGGCGCTGCGAGCCAAGCGCGGATTGGCCGAAGAACCGCTTGCCTGCATCGTTTCCGGGCGTCTGGCGCTGGACGGGCAGGTGCCGCTGCTGGCCGACCCGCAAGCGCGCGTGGCGATCCTGACCGCCTCGCAGGCGAGCCTGCCGCCGGGCTGCCAGGCGCAGGTCGAGTACGTGCGCTGCGTGCGCGAAGGCCGGCTCGACCTGGCCGCCGCCCTACGCGAGCTGCGCGAGCGCCTTGGCGTGCGCACTGTCCTGTGCGAGGGCGGCCCGCACCTGAACGCGAACCTGCTGGCGGCGAGCCTGGTGGACGAGCTGTTCCTGTCGCTGGCGCCGACGCTGGCGGGCGGCGATGCCACGAGCGAGTCGCTGCGGATCGTGACCGGGCGCGACCTCGATCCGCCGGTCGCGATGGAGCTGATCGGCGCGCACGAGCATCACTCGCATCTGTTTCTGAGATACAGGGTCAGATGATCTTTAGGCCCAGCCGCACATGTGCGGCTGGGCGGGACGGTGCATGCACCGTCCCGTACGGACCGGCACATGTGCCGGTCCGCCGGCCCCGCATGCGGGGCCGGAACCGCGTCACCGCCCCCACGCCCACCGCATCGTGGTCGTGCATGTGCGGGTCGAAGCTCCAAATCGCCAATCGGCCTAAAGGGGGGCCTTGGCCAGAACCGCCACGCTGAGCACAACCGAGTTGGGCACCATCACCGCTCCCTCTTCGGTGGCGAAGGTCGTGTACAGCAGGCCAAGCGAGGCGATCGTGCCCTCCAGCTGGCCTGCCACCTGCCCGCCCTGCAGGCGAACCTGGTCGCCGACGCGGAACGGGCGCGCGCTCAGCAGCACCGTGCCGGCGATCACGTTGCCGAGCGTCTGCTGCGCGGCCAGGCCGACGATCACCGCCGTGAAGGCGCCGCCGAGCGCGAGCGTGCGCGGGTTCACGCCCGCGACTCGCATCGCGAACACGAGCGCGACGACGATCGTCACCAGGCGGATCACGAAGCCGACGGTGCCGGCCGCCGCCGGCTCCATCCGCCGGAACAAAGCTGGGCCGAAGGCGCGGCCGACGTCGCGGGCGATCGCCCAGCCGAGCATCAGCAGCACGGCGACGGTGACCAGGTCGATCGGGGTGTTCAGCCACGACAGTTCGCCCTGGCCTTTGTCGCTCAGGCCCAACAGCGAATAGCGGTGTTCGTAGAGCACCACCACGCCGACGAACAGCGGTATCAGCAATAGCGCGTGCCAGCGCGCGCGCCTGACCGCGCCCGGGCTGACCTGCTCGATCAGGCCTGCCTCTTGCCAGGATTGGCTGCGTGTCTCGAACATGCGCGGAGGTGTCTTCAGCGGCGGCAAGGTCCCTGCATCATCTACCCTCGCGCTGACGACCGTTGCACGGCTCCTCGCGCGGGGACCGTTCCGCGGCCGCGACTCGCGGAAGAGGCTCAGGCGAGCGTGTAGATCGTCATGAACGCGCCGAACCCGAGGCAGTAGATCGCGAATGGGATCAGCGTGCGTGTCTTGAAGTAACGCATCAGGAAGGCGACGGTGAAGACGGCGGTGACCGCGGCCGAGAGGGCGGCGACGAGCGCCTGGCCGCGGATGCCGTCGCCAAGGTGGCCGAGCAGGTCGGGGAGCTTGACCAAGCCCGCGGCAAGGATGATCGGAGTAGCGAGCAGGAAGGCGAAGCGAGCCGAGTCGGAGTGGTCTAGGCCGCGCGCCAGGCCGGTGCCCATCGTCACCCCGTCGCGGCTGATGCCCGCCAGCAGCGCGGTCGATTGGGCGAAGCCGACGACGACGGCCTCGCGGTAGTCGAGCGTAGCCAGCTCACGTGCGTCCTGTACGGCCGACTCGCTGCCCTCTCGCGGCTTCTGCAGCGTCGCCAGCTCGCCCCCCTGCGCGCTTGCCGACTCGTCCGCGGCCGCCGGCTCGGCGGCGACTCGACGGCGAGCGGCCAGTTCGCGCACCTGCGCGCGGCGGCGGTAGCGCTCAGCGGCGAACAGGACCAGGCCATTGACCATCAGGAAGACCGCCGCCACTTCGGGCTTGGCGGTCAGCGTGCGCAGCGGGTGCTCAAGCGCCAGGCCGATGACTCCGGCCGGGATCGAGGCGATGATGATCAGCCAGGCCAGGCGCTCGCTGGGAGTGTCCGCGCGGCGCTTGCGCAAGGTGCGGAAGAAAGCAGCGACGATCTCAACCCAGTCGTGCCAGAAGTAGATCAGGAGCCCGACCGCCGAGCCCACGTGCAGCATCACCACGAACGCCAGCCAGAAGGACTCCGACTGCGATTGGGCCTTGACCAGCTCGTTCCAGCCGAACAGCGTCGGGAACAGGACGGTGTGGCCGAGGCTCGATATCGGGAACAGCTCGGTGATCCCTTGCAGGACGCCAAGCACGATTGCCTGGAAGTAGCTGAGCGCCGAGGCCAGCGGCGAGACGAGAAGCGCCGTCATCGGCGCCAGCATATGCGAGCGTGGCCACGTGCGACGCAGCTAAGACGAGTCTCATGTTCGGCTCTCGCCGGGTGGTCAAGGCGCCGAGCGGGTTTTGCGGGCCGGCGCGAAGACGGCGTGCAAGGCTTTCGCCCGATGCCCTCAGCCGACACGCGCCTTGCACCACCGCTGCCACTGCGGTTGCCGCTGCGCACGATCGCGCGCGAGTGGGGGCGGATTGGCTGCATCGGCTTCGGCGGGCCGCCGGCGCACGTCTCTTTGCTGCGGGAGCTATGCGTTTCGCGCCGCGGTTGGCTGAGCGACGAGCAGTTCGAGCGGGCGTTGGCAGCGGTCAACATGCTGCCGGGGCCGGCGTCGACGCAACTTGCGATCTATTGCGCGTGGCGCATGCGCGGCAACAGCGGTGCCTTGGTCGGCGGGCTTTGCTTCATCGTGCCCGGGCTGGCGGCGATCCTCGCTCTGTCGATGCTGTTCCTGTCCGGCTCGCCGCCGGCGTGGGTGCGGGGAGCGGGAATGGGCGCGGGAGCCGCGGTGCCGGCCGTGGCCATAGCCGCCGGCTGGGGCGTGGCCCGACCGATTCTCGCGCGAGCGCGCGCAGGCGGCAGCCGGCGGTTGGCGCGGGCGCTGGCGTATGGGCTGATTGGCGCGGTCTCGGCGGCGACGGTCGGCCCCTACCTGGTGGCCGTGCTGCTTGCCTGCGGAGCGTTCGAGCTGGGACGGCTAACGCACGCGCGCCGCGCTTCGCTTGGCGTGCACGCCTCGCCGCTGCTGGCCACGGCGCTGCTCACCGCCGACCCGGGCGGGACCGGCGCGCTCGCCTGGACGGCGTTCAAGGTCGGGGCGCTCGCCTTTGGCGGCGGCTTCGTGATCGTGCCGTTGATGCAGGCCGACGCCGTCTCTACCTACCACTGGCTGACGCACGCGCAGTTCCTCAACGCCGTCGCGCTCGGACAGGTCACACCGGGGCCGGTGACGCACACCGTGGCGGCGGTTGGCTATGGCGCGCAGGGCATCTGGGGCGGGCTGCTGGCCGCGCTGGTGGCGTTCGCGCCGTCGTTCTCGTTCGTGTTGATCGGCGCGGCGCGGTTCGAGCGGCTGCTGGTCAATCGACGCGTGCTGGCGTTTCTGGCGGGAGCGGCGCCGGCGGCGGCAGGAGCGATCGTCGGGGCGGCCGTGCCGCTGACGGAATCGCTGAGCCAGGCGTGGCAGTACGCAACGCTCGCAGGAGCGGCGCTGTTCCTCTGGCGCGCGAACGTAGTGACGACGCTGGTTGCGGCGGGAGCGGTCGGCGTCGCGGTCTCACTGCTGGGGGGGCCGGTTGGCTGAAAGACTCATTCCAACGGGCGATGTAAACGCACGCCACGGTCGATCGTTGCTTCGCCTTTCAGGAGGAAGACGTCGCCTGCCTGAGCGATAGTGGCCGTCACCGCCTGCTCAACCGGCTCACCTCCCGCCGCCGCGCGCTCGGTGCGCTCCCGCGTTGAGCGCAGGTACCTTGCCATGCCCCAAGAGGCGAGCAGCACCACCGGCACGATCGCCAGCAGCGCCGCATCGCCGCCGGGCCAGCTCGCACTCGCGCCCTCGACGGCCCAGAACAGCCCGAACGAGCTGAGCAACACGCCGACGGCGAACTTCATGGTGTTCTCGGGAACCCTCGCCAACGGCGCCCTGACGGCGATCCCGATCGCCGCGACCACCAGCACCACAAAGCCCGCGGCGATCGCGGCCAGGCCGACGTCGTGCTGATTGGCGCCGAAGGTGAGCACGATGAAGACGACCTCCAGGCCCTCCAGCAGCACCCCCTTGAAGGCGATCGTGAACGAGTAGCCGTCGAAGTCTCCATGCGGCCGGCCGGCGGCGCGCGCCGCCTCGCTCTGCTCGCGGTAGGCCTCCAACTCGTCGTGCATCGGCTTGTACCCGGCTGAGCGCAATACCGCCTTGCGCAGCCACTGCAACCCCAGCACGAGCAGCAGCCCGCCGACGACCAGGCGCAGCGCGTCGATCGGCAGCGAAGTGAGCGCCGGGCCAAACGCCGCCACGATCGCGGCAAGCGCCACGCCCGCGGCGCCGACGCCGCCGATCGCCGAGGACCAGCTGCGAGTGCCGCCGACCGCGAGCACGATCGTCAGCGCCTCGACCGCCTCGACGGCGCACGCCAGGAACACCGAGATCGCGAGGCCCAGCTCCGTCCCGCTCATGTGGAGTCTCCTGCCGAGGTCGTGCTCATGGTCGGCAACTGTGATCGTTGCACCGATCTCAGAGGCGTGTCCCCCGCCCGAGACGGCGGCGCTGGCTCGGCGAACGTGACCGGCCTGCTAGCATTGCTTGCGTTGACTGCATTGAAAGGTGACAGATGGCGACACTGACCATACGCGGGGTGGACGAGCAGACCAAGACGCGGCTGCGTGTGAGCGCTGCCCTAAACGGACGTTCGATGGAGGCCGAGGCGCGGGCGATCCTCCACGATGCGCTCCCGGCGCCAGCGCGCGATGGCGGCCTGGGCAGCCGCATCCATGCTCGCTTCGCGGCGCTCGGAGGCGCTGAGCTGGAGCTGCCGACTAGGACAGAGAAGCCGCGGGCCGCCGACCTGCACCCGTGATCCTGCTGGACACCAATGTCCTCTCAGAGCTGGTTCGACCCCAGCCGGACCGAGGCGTGCTCGACTGGCTGGACGTGCTCGACGCAAACGAGGTGGCGACGAGCGCGATCACCGTCGCAGAGCTCCTCTACGGCGTGGCCCGCCTACCGGAAGGGCGCCGCAAGCAGCAACTCCGTGCCGCGATTGGAGAGCTGATCGACAAGGACATGGCCGGCCGCGTGCACTCGTTTGACGCGCTCGCCGCTCGGCACTGTGCCGACATCCTCGACAAGCGAGAGCGAATGGGCAGGCCGATGAGCGCCGCCGACGCTCAGATCGCCGCGATCTGCCGCACGCTCGCGGCGACGCTCGCCACCCGCAACACGAGTGACTTCGAGGACGCCGGGATCGAGCTGCTCAACCCCTGGCGAACCGGCTGAAGATCTCGCACTCGCCGGCAAAAGGGGGTGCTGCGCCGAAGCGCAAGACAAGACATCCATCCCTGGCCGACGGCTATCGCGCCGTGCTGAGCGACCGACACGACCGCGCCGAGCGGCTGGTCGCCATGACCGAGACCGCGCGTAAGCGGATCGCCGTCGCGCTGCACGACGTGGAGCCGGCGACGTTCGAGCGCTGCGCGCTGATCCGCGACCGGCTCGACGACCACGGCGTGGGGCGCGTGACGATGCTCGTGATCCCCGCGCGCGACCTGCATCCGCTGGCCGAGCGCTCGCCAGAGATGGTCAGCTGGCTGATCGAGCGCGAACGCCGCGGCGACACTATCGCCCAACACGGCTTCCAGCACCTGCGCTCCCAGGGCGCAGGACGCGCGAGGCTGCGCAAACCTACCGGCCCGCCGCACGCGAGCTGTTGGCGCCGCCGATCAGGCTGTCAAGCAGCGGAGGCGTGCGCCTTGACGCCGGCGCTGCTACGCGCCGGAGCGCTCGTCTCCGGCACCACGCTGTGCCTGGATCTGCATCCCGCCGACCTGGATCATCCCCGCCACATGCTGGCGCTGGAGTGGGTGCTCACGCGCAGCCATGGCACGCGCGAGGCGGTCACCTGCGAGCAGATGGCGCTGACGTCGGCCGCGCCGGAGATCGAGCAGGGCGCTTCGCCGAACACGACGTTCGCGCACTGACGGAACTCACAGCTCCCACAGGGCTGAGATCGGAGCAGCCAGAAGGCGATCGCCGAACGAGAGCACGTTTTGGCCACCGTAGAGGACCACGCCGCCGACAAAGCGATGCCCCAGAGCGTCACGCAAATATGCCAACCAGCCAAACCAGTCACGCTTCGGCGTCTGTCCGGCCTTGACCTCTATCGCCGCCACGCGGCCGTCCGAGGACTCCAATACGAAGTCGACCTCGCCGCCCTTCACGTTCTGCCAGTGAAAGAGGCCCGCTTCGGTGGTAGCCCAGGTGAGCTGGCGACGCAGCTCGGCGAAGACGAACGTCTCCACCAGCCGGCCGGTGGCTGGGTCGGTGGGATCGGCGAGCGCAGACGGCGTCTTGCCCACCAGCCACGCCGTCAAGCCCGGATCGGTGACGAACACCTTGGGCCGCTTCTTGGCTCGACTCGTGAGGTTCCGCGACCACGCCGGCAGCGTCTCGACGAGATGAATCGTCTGAAGCCAGGCCCTATGGTCGTAGACGGCTTGACGCTCAAGCGCCGAATCGTCGATAAGGCCCTGCATCACCAGCTCGCAACCGGAACGTGCGGCGATCAGGCGTAGGAGCTGACCCAGCTCGGCGACCTTGCGAATGCCGGACATCTCGACCACGTCGCGCTGGATGGTGGTGCGCACATAGTCGCGAAACCACGACGAGCGTTGGCTCGCCGGCAGTGCGTGAACCTCGGGGTAGCCACCCGTGCAGACACGTTCGAGCAGCTCGTCGCGAGGCAGGCCACTCGGTTGGTAGCCGGCGACTTGGGGCACGCCCGCGAAGATCGCGTCGATGAAGCCGTCCGTCCGTCCGGCGAGCTCTCCCTCGGTGAACGGCCGTACCTCCACGAACCCTGCGCGACCAGCAAGCGACTCGGAGATCGTCGGCACTGTCAAGAAGTTCGAGGAGCCGGTGAGCACGAACTGGCCCGGAGTCGGATCGCGATCCACTTGGGCCTTGATCGCCCGTACCAGCGGCTCGCCCGCCCTCTGTACCTCGTCGATTACGAGCGGCCTGCCGGCCGTTGCAAGGAATCCCACTGGATCCTCCAGCGCGGCAGCGAGTACGCCGGCGTCGTCCAGACTTCGCAGGGCGCCCTCACCAAGCTGGCTGCGCACCAAAGTCGTCTTTCCGGACTGCCGCGGGCCGGTGACAACCGTGACACGCCGCGTCGCGACCGTCTCGCGATAACGATTCTCGATCGCGCGGCGGCGCATAAGGCTAATCATACACAATCACAGGCACGAACCATACGAAAAACCTACCCTTAACCATACAGATTTCCGCCAACGAACCATACGGTTTGGAATGCAGTAGCCGTCCCTTTCCGTGCTGAACGCGTCGTCCCGGCGCCGCACGCACGAACGGCGCTGCGCACCTCTAGAACAGCGAAGGGCTCAGCGCCTGTAGGCCGCGGAGGCCGGAATTTCGGGGACCACCTTCTTCAGGAAGCCGTCGACCGCGCTCATGCCCGACGCCATGCCCGACGCCATGCCCGCCGCGCACGGCGTCGGCGACCCGTCCTGGCACGGGCCCGGCGCCACGTAGGCAAAGCTCGGCGTCTTGTCCGCGCTCGCAAGATCGGCTTTGAGCGCACCCATGCCGACGTCGTCGGCCTCGCAGGCCGGGGAGGAAGCGATCGCGCTGAAGTAGGCGAACGGGTTGTGGCAGCCACCAACATCACCGGGCCGCGCTTGCTGCCAGCGCCCTCGGTCGCTTTGCCGAGCAACACGCCGAAGCCGAGGAAGGCGGCAATCAGTGCCGACCACACCAACGGCGATGGCATCGGCAGAGCGGCGATGCAAGCGGGGCGGTGCTACAGGCTCGCGCGCAGGCCGTGTCGTATTGACCTTCCTGCACTACCTGCTGCAGCTGGCGGCTTAGAAGGCGCCTATCGCCGTTTCCCCCGTTTCAGCACAATCCCCTCGACCACGTGCGCGACCGTCTCGCAAGCGTCGACAGCAGCCTCCAGCGACTCGAAGATGTCCTTCCAGCGGATCACGACCATCGGGTCGGCGGCACCGCCCTCGAACAGCGACGCGACCCCGTCGCGCAGCAGCCGGTCGCCCTCGTTCTCCAGACGGTGGATCTCCACCAGATGCGGCCCCGGCTCGCCGCCGGCGCACAGCCGCTCAAGCGCGCGCACGATCTGCTCGTCGGCCCCCACCAGCACGTCTGCCATCGCGACCGCCTGCTCCATTGGCGCTTCCACGCCGTAAAGGCGCAGAAGCGCCGCCGTCTGCTCGGTGTGGTCGAGCACGTCATCGAGCGCTGTCGCGAGCGCGTAGCCATCGCTGGAGTCAAACGGGACGCGCAGGCGCCGGCCGCTGCCGTTGAGACGATGGATGATGTCGTGGGTGATGCGGTCGCCCTCCTGCTCATAGGACTTCAGGTCGTCGGCGAGGCCCGAGCGTTCGGGCAGCTCCGTCAGCAGCTCGCGCAACAACAGGCCCGAGCGCAGGATGTTGCTGCCGGCGTTCTCGACCAGCGAGACGAGAGTCGCGTCGGCGGAGCGGCGCAAAAAGGCCATCCGGCAAGGGTATGCTGCCGCCGCGAGCCGCGTCGTGCGCCTTCACGAGTTCTTCACGACTCGATCACGACTTCGCAACGCCCGCGCACGCGCGTGAAGGCACCCTTGCCAGTTGGTGGCCGTGCACCAGGACAACGCGGGCGCCCTGGACGACCAGAGCGCCGGGACTCTCTATGCGGGCGAGCTGGAGATCAGGCTCGGTGAGGGTCTGGTGCTCACCCGACCGGTGCTTCATCCACACGCACCCGGGCTTCGGCTACCGCTTCCAGCCGCAGCCGTTCGGGACGCCTTCCGAGCTTTCACGAGATGTTCACAACGGTCGTGTAGCCAAGCAACGAGACTGACCTCGCACTGAGCCGGCGCCAGGGGCCGTTGCCTGCCCTGGGCCAGCACAAAAATCCAGTCAGAGGAGAAGTCGTGAACAAGAACAAGGTCGGCGCGCTTGCCAGTTGCGCGCTGCTCGCGCTGGGTGTCGCCGCGTGCGATAAATCCAGCTCAAGCACAACCGCAAGCAGCTCGTCTTCCGCGACCATCTCCGGCGCCGGCTCGACGTTCGCCGCTCCGGTCTACCAGCAGTGGGGCTCAAGCTCCGGCATGACCGTCAACTATCAGCCGGTCGGCTCCGGCGCGGGCATCACCGCCGTGGAGGGCAAGACCGTCGACTTCGGCGCGTCCGACCCGCCGCTGAAGCCCGCCGACATCGCGACGCTTGAAAAGGTCGGGCCGGTGCAGCAGCTGCCGATGTTCCTGGGCGCTATCACCGTCTCCTACAACCTCCCCGGCGTGCAGAGCGGTCTCAAGCTCGACGCCAAGACGATCGCCGACATCTACCTCGGCAAGGTCAAGGCCTGGGACGACGCCGAGATCAAGGCGCTGAACCCCGTCGTGTCGCTGCCGAGCACCGCGATCACCGTCGTGCACCGCTCCGACTCCTCCGGCACCACCGCCGGCTTCACCGGCTTCCTCGACGCGGCCGATCCAGAATGGGCCGGCAAGGTCGGCGAAGGCAAGGACGTGCAGTGGCCGACCGGCACAGGCGCCAAGGGCAACGCGGGCGTCGCCGGCGCCGTGCAGCAGACGACGGGCGCCGTCGGCTACGTCGAGCAGGCCTATGCGCTGCAGCACAAATTCACCTATGCCAGCGTCAAGAACGAGTCCGGTGCCTACGTCGCGCCGTCGCTTGAATCGACCAGCGCGGCCGCCGACGGCGTCGAAGTGCCGGCGAACCTCGGCTTCAAAATCAAAAAGCCCTCATCGCCGAAGGCCTATCCGATCACCTCGCAGACCTTCATCGTGGTCTACAAGGACATGTGCAAGGCCGGCATCCCCGGCGGCGAAGCCGCCGCCAAGGGCGTCGTCGCGTTCCTGAACTACGGGCTCGGCTCGGGTCAGAGCATCCTCGCCGAAGCCGACTACGCGGCACTGCCGACCGAAATCCTGGAAAAGTCCAAGGCTGCGGTCAAAGAACTGCAGTGCAACGGCGCTGCGATCGGCTGATCGGCTGATCGGCTGATCTAGTACAAAGGAAGCACCTTGGAGGCGGCATCACTTGCAAGCGGCGGACGCTCGATGCTTGAGCGCTCGCCGCTTGCGCGCCTCCCCGACCGAGCACTGCGCTGGTCGCTGACGGCGCTGGCGGTGGCGATCCTCGCGCTGATCGTCTACTTCTTCATCCGCCTGGTCGGCGAAGCGGCCCCAGCCTTTGAAAAGGAAGGGGTGCTGGGCTTCACCTTCGGCAACGACTGGAACGTCAACGCCAACAAGTTCGGCGCATTGCCACTGCTGGTCGGCACGCTGATCACCTCCGCTCTGGCGCTGATCATGGGCGTGCCCGTAGCCGTGGCGAGCGCGCTGTACATCACCGAGCTGTGCCCGCGCCGGATCCGCGCTCCCGTCACCGTGCTGGTCGAGCTGCTGGCGGCAGTGCCCTCAGTCGTGTACGGGCTGTGGGGCATCTTCTTCCTGGCGCCGAAGCTGCAGCCGGCCGAGCAGTGGGTCTCCGACCGGCTGTCTGGGATTCCCTTCATCGGCGGCGGCCTGGTCACGATCCCCAACTACTTCGTCACCGGCCTGGTACTGGCGATCATGATCCTGCCGATCGTCAGCTCGATCAGCCGCGAGGTGATGAGGACCGTCCCGCGCGACCACAAGGAGGCGGCGCTCGGCCTCGGCGCTACCCGCTCGGAGATGATCCGACTGGCGGTCCTGCCGTACTGCCGCAGCGGCATCACCGGCGCCGCGATGCTCGGGCTCGGCCGCGCGATCGGCGAGACGATCGCCGTCACGATCCTGATCGGCGACGCGCCACAACTGAGCCACCACCTGTTCGGGCAGGGGTACTCGCTGGCCGCTGTGATCGCCAACGAGTTCGGCGAGGCCCAGGAACTGCACCGCAACGCGCTCTTTGCCGCCGGCCTGGTGCTGTTCGTGCTCACGCTGCTGGTCAACATCGCCGCGCGCCTGCTGGTGATGCGCGCGTCTCGCACGAACGCTCCCAAGCGCCGAGCGCGCGACTTCACAGAGCCCGACACCGCGATCGGGGCGGCGCTGGGCGCATGAGTGCGCACGTCCACAGCATCGAGCGCTTCCAATTGAGCTCAAAGCGCCGGCGCAAAGACGCGATCGCGCGCGGCTCGATCGTCGCGGCAACCGCGATCGCGCTGATCCCGCTGGCGCTGATCGTCTACTACCTGCTCAGCAAGGGCCTCAGCTCCTGGAGCTGGGACTTCTTCACGACCGACCCGACCGGCAACACTTTCTTTGCCAGGGAGTCGATCGGCGGCATCAAGAGCGCGATCCTCGGCACGATCGAGATCGTCGCGTTCGCGTCGCTGCTGGCGATTCCGGTCGGTGTCGGCGTGGCCGTGTGGCTCGTCGAGTACGGGCGCACGAGTCGCTTCGCGCAGGCGGTGCGCTTCTTCGTGGACGTGCTCACCGGCGTGCCCTCGATCATGTTCGGCCTGTTCGTCTACATCGTGCTGATCGCCGGCACCGGCTCCTCCTATGCCGCTTACAAGGGATCGTTTGCACTGGCGCTGCTGATGCTGCCGGTCGTGATCCGCTCAGCCGAGGTCGTGCTGCTGCTGGTCCCGAATGCCCTGCGCGAATCGGCGCTGGCGCTGGGAGCGCCGCGCTGGAAGGTGATCGCGAAGATCGTGCTGCCAACCGCGCTGCCGGGCCTGACGACGGGAGTGCTGCTGGCGATCGCGCGTGCTGCCGGCGAGACCGCGCCGCTGCTGTTCACCGCCGCCGCGACCCTGAAGACGAGCTTTTCCCTGGGGGGGTTCATGAACTCACTGCCGATCCAGATCTACAACGACGTCACATCTCCGACCACAGCCGTGGTAAACCGTGCCTGGGGCGGGGCGCTCACGCTGGTGGTAATGATCCTGCTCCTCAACCTGTTCGCGCGGCTGGTCTCTCGCAGGAGCAGCCTCGGATGAGCGCCACCGACCCCAGGACCCAACACATGCTTGAGCCAAAGCCCCAAAATCCCCCACCGACAGACCGGCAGGCAAGGCCCTCTGCGAAGGAGTCGGCAACGAGCGTCTTGACCCAGCCGGGCATGACCGTCCGCCTAGAGCGCCTGAAGGCCTTCTATGGCGACGCCGAACAGGTCAAGGGGATCGACCTTGAGTTTCGCTCGGGCGAGGTGACCGCGATCATCGGTCCCTCCGGCTGTGGAAAGTCGACAATGGTGCGCTGCGTCAACCGCATGCACGAGGAGATCCCTGGCGCACGCGCTGAGGGCAAGGTGCTGCTCGACGACCTCGACATCTATGACTCCTCGGTCGACGTAGTTGCCGTGCGCCGGGCGATCGGCATGGTCTTTCAAAAGCCCAACCCGTTCCCGACGATGTCGGTATTCGACAACGTTGCCGCCGGCTTGCGGCTGGCATCCGGCAAAGCGGGTGACCTGCAGCACCGCGTTGAGACGGCGTTGCGCAGCGCCGGCCTGTGGGACGAGGTAAAGGACCGGCTCTCAGAGCCTGGAGCGGGGCTGTCAGGCGGCCAGCAGCAGCGGCTGTGCATCGCCCGCTCGCTGGCGGTCGAGCCCGAGGTGATCCTGATGGACGAGCCCTGCTCGGCGCTTGACCCGATCGCCACGCTGAAGATCGAGGAGCTGATCGACCAGCTCAAGCGACGCGTGACGATCGTGATCGTCACCCACAACATGCAGCAGGCGGCCCGTGTAGCCGACCGCACCGCCTTCATGCTCGGCGGCGAGCTGGTCGAGGTCGGGGCGACCGAAAAGATCTTTACCAACCCCGACGATTCCCGCACTGAGGAATACGTCACCGGGAAGTTCGGGTAGGAACGCGAGCGCGCATGAGCACCGAGGCAAACGTAGGCCAGGCCGTGCCGCTGACTGCCGCGCAAGGGCGCCAGCACTTCCAGCAACAGCTGGAGGAGCTTGAGACGCGCGCGCTCGGGGGCCTGGACGTGGTCGTCGAGCAGCTTGACCGCACGCTGGAGGCGCTTGCCCATCAGGACGTCGAGCTGGCGCAGATGGTGATCGCCGACGACGATCGCGTCGACGGCCGCTACCTGGAAGTCCACCAGGGCATCCTCTCGCTGCTGGCGACGCAGGCCCCCGTCGCAGGCGACCTGCGGTTGGTGGCGGCGCTCCTGCACGTAATCGTGCACGTCGAGCGGATGGGAGACCAGTGCGTGAACATCGCCAAGCTGATCCCGCTCTCAGGCTACGAGCCGCCGGTGCGCCCGGAGGTGCTGGAGTCGATCCTGAAGATGGGGGCGCACGCGCGCTCTGAGATCGTTCAGTGCAAGGCGGCGTTCACGGGCCGCGACATCGCCCTGGCTGAAGACCTGGCGCGCCAGGACCGCGAGATCAACCGTCTCAACCGCGAGATCTTCAATACGGCACTTGAGATCGGGGACGATCCAGACACGCGCGAGTGGGCGATGCACATGATCCTCGTCGCCCGCGCGCTGGAGCGGATCGGCGATAACGCCGTCGACGTCGGCGAGCAAGTGGCGTTTGTCGTCACCGGCCTGTTTCGCGAGTTCTCCGACCAAACCTCGCCACTCGGCGGCTGAGAGCGCCGCGCTGACAGTCCAGCTCGGACCGGTCACACGGTCGCAAACAGCGACATCGACCTGTGAACATCCTGTGACCATCGTCTGCGCTGGGTGGGAACAGGCCTATACACTGCGCGCAGATGACGACGGGCATCCTCTCCAAGGATGAAGCGGTCGCTCCGAGCGCTCAGGGGGCCTCAGCCATGCGCATCGCGGTGCTCGACCGCGACAGCGGCTTCATCCAAGTGCTCAGCAAGCGCATGGACCGCCTCGGCTGGGAGCACCGCGTGCTCGCCTCGCCGGTGCCAACCGACGCGGTCGCATCGATGCGCCTCAGCGCGCTGGTGGTCGACCTGACGGTGCTCGGGCCGCAGGCCTGGGAATGGCTAGAGCGTCTGTGCGGGAGCTTGCCGGAGCTTGGCATCGTCATCTGCACAGGCCCCTCGACGGTGGCCCAACGCGTACGCGGGCTGCGGCTCGGAGCCGACGACTGGATCACCAAGCCTTGCCACCCCGAGGAGGTGATCGCGCGCGTGCAGGGCCTCGTCCGCCGCCGCCACCGCCGCACGAGCGCACGCACCGAGTCAAAGCCGCCGTCCGCCGGCGAGGTCGAGATCCGCTCCGATCGCTTCCAAGCCTTCGTCGGCGGGCGTTCGCTGGAGCTGACGCGGCGCGAGTTCGAGCTGATCGAGCTGCTGGCCTGCGGCGAAGGCCGTGTGCTTGAGCGCGAGGAGATCTACTCGCGCCTGTGGGGCTACGCCATGGTTCGCGGCGACCGCTCGGTTGACGTGTTCGTGCGCAAGCTGCGCCAGAAGCTTGAGAAGGCCTCGCCCGACTGGCGCTACATCCACACCCACTTCGGCATCGGCTACCGCTTCGCCGCCGAACCAGCAGTCGGCGAGGCCGAGGCCGAGGAGCCAGCCGGTGCCACAGCAGCCGCGGCAGCCGCGGCACCGGCGCGCACGCGCCAGAGTAAGCGCCTACAGGAGCGTGACGCCGGCGATCAAAGCGAGCTCGGCGGGGCGCAGCAGGAGTACGAGCTCGCCGCCGGCCCCGGCTAGCCGCACGACCGCCAGGCCGCCCTTCTTCAGGTCGACGCGCGCGCCGGTGAGATCGCCGAGGACCCCCGACAAGTCCGGCTCGTGACCAACGAGCAGGATCGGCCCGTCGCCGCCGGCGCCGGCCAGCGCATCGAGCGCCTGGTGCGCGTCGTAGCCACCGGCAAGCGGCTCGTGCAGCTCAAGGCCCAGGCTCTGCCCATCGCTCAGCTGCGCCAAGGCCAACTCGGCGGTTTCACGCGCGCGCGCCTTTGGGCTGGAGAGAGTGGCATTGAAGCCCACCCCCATCCGCGCCAGCGCGATTCCCGCCGCTTCGGCCTGACGTTCGCCACGCTCGGTCAGCCGCCGCTCTGTGTCCGGACGCGTACCGTGTGGCTCCGCGTCGGCGTGGCGGAGCAACCAGAGCTGGCGGGCCGTGGCCATGGCTTCTGCGAGCATAGATGAGATGAGCGCGACCAGTCGGGAGGAGCACACGAGCCACGGCCACGAGCCGCACACGCACGTCGCGGCCAACGACGCACAGGAGAGGCACGCTCGCCACCACAAACACCGGCTGCACGATCCAAGCCTGTACATCAACCGCGAGCTCTCGTGGCTGGACTTCAACGAGCGCGTGCTGCAGCTGGCCGAGGATGAGAACACACCGCTGATGGAGCGCGTGAAGTTCTGCGCGATCTACACCACCAACCTGGACGAGTACTACATGGTGCGCGTCGCGGGGCTGCACGACCAGATCGATGCCGGAGTGGACAACCCGGCCCAGGACGGGCGCACACCCTCCGAGACGATCGCGGCGATTCGCGAGCGTGTGCTTGAGCTCGGCGTCCGCCTCAGCGACTGCTTCGAAGGCGATCTGCGCCAGCAGCTGGCCGAGCAGGGCGTGAACGTAGTCGACTTCGAGCAGCTCGACGCCGAGCAGCGTCACTATCTTGCCGAGCACTTCCGCCGCGTGATCTTCCCGGCGCTGACACCGCTGGCGGTAGCCCCGGGCAGGCCCTTCCCGTACATCTCAAACCTGTCTCTCAGCCTGGCGGTGCTGGTGCGCGACCCGGCCGGCGGCGAGACCGTGTTCGCGCGCGTGAAGGTGCCAACCGAGATCCTGCCGCGGTTTGTGAGCGTCCGCGCGAGTGGGAGCGAGGCCACGCCGCGAGACGGCACGGTTCCGGTGACGCTGGTGCCGCTTGAGGAAGTGATCGCCCACCACCTCGACGCGCTGTTCCCCGGCATGGAGATCGTCGACTGCGACGTCTTCCGCGTAACCCGCGACGCCGATCTGGAGGTCTCAGACGACGCTGCCGACCTGCTGCAAGCGGTCGAGGACGAGCTGCGCCGACGGCGCTTCGGCGAAATCGTACGTGTGGAGATCGGCAGCAGTTGCTCTGAGCGTCTGCGCGAGGAGCTGGTCGGGCTGCTGGGTGTGCCCGAGCAGGAGGTCTACCCGGTGCAGGGGCTGCTGGACGTGGGCGCGCTGTGGCAAATCGCGCGCCTGCCGGGCATGCCGGAGCTGCGCTACAGCCCCTACGCGCCGGTCACCCACCCGCGGCTGCTGCGCCACGAGGGCGAGCGACCCGACATATTCGCGGCGATGCGCGAAGGCGACCTGCTCGTGCACCACCCCTACGACTCGTTCTCGACCTCGGTCGAGCGCTTCGTCGAGCAGGCCGTTGCCGATCCCAACGTGCTGGCGATCAAGCAGACCGTCTACCGCACAAGCGACGACTCGCCGCTTGTCCCCGACCTGATCGAAGCTTCCGAGCGCGGCAAGCAGGCTGTCGCGCTGGTCGAGTTGACGGCTCGCTTTGACGAGCGCATGAACATCCACTGGGCCAAGGCCCTGGAGGAGGCCGGCGTGCACGTCGTCTACGGGCAGCCGGCGCTGAAGACGCACGCCAAGTGCGTGCTGGTGGTGCGCCGCGAGGGCGACGGCGTGCGCAACTACGTGCACGTCGGCACCGGCAACTACCACTCCTCGACAGCGCGGCTGTACACCGACTTCGGCCTGTTCACGATCGACGAGCAGATCGGCGACGACGTGGCCGAGATGTTCAACAACCTGACCGGCTATGGCCGCCCGTTGGGCTACCGCAAGGCGCTGATCGCGCCCGCCCATCTGCGCGAGGGGCTGATCGCCGAGATCGACGCCACCATCGCCGCGCACACACCGGAGTCGCCGGGACGGATAGCGATGAAGATGAACGCGCTCGTGGACGGCCATTGCATCCGCGCCCTCTACCGCGCGTCGATGGCCGGGGTGAAGGTGGACCTCAACGTCCGTGGCATCTGTTGCCTGCGGCCGGGCGTGCCCGGCCTGTCCGAGCAGATCACTGTCGTCTCGGTCGTGGGACGGTTTCTGGAGCACTCGCGCATCTACTCATTCGAGCGATCGGGCGAGCACCGTCTTTACATTGCCTCGGCCGATCTGATGCCGCGCAACCTCGATCACCGCGTCGAGCTGGCGGCGCCAATCGAGTCAGAGGAGCTCAGGCGAGAGTTGATGGACACGCTGGAACGGGCCTTTGCCGACAACCAGAGCTCCTGGCATCTCGGTCCCGACGACCTATGGCACCGTCGCTCGCCGGTCGCCGGCGAGCGCAAGCGCAACATGCAGGTCGAGCTGATGGAGCTGCACGCCCGCCGCTCCGCCGAAGCGCGTCCGGCTGAGCGCGACGCCCGCTAAGCGACACCCCGCGCGAGAATCGCCCGCATCCGCGGGCAGGATGAGGACATATCCACGGCAATCACTTCCGTCCGAGCGCCCGCGTACGGTATTACCATGGGTGCTACCATGAGCGACTTGGCGAAGATCAGCATCAGCCTCGACGACGAGCTGTACCGCAAGGTGCGCGCTGCCGCAGGCAAGCAGGGCGTCTCCGCGTGGCTTGCCTGCGCGGCAGCCGCTCGCCTGCGCTCTGAGGCGTTGCTGTCTGTCGCCGAGGAGATCGCCGGCGAGACGGGCGGGCCGTTTACCGAGCAAGAGCTCACGGAGGCCCGCACATGGCTGCACTCCTCTTCGACAGCGGCGCCCTGATCGCACTTGAGCGTGGCGACCGCAAGCTGGCGGCGCTGCTCGTCGCGGCAGTCGACGCCGGCGCTGAGGCGGTCACGTCGTGCGCCTGCGTGGCCGAGGTGTGGCGCGATCCCGCACGACAAGCGCGGCTGACGCGCGCGCTCGCGGGCTTTTGCGAGCACGGGCTCGATCAGACGCGAGCGCGCGCCTGCGGCCTGCTGCTGACCCAGGCGGGATTGAGTGACGTCGCCGATGCCGCCATCTGCCAGCTCGCGCGCGACGGGGACACGATCCTCACCAGCGACCCGGGCGAGGTCGAGCGGCTGCTCGCAGCGCGGGGGGCGAGCGTTCGGGTCTACGCGGTCTGAGCCCCGAGATCCCCTGACGGTCACGATTCAATCGTTGCTTGGATCGAGCACGCGCAGCTGCTCGAAGTACCGCCGGTAGAAGCCACGATCGCGCGTCAGCAGCCGATCGGCGTTGGCGAGGGCATGAGCGCCGATCATGAAGTCCGCGATGACTCGCTCGCGACTCCCGCCGGCCTTTCGATACGTCCTCCAACTCTGACCTACCGCAAGCGACGTCGAGCTGTCCAGCGAGCAGAAGTCGACGCGCAAGTGTGCAAGCGCCGCTTCGGCCGCCTTCGGCTCCGCGAAAGACGCGCTCGTCTCAGCCCACACGATGTCGCAGGCGATCACGCTGCCCGCGGCGATGCACTCGCGCAGCGCCTGCCCCGAGCGGGCTCCGAACTTGGGATCGGCACCAAAGATGTCAAGCAGGACGCTTGTGTCGAGGGCAGTGATCACACCGCGTCGGGGTCGCCACGCAGCGTCCGCAGCCTGTCGTCGGTGCTCTCGCCCAGGCTCAGGATCCCATAGACCGCCTCGACGGGATCTCGGTCAGTGGCCTTCCTCACTAGGAGTCCTCCGTGCTCCTCAGTGAACTCAAGCCGGTCCCCGGCCTTGATCCCGAGCCGGTCACGCAGTGGCTTGGGAACAGTGACCTGCCCCTTTTCGGAAATCGTGCTACGCATGCGTACATCCTCAGTATGAATCTTTACTTCATATATCTTACCAACTGAGGCGTACCACTTTCTAAGGTGTGGCTCTCTCGGCAGCGAACGGCGCACCAGCAGCGCTCAAACGCCAAGCAGGCGCAAACGGCGCAAGCCGAGTCCCGGCCTAGCCCGCGGCAGGCAACGCGTCCAGCGCCGCCTTCAGGTCATCGACCGACTGATAGTCGAGCCCGAGCAGATGGTCGTGGCGATGGCGAACGACTCCCTGCTCGTCGATCACGATCACAGCGCGCTTGGTGCCCAGCCGACTATGTGTGCCGTAGGCGCGCGCGACGGCTCCGTCCACGTCCGCCAGCAGCGGCACCGTCAGGTTGTTCTTCTCGACGAATCCCTTGTGGGAATCGACGTCCTGCGCGCTGATGCCAACCACCGTCGCACCCAACGAAGCGAACTCGTCCGTTCGGTCCCGGTATGAACAGAACTGCCGCGTACAAACCATCGTGTTGTCGCCCGGATAAAACAACAGCACGACCCGCTCGCCACGGTGCTCTGAAAGCTTGAAGGGACCATCGGTGCCCTGCAGCTCGAAGTCCGGCGCCTGCTCTCCGACTCGCGGTGTCTTGGCCATTGCCATGCCTCCCGGTAGTTGAGCAGACGAGCATAACTACCGTGGTCTGAAGCGTCTTTGCCGTAAACCATGTGGGAAATCAACGGCGTGCTCGATTTGTTCACAGCCCGATAGCGCGCACCGGCGACGCCGCGCTCTAAGCTGCTTTGGATGCGCGCCTTCGCAGGCTGGATCACCACTCACCGCAAGTACGTGGCGCTCGGCTGGATCGTCGCGTTGATTGCGATCAACGCGCTTGCCCAGTCGGCCGGCACGAGCTACTCCAACAACTTCACACTGCCCAAATCCGATTCGCAGCGCGCCTCGGACTTGCTGCAGCACAACTTCCCAACCCAGGCCGGCGATCGCGACACGATCGTGTTCAAGGTTGCCAATGGCGATGTCCGCCGGCCGGCGGTACAAGCGCACATGAGCGCACTGTTCGCGCGCGTCGCGCGACTCCCCCATGTCGCTGCGGTCGTCAGCCCTTATGGCGGCGGCGGTCAGGCGATCTCACGCAACGGGCAGATCGCGTTCGCGACCGTGATCTTCGACAAGAAGCCCAACGAACTGAAGCCGGCTGACGGCGAACGCGTAGTGCAAGCGGCTGCGGCAGCGCGGACTGCGGGTCTGCAGATCGAGCTGGGAGGCCAGGCGATCGAGCAGACCCAGCAGGAAGGCTTCGGCCTGACCACTGGTGTCGGGCTGCTGGCCGCGATCGTCGTGCTGCTGATCACGTTCGGGTCGCTGATCGCGATGGGCCTGCCGATCGTGACCGCGCTGTTCGGGCTGGGCACCGGCCTCGGGCTGATCGCGCTGTTCACCCACGTGGTCGACACGCCGAACTTCTCCTCCGAGCTGGCGGCGATGATCGGCCTCGGCGTCGGCATCGACTATGCGCTGTTCATCGTCACGCGCTTCCGCGAGGCTTACGCCACCCCGGGTCCAACCCATCTCGACGTGCGCTCTTCGGTCGTGCAGGCAATGGACACCGCCGGCCGCGCCGTCCTGTTTGCCGGCTGCACCGTTGTGATCGCGCTGTTGGGGATGATGCTGCTGGGCGTCGACTTCCTCTACGGCGTGGCGATCTCGGCGTCGATCGGCGTGCTGCTGGTGATGCTCGGCTCGCTGACGCTGCTGCCGGCACTGCTCACCTTTGCCGGCGCTCGGCTGGCCCGTCCCGGCCGGCGCGCACGCAGGCGCGGCGAGCAGGTTCGCTCCGTGCACGGCACCACGTGGCTGCGCTGGAGCCGCTTCGTTCAGCGCCACTCGCCCGCGATCGCGGTGCTCGCGACCGCGACGATGCTGCTGATCGCGGCGCCGGTGACCGCGCTCCGGCTCGGCTCCAGCGACGCCGGCAACGACCCGGTCGGCTTCACCACTTACAAGGCCTACCACCTGCTCGCCGAGGGCTTCGGCGAAGGCTTCAACGGGCCGCTGCTGCTGGTGGCGCGCGTGCCGCAAGCTCAGCGCGCCGCCGACCTGGCCTCGCTGCGCGCTGCCGTCGCCGGCACCCACGGCGTCGTGTCGGTGAGCCGGCCGCGAATCAGCCCCTCCGGCGAAGTTGCCACGCTGTCTGTGTATCCCAGCTCCTCACCGCAGGCCTACGCGACCACACAGCTGGTGCAGCGCCTGCGCTCGCAGGTGCTACCTCCCGTCAAGGCGCGAACCGGCATGACGGTCTACGTCGGCGGCCTGACCGCCGGCTCGATCGACTTTGCCACCGTGCTCGGGCACAAGCTGCCGCTGTTCATCGGCGTAGTTGTGCTGCTCTCCGCGCTGCTGTTGATGATCGTCTTCCGCTCTGTCGTGATTCCGCTGCAGGCCGCTGTCATGAACCTGCTCAGCATCGGCGCTTCACTGGGCGTGATCGTCGTCGTCTTCCAGTGGGGCTGGATCGACGGCCTGCTTGGCATCAGAGCCGGCCCGATCGAGTCGTTCATCCCGGTGATGCTGTTCGCGATCGTGTTCGGCCTGTCGATGGACTATGAGGTGTTCCTGGTCTCGCGCATTCACGAGCAGTGGGTGCGCAACGGCGACAGCCGGCGTGCGGTCGGCGAAGGCCTGGCGCTGACCGGACGCGTCGTCACCGCCGCAGCCGCGATCATGATCTGCGTGTTCCTGTCGTTCATGCTCGGCGAAAGCAGGGTGATCAAGGAGTTCGGCCTGAGCCTTGCCGCAGCGGTGTTCCTGGATGCCGTGGTGGTGCGCTGCCTGCTGCTGCCGGCGGTGCTGGAGATGCTCGGCGACACCACCTGGCGAATCCCGGCCTGGCTGGACAAACTGCTGCCACGGCTGAACATCGAGGGCAGCATGCCGACGCCCGACGCCGCCGAAGAAGCCGAGCTGATGCGCCTGTCGGCCGCGGAGCAGCCGGTGGGCGCGGGCACACCTTCCGGGGGCTCGGACTGAGCAGTACCCGCGGCGCGGCACTGGCGGCGCTCGCGCTCGCCGCCGCCCTGGTGGCAACCGCGCCGGCGGCCGTAGCCGATCGCCCTGGCTCGACACGAACGGCGCTCGTAGCGCTGCTCGCGCCCAGCAGTCCGGCGCTCGGCGACGAGGTGGAGCGTGAGCTGCAGTCGATCCCAGGCCTCTCGGTCGGCCTGCTCAGCACAGCGCAGGGCAACTACACGCAGGCGAGCCTGTTCGCGGACATCGGCCACGCGTCGCGGGTCGCGTCCGTGGCCGGCCGGCTCAGCGTCGTGAGCCTGCCGGCCGGCCGCGAAGGCTGTTCGCGCCTACGCACGCTGATGCGAGAACGCCGAGCCGGGGAGCTGGTGCTGGTGCTGGAACGAGCGAGCGGACCGCATGCGCACGAGCTGCGCTGGGCAGCGATCGCCGGTGCCGCCAACCGCGGCGACACGACGCTCAGCTCACAGACGACGCGCGAGCACGGCCTGATCGCGGCGGTCGACGTCGTGCCGACCGTGCTCGCCTATCTGCGCCTGCCGATTCCGACCTCAATTCACGGGAGGTCGATCCACTCGGACGGCCGTCTGGACGGCGATTGGCTGCGCCGGCTGCGAGCGCGGCTCGAAACGATCTACCCGCGCCGTCTCCCGGCGCTTGTCTGCCTGCTCGGAGCCTGGGCGCTATTGCTGGCTTTGGCAGCGACGCCGTTGCCAAGATCCTCGCGCGCGGCACGGGTAAAGCGCGCGCTGCGGATCGGCGCGCTGGCGCTGCTGTGGACACCGCTGGCAGCGCTGCCGCCCGCTGCGATCGAGCCGAGTGCCGCCGGCGAGTACGCGCTGATCGTGGCGACCGCCTTTGCGTTGGGCGCGCTGACCGACGCGCTGCTGCCGTGGCCGCGGGGGCCAATCGTGCCTGCTGTGAGCGCTGTTGTGGCACTCAGCTTCGACGCGCTCGCCGGCACGCAGTTGCTGATGCGCTCGCTGCTCGGTCCCAACCCCGCTTACGGATCGCGCTTCTACGGCATCGGCAACGAGCTCAAGCCGGCGCTGGCGGTGCTCGTGTTCGCGGCGGTGGCCGCCGCCCTGTACGGGGCGAGACGCTCGCGCCGTGGTGCCGTCGCGATGGCCGGCGCCGGCGTACTGCTGGCGGTGGTAGAGGGCTCAGCTCTGATCGGCGCCGGGGTGGGCGGCGTCGTGCTCGTCAGCGCCGGCACAGCCGTTGCCATAGTGCTGCTGCTCCCTGGCTCGCTGCAGCGGGCGCGGCTGCTGGCGATAGTGCTCGCGCCGATCGTCGGCCTGGCGCTGTTGGCCGCGCTTGACCTCGCCACAGCGAAAGGAGCCGGACACTTCACAGGCAGCGTGCTCCAGGCCCACTCGCTTGGCGATCTCCAGGACCTCATGACCGGGCGCTACCGCGCCGCCTGGCACGAGCTTGGCAACGGGCTGATGCCAATGGCAACGGCGGCAGCCGTGCTGATCGTCCCTGCCGGCGTGCGCTATCGCGAACGCGTCCTGGCTCCGGTCGCCTTTGACCCGGCATGGCAGGCAGCCTTTGCGGGCGGGCTCAGCGCCGGCGTGGTCGGCGCGCTGATCGAGGACTCGGGACCGGTGCTGCTGCTTGTCGCCGTGTTCGCGCTTGCATGCGTGCTCGGCTACCTGTGGGGAGCCCCACAGCCGAACGCCGCTACTACCACAGCCTCAGAGCACTCACGCGGCACAGTCCCGGCACTCTCCCCGCAACACGATCTCGTGCTCTGACACCGTCAGCGGCACTCGCGCGCTGAGGCTCGATATCGCTTGCTCCAAGCCCTCGTCGGAGAAGGGCATCACAACGCCACAGGCCTCGCACACAAGATGGTGGTGGTGCTCGTGGCCGGCGCCGCCCGAGCGCTCGTAGCGCACCATCGCCTGGCCCGTCTCCACACGCTGGACCAAGTCCAGGCCCTCCAGCTGCTCAAGGATGCGATAGACGCTTGCGCGGCTGACGCGGCGACCACGAGCACGCAGAGTGTCCTCGATCTCGACCGCCGTCAACGCGCAACGCTCGCCGTCGAGCAGCTCAAGCAGCGCGCGCCGCGCGCCGCCGCGACGATGCCCAGCCGCGCTGAGCGCATTCTCAGCGTAAGTAATCCAGTCGTCTGTGCGGCTGCTCATGAGCCGATGGTAGAGGCCGTTTTCAACAGTTGACGCCGCCGCGAGCGTGCAGCGAGCCAGCGCCCGGCCGGTGCCGTGAGCGAGGCGGCCGCGAACGCACCGACCGCCAGACCGGCGATAGCGCTGCCCGCCGGCAGCGACGGGATCGCGTAGGCCAGCGCCACTCCACCCCACACCGACGCGAGCGCGATCGCTGCGGACAGCACCATGCCGCGGTAGGGCCGAGCGGTCAGCCTTTGCGCCGCGCCGGCCGGCGCGGCGATCAGTCCGAGCACCAGCAAAGCTCCGACTACTTGCGTGCCCTCCGCCGTGACGGCGCCGAGCAGCAACAGCAGCAACACCGCCAGCACCCGGGCCGGCGCGCCCTGCAAAGCCGCCAGCTCAGCATCGAGCGAGGCGAGCAGCAGCGGGCGTGCGAGCGCTACAGCCGCCAGCGACACAACGGCACCCAGCGCGACGGCCGCGAGCGTCTGAGCTGATGTGAGCGCGAACACCGACCCGAACAGAGAGTTGGCGACGATCAGCCCACCACCACCTGAAGAGCTGCTGGAAAGCAGGGAGATCAGCAGCGCGCCGACGCCAAGCACCCACGAGAAGACCACTCCGATCGTCACGTCGTCAGCCTGCGCGCGCCGCCCCAGCCCAGCCATCACCGCAGCCAGCGCAAGTGTGAGCGCGAACAGCCCAATGCGCTCGTCGATCGCGATGACGGCCGCGGCGATCGCTCCGACGAACGCCACGTGCGAGAGCGCGTCGGCAGCGAACACCTGGCCGCGCAGCACCACGAACCAGCCGACCAGCCCCGCCGCGATCGACACCGCCGAGCCGGCGAGCAGAGCGTTGCGGACGAACTCGTGCGCAAACATCGAGCTAGCCGGCCTGTGCCGGCGACATGCGCCCACCGTCTAGGGACATGGCGCGCCGGGCGCGAGTGTTCATCGCAATCGCGCGGCCGAGCTTTGCCAGCAGATAGGCGGTGAAAGCCAGCGAGCTGACGAAGAAGCCAAGCGGGTAGATCGAGAAGTAAGCGAGCGCCAGCGCGCCCCAGACAACGGCCAGCGCGATCGTCACGCTTACCAGCAGCCCCAACCCCGGCCGGCCGGTCAGCGTCTGCGCAGCGGCTGCCGGCGCCACCAACAGCGCGAACACGAGCAGCGCTCCGGTCAGCTGGCTGATCGCGGCAACCGCCAGCGCCAACAGCAGCATGAAGCCCATGTCCAGTGCCCGCACCGGCAACCCCCAGGCCCTGGCCACCTGCAAGTCAAGCGAAGCCAGCAATAGCGGCCGACCGACAAGCGCCAGCGTCACCAGGACCGCGCCCGCGACCGCCAGCAGCGTCAGCACTTGAGCCGTGTCGATGCCAAGGAAGCTGCCGAACAACAGTGTCTCCAGATCCTCAAGCACGCCGCCGTACAGGCCCAAGAACAAGAAGCCGAGCGCCAGGCCGGCGACCTGCACCGCTCCAATCGTCGCCGACTCGCGTGAGCGCACGCGCCGCCCCGCGCCGATCGCCACGCCCGCCAGCGCGCAGGCCAGGTAGTAGCCAAAAGCTATCGGGAGGCTCGCCAAGGCAGCGCCCGCCGCGCCTGGAAAGGACATCACGGCGATCGTGTGAGCGGCGAACGTCTGCCGGCGCAGCGTCACGTACCAACCGATCAGGCCCGCCACGATCGCGACGATCGTGCCCGCCGCGAAGGCATGGACCATGAACGGATAGTGCAGCAACTGGCGCACGTCATCCGCCGGGTTCCAGCTGAGCGTCGATTCGCCCATCAGTGCCTGTGCCCGTGTACGTGCGGCGCGTCGGGCGCGCCGACGACGACCAGGCGCCCGTCGCTTGCCCGCAGCACCTCGATCGGAGCGCCGTACAGCTTGCTCAGCCGCTCCGGCTCGATCACCTCGTCAACGGAGCCCTGCAGAGCACGCCCGCGAGCGAGGTAGATCGCCTGGTCGATGTGGGCCAGCAATGGATTGACGTCGTGGGCAACCAACAGCACCGCCACCTGCCGCTCGTCACAGATCCGGCGCAGCAGCGCTGTGACCACCGTCTGGTTGGGCAGGTCGAGACTGTCCAACGGCTCGTCGAGCATCAACAACCGCGGCTCTCGCACCAGCGCTTGCGCGATCAGGATCCGCTGCTGCTCGCCGCCGCTCAGCTCGCCGAGCGGACGCCGCGCATAGGCGCTTGCTCCCACCAGCTCGATCGCTTCCCGCACGCGAACGCGCGCAGCCCTGCGCCCGCCGCCGCCAGGCCCGAACGGCAGCGGCACGCCCCAGCGAGCGCCGTCAAGTCCGAGTCGCACGAGATCGACGCCGCGGATCGGCAGCGCCACGTCGTAGCCGTGACGCTGAGGCAGGTAGCCGATCTCGCCCTTGGCGCGACCCGGCGGGCGACCGAGCACCGACACCATTCCCGGCTGCGTGCGCACCAGCCCAAGGATCGCCTTGAGCAGCGTCGACTTGCCGCTGCCGTTGGGGCCGAGCACCGCCACGAATTCGCCCTCGCCGACGCTCAGCGTCACCTCACGCCAGACGACGCGACCGCCAAGGCTTACCTGCGCGCCGTGCAGCTCGACGGCCGGTCGGGGTTGCTCGCCGATGCTCGGCGTCGCCTGTTCAGCCAACGCCCGTCACCGACCCGTCGCGGCGTGTAGCGCTTCCCGCAGCGCTTGCAGTTGGGACACCTGCCATTGCTGAAAGCTGGCTGTCGCCGGCGAAAGCGTCTCGGTGATCGAGACCACCGGCAATCCCGCGCTGCGAGCAGCTTCGCCGGCGCGCTGGACTTCGGGGGTGAGGTTCTGACTGTTGAGCACCCACACCTTTGCTTCGCGCCGGGAGAGCTGGCGCTGCACCGTCAGCTTGTCCTGCGCGCTGACTTCGCCACCCTCGGCAACCGCCTTGGCGAAGCTGTAGGGAGTGATCAGGCGCAGGCCGAGCGCTTCGCCAAGCGGCTGGAAAATGCTCTCGCTGTAGCCGACCGGCACCCCTTGGTAGCGCGCTCTGACCTGTGCGATCAGCGCTTGGTAGCGAGCCAGCCCGTCCGTTTCCAGGGCACGCCGACGAGCGGCGAAGTAGGCCGCGTCAGCCGGCCGCAGCCGTTGATAGTCGAGAACGATCTGGGCGATCACCCGATGCACGTGCGCAGGCGAATACCACTGGTGTGGGTTCTGGCCGGTCCGATAGCCCAGCAGATTCCCGACATTGAGGACAACCCGGCTCCCGTCGGGGTTCGCCGCCAGCAGACGCGAGGCCCATTCGTCGTAGCCGGTGCCGTTGACGATCGTCATTTCCGAGGCCGCCATCGCGCGCGCGTCAGCTGCCGTCGGCTCGTAACTGTGCGGGTCGGTGTCCGGGTTGACGACGATGCTGTGAACTACAACCCTGTTGCCGCCAAGCTGCGCGGCGACGCTTCCCCAGAAGTTCTCGGCCGCGACGACTTGCAGCACACCGGAGTCCTCTTGGATCGTTTCACGCGAGGAGCAACCGGCGACAGCGACGGCAAGCACAGCCGCCGCTATGGCAAGCACGTGAGGGGGGCGTTTGGGCAGGAGGGCCATAGTCATCGAGACTAAGTCTTATTATTGCCGATCGTCGGCGTCCGCGCTTTGGCGGCGTGCCCGGTAGCGTGGCCCGGCAGCCGATCGGCTACCTTCTGCTGCATGTGCGTCGGTTGCGCAATGGCGGCCGCCTCGGCCGCGACCGGCTTCAGAACCTGGCTGCAGACGCACGGCTTCTCCTGGCTCACCCCAAAACGACTGCGGACGCTCACCGTTACCGCGATGTGCGCGGCGGGGCTCGTCTCCACCGTGGGTGTCAGTGGCTCGACGCCACCGCCCTCCCAGCACGCGCAAAGACACTCTGCCCGATAAGGCACAGACGAGCGCGAGAAAGGCAGACATGCACGAACTTGAGCTCGACTCCGACCAGCTGCACACGCCGACCTACGCCGCGCGCTGCTTCTCCCACGACGTGCCCAAGTACCGCCTGCCCAAGCAGGGGATGAACGCCGATGCCGCCTATCAGCTCGTCCACGACGAGCTCAACCTCGACGGCAACCCGGCGCTGAACCTGGCCTCGTTCGTGACCAGTTGGATGGAGCCACAGGCCGATCGACTGGCCACAGAGACGCTCAACAAGAACCTGATCGACCAGGACGAGTACCCGCAGACCGAGGTCGTGCACGAGCGTGTCGTCTCGATAATCGGGCGGCTGTTCCACGCCCCGGCGGGTGAGAAACCGACCGGCACGGCAACGATCGGCTCCTCCGAGGCGATCATGCTGGCGATGCTCGCGCACAAGCGCTCCTGGCAGCTGCGCCGCCGCGCGGCCGGCAAGTCGACAGAGGCGCCGAACATGGTGATGGGGGCTGACGTGCACACCTGCTGGGAGAAGTTCGCCCGCTACTTCGAGGTGGAGGCCCGCATCGTGCCGATGCAGGAGGGGCGCTACACGATCGGCGCCGAGCAGGTGCAACCGTTGATCGACGAGAACACGATCGCCGTCGCCGGCGTGCTCGGAACCACCTTCACCGGCCAGTCCGACGACTTTGCCTCGATCGACGCGCTGCTGGGGCGGCTGGAGTCAGAGCAGGGGCTGTACGTGCCTCTGCACATCGACGCCGCCTCCGGCGGCTTTGTCGCACCCTTCTCCCAGCCGGACCTGGAATGGGACTTCCGGCTGCCACACGTGCGCTCGATCAACGTGTCCAACCACAAGTTCGGGCTGGTCTACCCCGGCATGGGCACCGTCGTCTTCCGCGACCGCTCGGACCTGCCCGAGGAGTTGGTGTTTCACATCAACTACCTCGGCGGCGACATGCCCAACTACTCGCTGAACTTCTCGCGACCTTCCAATTCAGTCGTCCTGCAGTATTACAACTTCCTGCGCCTTGGCCACGAGGGCTACGCCGACATCGTTGCCAGCACATTGGCAAACGCACAATCGCTGGCACGCAAGCTCAGCGACATCGACGGGCTGCAGCTACTCAACGACGGCGCGGACTTCCCGATCGTCGCGCTGCGCGCCACCGACCCCGAGCGCACCGACCTGACGCTGCTCTCGCACATGCTGCGCGAGCACGGCTGGATCGTGCCCGCCTACACACTGCCGCCCGAAGCCCAGCACATCACCGTGCTGCGCATGGTCGTCAAGGAGAACTTCTCGCGTGACATGGTCGACATGCTCGCCCATGACCTGCGAGTCGCCCTGCACGTGCTGCACTCCGGGCCGCCGCCGCGCGCGCGCCGGACGCGCACGCGGCCGTGCTGCTGAGGGTCTATCTCGGTAGGAGGTGTGCGGCTGGGGCGTCCGAGTGTCGAGCGAGACAAGGACGCAGGCGCGAAGGCTTGGTGGCACCAAGTCGAGTGCCGAGGACGCAGTATCGCGAAGGCAATCGAGACGTGCAGCTCCTACCGAGATAGACCCTAAGGCGGGTCTAGGCGGCGTCCTCGCCCGAGGAAGCCTGCGTCGCCCCCTCGCCGGCGACGGCGCGACGACGGCCGACCAGCAG
Source organism: Solirubrobacteraceae bacterium (assembly GCA_036279855.1). GTDB lineage: Bacteria > Actinomycetota > Thermoleophilia > Solirubrobacterales > Solirubrobacteraceae > Palsa-744. The sequence continues at coordinate 3,784 of DASUIH010000023.1, read as the reverse complement.
CACGATCAGCACGACGACGATCACGACGATCAGTATCCCGCCGGCGATGTAACGCAGTTTGTGTTTAGCCGGTGCGGCTTTTTTGGTAGTTGCGGCCGCCACCTTCACGCGCGCGTTCGCGGCCTGCGCCTGCGCGACCAACTTTGCCTGTTCGCCGGTTGCGTAGGTAACGCTCATGTGTTCGCCGTTGTTCAGCGAAATGTGCAGGTGGCCGGCAGTGCCGCTGCCTGTGGCCGGATGGAATGTGAGCGCGTGCACTTCGCCTTTCTGCAGTTGCGCTTCGTAGCTTTTGAGACCCTCGCGTTCGAAGTGGACGCCGGCGGCGAGAGCGGGAGCGACCGTCAGCAGGGTCATCAGCGCGGTGCACAGCATCGCGAGCAAGGCGTTCGGACGTCTGATCGTTCTGTTCATGCGCGCCACCCTATCGGTCGCATCCGACGCGTGCGCCAGCCGATGCAGCCTCGCCGGACAGCTCAGACGCGTCCCGTGTCCCGCCGGTACGCACGGCGCGCGACCGCCGCCAGCACCACTGTCCAGGCGACGATCACAGCCCATCCCTTCGTCCCCATCGGGTGTCCGCCGATCGCGACGTGACTTGCCTGCACCAGCCAGTAGGAAGGGAGCACTTGACCGACATCGTGCAGGAAGCCCTGACTTGGTAGCGGGAACCAGGTGCCGCCGAGAAACGCGAACAGCGCAACGCCGCCGCCCATCGCCGGGCCGATCGAGTCCGGCGTGAGCATGTGGCCGATTGCGATCCCGAGCGCGGCGAACGGAACCAGACAGACGAGGATCAAGAGCGTCATCGAGACCCAATCCGAGAGCGACATGCTCACTCCGAGCACTGCCCCCGACACGTACAGCACCGCCATCGACAACAACGCCATCAGATAGGCCGTCAGCACCTTTGCGCGCAGATAGGAGCGCGTCGAGAGCGGGCTGATGCGCAGTTGCCGGTTCCAGCCCACCGCCCGCTCGGCGGCGATCCGCGCGCCAGAGGAGAGCATCGCGCCCATCGTCCCGAAGGCGATCATCCCGACCATGAAGTACAGCGGCGCCGAAATGCCGGTTTTGGCGAGATTCGTCGTACTGCGGCTGGAGCCGGCGATCAGGAAGTAGAGGATCAGCGGAAAGCCCAGCGACAGGAAGAAGAAGCGCCGATTGCGTAGCACGCGCAGCAGCTCAAAGCGGGTGTAGGCAAGCGAGCTCAAGTCAGCCCCCCGTGCCGGCGACGACGCTTTTGCCCGCCCCGCCGTTCGCTCCGGCGCCCGCCTCCGGCTCATCGGCGGTCAGCTCCACGAACGCCTCCTCCAGTGCCGCCGCGGCAATCTCGACATCGCGCACTTGCGGGTACGCCTGCAGGAGCGCTCGGATCGCAGCATCGGAGTCCACACAGGTCAAAACGATCCCCTCGCCGCGACGGTCGGCTTCGCTGACGCCCGGCAACGCCCGCAGTGCGTCGAGGTCAGCATCCGGCAGCGTCGCTCTGATCGTGCGCGTTCCCACGCGTGCCTTGATCTCGTTGGTCGGCCCGTCGGCGACAACGCGTCCGTGTGCCATCAGCACGGCGCGGTCGGCGTAGGCGTCGGCCTCCTCCAGGTAGTGGGTGGCAAACAGGATCGTGCGGCCCTGCGCGGCCAGCTCGCGCATCGTCGCCCAGAACGAGCGCCGGCCCTCGACGTCCATCGCCACGGTCGGCTCGTCGAGCACGAGCAGCTTCGGGTTGGCGACGATCGCCACGGCGAAACGGGCGCGCTGGGTCTCGCCGCCTGAGAGCTTCTGCGTGCGCTGGTCGGCCAGCGCCGTCATCCCGGTCAGCTCAAGCGCCTCCTCCACGCCCAGCGGGTCGGGATACAGCGAAGCCACCATCTGCACCAGCTCGCGCACCGACAGGTCGCGGATCAGCGCGCCGGTCTGCAGCATGGCGCCGATGAAGCCGGAGTCAACAGCGGCCGTGGGTGTGCCGCCGAGCACTGACACCTCACCCGCGTCGGGCTCGGCGAGCCCAAGGATCATGTCGATCGTGGTGGACTTGCCTGCCCCGTTGGGACCGAGCAGCGCGACCGTCTCGCCCGCCTCGATCGCGATGTCAACGCCGCGCACGGCGTGCACGCTGCCGTAGCTCTTGTGCAGTCCGCGCGCCTCGATCGCGGTCATCGACGAGACATGCTAGGCAGGAGCCTTCTGCTCGGCGCCAAGCAGGCCACGCGCGTCCAACGAGTGCTCGCGGCTGTCGCGGCTGGAGATCAGCACGAGCGCGAGCAGCGCACCGACGAGCGCGAAGCCTGCACCGACCAGAAAGGCCCGCTCAAAGCCCTTGGTCAGCGCGTAGGCGAAGTCGTGGTTGCCCCCGTGCAGGATGTCCTTGGTGCGACTGTTGGCGACGGTCGCGAGGATCGCCAGGCCGAGCGCGCCGCCAACTTGCTGAGCGGTGTTGACAAGGCCCGAGGCGAGACCGGCCTCGTGCGGGCGCGTGCCTGTGACCGCCGCGATCGTCACCGGCACGAACGAGAGCCCCAAGCCGACCGCCGCGAGCAGCGACGGCCCGAGCACGTCGCCGGCGAACGTGCCGCCGTGCGCCGGCACGCGCGAGAACCACAGCAGGCCGGCGGTGATGAACAGCAGGCCGGTGACCAGGACCGGCTTGAAGCCGAAGCGCGTCGAGGCCGCCGACGCGGCGCCGGCCGAGAGGATGATCCCGACCGCCAGCGGCAGGTAGGAGAGGCCGGCGTGCAACGGCGAGTAGCCCAGCACCTGCTGCATGTACAGCGAGATGAAGAAGAACATCGAGAACAGCGACATGCCGATCAGCAGCGCCACGGTGTCTGCGCCGCGCAGCGTGCGCAGGCGGAAGATCGAGAACGGCATCAGCGGCGCGCGCTCGCGGCTCTCGATCGCGACGAAGACCGCGAGCAGCGCAAGCGCGCCGGCGATCTTGCCGATGGTCGCGGCCGAGCCCCAACCGACGTTGACGGCGTCGACCAGCGCGTAAACCAGCAGCGACAGGCCGGCGGTGACCGTTACGGCGCCGGCGAAGTCAAAGCGCCGCGTCTCGAATTCCGCATGGCTCTCGATCAGGATGCGCGGAGCCAGCAGCGTGCAGATGAGGCCGATCGGGACGTTGACGAACAGCACCCAGCGCCAGGACAGCGTTGTCAGGATGCCGCCCAGCAGCACTCCCGCCGCGCCGCCGGCGCCGGCGACCGCGCCCCATACGCCCAGCGCGCGATTGCGCTCCTCGCCTTCGGCGAACGTCGTCGTGATGATCGACAGCGCCGCGGGCGAGACAATCGCGGCGCCCAGCCCCTGCACGGAGCGGGCGACGATCAACCACGCCTCCGACTGCGCGAGGCCCCCGGCGAGCGACGCGAGCGAGAAGACGACGAGGCCGATCATGAACATGCGCCTGCGGCCGAGCAGGTCGGCCAGGCGGCCGCCGAGCAGCAGGAAGCCGCCGAACGTGAGCGTGTAGGCGTTGACGACCCAGGTCAGGTTGTCCTGCGAGAAGTGCAGCGCGCGCCCGATCGACGGCAGCGCGACGTTGACGATCGAGGCGTCGATGACGACCACGAACTGCGTCATCGCCAGCAGCAGCAGGGCGATGTTCTTTGCGCGCGGCGTCATGGTCCCCACGCAGCCGAGCTTAGCGTCGCGCTCGCGCTGCCTTGTGGCGCTCGACCCTGTTCAGCTCGACCTTGCGCACGCGCACCGTCTCCGGTGTGACCTCCACGCACTCGTCCTCGCGCACGAACTCAAGCGCCTCGTCCAGCGTCATCTTGCGATG
>DASUIH010000022.1:0-41968 GCA_036279855.1 Solirubrobacteraceae bacterium | reverse complement strand
TCGGCGATCTCCCAGTGCGGGTTGTGGGCGACCTCCCACGGGTACCCGTCGAGGTCGAGGAACACTCCCGAGTACCCGCCGTAGAACGTCGGGCCGGGGGCCCGTGCGATCGTCCCGCCGGCGGCGCCGGCCGCGGCGACGATCTCGTCGACCGCGACGTCCGAGCGCACGTTGTGCGCGAGCGTCACGCCGCCAAAGCCACTGCCGACTGCGACGCCGCTGTCCTCGGCCAGGCGCTCGCGGTCCCACAGCGAGAAGACGCTGCCACCGATCTGAAAGAAGACGACATCGTCGTCGGGCGCGGCGCGGCTGCGCCAGCCGAGCGCTTCATAGAAGGCGCGAGCTCGCCTCAGATCGCTCGTGCCGAGGGTGACGACGCTCAGTCGTTGCTCCATGGGACTCCTCCAGACGTGTGCGGGCCGGTGCGTTGACGGGCGAGACGCAGCTCGCAGCTCTCGGCGCCGTCGCGCCCGCGCGACGCTCGCGCCCGCTGCGCGAGCGCCTTCCGGGCCCGCGCAGCGGCACTCGATGCGGATGATCGTGCGCCACGGGCTCGTCCAGGTCGACCTCCCAGTCGACGTCATAGTCGTCCTCGAGCAATAGGAACGAGCGTGTTAGGCGCAGGGCACCGAACGTGCGCTGCGCGAGCTTGGAGCTCTTGGCGGTGGCGAACATCTGTTCGTACAAGCTAGGCACGGGCTCGGACGGAGCCTATGCGAACGTGTGTACGTGTGCAGGGTCGTGTCGCAAACCCGCACTGCAGAGCCATTTTCGGGGTGGAAAGGCTGCAAGGAGAATTGCAAAGGCCGGCCTGCGCGGGCGTGTCGCAACCCCCGCCAATCGCCGGTCCCGGCTCCTCAGCCGCTACGGCCCCAGTGCGACCCCGGTCGCGCCGGAGAGACGGTCCAACGGAGACTGCGATCCAGCCCGAGATCGCGGGCCACCGCGCGACGGCGCTCATGCTGCGGCCGCGTCGACGACAACCGCCTACGCGAGCAGGGGTCCGGACGCGCGCCTCGAACTACCGGGCAGATGGCTGTTACGCTTGCGCGACGCGATTCGAAAGCCCCGCCGTGGGGCCGACGGCGGCGCGTACAGCTCATGGAGAAGTTCGTCATCGAAGGTGGCGTGCCGCTCTCCGGCACGATGGTCCCGGCCGGAAACAAGAACGGTGCGCTGCCGATTCTCGCCGCCTCGCTCCTCACGGAGGACGAGGTCGTCGTGCGCAACGTTCCGCGGATCCGCGACGTCGAGGCGATGCTCGACATCCTCCGCGCGCTCGGCGTGTCGGTGGCCTGGCGCGGGCCGAACGAAGTCGCGCTGTGCGCGGCGACCGCGCGCGAGATCGAGGTCGAGCGCGAGCTCGCAGAGCTGATTCGCGCGTCGTTCCTGCTCGCGGGGCCGCTGCTCGCGCGGTTCGGACGCGCGGTGATGCCGCCGCCGGGCGGCGACGTGATCGGCCGCCGACGCCTGGACCCGCACCTCGACGCGTTCCGCGCGATGGGCGCGACGGTCGTGTGCAACGGCGGGATCGCGCTCAGCGCGCCGCGCGGCCTGTGCCCGACGGACGTGTTCATGGACGAGCCGTCGGTGATGGCGACCGAGAACGTGCTGCTTGCCGCGTCGTTGACGCCGGGCACGACGGTGATCGGCAACGCCGCGTGCGAGCCGCACGTCCAGGACCTGGCGCGGATGCTGCTGAAGATGGGCGCCGACATCCAGGGGATCGGCTCGAACGTGATCACCGTCCAGGGCGCCGAGCGCCTGCACGGCTGCGAGCACGACGTCGCGCCCGACCACATCGAGATCGGCAGCTTCATGGCGCTCGCGGGCGTCACCGGCGGCGAGCTGCGGATCAAGGACACCGTCCCTGGTGACCTGCGGATGATCCGCCTCGTGTTCGAGCGACTCGGTCTGCGCACGCAGCTCGACGGCAATGACGTGATCGTGCCCGGCGGCCAGAAGCTCGTCGCGCAGGCGGACGTCGGCGAATACAAGAGCAAGATCCAGGACGGCCCGTGGCCGGCCTTTCCCGCCGACCTGACGTCGATCGCCGTCGCGCTCGCGACCCAGGCCGAGGGGTCGATCCTCGTCCACGAGTGGATGTTCGAGAACCGGCTGATCTTCACCGACAAGCTGATCCTGATGGGCGCCGACATCGTCATGTGCGACCCCCACCGCGCGATCGTCACCGGCCCGCGGCGGCTGCGCGGCGAGCGCGTCGAGTCGCCCGACATCCGCGCCGGGATGGCCATGCTGCTGGCAGCGCTGTGCGCCGACGGTCGCAGCGAGATCGGCAACATCCGCCAGATCGACCGCGGCTATGAGCGCATCGACGAGCGCCTGCGCGAGCTGGGCGCGCGCATCGAGCGGGTCGCGACCGAGCCCGTCCACGCGTAAGCGTGATTCACCCGATTCCCAGTGGCACGCGCGACGTGCTGCCAGACGAGACGCGCGAGGTGCGCGCGATCACCGACAAGCTGCGCGGCGTGTTCGAGCGCCACGGCTACGGCGAGGTGTACACGCCGGCGCTTGAGTACGAGTCGGTGCTGGCCCGCGCCGACATGGCCGAAGCGCAGCCTGCCTACCGCGTCTTCGACGAGACCGGCGCCACACTCGTCCTGCGCTCGGACATGACCGTGCCGATCGCGCGCGTGGTCGCGACCCGCTACCCGACCTCCGAGCCGCCGCTTCGCTTCTGCTACCTGGCTCACTGTTACCGCGGCGTGCCGCCGCAGCGCGGCCAGCCGCGCGAGCTGCTGCAGGCGGGTGTGGAGCTGGTTGGGGTTCCCGCCCCGGCCGGCACCGCCGAAGTGCTCGCCGTGCTGTGCGACGCGCTTGACACGGTCGGGCTTGAGGGCTACCGGATCGGGCTGGGCGACGCTTCGCTGTACCCGGCGCTGATGGCGAGCGTCGGCGTCGGCGAGCGGGACCGCCCGGCGCTGCTGCAGGCGCTGGTCGGCCGCGACTTCGTCGGCCTCGGCGAGCAGCTGGCGGCGCTTGAGCTTTCAGCCGAGGATCGCAAGCTGCTGCTGGAAGCCCCGCAGCGGCGCGGTGGCGCCGATGTGCTTGACGCGTCCAATCCGGCGTTGGCGGCGGCAGCGGCGAACATGCGCGACGTCTATGAGCTGCTGTCCGCCGACGTGGCCGCCCGCGTGATCTTCGACCTTGGCCTGGTGCGCTCGATCGGCTACTACACGGGGGCGGTGTTCGAGGTCTACGATCGCGCGCTTGGCGCCCCGATCGGCGGTGGCGGGCGTTACGACGACCTGCTCGGGCGCTACGGCCGTCCGCTGCCGGCCGTCGGCTTCGCGCTTGGAGTGGACCGCCTGCACATAGCCTTGCTCGGCGAGGAGCGCGGCACTGGAGCACAGCTGCCGTGAGCGCGCTCGGCGGATTGACGATCGCGGTCCCGCGCGGTGCCCTGTTCAAAGAGACGGTTGAGCTGCTCACGGGCCTTGGGCTGGACACCGCCGAGCTGAGCAGCAACGATCGCAAGCTGCTGTTCGATGACATCGGCGTAATCACCATGCGCCCATCCGACGTGCCGACGTATGTCGAGTCCGGGGCGGCCGACATCGGCATCACCGGCAAGGACGTGCTGCTGGAGCAGGCGGCCGGCGGCAGCGGCGAGCGCGGCCGCGGCGTCTATGAGCTGCTCGACCTTGGCTACGGCGGTTGCACGATGGTGCTGGCCAGCAAGGTGGGGCCGGACCCGGCGGCTGAGGCTTTGCGGCGGCTGGGGGTGATGCGCGTCGCCACCAAGTATCCGCGCATCGCGGCAGGCTACTTCGACCAGACCGGCCGCCAGGCCGAGATCGTCGAGGTCAAGGGCTCGGTCGAGCTGGCGCCGCTGACCGGCATGGTCGAGGCGATCGTCGACCTGACCGCGACCGGCACGACACTGCGCGAACACGACCTGGTCGTGCGCGAGCAGATCGTTCACTGCACCGCGCGTCTGGTCGCTAATCCCGTCGCTCACAAGCTGCGCGCGGCCGAGATTGATGCGCTCGTCAAGCGTCTGAACGGTGCCTGAAGCGTGCGCGTAGAGCGGCTTGACGTCACCGATCCCTCGCGCGAGGGCACGCCCGAGCAGGCGGCTCGACGCTTGCGTGGGATGGTCGACGAGGTCGGCGAGCAGGTCGAACGCTCGGTCGCCGAGATCCTCGCGGCGGTGCGAAGCGGGGGGGATGCGGCCGTGGCCCAGCACACCCGCCGCTTTGACACGGCCGGCGCCGACCCGCTGCCGCTGCGCGTGAGCGAAGCGGAGCTGGACGGGGCCTTGGAGCAATTGCCGCTCGACGTCGTCGCGGGCCTGCAGGTGGCGATCGCCAACGTCGCGCAGGTGGCTGACGCGACGATCGGGCCCGACCAGATCCCGGTCGTGCTGCCGCAGGGTCATCGTGTGACCGTGCGCGAGCTGCCGGTCGCCTCCGCCGCCGTCTACGCGCCCGGTGGCCGCGCCGCCTATCCGAGCACGGTCGTGATGGGGGTCGTCAGCGCGCGCGCAGCTGGCGTCGTCGACGTGGCGGTGTGCACCCCCCCGGGGCCCGACGGCCAGGCCCAGCAGGCGATCCTTGCCGCCTGCCGGCTGTGCGGGGTGCAGACGGTCTATCGCATGGGTGGCGCGCAGGCGATCGCGGCGCTCGCCTACGGCACCGAGACGGTCGCGCCCGTGGACGCGATCGTCGGGCCGGGCAACCTGTACGTGCAAGAGGCCAAGCGCCGCCTCTCGCACGTGGTCGGCATCGAGGGCTTTGCCGGCCCGAGCGACCTGCTGGTCGTGCTCGGCCCCGACGCCGACGTGTCGCTGGTCGCGCTTGACCTGCTTGCCCAGGCAGAGCACGGCAGCGGCAGCTTGGTGGCGGCTGTGTCCAGCTCTGCCGAGGCGCTCGACGCGCTGCAAGCGGCGATCGAACGCGAAGCCGCCGGCTACCCCGAGCTTGAGCCCGACGCCTGCGTGCTCGTGCAGGTCGCCACCGCGGCGGCGGCGATCGAGCTGGCCAACGCCTTCGCGCCCGAGCACCTGCAGCTGGTCGGCGCAGCCGAGCAGGCGCTGCAAGCGAAGGTCAGGAGCGCGGGCTGCCTGCTGCTCGGGCGCGGCGGCGCGACGGCGTTCGGCGACTACACGGCCGGCTCCAACCACGTCTTGCCGACCGGCGGCGCCGCGCGTTTTGCCTCGGCGCTGTCGCCGCGGCACTTCCGCCGACGCATGTCGGTTGTGGAGATCGGTGAGCAGGCGGCGGCGAAGCTGGCCCGTGCCGGCGCGCCGATCGCGCTGGCCGAGGGCTTTCCCCTGCACGCCCGTTCGATGCTCGCGCGGGCACCCGAGGGGGCGGTGAGCGAGAATGGAGAGTGAGATGAGCGACCCCCGCACAGCGACCGTGCAGCGCAAGACCGCCGAGACCGACGTGCGCTTGACGCTCGCGCTCGATGGCAACGGCGCCGGCACGCGCAGCACCGGCGTTGGCTTTCTCGACCACATGCTCGACCTGCTCGCCCGCCACGCCCGCCTGGACCTCGACGTGCAGGTCGACGGCGACCTGCAGACCGGCGCGCATCACACGGCCGAGGACACGGCGATCGTGCTCGGTCAGGCAATCGACCGTGCGCTGGGAAGTCGGACCGGCATTTTCAGGTATGGATTTTTTGTCGTGCCGATGGACGAGGCCCGGGCAGCGTGCACGATCGACATTTCCGGGCGCCCTTACGCGCTGGTGAGCGCCGAGCTTCCGCCAGGGGCCACGGGGGGGTTCGACCACGAGCTGACTGAGGAGTTCTTCCGCGCTTTTGCCAATGCGGCCAAGCTGACTCTGCACCTGGAAGTGGAAACTGGCAGCAACGCCCACCACATGATCGAGGCGGCCTTCAAGGCGTTCGCGCGCGCGCTGCGCGCCGCGGTCGCGATCGACCCGGCCGAGACGGGCGTGCCCAGCACGAAGGGGACGTTGACGGCGTGAGCGGGCCTGTGCGGATCGGCCTGGTCGACTACGGCATGGGCAATCGCCGCTCGGTGCAGAAGGCGTTCGAGCACGTCGGCGCGAAAGTGCTCGTCAGCGCCGACGCGACCGCCTTGCGTGGCTGCGACGGGCTGGTCGTGCCCGGCGTCGGCGCCTTTCCCAAGGCGATGCGGCGTCTGCACGAGCTGGGCCTTGACCAGCTGCTGCTTGAGCAGGTGAGTGGTGGCCGGCCGCTGCTTGGCATCTGCCTGGGCATGCAGTTGGCGTTCGAGTGCTCCAGCGAGCAGGGCGGTGCCCAGGGCTTGGGGCTGCTGGCCGGCGAGGTGCACGAGCTGCCCCACGATGGGTTGAAGCTGCCGCACATCGGCTGGAACGAGGTCGCGCTGCGCGTCGAGGGCTCGCCGCTGCTAGAGGGTCTGCCCGAACGCTGCGCCTTCTACCACGTCCACTCGTTTGCTCCGGTGCCGGCCGCGCAGCAGGACGTGCTGGGCCTCTCCACCTACGCCGGCCAGTTTGCCAGCGTCGTTGCCCGCGGCAGCTTCTACGGCGTCCAATTTCACCCCGAGAAGTCCTCGGCGGCCGGCCTGCGCCTGCTGGCAAATTTCACTCAGATCTGCGCGCGCAGCGCCACCGCCACGCCCGTCGCCTCGTGAAGCTGTACCCGGCGATCGACATGCTGGACGGCAAGGCCGTGCGGCTGCAAAAGGGCGACTTCGCGGCCAAGAAGGTCTATGACGAGGACCCGCTGTCGGCCGCGCGGGCGTGGGTCGCTGAAGGAGCAAAGCGCCTACACGTGGTCGATTTGGACGGTGCTCGGCTCGGCGCCCCGGCCAACCTTGAGCACCTGCGCCGGATCGTCGCCGAGACGGGAGTGCCGGTCCAGTTCGGCGGCGGCCTGCGATCGCCGGGAGCTGTGCAGGAAGCGCTCGCGGCAGGCGCCGCGCGCGTGATTCTGGGCACGGCGGCCTTCCTGGACCCGGGTTTCCTGGCCGACTGTTTGCGGCGCTGGCCGGGCCAGGTGCTCGTCTCGGTCGACGTGCGCGGCGGCAAGGTCGCCACGGCGGGCTGGACGGAGACGATCGACCTGGATGTCAGCGACGTGGTCGAGCACCTGGCCGAGCAGGGGGCGCACGACCTGGTCTTCACCAACGTCGATCGTGACGGCATGCTTGAAGGCCCCGACCGCGAGCAGGTCGCCGAGGTCGCCGCGGCGGTCAAAGGCAGCCTGGTCTACTCGGGTGGGATCGGCGCCCTGGCCGACCTGGAGGCGCTGGCTGCCGTCGATGGCTTGGACGGCACGATCGTCGGCAAGGCGCTGTACGAGCGCCGTTTCACGGTCGCGCAGGCCGCTGCCGCGCTGCGCGACTAGTCCCCGCCGGGAGTCGCTACCGTGGGCTGGTGCACTACAAGCGCGTGATCCCCTGCCTGGACGTGGACGGCGGACGGGTCGTCAAGGGCGTCGAATTCCTCGACATCCGCGACGCCGGCGACCCGGTTGAGCTGGCCGCCCATTACGACCGTGCCGGTGCCGACGAGCTGGTGTTCCTGGACATTACGGCTACGCACGAGCGCCGCGACACCATTGCCGCGCTGGCTCGCAGCACGGCCGACGACGTGTTTGTGCCGTTTACGATCGGCGGCGGCATCCGCAGCGTGCGCGACGCGCAGGCGGTGCTCGACGCGGGCGCCGACAAGGTGTCGGTCAATTCAGCGGCGCTGGCCCGGCCGCAGCTGATCGACGAGCTGGCCGAGACGTTCGGTGCGCAGTGCGTGGTGCTGGCGATCGACGCTAAGGCAGAGCCGGACAGCGCAGGGTGGCAGGCGTACGTGGCCGGTGGTCGCAGCGCCAGCGGCCGCGACGCTGTGGCGTGGGCTCGCCAAGCAGTCGAGCGCGGCGCCGGCGAGATCCTGCTCACAAGCATGGACCGCGACGGCACCTCCGACGGCTATGACCTGGCGCTGACGGGCGCGGTCAGCGCGGCGGTGGACGTTCCCGTGATCGCCTCCGGCGGCGCCGGCGAGCTCGAACACCTGGTGCAGGCGCTGCAGGCTGGAGCAGACGCGGTGCTGTGCGCGTCGATCTTTCACTACGGCCGTCACACCGTCGCCGAGGCGAAGGCCCATCTGGCGGCCGCGGGGATCCCGGTACGGGTCGGTTGAGCGCGATGCAGTCAGGCGGCTCCTCGCTCCTGGCCGGCGACCGCGACATCCTGCTGCGGCGGTTGCGCGAGCTGCCGGGCGCCGCCGAGCTGATCGCGCTGGCCGGCGAGCGCGAAGGCATCGAACTGGTGGGCGGCGCCGTGCGCGACCTGATGTTGGGCATACGCCCACGCGAGCTGGACGCGATCGTGCCGGCCGACGTGGAGGCCTGCGCACGCGAGCTGGCGGCACGGCTGGGGGGAGATGTGACGGCTCACGAGCGCTTCGGCACCGCGCTCGTCAGGGCCACCGAGGCAAACGTCGACCTGGCGAGAGTCCGCAGTGAGAGCTATGCACAGCCCGGCGCTCTGCCTACGGTGAGCCAGGGCACTCCCGAGCAGGACCTGCAGCGTCGCGACTTCACGGTCAACGCGATCGCTCTTGGTCTGGCGGGCGAGCGGGCCGGCGAGGTCAGGGCGGCTGAGCACGCGCTTGCCGACCTTCGCGAGCGCCGGCTGCGCGTGCTGCACGATCGCAGCTTCATCGACGATCCGACCCGGATCCTGCGCATGGTCCGTTATGCGATCAGGCTCGGCTTCTCGATCGATCCGCACACCGACGAGCTGGCTACCGAGGCACTTGCCGCGGGCGCCCTGAAAACAGTGTCAGGCCCACGTCTGGGGGCGGAGCTGCGGCTTGCTTTTGCCGAGCCCTGCGCGGTGGCGGTGCTCGGCGAGCTCGACCGTCGCGGCGTGTTCTCGGCCTGGGAGCGCGGCGTCTGCTTTGACGAGCACGTGGTTGGCGTGGCTCTGGGGATCCTGCCCGAGGACGGCTCGCGCGCGGTGCTGCTGGCTGCCGCGCTGCTGCTCGGCTTGGCCGGACAGCTCGCGCAGGAGGACACAGAGCCGACGATGCGCGGCTTCATCCAGGACCTTGAGCTGCCCGCCGGTGTCGGCGAGCGGGTGTTTGGCGCGGCCGTCAGCGCCCGTTTCGTCACCGACAGCGTCGATGGGGCCGGCACGACGCCGGACGTGCTTGAGCTGACCGACGGCACACCCGTCGAGTCGCTGGCGCTGGCCGCCGCGGCGCGCGACATGGAGGACGGGCCCGGCTCCTACGGGCGCACGCTGATCGAAGAATGGCTGGACGAGCAGCGGCACGTGGCCCTGCAAGTGACGGGAGACGACCTGATCGCCGCCGGCGTGCCTGAGGGGCCCGAGGTCGGGTTGCGCTTGGAAGAGTCCTACCGCCTGCTGTTGGAAGAGCGGATCGAGCCGGGGCGCGAGAGCGAGCTGCGGGCGGCCCTGGAAGTGAAACTGTGAGCGTGTTCGAGCTGCCGGGGTGCGGCCGGGCGCTGTTCAGCGACCGCTGGCACGGGAACATGTCAAGCGTCGGCGGTGACGGGGCGCAGGCGGGCGTGCGCGCGCGGGTAGCGTTGCGCGAGCGCTGCGGGGTGCAGGCGCTGGTGCGCGGCTATCAGGTGCACGGCACCCTCGTCGGCCGCATCGACGCCGACGGCGCCCGGCGCGGCACCCCGGGCGCTGCCGAGGATCTCGACGACGTGCGCACGCTGCCCGACGGCGCGTCACAGCCGACCTTTCGCGCCGACGGGCACGCCAGCGCCGCGACCGGCGTGGCGGCGATGGTGCTGGCGGCGGACTGCCTGCCGGTGGTGCTGGGGGCGCAGGACGCGGTAGCGGCGCTGCACGCCGGCTGGCGCGGCCTTGCCGCCGGTGTGCTGGAGGAGGGGGTGCAGGCCCTGCGTGACGTCGGTGGGCAGGGTGAAATAGTGGCCGTGCTGGGGCCGTGCGCCGGTGCCTGCTGCTACGAGGTCGGCGAGGAGGTCCACGCGGCTTTCGGCGGCGCTCATCGCCACGGTCGTCTGATCGACCTGCGCGCGATCGCGGCCGAACGATTGGCCGCGGCGGGTGTGAGCGAAGTGCGTGGCGGCGTGGAGGCTTGCACGATCTGCGACGAGCGCTTCTTCTCCTATCGCCGCGAAGGCGAGCGAGCGGGCCGCCAGGCCGCCGTGGCGTGGCTCGAATAGCCCACGGCCTGGACGCCGCCCGCGTGCGCGCCAATCTGGAGCGGGTGCGCGCCGAGATTGCCGCCACCGGCCGCGATCCGGCCGCGGTGCAGATCGTGGCTGCGTGCAAGTACGTCGCCTGCGATGAGCTGCCGCTGCTGGCCGCGGCCGGCATCGAGCTGCTCGGCGAGAACCGCGCGCAGGAGCTTGAGCGCAAGGTCGCCGCTCACGGAGCGCTGTTTGAGTGGGACTTCATCGGCACGCTGCAGAGCAAACACGTGCGCGCGATCGTTCCGCACGTGCGCTTGATCCATTCGCTGGCCAGCGAGTCGGCGCTGCGCGAGCTGGAGCGCCAAGCGGACCGCGCGCGTCCGGGCCTGCGCGTGCTGATCGAGGTCAACCTGGCCCGCGACCCGGCCAAGGACGGGATCGCGCCCGAGCTGCTGCCGTCGTTTCTGGAGCGCTCGCCGCTGCCGGTCGCCGGCCTGATGACGATGCCGCCGCTGGCGCGCGAGGCCGAGCAGAGCCGTCCCTACTTCCGCCGTCTGCGTGAGCTGGCGGCCGAGCACGGCCTGTCGGAGCTGTCGATGGGCACCACGCAGGATTTCGCGGTGGCGGCGCAGGAGGGCGCGACGATCGTGCGGGTCGGCACTCGGCTGTTCGCTTAGAATGCTTGCAAGAGCAGGGAAAACGCCGCTCTCCCCGAAAAAGCACGTTTGACATGGCCTTTCGCGACTCCTGGCACCGCGCGCTCGTCTACTTCGGCCTAGCCGAGGAGTACCACGACGACTACGAGGAGCCACCCTACGAGGAAGAGACGGCCGACCGCTATCGCGAGCGCCCGAACGTGCGCCGCCTCTCCTCGCGCCGGCGCCGCGACGACTTCGACGACATCTTTGCCGACGACGAGCCCCGCGGCCGTCCGACCGTGCTGAAGCCTGTCACCCGCGGCAACGGCGACGTGCGGGTCCACCTGGTGATCCCCAAGTCTTTCAACGACGCCCAGCAGATCGCCGACAAGTTCAAGGACTCGATCCCGGTCATCCTCAACCTGCAGGGCGTCGACGCCGACCTGTCAAAGCGCCTGATCGATTTCGCCTCCGGCCTCACCTACGCGCTCGACGGCGGCATGCAGCGGATCGCCGACAAGGTGTTCATGCTGACGCCGCGCAACGTTGAGATCTCAGCCGAGGAGCGGGCGCGGCTAATCGAAAAGGGCTTCTTCAACCAGTCCTGAGGCGAGACATCCGGCGCCTCGCTACGTCCTCAGTCGCTCATGTGTAGAGCACATTTCGCTCCTTGCGTCCTTGCGAGGCTTGGATCTCTCGCCTCAGGACCCATACCTACCGCTAGCCTGACCTCGCTATGCGGATAGGACTGATCGGTTGCGGGAACATGGCGCGCGCGCTGGCGCGCGGCTGGGGCGAGCCGGTGCTTTGCTTCGACCCGGTCTCAGAGCGTGCGCAATCGCTGGCGAAGGAGACCGATGGGCAGGCGCTCGGCTCGGGCGTCGAGGTCGCCGTCGCGGCCGATCTGATCGTGCTCTGCCACAAGCCCGCGCAGCTCTCGGCGGTGGCGCAGGAGCTTGCGCCGAAGGCCAAGGCGGTCGCCTCGATCCTGGCGGCGACGCCGCTGGCCGAGTTGCGCCAGGCCTATCCCGGCGTGCCGGTGTTCCGCTTCCTGCCTTCGCTGCCGGCGGAGGTCCGTGCCGGAGCGATGGTCAAGGCGGTCGACTCGCAGGAGCCCGACCAGCCGGCCGACGCTGTTGACGAGCTGTTTGGCCGGCTCGGCGCGCTGGTCGAGCTGGACGAGCGCCTCGTCGACGTGGCGATGGGCCTGATGTCGTGCGCGCCGGCCTATGTTGCGCTGGTGGCTGAGGCGCAGGTCGACGCGGGCGTGCGCCGCGGCATCCCGCCGGCGCAGGCTTCGCAGCTGGTGGTCGAGACGCTGGCCGGCACGGCCGAGCTGTTGCGCGCGCGCGGCCTTGACACGCTGGCGGTGCGCCGCGAGGTGACCTCGCCCGGCGGCATCACCGCCCGCGGCCTTGACGCGCTTGAGCGCGGCGGCATACGCTCTGCCTTCTCCGACGCGCTTGACGCGGTGCTGGAGCAGTGAGCGGGTTGGCCGTGCTGCTTGCCAGCGCCCGCGGCGACGTCGCCGACTACCTCTCGACGCTGATCTACGTCTACACGCTGCTGATCCTCGCCTACATCGTCGTGCAGCTGCTGTTCGCGTTCGGCGTGCGCCCGCCGTACTCGCGTCTCACCGATGCGGTGTTGACGTTCCTGCGCGAAGTCTGCGAGCCGTACTTGCGCGTCTTTAGAAGGATCCTGCCGACGGCCGGCATGCTCGACTTCAGCCCGATCGTGGCGATCCTCGCGCTCACGCTTGTGAACGTGGTGGTCGTCAACGACATCATCCGCGGTTGAGCACGATGACGGCGCTCGGCGCGCGTACGCGCGCGTGGCTGCTGGTGGTGGCCACGGCGGCGGTTGTGGTTCTGGTCGACCAGCTGAGCAAGGCGGCGGTGCGCTCGGCGATCGTGCCGGGCCAGACGCGCTCGCTGCTGCCAGGGCTGCAGCTGGTCAACACCCGCAACCGGGGAATCGCCTTTGGCTTCCTGCCGGGCCGTCACTGGGCGATCACAGCGCTGATTGCGCTGGCGCTGCTCGTGCTGCTCGCGTACTTCGCCCGCCACGCCACACGACCGCTGATCTGGCTGCCGACGGGGATGCTGGTCGGCGGCGCGCTCGGCAACGTGCTCGACCGTATCCGTGCCGGCTCGGTCACCGACTTCGTCAAGCTGCCGTTGGGCTGGCCCCCGTTCAACCTCGCCGACGCGGCGATCACGATCGGTGTGCTGTTGCTGGCGCTGGCGGTCGAGCGGCGTGAGCCGGCCTGAGCTTCCGATCGTCTGGCGCGACGAGCACGTGCTGGTGCTCGACAAGCCGGCCGGCCTGGTCGTGCACCCGGCTCGCGGCCACCGCGAGGGCACGCTTTCGCAGCTGCTGGCCGGCATGGCGGCCGGCGGCGACGCCGAGCGGGCCGGCATCGTGCACCGGCTCGACCGCGACACCTCCGGCTTGATCGTGGTCGCGCGCAGCGAGCAGGCGCACGCGCGTCTGCAGGCGGCGCTGCGCGAGCGGCAGGTCGAACGCGAATACCTGGCGCTTGCAGAGGGCGTCCCGCCGGCTCGGACC
The DNA here is from genome assembly GCA_036279855.1 of Solirubrobacteraceae bacterium. Taxonomy (GTDB): domain Bacteria; phylum Actinomycetota; class Thermoleophilia; order Solirubrobacterales; family Solirubrobacteraceae; genus Palsa-744. Next base: position 28,643 of record DASUIH010000022.1, on the reverse strand, counting down.
GGCACGATCGAGGCGGCGATCGGCCGTCATCCCCGCGTCCGCACGCGCATGGCCGTCGACGGCGTAGCCGCGCGCGAGGCGCGCACGCACTTCGAGCTGCGCGAGCGGATCGGCGACTTTGCCCTGCTTGCGTGCAAGCTGGACACCGGTCGAACCCACCAGATCCGCGTGCACCTGCAGGCGATCGGCCATCCGGTCTGCGGCGACCCCGAGTACGGGACAACGGGCCTGCTGGGCCTCTTACGCCAGTTCCTGCACGCCACGCGCCTGGCATTCCCGCACCCGCTCAGCGGCGAGCGGATCGAGTGCGTCGCGCCGCTGCCGGCGGACCTGCAGGAAGCGCTTGAGCGTGCACGCCAAGCGGCGGGCGCCAGATAGCGGCCTTCGGCTATCCTCGACCTTGTAGGAAAGCCAAAATGCCGTGCGTCAAAGGCATCGCGGCCCTGCCCGCACTCCTGAGCAGTGCGGGTCCGCGACGGAGGTGCCCGGCTCAAACGACAAATAAGAGGGTGGCGCAGCCGGCGGCAGGCCGGCGAGCCGGAGCCCTCTTCTCGATAGAAAAGGGAACAACGTGAGCGAGGTAGGAATTGCCGAGCTGCTTGAGGCTGGAGTCCATTTCGGCCATCAGACGCGGCGCTGGAACCCGAAGATGCGCCGCTTCATCCACGGCGAGCGCAGTGGCATCTACATCATCGACCTGATCAAGACGGCTGCGCTGTTGGCGCAGGCGCAGCAGTTCGCCTCCGAGGTGGCCCACCGCGGCGGCACGGTCCTGTTCGTCGGCACCAAGAAGCAGGCCCGCGACGCGATCCAGCAGGTGGCCGAGGCGTCGGACATGCCTTATGTCAACAACCGCTGGCTAGGCGGCCTGCTCACAAACTTCCAGACGATCAACCAGCGCATCCACCGCCTGCACGACCTCGAACGCTACGAGGCCGAGGGCCAGCTGGCGCTGCTGCCGACGCGCGAGCGGATGTCGGCGCAGGCCGACCTGGCCAAGCTGCGCTCGAACCTTGGCGGCGTCAAGAACATGCAGCGCACCCCTGACGCGGTGTTCGTGATCGACCTGAAGACCGAGGCGATCGCCGTGCGTGAAGCGCAGCGGCTGCGAATCCCGGTGATCGGGCTGGTCGACACCAACTGCGACCCGGATGGCATCGACTATGTGATCCCGGGCAACGACGATGCGATGCGCTCCTGCGCGCTGATCGCCAAAGCGATCGGCGACGTCGTTGCCGAGGGCCGCTCGGTGTTCCGTGCTCAGGAGGAGAAGGCACGCCAGGAACGCGCCGAGCAGCAGCGCCGCGAAGCTGAGGAGCGCGCCAAGCGCGAGGCCGAGGAGCAGGCCAAGCGCGAGGCCCAGGAACAGGCGGAGCGCGAGGCAGCGGCCCAGCAGGCCGCCGCGGCGGCAGCCCAGGCGCAGACGACACAGGCGACACAAGCGACGCAGTCGAGCGCTGAGGCCGCGCCGGCAGCTGCACAGCCGGCCACGACGCCTCAGCCGGCGGCTCCAAAGTCCGCGACGACGCCTGAGCCGACGGCTGCGCCTCAGCCGGCGGCTGCGCCCGAGCCGGCGGCTCCAAAGCCCGCCGCGACACCCGAGCCAACGGCGACACCTGAGCGAGCGGCGACCCCCGAGCCGGCAGCGACACCCGAGCCGGCAGCTGCCCCGAAGCCGGCGCCTGAGGCCGCTGCAGCGCCTGAGCCCGTGGCGACCCCGCAGCCGGCATCTGAGACTGCGGCGGCACAGCCGGCTGCTCCGCCCGAGCCCCAGCCCGAGTCCGAGTCCAAGCCCGAGCCTGCCGCCGAGGCGGCGACCGCGGAGGGGGGTGCGTCGTGAGCACCCAGGAGATCTCCGCCAAGGACGTCAAGGCCCTGCGCGAGCGCACCGGCGCGGGCATGATGGATTGCAAGAAGGCGCTGGCCGAGGCCGACGGCGACATCGACAAGGCGATCGAGGTCCTGCGGCTCAAGCAGGGCAAGAAGATCCAGGATCTCGGTGAGCGCACCGCCAGCGAGGGCACAATCCAGTCCTACATTCACGCGGGCGCCAAGGTCGGCGTGATGATCGAGGTCGACTGCAACACCGACTTCGTCGCCAAAAACGACGATTTCGTCGGCTTTGCCCGCGACATCGCGATGCAGATCGCCGCCACCCCGACTGTTGCCTACGTCAGCCGCGAGGACGTGCCCGATGACGCTCGCGCGGCCGAGGCCCGCATCTATGAGCAGGAGGCGGCCGAGAAGCCCGAGAACGTGCGCGCCAAGATCGTCGAAGGCAAGCTGGACTCCTGGTATCGCACGATCGTGCTGCTGGAGCAGGAGATGCACAACCCCAAGTTCGAGGGCAAGACCGTGCAGCAGTTGCGCGACGAGCTGACCGCCAAAACCGGTGAGAACGTTGTGATAAAGCGCTTCGTGCGCTTCGCCGTCGGCCAGTAGCGGACCTGGACGGGTAGGCTCTCGCTCGATGGGCGCCCCTGCTTTCAAACGGATCCTGCTCAAGCTCTCCGGCGAGGCGTTGATGGGCGCTCGCGAGTACGGCACCGACCCCGAGCGGGTCGCCGCCGTCGCGCGCCAGGTCTGCACGGTGCACGCCCAGGGGGTCGAGGTCGCGATCGTCGTCGGCGCCGGCAACATCTTCCGCGGCATGAAGGGCGTCGCCGAGGGCATGGACCGCTCGACCGCCGACTACATGGGCATGCTCGCGACGGTGCTGAACGCGCTGCCGTTGCAGGACGCGCTTGAGAAGGCCGGCGCCAACACGCGCGTGCAGTCGGCGCTTGGCATCTCCGAGGTAGCCGAGCCCTACATCCGTCGCCGCGCGATGCGCCACCTGGAGAAGGGGCGTGTCGTGATCTTCGCGGCCGGCACCGGCAACCCGTTCTTCACGACCGACACCGCCGCGGCTCTGCGCGCCGCGGAGATCCACGCCGAGATCATCCTGATGGCCAAGAACGGCGTCGAGGGCGTCTACAGCGCCGATCCCGCGCTGGACAAAAGCGCCCAGTTCATCCCCGAGATCACGCACATGGAGGCACTGGAGCGGCGCCTGCGCGTGATGGACTCGACCGCTCTGGCGCTGTGCATGGAGAACTCGATGCCGCTGAACGTGTTCAACATGGACGACGAGACCAACATCGCTCGGATCGTCGACGGCGCACGCGTGGGAACGCTGGTGAGAACGTGAAGTGCGCGCCGGCCGCTGGCGTCCCCGCCAGGCGTCCCATCCATCCCCATCCAAAATCGCCCAGGAGGAACGACCGTGTCCGCTGAGATGATCGACACTCTGCTTGAGGACGCGCGCGAGCGGATGGCCAAGTCGCTTGAGTCGACCAAGGCCGAGTTCGCGACGGTGCGCACGGGCCGAGCCAGCCCATCGCTGCTTGAGCGGGTCGTCGTCGACTACTACGGCGCGCCGACGCCGCTGAACCAGCTGGCGACGATCTCAGCGCCGGAGGCGCGGCTGATAACGGTGCAGGCTTACGACAAGTCCTCGATCAAGACGATCGAGAAGGCGATCAACGAGTCCGACGTCGGGCTGAACCCCTCCAACGACGGCAACTTGATTCGGCTGGTCGTGCCCGAGCTGACCGAGGAGCGCCGCAAGGACCTGGTCAAGGTCGTGCGCAACCTGGCGGAGGAGGGTCGCGTGGCGATCCGCAACGTGCGCCGCGACGTCATGCACCAGCTGCGCGAGATGAAGGCCGAAGGCGAGGCCGGCTCCGATGACGAGCACCGCGCCGAGGTGGAGCTGCAGAAGCTGACCGACGGCCGCGTCGGCGAGCTGGACGCGGTGCTGAAGGCCAAGGAGGAGGAGATCCTCGAGGTCTGATGGCGCCGGCGGACGCGATCGACTCGCAACGAGCGCGCTACGTCGCGATCATCACCGATGGCAACGGCCGCTGGGCGCGCGCTCGCGGCCTGCCGGTCAACGAGGGCCACTACGCGGGCGCCGACACCGTCAAGGCGCGCCTGCGCGACGCCGTCGAGCTTGGCATCCGCGAGCTGACCGTCTACTCCTTCTCGACCGAGAACTGGTCGCGCCCGCCGGAGGAGGTGCAGGGCCTGATGGAGATGTTCGACCGTCGCATCGCGGGCGAGACCCCGGAGCTGCACGCCGAGGGGGTGCGGATGCGCTTCATCGGCCGCCGCGAGGGGCTCGGCGAGCAGTTGCTGCAGCGGATGAGCTGGGCCGAGCAGCTGACCGCGGCCAACGAGCGGATCACGTTGTTCGTCGCCTTCAACTACGGCGGCCGCGCCGAGATCCTCGACGCCGCCCGCGCGTTTGCCGGCGGGCAGGAGGAGGACTTTCGCAAGCTGCTGTACGCGCCGGAGATGCACGACCCGGACCTGATCATCCGCACCAGCGGCGAGCGGCGCCTGTCCAACTACCTGCTGTGGCAGTCGGCTTACTCCGAGTTGGTGTTCCGCGACGAGCTGTGGCCGGAATTCTCGCGCGAGGCGTTGGAGCAGTCGCTGGCCGAGTTCGCCGAGCGCCGCCGTCGCTTCGGCGGCCGCTGATGGCGGGCAGGCCCTCATCGCAGCCGGGGCTGGCCGCGCGGGCGGGTGGCTCTGACCTGTCCTCGCGCGTGCTGTTCGCGCTGCCGCTGATCGCGCTGGCTCTGTTCCTGGTGATCGAGGGCGGGCCGGTGTTCACCGTCGGCGTTTTCCTGATCGGCTGCCTGTGCATGCACGAGCTGTACGGGATCTATGAGCGGGCGCACCCTGTGCGCCTCGCGGGCTTTGTCGCTCTGGCGGGCCTGCTCGTCGCCGCTCTGTATGGAAGTCCCACCCACCCCACGCTGGTGCTGCTGGCGGCGATGGCGTCTCTGCCGGTGCTGTTCGCGCTGACGCTGCTGCAGCCGCAGCCAAGCGTGGGCGGCATGGCGCTGACTCTGCTCGGCATCTTCTGGATCGGCCTAGCGCTGGCGCACGCGGTGCTGCTGCGGGGCCTGCCGCACGGGCAGGGAATCGTGATCGACGTGCTGGTCGGCACTTTCCTCGGCGACACGGGCGCCTACCTGGGCGGCCGCCTGTTCGGGCGCCGGCCGCTGGCGCCGTCGATCTCGCCCAACAAGACGATCGAGGGCCTGGCGATCGGGATGGCTTTCACGGTGCTGAGCGTGTGGTTTGCCGGCCGCTACCAGGACTGGCTGCCGGGCGCCCACGCGCTCGTGCTTGGCCTCGGCGTCGCCGTGTTCGCGCCGATCGGCGACCTGTTCGAGTCGTTCGTCAAGCGTCAGGCGGGCGCCAAGGACTCGAGCGCTTTGCTGGGTGCGCACGGTGGCGTGCTCGACCGGCTCGACGCGGTGCTGTTCACGGCCGTGGTCGGCTACTACATCTGGTCGGCCTATGTCTGAGCAAGGCTTGCGCAAGCGCCTGCTGCTGCTCGGCTCGACCGGCTCGATCGGCACGCAGGCGCTCGACGTTTTGAGCCGCGAGCGCGAGCGCTTTGAGATCGTAGGCCTGTCGGCCGAGCGCTCGTGGCAGCCGCTGGTCGAGCAGGCGCGCGCTCACGGCGTCGCGCGGATCGCGCTGGCCGACGAGCAGGCGGCCGCGCAGGCGGCGCAGGCTTGGAGTGAGGGTGAGGTGCTGGCCGGGGCGGAGGGGCTCGTGCGCCTGGTGGTCGAGTCCGGGGCCGACCTGGTGCTCAACGCGCTCGTGGGCTCCGCGGGCCTTGGCCCGACGGTGGCGGCGCTGGGGGAGGGGATCGACCTGGCCCTGGCCAACAAGGAGTCGCTGGTGGTTGGCGGCGAGCTGGTCGTGGCGCTGGCCGAAGCGACCGGCGCGCAGATCGTGCCGGTGGACTCCGAGCACACGGCTTTGCACCAGCTGCTCTGCGGCCAGCCCGCAGGCTCGGTGCAGCGGCTGACGATCACCGCCAGCGGCGGCCCGTTCCGCGGCCGCTCGCGGGCGCAGCTGGCCGAGGTGAGCGTCGAGCAGGCGCTCGCGCACCCGACCTGGGCGATGGGGGGCAAGATCACGATCGACTCGGCGACGCTGATGAACAAGGGCTTGGAGCTGATGGAGGCCCACCACCTGTTCGGGACGCCGTACGAGCGGATCGACGTGGTCGTGCACCCACAGTCGCTGATTCACGGCCTGGTGCAGCTCGCGGACGGGGCGATGCTCGCGCACATCGGCCCGCGCGACATGCGGATCGCGATCTCCTACGCGCTGCACTCCGGCGAGAGCGTGCCCTTGCCGATCGAGCCGCTCGACCTGGCCGCGGTCGCAGAGCTGACGTTCGAGCCGGTCGACCTGGAGGCGTTCCCGTGCCTGCGCCTGGCACGCGCGGCGGCGCAAGCCGGGGGGACGGCGCCGTGCGTGCTGAACGCGGCCAACGAGGTGGCGGTGCACGCTTTCCTTGAGGGCCGGCTGCCGTTCCTGGGCATCGCCGAGGTGATCGAGCGGACGCTGGAGCAGCTCGGCTCAGAGCCGGTGCGGGCATTCGAGTCGCTGTACGAGGCCGATCGCCAGGCGCGCGGGTTGGCCGAGCGATTGTCCCGATCGTCTGGGCTCGTCGGTTAAGGGGGTATGGCGCTCTCGACACCCGCTGTCAGCCTCGCTTTGCCACTCACCTCGCCCAGCCGGGGCCGACCGCGGTATGATCGCGGTATGACCAAGTTCGGGAAGATCGCCATATCGTTGCCCGCCGAGCAACTCGATCAGGTTCGCGCGGCAGTCGCCCGTGGCGAGGCGGACAGCGTCTCCGGCTACATTTCCGCGGCGCTTGCCGCGACGATGCCGCCCGCTCCGTCCGAGCAGGACGATCCCCTGATCGAGCTGGTGGCGGAAATGGAAGCCGAGCACGGGCCGCCCAGCGCGGAGGCGTATGCGTGGGCCGACGAAGTGATGCGTGCGGCGTTGCGTGGCTCGTCGACATGAGCGGCCTCACGCTCGACGCCGGAGCCCTGATCGCGGTGGAGCGCGGCGACGAGGCGATGCAGGCCTTGTTGCGACGGGCGATCGAAAACCCCGACGCGACCGTCAACATCCCCGCCGGGGTGTTGGCTCAAGTGGTGGGCAGGCCGTCGAAGCAGGTTCGCCTGATGCGCCTGCTGCGGCGGCGCCAGACGCAGATCGTGGAGTTGGACACGGGCACGGCGCACGCGATTGGGCTGATGCTCGGCTTGCGTGGCACGCGCGATGTCATCGATGCCAGCGTTGTCGTGTGCGCCCGGCGTCATCGCCAGCCGATAGTCACAAGCGATGCCGGGGACCTGCGCTGCCTCGACCAGACGGTCGAGCTGTTCGCGGTGTAGCGGCCGCTACCGGCGGCACGGCCGGGTCCGGCTGCCACACTGATCCGATGGACTGGCTGCTGACGATCCTCGGGATCATGCTGCTGATCGTGTTGCACGAGGCGGGCCACTTCGCCGTGGCCAAGGCGACCGGGATGCGCGTCGAGCGCTTCTCGCTGTTCTTCCCGCCGAAGGTCGCCGGGGTCAAGCGCGGCGAAACGGAGTACATGGTCGGCGCGATCCCGGCCGGCGGCTACGTGAAGATCACCGGCATGAACCCGGAGGAAGGCCGGGAGATGGACCTGCGCGTGGCGGTGCGGGCCTACTTCATGCAGCTGCCGTGGAAGCGGGTGGTGACGATCCTTGCCGGGCCGGGAGTGAACCTGCTGATCGCCTTCCTGCTGTTCTGGTTGGTGCTGTTCGTGGGCAGCTTCAACGGCGCGCTGACGCTGGAAGGCGTCAATCCGAAGCTGCGCACGTTGCAGCAAGTGCAGACGACCACGGTCGGCGGCGTCGAGGCCGGCATGCCGGCTGCCGCAGCGCTGCGTAAGGGCGATCGGATCGTCGCGATCGACGGGCGACGGGTCGATCAGGCGAGCGCGGTGCGTGCGATTTCCTCGCATCGCTGTACTGGGGGCGCGGTCGCCGGCTGCCGCGCGCAGACGCCGGTGATCGTGACGGTCAGTCGTGGCGTCCGTCGGCTTACCCTGCCGATCGTGCCGCGTTATGACGCACAGGCCAAACGGATGGTGCTCGGCTTCCTGTTTGTGCCGCCGCCGGTGCGCTCGTTCGGCCCGCTTGCCGCCGCCGGTGCCTCTGTGCAGGAGATGTGGGCGATGACGACCCAGACGTTCAGCGGCCTGGCCAAGGCGCTGACCAGCTCCAAAGAACGCAAACAGGTTTCCAGCCTCATCGGCATCGGCCGGATCACCGAGCAGGCAGTCGCCGAAGGCCCCGGTCGGGCGCTGGTCGTGATCGGCTACGTGTCGCTGGTGCTGGCGGTGCTGAATCTGCTGCCGTTCCTGCCACTGGACGGCGGTCACGTGCTGTGGGCGGTGGCCGAGAAGTTGCGCGGCCGGCGCGTGTCGCTGGCGGCGATGTGGCGCTTCAGCTCAGTCGGGATTGCGCTGCTTGTGTTCCTCGTAGTAAGCGGTGTTAGCAACGACATCGGCCGGCTCGGCGGGTAAACTCGCGCTCAGGTTTCTTGACCGAGCGGGACAACTTGTACTAGCATCCCGCGCAAGTTCGGTTTTATGAGATTTGCGTTGTCGGCGCTGGGTTTGTCGCCAACGCAAAAAAGTCCTGGAGGGCGTTCTTCGTAGTTTTTTGACAACACTGGGCGACACGCCCAAGCTGTCGTGAGCGCGTAGTCAAAGCGCGTGATGAGGAGGAGACAATGAGCCGTGGTGGAGAGCGCTCGGGCGTCCCCAAGCCCGATGACTTTCCTGAACTGATGCTGGGCGCATCGCTCACCGTGGTGTGGATGCTGATCGCCGACGCCGTGTCGGCTGCCGAAGCCACGTTTAGCAGCGGCTCGTGCCTGTCGATCCACGATTTGTACCTGTTCAACATCGCCGCGTTGGCGATAGTGGTGTGGCTGGGCTCGCTGGCCACGCTCGACCCGGCCAGGGAGATGCTCACGCGATTCGTGGCGGGAGCGGAGGCCAAGGAGCCGCCGCGCGGGCAGGAGGGGGCATCGGCAAGGGAGGTATCGAAGCGTCTGGGCAGCGCGGCGAGCAATCGCTGGATACCCGTAACCGGCGAGTTCGTCCTGGCGGGTTGGCTGATCTACCGCACGGGCGGCACACTGGCGAGCCCATATGCGCCTGTGCCGCTGGTGATGATGGCGGTCGGGCAGAGCCTCTACCACACGCCCGCGCTGAGGCTTCGTCGCGACGCGGGCTTCTCCAACGTCTCGATCCTGGTGTGGGACGTCCTGTTGCACTACCGTTATCCGATATTCCTGTGTACCGCGGCGATGGTGGTGCCGATCGCCTTGCAAGCACCGGCTGGCCGACTGGCGCCCGAGGGCATGCCGATTTTCACCAGCCTGCTCGGGATCGTGGTGTGCATGTGCGTGATGGCGGGCGCGAGATGGCGCGACCAGCGCTAGCCGCCAAGCTCAGGCCCGCACCGCGCGCGGGTCGGCGGCGGGGCGGATGCAGACCCAGCTCTTGGTGAGCGGCCCCAGGCGCTCGCGCAGCGCCGGGCCGAACAGCGCCTCCAGCTCGCCGCGCGAGAGCAGCGCGATCTCCTCCGCGGCGTCGGCCGCGCCAAGGCGCCAGTAGGCACGACGCAGGCCCCGCGGCAGCCAATGCGCGAACGGCAGCAGCGCGTGTGGCTCGATCGGGAACGAGCGCGCCGGCGTCTGCACGAGCCAGCCGCGGCCGACGCGGCGAAGCTCGGCGGCGAACGCCGCACGCTCGCGAGGGGGGACGTGCTCGATCACGCTTGAGCAGTAGACGAGGTCGAACTCGTCGTCGGCGAACGGCAGGCTCTGCGCGGCGTCGGCCCGTACGAACGGGCCCGGATAGCCGGGCTGCTCGGCGCGGTCGGTGCCGGTGATGTCCAGCGTCGGCTCAAGCGCACGCAGCCCGAGCCGGCCGCAGCCGACGTCGAGGATGCGAGCGTCCAGGCCGATCCCCGTAAGCGCGAAGAAATGGCGGTGGCGGCGTTTGCGAGCGCGTGCCGCCAGTGGCGAGGCAAGGCGAGCGAACGGGTGTGGCGCGGTGCCGTAGACGGGCGGTGGGTCGGTGCTCATCGTAGAATCACCATATGGCCTCAGAACGTCAGATTCACGTCGGCGATGTGCCGGTCGGCGGCGGCGCGCCGGTTGCCGTGCAGACGATGACCAAGACCGAGACCGCCAACCTAGCGGCGACGATGGCGCAGATCCGCACCGTTGCCGAGGCTGGAGCGGACATCGTGCGTGTGGCGGTGCCGCGCGAGCCGGACGCCGAGGCGCTGAAGACGATCGTCGCGCAGTCGCCGATCCCGGTGATCGCCGACATCCACTTCAACCACACGCTGGCACTGAAGGCGATCGAAGCGGGCGCCCACTGCGTCAGGCTGAACCCCGGCAACATCGGCGGTCCCGAGAAGGTGGCCGAGGTGTGCGAGCTGGCCAAGCGCACGGGTACCCCTTTGCGCGTGGGCGTCAACAGCGGCTCGCTGCCCAAGCACCTGCGCGAGTTGGAGTACGAGAACCCGGTGGAGGCGCTCGTCACTGCCGCCGTGGAGACCGTGGCGCTGATGGAGAAGCTCGACTTCACCAACTTCAAGGTGTCGATGAAGTCGACATCGGTCCCCAACACGATCGCCTCCAACCGCCTGCTGGCCGAGAAGATTCCCTATCCGCTGCACCTCGGCATCACCGAGGCGGGCACCAAGTGGTCGGGCTCGCTGAAGTCGGCTGTCGGCCTGGGGACGCTGCTGGCGGACGGCATCGGCGACACGATCCGCATCTCGCTGTCGACCTTCCACGCCGAGGAAGAGGTCAAGGTGGCGTGGGAGATCCTCAAGGCGCTGAAGCTGCGGGAGAAGGGCCCGGTGCTGATCGCTTGTCCAACGTGCGGGCGGTTGCAGTTCGACATGGACACGGTTGTCGCCGAAGTCGAGGCGCGGCTGGAACAGTACGAGGACCCGATCGAGGTCTCGGTGCTCGGCTGCGCGGTCAACGGCATCGGCGAGGCGCGCCACGCGGACTTCGGCATCACCGGCGCCAAGGACATGGGGATGATCTACTCCAAGGGCGAGCCGCTGAAGAAGGTCCCCACGCACGAACTGGTGGACGAGCTGTTCAAGGAGATCGACCGCTACTACGCGGCCGGCAAGCAGGTGACACGCGACGAGCGCGAGGCCGCCGAGGCGCGCGAGTGGCTGGCCGCCAACGAGGACGCCGACGCGATGACGCCGGAGAAACTGGCGGCGCTGGAGGCGGCGGCGGTCGAGCAGGAAGCCGAGGCCGACGCGGTGCTTGAGTCGATGCTGGCCTCGTCCCCGCAGGGGCAGCCGGTGGGCGTCTCGCTCGACGAGGAGGCCTCTCCCGTCGCCGGCCGGCGCTTTAACCGCGGCTGAGCGTGCGCCACCTGCGTGGGACTTCAGGGAATTTGACGGGCCGCATGCGGCCCGTCACGGGAGGGCGCATGCGCCCTCCCGCCAGACGGCGCATGCGCCGTCTGGAACAGCGCCATCCCGGCAGGAACAGCGCCTGGCCCGCAGAACTACAGGGCGGTGTCGCTTCGCTTGGTCCCTCGCGCCCTGCTGCTAGGCGGGGCACTCGCGCTTGCCGTCGCGGCGCCCGCTGTCGCGCAGCCCGAATGGGTGTTGCCCGCCAGCCTGCTGACCGCGCCGGCCGCGCCGGCCTACGCCGGTCAGCCCGCGATTGCCAGCGACGCCGACGGCGAAGCGCTCGCGCTGTTCGCGCAAGGGGAATCGGGGGGCACGCAGGAACTGCTGTACGAGAGCCACCAGCCCGGTGCCCAGTGGAGCGCGCCGGTGGCGTTGAGCGCCGGAGAAGCACCTGAGGAACCGGCGCTTGCGATGTCCGCACAGGGCGATGCCTCCGCGGCGTGGATCGATCGGAGCAGCCCATCTTCGCCGTTTCGCATTTGGGCCTCCGAGCGCCCTGCGGGTGGCTCGTGGTCGGCCCCGGTCGCGCTGGAACAGTCGGGTGCCGCAAGCGATGTGATCGCAGCAGGGCCCGTGGTCGCCGAGGACGAAGCGGGCGACGCCGTGGCGGTGTGGGTCGAGGCCGAATCCGGCTACACGCCGCAATGGTTCGTCGGCGCCTACCGTCACGACGGGGTCTGGAGCAAGCCGGCGCGCATCTCCGAACCGGCCCTGTACGTGGAGAGCTACCAGTGGGGACAGTCGGCACTGGTAGCCAACGCCGCCGGCGACTTCGTGCTCGTGTGGTCCCAGGAAAACGAAACAGGCACGTTCTCCGTCCAGGCGCAGGAGCTGCAGGGGGGCTCCTTCAGCGGGGCGCAGACGCTCGAATCGAGCCCCGACCGCCTCTACGGCGCCTCGGTCGCCGAGAACGCCGCCGGCCAAGCGGCCGCGATCTGGGCCGACGAAAGCGCCGCCGAAGTGCACGCTGCCAGCTTCAGAGGCGGGGCGTGGAGTGTGATCGACCCGCCGGGCACGAACATTCGCACCATCTGCGAGCAGGGCCCGCCGAAGGTCGGCGTGGACGGCTCGGGCAACAGCACGGCAGCGTGGCTCGAAGAACCGGGGCAACTGGTCTCAGACGCGATGACGGCGGGCGGTGTCTGGGGCGCGAGCGAGCCGGTGGCCACGCTCGGCGGCTTCGTCTACAACCTGGAGCTGGGAGTGGACCCCGCCGGCGATGCGCTGCTCGACTGGGCCAGGGACGAATACGAATCGAAGAGCGAATACTTCGCCGAAGGCGCCTCGCGGCTCGCCGGGTCTTCTTCGTGGAGCCAACCCGCCACGCTGACAAGCGGTCAGGGCGAGTTCGGCGGCCCCGCCGATCTGACGATCGACGGCAGGGGCAACGGCTTCGCCGCCTTCCTGGAATACGGCAGCGCCCAAACCTTCGCGCGCGTGGTCGGCTTTGAGATGGGCCCGTTGATACGTTCGCTGACGGCGCCCGCCCAACTGCCGGTCGGCGCACCCGGGGCCTTCAACGCCGACGCGGTCGCGCCATGGGCGTCCGTTGCCTCCGAGCAGTGGCAGTTCGGCGACGGCGCGAGCGCGACGGGCCCGTCGGTCGCCCACGCTTACGCCAGCCCCGGCACATACACGGTGACGCTGGCTGTCACCGACACGCTTGGCAACGCGACCACGAGCACGCGCCAGGTGACGGTCGGCTCGACGGCGCCGGCACCCAAGCCGAGTGCCCGCCTGAAGCTCGGGCCGGTCTACCTGATCGTCGCCAAGCAGCGCTTCTGGCTGTCCGCGCACGGGAGCGTGGTGAGCGCTCACATCCGCAACACCAACGCCTTCCCCGTCAGCGGGACGGCGAGGATGTTCGCCCACTTCACCGCGCCGGGCGAGCGTGGCGTGGCTGCCGCGCTGAAGCCGATCGCGACGGTCGCGCACTTCTCGCTGCCCGCCAAGGGCGTCGGCGTCCTGCGCTTCCACATCTCGGCCGCGGCGCTCCGTCGTCTGCGCGCCAACGTCCCGGATCGTGGCCACGACCTGGTCAGCGTGCACCTGAAAATCCACGGCGGTGGCCGTTCCGCGTCGAGCATCGGCGTCTACGTGCTCGACCAGCACGTGCCACCGCGGCGGGGTCGGCGCCCGCACGCCGCGCCGGGCTACCGCGATCCCGCGGACCCGTGGGCGCACAGCTCCTGCTGAGCGCGCGGACCGGCGCGCTGAGGGACCGGTCCGCGTCTCCTCTCAGCTTTAGGCGACGGCGCTGAAGCGCTCCGCGACCTTGCCCCAATCGACCGTGTTCCACCACGCGTCGAGGTAGTCGGGGCGCTTGTTCTGGTACTTCAGGTAGTAGGCGTGCTCCCACACATCGACGCCCAGCAGCGCCGTCTTGCCGTCGGAGATCGGGTTGTCCTGGTTGGGCGTGCCCTGCACGGCCAACCCGGAGCCGTCGTGCACGAGCCAGGACCAGCCGGAGCCGAACTGGTTGACGCCGGCTTCCTTAAGCTTGGCCTGGAAGTCCGAGAAGGAGCCGAAGGTCGATGAGATCGCCTCGGCCAGCGCGCCGGAGGGCTCGCCGCCGCCGTTCGGTGACATCGACTCCCAGAACAGGCTGTGGTTGTAGTGCCCGCCGCCGTTGTTGCGCACGGCGCCGCGCTTGCCCTCCGGCACCTGCGAGAGGTCGCGCAGCACGTCCTCGATCGGCGCGTCGGCCAGCGACGTGCCCTCCAGGGCGGCGTTGACCTTGTCGACGTAGGCCTGATGGTGCTTGTCGTGATGGATTTCCATCGTCAGCTTGTCGATGTGCGGCTCCAGCGCGTCGTACGCGTAGGGAAGCGGGGGAACGGAGTAGGCCATCGGGGCTCCTTGTCGGTTGCACATGGGTGTTCTTGCGGTTGGCCGTAATTCATAGCGCGTAGGATGCAGCGGCCGCGATGACACGACTTACCGAGTATTTGCTGCCCACGCTCAAGCAGGCGCCCGCCGACGCGGAGGCCGTCAGCCACAAGCTGATGGTGCGCGCCGGCTTGATCCGGCAGATTGGCGCGGGCATGTGGACATGGCTACCCGCCGGCTGGCGTGTTCACCAGAAGGTCGTTGAGATCGTGCGCGAGGAGATCGACGCGATCGGCGGCCGCGAGATGCTGATGCCGGTGCTGCAGCCGGCCGAGCCGTGGCGCAAGACGGGTCGGTTGGAGATCGAGGAGCTGTTCAAGCTGCACGACCGCAAGGGCTCGGAGCTGGTGCTGGCGATGACCCACGAGGAGGCCGTCACCACCCACGTGGCCCAGACGGTCGACTCCTACCGCGAGCTGCCGTTGATCCTCTACCACTTCCAGGTCAAGGAGCGCGACGAGCCGCGCCCGCGCGCAGGGGTGCTGAGGACGCGCGAGTTCGTGATGAAGGACTCCTACAGCTTCGACCGCGACCAGGCGGGCATGGACGAGCGCTACGAGCTGCACGTCGGCGCCTATGACCGGATCATGCGGCGCACAGGCCTGCGCTTCTACCGCGTCGAGTCCGACGTCGGCATGATGGGCGGCCTGGGCGCACACGAGTACATGGCGCCCTGCGCTGCCGGCGAGGACGAGATCGTGCTCGGCGAGGGATACGCGGCAAACGTCGAGGTCGCGCGCACCAGCCCGGACGTGCAGTGGGACGGGGACGGGGCCTACACGCGAAACGGGGAGACGCTGAGGGTCGAGCCGGCGATCGAGATCGGCAACATCTTCAAGCTCGGCACCCGCTATTCGGTCCCGTTGGCGGCCACCTACGTCGATCAGCACGGCAGCGAGTTGCCGATCTGGATGGGCTGCTACGGCATCGGCCCGGCACGGATCGTCGCGGCCGCGGTCGAGCAGTACGCTGACGAGGATGGCATCTCCTGGCCGGTCGCATTGGCCCCCTTCCGGGTGCACTTGGTCGGCCTCGGCCGTGCGGGCACGCCTGAGCGTGAGGCCACCGAGCAGCTATACGCCAAGCTCGTGCAGGCCGGGGTGGAGGTCCTCTACGACGATCGCGACGCCGGCCCAGGCGAGAAGTTCGCCGACGCCGACCTGCTCGGCTGCCCGCTGCGCCTGACGGTCGGTCGCAAGTCGCTCCAGTCGGGCGAGATCGAGGTGCGGTCGCGGCGCGCGCGCGAGCAGCTCGCCGGGCTGCCGCTGCAGGCCGACGGCCCGCAATTCGCGCGGCTGCTGGACGAGCTGTGCCGCGACCTTCCCTGAGCGTCTCGCGCCTGCTCGGCCTGGACCGCTCCGGTCCGCCGCCGCCGCAGACGCTGGCCGGAGCGCCACTGCGGCCGTGGACGATCCCAAACGCGATCGGCTTCGTGCGGCTGGCGCTGATCCCGGTCTTCCTGATCGTGGCGCTCTCCAGCGACGACGGCGTTGACGCGCTCTCGGCCGTGCTGTTCGCGCTGATCGGCTGGGGCGACTACGCCGATGGGATGGCCGCCAGGATCACGCGCCAGTACAGTCGCCTCGGCGCGCTGATGGACCCGGTCACCGACCGGCTGCTGGTTCTCAGCGGCGTTGTCGTCTGCTGGCACTTCGACCTGTTGCCGCGCTGGGCATTGGCGATCCTGATCGCGCGCGAGCTGTCGATGGTGGCGCTCGGCCGCTACGGCCTCTCCCGCGGCGTCGAGTTGCGCATCAACTGGCCCGGGCGGATCTCGGTGGCGCCGGTGATGGGCTCGCTGTTCTTCGCGATCTGCGGCCTCGGCACGTTCGCGGAGGTGCTGCTGTACGTGGGGATCGCGCTGGCGCTGGCGGCGAGCGTGCTGTACGTGCGCTCGGGGTTGGGGTCGCTGCCCGTCCGACGCGAGGGTGGCGGCTCGCCCGGCGAAGATTGAGGGTCCGCCAGGCGAGCCGGCCTTCGAGACTGTTAGCGACTCATGGCATCGCTTCGATGCTTAGGCCGGCTTTTTGTTTGAGTGTGAGTAAGCCGTTGGTTCGTGCTGAGCCGGTTCCGCCGTTTGTGCAGTTGCCGGTTTGTTCGTTGAATAGTTCGTCGATTGTGCCGCTGACTTCGTTTGTGGTTTCGGCTGCTGGTTCGCTTGTGCACGTGTCGGTGGTGGTGGTGATTTTGCTTTCGCACAGGACGGTCCAGCCTGGGGTGCCTGTTCCTCCTGATCGGAGCAGTGATTTTACTTCGGAGCCTTCTAATACGAGTTCCAGTAACCAGGGTAGATTTTTTGCTGTGATGGCGGGTTCGCTACAGAGGCCGGTTTGGTTGGTGCAGTTGAATGTCCTGGCTTTTTCGCGGTCGCTTTGTTCTAATCCGTAAACTGAGGTTATGTCGATGTCGGTGGGGCTTAATGCTTCGGCTAAGGCCTTGCTGCTGCATAAGAGCGAGACTTCTTCGCCGAATATCCCGCCTTTGTGGTCCGCGAGTAAGACTTCGCCTTCCAATTCGAATAATTCGCCGACGGTGATGCTGTTGCCACTGGTTAAGTAGGCTGTTTCTTCGCTTCCCGTCCCCATGACTTCGACGGATAAGCCGGCCGTCGCGCTTAAGAGTGTGAGTAACCCGTTGATTAATGTTGAGTTTGCGCCGCCGCGGGTACAGCTGCCTGTCTGTTCGTTGATGCTCTCGTCCACTATGCCTACTTCGTTTTTTACGGTTATGGTCGGTTCCGTGGTGCATTCGTCTTCGGCGATGCCGCTGACGTTCGTGCATTCGATGGCCCATCCGGGAGCGCCGCTTCCCGCCGACAGGAGTAACGTCTCCAGAGTTGGTCCAACTAACGCGAGTTCGGATAACCAGGGAAGGTGCACGGTTTTGACGACAGGTTCGCCGCACCCGGCCTGATCGGCGCACAGAACTTCCCCAGGACCGGCGGAGGTGACGTCAACGTCGGTGACGCTCGAAACTTCAGACGAGGTTTCAACCGCGCATAACACCGTTATACCTGCTTTTTCGTCAGCTAGTAACAGTTCCCCACTGGCTTTCAACGATTCACCAGACACAGCAGGGCTACCACCGACTAAGTATTCGAGTTCTTCGGCAAGCGCGGTCGCCGCGAGGCTGGCGCCCAGTAGCAGCGATGCAAGCAGCGCCAGCATGAGGACCTGCGTCTCTTTTATCGGTCTCATCTAGTCCTTCCCCTTTGTTTTGAGGACGACCGCGCGACTCCTTGGGATTGGACGGCATGATTTGCCAAGCCCTGTAGGGCTTTCGGCCCTGCGTCTTCCCGCGTTGGCGGTCTCCAGTCTGACCCAATGCCAATAGTTGGCATAATTTAAATAATAATCTAAACGAGACCTGTTTCCAACGTCGCCGTCCATCCATGCCGCGACAGCCCCAATCTGCGCGGGACAGCCCCAATCTGCGCGGTCTACAAGGGCGTTGTTTCCGGTGAGGCGATTTGCTGGAGCGCTTCATCGTCGCGATACGCGCGATACAGCGTCGCCAGGCGCCCCAACGCCAGCCACCAACCGGCGATCCCAGCGCTCAGCAGCAGCGGCATCAGGCTGACGTTGTAGCGCGGCTGGTCATTGAAGACGGTCGCGAGCACGGCGATCGACAGCAGCACCGCGGCGCTCGTCACCAACGCGAACCGCCGCGTCAGCACGGCGCCGGCCAGCAGCCCCAGCCAGCCCAGCCACAGGTAGATCAGGTGCTGCGTCTGCGAGGTGTCTGGATGGTAGGTGCCGTTGCCGCCGCTCCAGACGTTGGTCCACATCTTCCAGAACTTGCTCCACAGCATCGACGTGAACGCGGCCGGTTTGCCGAGTGCGTACTTGCGCAGGTTCCGCAGGTTTTCGGCGTTGACGGCGGCGCTCTCGGACACGCCGGGATGACGCGCCTGGATCAGCTCGAACAGCGGCAGCGAGCTGTGCTGCCAGTAGCGGCCGCAGTCGGAGGGGAAGTGCCGGCAGACTTCGCCAGCCAGCTTCTCCTCTGTGGGCACGAGCAGGCCTCTGCCGGGCAGGTAGGTGCCGATGAAGAGCGCATCGGGGCCGGCGGTCGTGATCGGGACGAAGCGCCCCTCGGTGCTTGAGGCGTAGGCGAGCCACGGCGCCAGCACGAGCAGCAGCGCTCCGAGATAGGCGCCGCCGCGCGCCAGGCCCGTGCGCCAGCGGCGCTGGGCGGCTGGGGCTGCCAGCCCGAGTGCCAGCGCCAGCACTCCCATGCCGACGGCGAGGTCGCCGCGGGTCAAGCAGGCAAGGCCGCCGATCGCGCCGGCGGCCGCGACGACGAGCAGGCCGCGCGGACGTCCCAGGCGCGAGCGCGCGACCACGACGGCAGCGACTGCTGCCAGCAGCGCGAGCGCGCCAGAAGGCTCGCTGAGGAAGGTGCGGGTCGCCTCGATCATCGGCTCATAAGAGGCCACCAGCGCGGTCGCGATCACGGCCGGCCAGGGCCCCGCTATCAGCCAGGTCAACGCGGCCACCAGCATCAGGGTGAGGATCCCGATCGCCAGCTGCATGTCCTGAGCGGGCCCGCTGGCGTGCGTGGTCAGTCGCAGCGAGTGATGGCCGGACAGGCGCGTCGCGACGGCAAAGGCAAACGAGGCGCCCGGCGGCCACTTGAAGGTGGCATAGCGTTCGCCGCCGAGCATGCGGTTGGCGTTGGCTACGTAGCCGTTCTCGTCGGCGGACACGTGCGTGTTGGTGCCGACCGTGTTCGCGCGAGCGATGCCGCCGGCGACGATCGCGATCGCGATCAGCGCGAGCGCCGCCAACCGGCTTCGGTTCAATGAGAGTCTCAAGCTCAACTTTACCTTTTGGGCTATACTTGGACGCCAGGAGGGACGAGGCTTACTCGCCTGTCCCTGAATCCTTGCGCAAGAGGAGGTCGCCCGCGATGGACACCTTTCCAGACCTTGGCTCGATGAGCGACGGCGAGCTCAAGCAGGTCATCCAGGAGCTGACCTCCGAAGAGATGGAGATCTCTTACAAGCGGCGCATCCTGCACGGCAAGATCGACATCCTGCGCGCCGAGCTGGTCAGCCGCCTGCGCGACAAGCACCGCGACGGCGAAGTGGCTATCTCAGGTGACGACGTGCAGAAGCTCACCGATATCCTCGCCGGCCGCGCGGGCGGAGCCTCGGCCGACGAGGGCTGAGCCGGGCGGGGGCTGCCATGGCCTTGCACTGCACCGAGTGTGGCTTCCTCGCCGAGGAGGGCGCCAACTACTGCCAACGTTGCGGCGCGCTGCTGCCGCGCGCCGAAGAGGACGGCGGCGAGCCGGTGACCGCCACCTATCGCATCGACGACGCCGGCGAGCTGGTGCCCGTCGAGCCTGGTGAGGCAACCGCGCACGGGCCGGCGCTCGTGATCCGCGCCGGCGGCGGTCGCGCCGGCGAGAGCTTTGCTGTGCAGGGCGAGCAGATGTCGATCGGCCGCCGCCCCGAATGCGACGTGTTCCTCGACGACGTGACCGTCTCACGCGACCATGCGCTGTTGGTCAGGCGTAGCGACGATTGGTATCTGGACGATTGCGGGTCGCTCAACGGCACTTACGTGAACCGCTCGCGGATCGAGTCCCAGCGCCTGGAGGAGGGCGACGAGGTGCAGGTCGGAAAGTACAAGCTCACCTACCACGCGCGCTGATGGCCACTGCTTCAAAGGCAATGCAGGCAAGCGCCAACGGCGAGCGCCAGGACGGGGGCAGCGGGGACTCCGCACGGCAGAAGTCGCTCACGATCGGCGCCGTCTGCAAGGCGCTGGTCCAGGAGTTCCCAGACATCTCGATCTCCAAGATCCGCTACCTGGAGGACCAAAAGCTCTTGAACCCGCGCCGCACCCCCGGTGGCTATCGCCTGTACGGGCCCGGCGATGTCGCCCGGCTGCGCACGATCCTGCGCATGCAGCGCGACGAGTTCCTGCCGTTGCGGGTGATCCGCCAGGAGCTGGCGGCAGGCCGCACCGACCTGGCTGAGGTGCCAAGGCCCGGCCAGGAGGCCGGCAAGCGCACGTGGCGCGCCAGCATGAGCGTGCGCGAGAGCGACGGCGCGTTGTATTCGCTCGAAGACGTGTTGGAGGGAACCGGAGCCGATGCCAAGCTTGTGCGCGAGCTTGAGGAGTACGGAGTCGTCAAGGGGGAGATGCGCGCCGGCATCCGCTATTTCGACGACACCGAGCGCGAGATCGTCGGCGCCGTCGCCGAGCTGGCCCGCTATGGCGTCGGTGGGCGCAACCTGCGTGTGTTTCGCTCCTCGGCCGATCGCGAGGCGAGCCTGCTGCAACAGATCCTCGCGCCGGCGCTGCGCTCGCGCAACCCCGACCGGCGCAAAGACGCGGTCGACGCGCTTGAGAACCTGGCGGCGGTGACGACGCACCTGAAGCACCTGCTGCTCGTGCGCGACCTGCGCAAGATCGTGCGCTGAGCGGGCGCCCGGCCCCCTCGCCGGTAATCTGCGGCGATGCCCACGGCAGTCGTCAGCCGCTCGATCGCGGCTTCGCCGCCGCAGCTGTGGAGGGTGGTCGGCGATCCCCACCACCTGCCGCGCTGGTGGCCGCGCGTCACCCGTGTCGAGGGTGTGCAGGGCGACGCTTTCACCGAGGTGCTGGCCGGGCGCTCGGGCAAAGTCGTGCGCGCCGACTTCGAGATTGTGGACGCGGCCCCGCCGCGGCGGGTCGTCTGGTCGCAGCAGGTGCAGGGAACGCCGTTTGAAAAAGTGCTGCTGAGCGCGGTGACGCAAATCGACCTCGACGACGCGGGGTCGGCGACCGAGGTCAGGATCGAGCTGCGCCAAGAGCTGCCGGGACTGTGGGGCGGCTCTGTCAGCGGGGTTGGCGGCGTGCGGCGTGGTCGCATGTTCGGGGTGGCGCGCTTTGGCAGCCCCCTGGTCAACCGCGCCGCGACCGCCACGTTGCAGCAGGCGCTCGACGGCCTGGCGCGGGTGTTCGGCGATGCCTGAGCGGATGCGCTGGTGGGGCTGGGGCGATCCGGCGGCGCCACCGGCGCTGCCGCGGCACGCGCTCGACTACCTGCGCAAGCGTGTCCAGGCCACGGCGCTGCCGCGAGCGCCGGTTGCACTCGATTCGGTGCAGTTGCCGGCTTCGACGCTCGATCCGGCGGCGCTGCGTGGATTGCGCGAGATCGCCGGCGAGGAGCACGTCCGTGAGGATCGCTTCGAGCGCGTCCTGCACGCCGCGGGCAAGGGCTACCCGGATCTCGTCCGGCTGCGCGCCGGCACGCCGCGGGCCGCTCCCGATGCCGTGCTCTATCCCGGCTCGGGCGAGCAGCTCGCGGCGCTGCTGGCTGAGTGCGCCCGCCGCTCGCTGGCGGTCGTCCCGTTCGGGGGCGGCACCAGCGTCGTCGGCGGCGTGGAGCCGCTGCGCGGCAGTCATGGTGCGACGGTCGCGCTGGACCTGGAGCGGCTGGCCGGCCCGATCGAGCTCGACGAAGCGTCGCTGACAGTCACCGTGGGGGCGGGGATGCGTGTGCGCGAGCTGGAGCGCGAGCTGGCCAAGCGCGGCTTTACGCTCGGGCACTTCCCGCAGTCCTTTGAGTACGTCACCGTCGGCGGCTGCGCGGCGACACGATCGGCCGGCCAGGCTTCAACCGGCTACGGGCGCTTTGAGCAGCTCGTGCGTGGCCTGCGCCTTGTCGCGCCGGTCGGTGAGATCGAGTTGCGGGCGATGCCCGCCAGCGCGGCAGGCCCAAGCGTGAAGGAGCTGCTGGTCGGCTCGGAGGGAGCGTTCGGGGTGATCGAGCGGCTGTCGCTGCGGGTACGCACGGCACCGAGCGAGCACATCTATGAGGGAGCGTTCTTCAGGAGCTTTCACGCCGGCGCCGAGGCATTGCGCGAGCTGGTCCAGCGCGGTCTCGCTCCCGACGTCGCGCGCCTCTCCGACGCGGCTGAGACAAGCGCGTCGCTGGCGCTGGCCGGTCGCGGCGGCGCCAGGGGAACGCTCGGGCGAGCGTACGTGCGGGCGCGCGGCTATGCGGGTGGCTGCCTGGCGATCGTTGGCTTTGAGGGCAGCGGCGGCGCGGCTGAGCGGCGCAAGCAGCAGGCGTTGGCGCTCGTGCGGGCTCGCGGCGGCCTTGCTGCCGGCGGCTCGCCCGGGCGCGCGTGGCTGCGCTCGCGCTACGCCGCGCCCTACCTTCGCGACGAGCTGCTCACCCACGGCGCGATGGTCGAGACGCTGGAGACCGCGACGCAGTGGTCGAACCTGCTCGCGCTGCACCGTCGCGTCGGCGAGGCGATCGAACAGGCGCTGGCGGCGTGCGGCACGCCGGGCATCGTCATGTGCCACGTCTCGCACCTGTACGAGACGGGCGCTTCGCTGTACTTCACCTTCATCGCCCGTCAGTCGGCGGACGAGGAGATCGCGCAGTGGCAAGCGGTCAAGGCCGCGGCGAGCGCGGCGATCGTCAGCGGCGGCGGCACGATCACCCATCACCACGCGGTCGGCCACGATCACGCGCAGTGGCTGGAGAGCGAGATTGGCCGTGAGGGCCTGGGCGCGCTACGGGCGCTGAAGGCCCAGCTTGACCCTGCCGGGATCATGAATCCCGGCAAGCTGCTCGTCTGAGCTTCGCTCAGTGCAGCGAGAAGTCGCCGCTGAGCACGGTCGTGCCCGGATGACGGGCGTGCGTGCTGGTCTCGCGGGTGATGAGGATCTTGCCGTAGTCGGCGGCATTGGACGGTAGTGGGCCGCCTCCTTCCAAGCGCCCGCTGGAGCTGACGGCCGGCGCGCGGCCGAGCGGCGCCGAGCTTGACGGCGAGTTGTACAGCCACACCGCATAGAAAAACCCTTGCGAGGGCGGCAGGTGCTGCGCCGCGACGTAGAAGGCATGGCGGCTGCCGTCGGAGAGGACATAGGCTTCGCCGCCGGCCCGGCTTTCCGGTTCGACGGGCGAGAGCGTCAGCTTCTTGTCGATGCGTGGGCGAGCGCGGCTTGAGGTCGAGGTCGACGTAGAAGCGTTGGTGCCGGTCGTTTTCGTGCTCGTGGTGGCGCCGCCGCCTTTGCCGCCGCCTCCGCCTGTGATCAACACGACGGCCACGACGATCACGACGAGGATCCCGCCGAGCAGTAGAGCGCCGCCCGTGCGTGAGCTCGGCGTGCCGCGGCTTGCGCGAGCGGGCCGGATTGGAGCACGCGACTCGGATGGTCCGGGCTGCGCGCGTGGAGCAGCGGCTGTCGAGCCGTGCAGAGCGACACCCTCAGCGGCAAGCGAGTCAAGCGCGGCGCGCGCGCGCTCGCGCACGGTCGTCTCGGGGATCGAGAGCATCGCGGCGACCTCGGCGTAGCTCTTGCCACGCTCAAGCACGAGCGAGAGCACGGCGCGCTGATCGGGTGGCAGTCGGTCGTAGGTGTCGCTCATCGCTAGTTGCCGGCCACGCGCATAACGGCGCCGGTCACGCTTAGGCTATCGTGGCCGCCCGATGCCCATCCCCGCTGCCGCCGCGATCAACCAGGTGCTGCTGGGCTTTGACCGCCACTATGGCCTGGAGCTCCTGGACTGCTCGGACAGCGAAGTGCGAGCGCAGGTGGTCGTAGGCGAGCACCACAAGCAGCCGGCGGGCCTCGTCCACGGCGGCCTCTACGCCTCGATCGCCGAGTCGATCGCCTCGGTCGCGACCGGCATGGCCGTGCTCGACGAAGGCGACGTTGCCATGGGCATGTCAAACAACACGACTTTCCTGCGTCCGATCACCAAGGGCACCGTCCACGCCCGCGCCGTGCGCGTCCACCGCGGCCGTACGACCTGGCTATGGGACGTCACCTTCACCGACGACGAGGACCGCGTCTGCGCGCTGACGCGGATGACGATCGCCGTCCGGCCGCTGCGGGTCTAGGAGCTCTGTCGGGAGGCCGCGCTAGCCCTCGCGCGGCTGCGGGATCGGAGTTCCCGGCGGCAGTTGGCTCGGCAGTGGGATCTGGTCGAAGCGCGTGTCGGGCGCGGCCGCGGGCAGCGGCTGCAGCGGCAGGCCGACCTTGTTGACGGGGGCCATCAGACGGGCGGCGCGCAGCGCCAGGGCGGCGTCATTGGCGTGCAGGCTGACGACGACGCTGCCGGTACGGATCGCGAGCGTGCGCCCCGACTGAGTGGAGAGGGCGTCGGCGCCGCGCACGAGGCGGATTCGACCGACCGCTCCTTCGCCCGGCACGAAGCTGTTGTCGGGGGAGCTGACCAGCTTCAGCGGCGTGACACAGGTGAACTGCCCGCCGACCAGGCAGTCGCCGTAGCGCAGCGTGACGGCGCCGCCCGGGTCGATCAGCACGCCGGTGATGCGCATGCCGTCAAAGCGTTTTCCGAGCCAGTAGACGGGAAAGCGGCTCTTGACGATCACGCTCTCAAGCGGCGAGGGCCCGATCGATTGATCCTGCAGCGTGTCGCCGCAGGCCGCCAGCGCGAGCGCGCACAAGGCAAAGACAGCTGGGGCCATGAGCGCGCGGCGCATGCTCATGCGCGATAGCCGTTGGTGATCGGCATGCGACGGCCACGCCCAAATGCCCGTTCGGTGATCTTGATGCCGGGCGGCGCCTGCCGGCGCTTGTACTCGGCCAGGTCGACCAGCCGCGTCGTGCGCTCCACCTCCTCGGCCGGCAGGCCTTCGCCGATCAGCTGCTCGCGGCTGCGGTCGAGCTCGACATAGCCGTGCAGGATGCGGTCGAGCAGGTCATAGGGCGGCAACGAGTCCTGGTCGGTCTGGTCGGCTCGCAGCTCGGCGGAGGGAGCGCGCTCGACGATCGAGCTCGGGATCGGTGCCTCCACAAGCGCTGCCAGGCCTTTCAGCTTTGCGGCCGCGGGCGTGTTGCGCCAGCGCGCCAAACGGTAGACGAGCGTCTTCGGCACGTCCTTGATCACCGCGAAGCCGCCGGCGAGGTCGCCGTACAAGGTCGTGTAGCCGACCGACATCTCCGACTTGTTGCCGGTCGTGAGCACGAGCCAGCCGAACTTGTTGGAGAGCGCCATCAGCAGGTTGCCCCTGATCCGCGCCTGCAGGTTCTCCTCGGCCAGCCCTTCCTCGGTCCCCGCGAAGTCGGCCGCGAGCGTTTGCCGGTAGGCGTCCATGCTTGCCACGATCGACAGCTCGTGCACACGCACGTCGAGCTTGCTTGCGAGCGCGCGTGCATCGTCCTGCGTGTCGGCCGATGAGTAGGGCGATGGCATGATCGCGGCATTCACGCGCTCGGCGCCGAGCGCGTCGACGGCCAGGCAGGCCACGAGCGCGGAGTCGATGCCGCCGGAGAGGCCGAGCACGACCGCAGTAAAGCCGTTCTTCTCCACGTAGTCGCGCAGCCCCAGCAGCAGCGCTTCGTATACCTCCTGCTCGGCGCCGGCGATCGTTGCCGGCGCCGGTTGCTCGGCCCCGGGCAGACCGGGCAGATCGCACACCAGCAGGTCCGGCTCGAACTGCTTGGCGCGGGCGATGGTCCTGCCGTGTGGGTCGAGCACGAAGGAATGACCGTCAAAGACGAGCTCGTCCTGCCCGCCGACCATTGCGCAAAAGGCGACGAACGCTCCCGTTTCGCGGGCGCGCTCGCCAAACAGCGACTCGCGTTCCAGCCCCTTGCCGGCGTGGTAGGGCGAGGCCGAGACGTTGACGATCAGCCGCGCTCCGTCGGCTGCCTCGGCGGTCGCAGGAGCGCCTGCCAGCCACAGGTCCTCGCACACGCTCAGGCCGACGCGCACGCCCGCGACGTCGATCGTCGCTCCGGCGGGGTCGCCGGCCTTGAAGTAGCGCTGCTCGTCGAACACGCCGTAGTTGGGCAGGTGCAGCTTGCGGTAGACCTGCTGTACCCGCCCGTCGGCGAGCACGCCCGCGGCGTTGTGGAGCACGGTGGCTATCGGCCCCGATGTGCCCGATCCCGATCCGTCCATAGGGCCCCGCCGCGCTCCGGCGATGCGCTCGGGAAAGCCGACGACCGCGACGATGCCCCGCGTCGCGGCGGCGATCCGCTGCAGCTGCTCGCCTGTGTCGGTGAGGAAGTGCTCGCGCAGCAGCAGGTCCTCCGGTGGGTAGCCGGTCAGCGCCAGCTCGGGAAACAGCACGAGCTTCGCTCCGGCGCTCTTGGCTGTCGCGATCCCCTCCAGGATCAGCCGCGCGTTGCCGGCCAGGTCGCCGACGGTCGCGTTGATCTGGCACAGCGCGATGCGCAGCGCCGGCCGCTCTGCCGTCAAGCTGGGCCTCAGCGCGCCGCCGCCGCGGGCTTGCGGACGGGGCGTCGGGGGCGCGAGACGCTGCCGCGCACGCCGGCGGCCTTCGCCAGCGCGTCGATCGCACGGCGCAACTCGATGGCAATCGCCTCCAGCTCGGGCAGCGCGTCATAGTCGCCGAGCAGGCCGAAGCCGAGATGCCCGTCGTAGCTCATCACGGCGATGCCGAGCGCCTGGCGCCGTGCGAGCGGGACGACCGGGTACAGGCGCAGCAGGCGGTGGCCAAGCAGGTACAGCGGAAACTGCGGGCCGGGCACGTTGGTGACCACGAGGTTGAAGAAGCGCTGGCGCGCCTGTAGTCGTGCCGCCTGGCTGAGAATCGTCGGTGGGGCGAAGCCGGCGAGGTTGGTCAGCGCCTCGGCGCCGACGGCCTGGCCGGAGTGCTTGAGCTCGTCCATCTCGACGCGTATCTGCGCCAGCGTCTCGGCCGGGTCGGCGATGCCGACCGGCAGCGGCGCCCACATCGCGGCAACGCGGTTGCCGAGCACGGGTGGGTGGGATCCCCTATCGACCTCGGTGCGCACCGACACCGGCACCATCGCCTTCAGCACAAGTCCCTCGGTGTCGTGGCCCTGCGCGCGCATGTGCCGCCCGAGCGCGAGGCTGACCGACGCGAGCACGACGTCGTTGAGCGTGCCGCCGAGCGAATCCTTGATCGCCTTCAGCTGCGCCAGCTCGGCGTCGACCCAGGTGTAGCGGCGGTGCGGTGTGATTTCGACGTTGAACGGGCTGGGCGGGGCGGGCGCGCTGACGCCCGCGAGCGTGGTCGCGCCGACGCCGGCGATCGTCTGCTTGAGGTGGCCGAGCGCTCGTCTGGGCCTGCGCATGACCGCTCGCGCGCCGCGCAGCATCTCCCCGGGCACGGTCGAGCGCTCGACCAGCGCGTCGGCGAGCAGCTTGGCGGAGCCAGGCAGCGGTCGCGCTATCCATGGCACCGGTGGGCGCGGCGTGCCGGTCGGCTCGGGGGCGGCGTCGAACAGGACGGTTGTGATGTCCACGCCGGAGATGCCGTCGACAAGCGCGTGGTGGGTCTTGGCGAGCAGCGCGAAGCGCTCGCTGGCCATCTGCTGCACGAGCCAGATCTCCCACAGCGGCTTGGAGCGGTCCAGGCGCTGGGAGAAGATGCGGCCGGCCAACTGCTTTAGCTCGGCCTCGTCCTCGGGCCGCGGCAGGCCCGTGTGGCGGATGTGGTAGCGCGGGTTGAAGTGCGGGTCGTCGGTCCAGACGGGCCGTCCCTGCCCGAACGGCACGAACGACAGTCGCTGGCGGTAGCGCGGAACCAGGTGCAGGCGCGAGAGGACGTGTTCGAGCAGCTCGTCGTAGCTCGGCGCGGGCCCCTCGAACACCATCACCGAGGCGACGTGCATGTGCGCTGTGCTGTCGTCCTCCAGGTGCAGGAAGGCGGAGTCGAGGCCGGTGAGGCGGTCGGGGTTAGCCATCTCGTTCGATTGTCGCCGCTACGCGCCCGAGCGTCAACGCGTCTGCGCGCTCAAGCTGTGCGGGCCGACCTCGTCGATGGCAGCGTGGCCGGACAGCGCCATGTTCAGGTCCAGCTCGGCCAGGAACGCGCGCAGCACGTCGATCACGCCCTGCTCGCCGCCAAGCGCCAACCCCCACACGTACGGACGTCCCAGGCAGACGGCGCGCGCGCCCAGCGCCAGTGCCTTCAGCGCGTCTGCGCCGCAGCGGATGCCGCTGTCGAACAGCACCTCGCACCCGTCGCCGACCGCCTCGACCACGCCTGGCAGCGCTTGCAATGCGCCGATCGCGCCGTCGACCTGGCGGCCGCCGTGGTTGGAGACGACGATCCCGTCGACCCCCTCGTCGAGCGCCCGGGCGGCGTCTGCCGGGTGCAGCACGCCCTTGAGCAGGATCGGCAGCTCGGTGCGCGAGCGCACGAACGCCAGGTCGGCCCAGGTCAGCGACGGCCGGGAGTAGGTGTCCAGGAACGCCTCCACCGACGCGCGCGGGCGCGGCGAGCGGAGGTTCGCGAGGAAGCCGCCCGGGTGCGCGCGGGTGATGTCGACGAGCGTGCGGAGCGCGGCCAGTGTCGGCCGCGGGGTGGGCCGGTCGCCGGCGGGCGCCTGCATCCGCTCGGACACCACGCGGCCGAAAGCCGGATCGCTGGTGTACTGGGCGATGCCCTGACCG
>DASUIH010000021.1:0-107672 GCA_036279855.1 Solirubrobacteraceae bacterium | reverse complement strand
CGATGCCGCGTCTCGGTGTTTTCGATGACAGCACACACACCCCCCCGACCCGGGCCCCCGATCTACGACCGCAGCGGCCCCTCTGCACAGGGGCGCTCCCAAAAGCGGTGCGGCGCGGGCGCCCAATAAGCTTGCGCACATGACTGTCCGCATGATCACGGCCGGCGAGTCGCACGGCCCGGGCTTGACCTGCGTCGTCGAGGGGCTGCCGGCCGGCATCGAGCTGGCGCCTGAGGATCTGAACCGCGACATGGCGCGCCGCCAGCTCGGGCACGGGCGTGGCGGACGGATGAAGATCGAGCGCGACGCCGCCGAAGTGACAGGTGGCGTTCGTCATGGACGCACGCTCGGTGGGCCGGTCGCGATGCAGGTCTCAAACCGCGACTACGCCAACTGGGAAGAGCGGATGTCGCCCTGGCCGGTGGAGGCGGAGATAGAGGAGGTGCACCTGCCGCGGCCCGGGCACGCCGATCTGGTCGGCACCCAGAAGTACAAGCAGACCGATGTGCGCAACATCCTTGAGCGGGCCTCCGCGCGCGAGACGGCGGCGCGTGTAGCCGGGGGGGGGCTGTGCAAGGCGTTCCTGGCCGCGCTCGGGGTGCAGGTGCGCTCGCACGTGATCCAGATCGCCTCCGTGCACGCGCCGGAGCGCGAGACGCCGCTTGTGCTCGACGACTTCGACGCGGTGGATGAGTCGCCGGTCCGCTGCCTTGACCCAGACAGCGGTCGCGCGATGGTGGCTGAGATCAACACGCTGCGCAAGGCCAACGAGTCGCTTGGCGGCGTGTTCGAGGTGCAGGCCTTCGGCCTGCTGCCGGGG
Organism: Solirubrobacteraceae bacterium; assembly: GCA_036279855.1. Lineage (GTDB taxonomy): Bacteria > Actinomycetota > Thermoleophilia > Solirubrobacterales > Solirubrobacteraceae > Palsa-744. The sequence continues at coordinate 106,852 of DASUIH010000021.1, read as the reverse complement.
CTCGGGTCGCACGTCTCCTGGGAGGAGCGTCTCGACGGTCGGCTGGGGCTGGCGATCCTTTCGATTCAGGCGATGAAGGGCGTCTCGATCGGCGACGGCTTCCAGATCGCGGGCGTGCCCGGATCCCAGGCCCACGATGAGATCTTCTACTCCGAGCAGCACGGCTACTTCCGCGAAAGCAACCGCTCCGGGGGCCTTGAGGGCGGGATGAGCACAGGGCTGCCGCTGATCGTGCGCGGCGCGATGAAGCCGCTGCCGACGCTGACCAAGCCGCTTCGCTCGGTGGACATCGCCACGCACGATCCCGCTGCCGCGCTGCGCGAGCGCACCGACTCCTGCACAGTCCCGGCCGCCGGCGTGGTGGGGGAGGCGATGGTGGCGCTGGTGCTCGCCGACGCCTACCGCGCCAAGTTCGGCGGCGACCACATCGACGATGTGCGCGAGGCTGTGGCCGCCTACCGCAAGCGAATCGGATGGCGCTCGTCCTCATAGGCTTCATGGGGGCCGGCAAGTCGCGCTGCGCGCGGCGGCTGGCCGAGCGGCGGGGAGTGCAGCCGCTCGACAGCGACACGCTGCTGGTGCAGCGGCTTGGACATTCGATCGCGCAGGAGTTCGACCGCGCCGGCGAGGCCGGGTTCCGCGCAGCGGAGGAGCAGGTCGTGTGTGAGCTCTTGGCCGATGCGGGTGAGCGCGACGTGGTGGCGCTGGGGGGTGGCAGCGTTCTCTGCGAGCGCGTCCGGCAGGCGCTCTCAGAACACCTGACGGCACTGATCGAGGTCGATCCACAGACGGCCTGGGCGCGCGTGAGCGCGCGCAAAGACGGCTCCGAGCGACCGTTGGCGGGTGATCGCGCCGGCTTCGAGGCGCTGCACGCCGAGCGGCAGGAGCTGTACGAGCGCGTCGCCGACGCGTCTTTGACCTGGGCAGAGTCAGCCTCGGGCGAGTATCCGGTGATCGTGGGTCGCGGCCTGCTCGACCCGGCACGGCTGGGCGCGCTGTGGCCGCTGGATCGTGAGCGCTCGCGTGCCTTTTGCGTCTCAGATCGCAACGTCGCGCCGCTGTACTCCGAGCGGCTCGGCGGCGTCACAGAGCTGATCGAGATCGATCCGGGCGAGCCGCACAAGACTCTTGCCAGCGCCGAGAGCGTGTGGAGCGCGCTGGCCGCCGGTGGGATGACGCGCGCCGACCACCTGGTGGCGCTTGGCGGCGGCGTCGTCGGCGACCTGGCCGGATTCTGCGCGGCCACCTACCAGCGCGGCGTGCCCGTCGTGCACGTGCCGACGACGCTGGTCGCACAGGTCGATTCCGCTTATGGCGGCAAGACCGGAGTCGATCTGGCGGCCGCGAAGAACTACGTCGGCGCCTACCACCAGCCGGCGGCCGTGATCGTCGATCCCGACACGCTGGCCAGCTTGCCGGCGGCCGAGCATGCGGCCGGCTACGCCGAGGTGCTGAAGACCGCCTTGATCGCCGGCGGCGAGCTGTGGCGGCGCGTCGCCGCCGAAGCGCCGCTCGACCAGCGCACAATCCTTGCCTGCGCGCGCACGAAGCTGCAGGTGGTCGCCGAAGACGAGCGCGACGGCGGCCGCCGGCAGGCGCTCAACCTCGGCCACACCGTCGCTCACGCGATCGAGGCCGTCAGCGGCTACCGGCGCTACCGGCACGGCGAGGCGGTGGCACTCGGCCTGCTGGTCGCGCTGCGCCTGTCGGGCCTGCCCGAGCTGCGCGAGCAGGTGCGCGAGCTGCTGCACGCGCAAGGGCTGCCAGTCGCGCTCGACGGCGAGATCGGCGTCGAGCAGGTGCTGGCGGCGACCCGGCACGACAAGAAGCGCCTCGACGACTACGTGCCGTTCGTGCTGCTGGACGAGCCGGGTGTCGTGAGGACCGGCTGCCGTGTGGGCGAGCAGCAGCTGCGGGCGGCGGTAGCGGAGCTGTACGGCTAGGCTGGGTCGGCGATGGCGATGGCGGCGACGGTGCGGATAGAGGTGATGCACGGCGTCAACCTGAACATGCTCGGCAAGCGCGAGCCCGAGCACTATGGCACGCTGACGCTTGACGAGCTTGAGCGCGAGATCGAAGGGTTTGCCGCCGAGCTGGGTGTGGAGACGCGCTTTTTTCGCAGCAACTTCGAGGGAGAGTACGTCGAGCACCTGCACAACCTTGGCGAGCTGGTCGACGCGGTCGTGCTCAATCCCGGCGCCTGGACGCACTACGCTTGGGCGATCCACGACGCGCTGCTGACGGCGGGCCTGCCGGCGGCGGAGGTGCACCTGTCGGATCTGCGCGCCCGCGAGCCGTGGCGGCAGCTGTCGGTGATCGAGGGGGCCTGCATCGCAAGCTTCAGCGGCGAAGGACCGCAGGGCTACCGCCGTGCGCTGGAGCGATTGCGCGAGCACCTTGACGGCGGCGCCACCGCGTGAGCGCGACGAACCAGCGCGTCCAGGCGCTTGTCGAGGAGCTGCGCTTGCGTGAAGTCAACCGGCTACTGGTGCCAGGGGGAGCCAACCTGCGCTACCTGACTGGGTTCACGGGATCGAATGGGCTCGCGTTGATCGACGCCGGCGCCGGCAGTGAGCATCGCTTCTTCACTGACTTTCGCTACGCCACCCAGTCGGCTGAGCAGGTGCCCGACCTGTTCGAGCGCGAGATCGTCACAGCGGACATATTGGAGGCGCTGGCGCGTGTGCTCGGCGCCGATGCGCTACGTGGCGAGCACCGGCTCGGCTTTGACGACGCCGCCACCAGCGTCAAGCAGCACGCACGGCTGGGCGAACTGGTGGGCACCGGCTGGGAGCTGGTCGGTTGCAGCGGTGTGGTCGAGGCGCTGCGCGAAGTCAAGGACGCCGCTGAGATCGCCGCTATCGCCGCTGCCTGCGAGCTGGCTGACGAGGCGCTGCGCGTCACGCTGGACGGCGGTCTGGTCGGTCGCCGCGAGCGAGAGGTGGCAATCGAGCTTGAGCTCGCGATGCGCCGGCTGGGAGCCCAAGCTCCGAGCTTCCCCTCGATCGTGGCCAGCGCCGAGCACGGCGCTTTGCCGCATGCCGAGCCGCGCGATGTCGCGATCGCGCGCGACTCGCTCGTCACGATCGACTGGGGGGCATACCTCGATGGCTACTGCTCAGACTGCACGCGCACATTTGCCACGGGCGAGCTGAGCGAGCAGGCAAAAGCTGCCTACGCGCTCGTGCTCAGTGCCCAGGAAGCCGCGTTGGCAGCAGTAACGGCTGGGGTGAGTGGGCGCGAGGTCGACTCGGTGGCCCGCGAGGCGATCGAGGACGCCGGGCATGGCGAGCACTTTGGCCATGGCGTCGGCCATGGCGTCGGGTTGGAGATCCACGAGGGGCCGCGACTGTCGCGCACCGCGGGCGAGCAGCCGCTGCGGGTCGGCAACGTCGTAACCGTTGAGCCTGGCGTCTACCTACCCGGCGAGCTGGGAGTGCGGATCGAGGATCTCGTGGTGGTCGGCGAGCACGGCTGCGAGCGGCTCACGCGGCTGCCAAAGCATCTGCAAACGATCGACTAGCGTCTGCGGCGCGTAAAGCGAGAACGCGAGCATCGCCGCCAGCGGCAGCGTCCAGGCGGCAAACAGCAGCGATTGGCCGTCGGGGGAGAGGTAGGAAGGCGCCCACACGAAGCTGACCGGCACGAGCAGCGTCGCCAGCAGCGCCAGCGCGGGCGGACGCTCACGAGCGATCGTCTCCCACGCGCACAGTGCCAGCAGGAACGGCAATGCGTAGTAGAGGTTGTCCCACGGGTCAAGCGCACAGCGCGCGAGCAGCGCAAGCGCGAGCAGCGCCAGCGCGTCCCAACGCCGGCGTCGGCGCCGTAGCAGCCACAGAACGCTGAGCGGGATCGGCAGCAGCACGATCAGCGGATGAGCGATCCGTGAAACCCACGCCGGGGCGGCACGGTAGCCGGGGTGCAGATGGGCCGCCGGCGTGTGCTCAAAACTTGCCTTGGATCCAAACCACCACCAGGCCTGCCATGGCTGGAACAGGCCACCGCTCTGCGCAGCCCCAGCGCCGGAGCTCGCCAGCGGTTCGCTGCTGCGAGCGAGCATCAGCGGCGAGAGCACGAGCGTGGCACAGACGATCGCGGCTGCCAGCGCACGCGGCCGCTGGCGTGGCAGCGCCGCCAAAGCCGGCGCCAGCGCGATCAGGCCCCACGCCTTTGTCGCGAAGGCAAGGCCAGCCAGAGCGCCGGCCAGCAGTGGCCGCTCCTGGCAGGCGCAGATCACGGCGGCGACGACGAAGGCGGCGCAGATCAGGTCCTCCGGGTGGCCGTATTCGAGCGCGTACACGGCAGCCGGGTTGAGCACGCACAACGCAAGCGCGACGGCGGCTGCCAGCCGGCTCTGGCCACGCGCGCGCATGCGCAAGGCAAGCCAGCAGCCAAGCATTGCCAGCGCCAAGACCCCGGGTAGGGAGACGGCGCGGTAGACGGCTAGCGCGCCGCCGCCCCACAGGCTCGGCAGCAGCGCCAGCGGCGCGCGCAACACGAGCGAGCCGCCGTAGGACGGGGCGAGGCGCAGGAACGCGAGCGGGTGGCCGTGCACCAGCGCTTCAAACGCCGGCCGCGCCTCGGATTCGTAGTCGCTCCATTCAAACCCCTTCAGGCCAAGCCAGGCACAGACGGCGGCGCCAAGGGCGGCTAGCACCAGCCAGCCGGCGTTCTGGCGTACGCGTGGGCTCACGTCTTCTCATCGACCAACCGCCTGGCCCGCTTGAGGAAAAACCGCGGGCTCGTGGGCAAAAACAGAGTCTGCCGTCGGCGCGTGGCTCGCGTTCGCTCGCGTTCAGTCGGCGCGGCCGCGGGCTACGGCGACGCGGCGAAACAGCTCGGTCGCGCCGAAGCGGGGCGCGAGACGCTCGACCAGCCCGGGCGCCAGTTGAGCCAGTGCCAGCATCGGTCGCACAGGGGCGCCACTCTCGACTATCTCCGGGCAGTCCTCGCGAATCGCGCGCACAACAGCGGCGGCGACCTTCTCCGTGCTGGTCTGGCCCATCAGGCGGTTGGAGCTGTGGCCGTCGGCCGCCATCCGCGCGTACATGCCGTCGCCCGCGATGAAGCCAGGGCAGACGACCGAGAAGCCGACCGGCTGCTGCAGGTACTCGGCGCGCAGCGACTGGGTGAGGCCGATCAGGGCCGCCTTGGTGGCGGCGTAGGGCTCGTTGTAGGCCGGGCCGACCTTGCCCGCCAGCGAGGCGATGAAGACGACGTGCCCGCGGCCGCGCTCAAGCATGCCGCCGACCAAGCGGTGCGTGAGCAGCATTGGCGCGGTCAGGTTGACCTGCACCATTGTCGTCAGCTCCTCGGGGGTGTAGCTCGTGAAGGCGCCGATCGACTCGACGCCGGCGTTGTTGACCAGCACGTCAAGCGGGCCGAGCTGCGACTCGACCTCGCGGGCGAGCGACTCGACGCTCGCGCGCTCGCCGAGATCGGCGGGCACCGCGACCGCGCGCACGCCAAGCGAACGGAGTTGCTCGGCGACGGCGGCCAGGGCGTCCTCGCGCCGACCGGACACGGCAACGTCCATGCCTTCGCGCGCCAGTCGCCTGGCGATGTGGGTGCCAAGGCCGCCGGAGGCGCCCGTGACAAGCGCGGTACGGCCGTTCAGGTCTCTCACGTCAGCTCCTTTGCTTGCCTGGCTCGCGATCTTATCCGGCTGCGCAAGGAGCGGACCGGGCGCCCGGCGTGGTCAGCCGGGCGCCCGTTGCAACGGCTATTTGTAGTAGTAGCCGCTGAAGTAGCTCGTCCAGGTCGAGTGGTTGTGGATGTACGGTTCGGATTCGACGTCAAACGGCAGCTGAATGCTGGACGCTTCGCCGGAGTTGAGTGCACAGTCCAGGCCTACGCTCCTGACGCCGGCACAGGCGATCGCCGAGCCGGCCGGGTAGGTTTCGGCCAAGTAGAAATAGACAAAGGGGCCGAAGTGGTTGCCGCCACCGCCGACTTCCACGTGGTTTGCGTACTGGACGGCCTGCGCGGTCCCCGCTGCGATCGCCGCGACGGCCGTGAGCCCCATAAGGAGCGCGATCAGCTTCTTTCGCATCGTCATCCTCCCACAGCGATCGACTGGACACTCTGCGGAGCAGCTTCGGTTTCAAGCGCCCAGCCACCGTTCTCGACCGGGACCGTCTTCGAACTGCCGTCCGCCAGCGTCACGCTCACGGCCGACACCGTGCTGGGCACCACCCCGGCGATGTCCACGCGACCCGGCTCGCCCGGAATTTCCGAGACCTGCGTGGTCGCGCCCCGGCGCAGCCCTTCTTCGGATTCTTCAGAGCAGCTGGCGCCGATGCTTGGCGTGTCCCCACTCGGCTGGTGCGCCCACAGCAGCACGCACACACCGCCGCCGAGAGACTTGGCTATCCAGGCTGTGACGTTGGGCGTTTCGGTCTTCAGCGGACGGATCGATTCGGACATCGGCCACCCGCCCTGTGCGTCTTCTGGTGCGGTCAAAGACCAGGATGGCCGGCCGCCGGTGTCGCGAGGCTGGTGCGAATTGGTAAATTCCAACTGTGGCGATTCGTTGCTGTTCAATGCCGGATATGCGGCATAGTTGGAACTTGGTGTGGCGGTGCCACTCGCGGAGAGCAGCAGGATCGTTACGGGAACTGCGATCGCGGCGAGTCCGAGTGCAAGTGCGTTGCGTCGAGCACCGGGCGGCCACGGCAAACGTCGTGCCAGATTCATGAAGCCCCCTTGTCAGGTTGGAGACCCCCGATCGCTCAGACTTCAATGAAGTACGAACGGGCGGGGCAGTCAGAAATGCCTGATTAACGGAAACGTATCATGAAGAGTGGGGGCGGCAGCTGCACTGCCAGAAATCGATCGATGTCGCTCTGCATCGTGTTGTGTACGGCACCGTCTGACTCCGGCGCAATCCACGAGGCGACCGTTCGACGCCTGGGCGTAACGGTCTGCGAGACGACGTCGCGAGTCGGAGACGATTTGAGTGAACTCATGAGTGGCGTTTTCTCAATCGACATGGCTGACTCCCGGTGACACGCAGGTAGGTGGACTGCCCTTGTAAAGGGCCGTTGTTAGACCGACGAATGGGCCGACCTGCCGGGCGGTTAGAACGAGCGTCTCCCCGGCTGGAATCAGGTTGGGTTGGATGAGAATGCCTTGCCGTTCTCCGTGGGAAAGCTTGCTCCACAGCGATGGAGGCATCGGCACGATGCCCGTCGGGACCGGGCAGCCGGCTCGGATCGGCACGACCCTCACGGGAACTCCGAGCTTCTCGAGTTGTTCGTCAGCCCCGCTGACTCCAATCATTTCGCTCAGCGACACGGTTACGGTCCCGTCTGGATGCCGGGTGACCGCGTAAGCCGCCGAGGACGGTGAGCTGGTGACGGTCGCCACCGTCACGGCTATCGCCAGCGTCAGCGCCGCTGCCACCGCCCCGGCCAGATGGCGCGGTCGCAGTGCCGGCAACGACAGCAGACGGGTCCGTCGCCGTTCGAGGATCGGCAACTGCGGCCACGGATCACCAACGCCCGCTGGGCACGCCAGCGCGGCCGCGTGGTCGCGAACCAGCTCGGACCACAATCGCTCTTGGAACTCAGACATCGATGCCTCCTTCCTTTCTCAGGCGCGAGCGCGCTCGCGAGAGCCGCACGCGCAGGCCGCCGGCCGAGATGCCGAGCACGGTGGCCGCTTCCTTAGGAGTGAGCTCGGCCAGGTCGACCAGCTCGATGACTTCGCGGTCAAGCGGCGCCATGTCGGTGAGTGCCTCGCGGATCGCCCGGCCACGGTCGGCCGCGTCGATCCGGCGCTCGATATCGCCGAGCTCGTCCGGGTCAAGCGTCCGACGGCCGCCGTGAAGCTCGACCGCCTCACGCCTGCGCGCGTCGCGCTCACTGTGCTTGGCGTAGACGTTGCGCGCGATCGCGAACAGCCACGGTCGCAGCGGGCCGCGTGTCGGGTCATAGCCGCCAAAGGAGCGCATCGCCTCCACGAACGTGTCGGCAGTCAGGTCGGCGACAGTCTGTGGATCGCGGCTGCGCCGCGCGAAGTAGGCCGCCATCGCATCGAATTGGGAGCGGTAGAGCCGCTCGAACTGCTCCAGCAGAGCCGGGTCGGGTGCAACTGAGCGTTGTTCGCTGCGCTCCACGGTCAAGGGCGCCACATCTACTACTTGTCGCGATTGCTCGCGAGCGTTACACCTCAACTGTTCAGGCCTATGATCGATGCGTGAGCCCGCGCCGGATCTGCTCGCTGCTGCCGAGCGCGACCGAGGTGATCGCGCAGCTCGGGCTGGCCGATCGCCTGGTCGGAGTGAGCGCGGAGTGTCGTTGGCCGGCGGAGGTGGTCGGCAAGCCGGTCATATCCGCCGCCCGCGTGGACACGGCGGCGCTCGCAAGCGCTGAGATCGACCGGCTGGTGGGCGAGCTGACCCGTGGCGGCCGCTCGTTGTACGCGGTCGACGCCGAGCTGATCGAGCGGCTGGACCCCGACCTGATCGTTACGCAAGACCTGTGCGCCGTCTGTGCTGTCTCCAGCGACGAGCTGGCGAGCGCGTGTCCAATCGACGTCGAGACCCTCTCGCTCGATCCACGCACCTTTGCTCAGGTCGCCGACAGCGTGCTGACGCTGGCACGCTGCTTGGGCGTTGAGCGGCAGGGAGCGCAAATCGCCGAGCGGATGTGGCGGAAGGCAAGGACCGTGGAGGAAGCGGTCGCCGGCGCTCCACGTCCGCGGGTATTCCTGGCCGAGTGGGTCGAGCCGGCCTACGTCGGCGGGCACTGGATACCGGAGATGATCGAGATGGCCGGAGGCACACCTGTGCTTGGGAGCGCCGGCGAGCCTGCATACCCGATCGCTTGGGAGCAGGTGCTGGCGGCCGAACCGGACCTGGTTGTGATCGCGCCGTGTGGCTTTGACGCGGAGCAATCGGCCGAGCGGGCGGCTCAAACCGGGCTCGACCTGCCGTGTCGGGCTGTCGCGGTCGACGCGGATGGCTACTACTCGCGGCCGGCGCCGAGGCTGGCCGACGGGGTCCGTCAGCTCGGGCACCTGCTGCACCCCGATCGCGTCGGCGATCCCGGGCTGCCGGCGGTCGAGCTGGGGGGCTGTGCCGCCGCTATCGGCGGTCGTGTCCAGTCGGCCCCGAAGGAGCAAGGCTGAAGAGCAGCCCGAGCGAGGAGAGAAGGATCACGGCTCGCCCAGGTAGAACCACTGTCCCGAAGGCAACCGGCGGCGACGCCGGCGCACCGCCAGGAACAGGATTCCGAGCAGGGCCATGGCGGTGCCGATCGCCACCATCAGCTGGAAGGAGATGCGCTCGATGTTGACCGGCGGGCGCTGCGCCGGTGGAGCTGCGTCGAGACCCTGGACGGTCGCGCTTGGGTTGTGGAAGGCCGGCAGTGAGAGCAATTTCGGAATCGCGATGCCGAACCTCGACATGAAGCCCGGCCGGAGCATCCCCATCTCAAAGCTGAGAATCGTGCCGGTGATGACGCCGACGGCGACCGGCGCTGCCGTCTTGGCCCGTCCGGCATTCCAGATGCCTGGCGAAAACTGCGGATCGGAGTAGTCTCGGGGGACTCGACAAAGGAGGAAGCCGCGATGGCTGGTGAAGCGCTGTTCCTTGGATGGGGTCCCGTGGTGCGGGGACGCGAGCAGAAGGCCCTGCAGGTGTTCCAGGAGACGATCGAGTTCTACGGCAGGCTGCAGCAGGAAGGCCAGATCGAGAGCTTTGAGCCGGTGCTGATCGCTCCGCACGGAGGTGACCTTGCCGGCTTCGTGTTGTTGCGCGGTGAGCGCAGCAAGCTCGACCAGGTTCGCGGCAGCGAGGAGTTCGAACGGGCCGTGACTCGCGCCGCCACGATCGTGGACAACGTCGGGGTGATCAACGCCTTCACGGGCGAGTCGCTCGGACAGACGATGGGGCGTTTTCAGGCCGCCTCGGAGGATCTGGCTTAGCTAGCCGCCCAGCAAGACAGAGAGCCCGGCGCGGTCCGGGAGGACATGTCGCAGCCCGGCGACGCTTGCAAAGGCAGCGTCGGCGGATACCAGCGCTTGCACACCAGTGCGTTCGGCACAGGCCGCCAAGACCGCGTCGAAGGCGCCGAGCGCCTTGCTGTGCTCGAACATCGCCAGGCCGATGCTCAGATCGGCGACAGTCGGGCTCAGAAGGGGGGAGAGCAGCTCGGCGTAGTCGCGGCCGAGTGCGGCCGCATCGACGCGATCGCGCCGCCGTGCGCGCACGTGCACGAACTCCTGGATCGCCTCGACGGTGGTGGTCGCCTCGACCCGGCGCTCGGCGATCGCCGCGATCAGCTCTCGACACGGGTCTCGGAGTGGATGATCCTGGCCCTTGGCGTAGACAAGGACGGTTGTGTCGAGCAGGATCACGCGCGGCGAGCGCGCAGCTCGTCCAGCTCGTCTCGCAGCTCTGAGGGCTCGGAAACGGGCATGTCGGCGGCATCGAGCAGGCGGCGCCCGGCCGCGTAGCGCTTTGCGTGAGGGGCTTGCAAGCCCCTGTCTATCGCCTCGCGCACGACGGTGGCGACGGATACGCCCCGTTCACGCGCAAGCGCTGAGATGCGTCGATGGCGCTCCTCGTCGATCAGTATCTGCAGGCGATGACCCAACATGCTCATACTGTAGCATGTGTAGCTGTCGCGCACTTGTCATTTCGGGCATGGCGCCCGTCGCTCAGAAGCATTGCCGCTCGCACTCCCGGTTCTTCTGGGGGTTTCGCCTGCACGCGATCTTTGCGCCGACGGCACACCCAGAGCGATCACTGTCGCGTCCCCAAACGAGACGAGCGCGACGTCGCTCTGAAGCTGTTGGCGCGCACCCGAGGGGCATCCAGGTTTGCTACGCTGCCTGTTCCACAAAGTAGAACGACACAAAGAAGTGGTGGAGCTGCTCGGAGACAGCCGCACGCTACTTCAAAGGGGGTTGACTCACATGAATCTAGCCCCGCCACCCCAGATTGGGTCATCGGTGGCTTCTCGCGACGACAGGCTTTGCCGCGCTTCCCGCAAATCGCTACGAACGAATACTTCGAATGCAGCTCGTGCACGGCCGTCAACGGTATTGAAAACTGGGTCAAAACACGCAGGGAATCAATCATTCGGGCAGGGGGGGGGGCTGCGCGGTTGTTTGGAAGAACAATGGTGGCGGAAACTATAAAGAGGAAGCCTTTGAATGCGCCGAAGGTGGCGCAACGGTTAACGCGTGCGCTTTCTCCGAATTCATAGGACACGGCGAGGTTATTACCTCGGGCGGAAACAGCTTCCTGCGAGGCCGCCAAGACAACTTCAAAGAATGCGGATGAAAGGGGGGGTCGATAATGCTTAGCTTAAACAAGCATCTCCGACAGATCGTCTCGCTAGCGACGGTCGTAGCGCTGGCTATTGTTGGAGTGCTGGTTTTTGCAGCGCTTGCGGCCGGTACAAGCAAGACGAAGCCGTCCGTACGACGGTCACACCTGCATGTGTTCTCTCATCATCTCGCACGGCGGGCACGCGCTGCCTCGGCGGACTCGCTCACAGCGCCCACTGGAGCCGTCCTGGCTTTGGTGGCGGACGGTACACAAGTTTACGCACAGGAAAAGACCAGCGAACTGTGCGTGATTCACCTAACGGCCAGTGATGGCGGTGGCGAGGTCTGCGCGGCCGCTGGCTTGGTCGAATCAGAAGGCGTGGTCGGCGTCGGTGGGGGAGGCATCGCAAGCGACGGCTCGCTCGTCAGCCTCCACATCACGGCTCTCGTGCCGAACGGGGTCAAGTCAGTGCACTTCGCAGACACGAACGGAGAAGCCTACGACCTACCGGTGACGAATAACGTCGTAACCCACGAGGACACCGGCGTAGCCTTGGTGAGCTATTCGCTCCCTGGTGGCGGGACCCATGTCACCAACGTGGTGAAGATGATCAGCTCCCTCCCACGGAAAGCAGAACCAGCGGGATCGAGTCAGTAGTAAGCGCAGCCCGCAGAGGCACCCGCGTACGTTAGGGCTGGATGCCGGCGAGGTCATCCAGCCCTAACTCCCGGGGCCTGACCCAGGTTGGCTCCCTTCATTGGGTGACGAGCCGCTTGCCTGAGACGCCGGGGGGGTCTGACTCACGCGGCCTGGACCGCTACACGGTCGCGGTGGACCGTGGGGATGGGGAGGCCATCGTCGTGCATGACTTCGAGGTATCCCTCGATCGCCTCCTGAGCATTCGCGCGAGCTTCCTCGATCGTCTCGCCCTGCGTAGCAATGCTCGGCAACTCAGGCACGAGCAGGCTGTAGCCGCCCTCTGGCTCGGCCACGATCACCACGTCGAACTCCTGAGGAGTGCTCGTTGCCACCGACGAGACCGCCCTGCGGTGTCTCACTTGCCGCCTCCCCAATGGCCGGCGCTGACATCGCTCGGACACGCCGCGCTATCGTGACCGGCCGCAGCCTGCGCTCGCCGCGATCGAGAGCCGAGCCAGTCACACAAAGCACGCACATGAGCACCATCACCACCAACCAATTCTGATTAGTGTCTAGAACGTATCAGCGTCCGTAGATGGAGGGACGGCGGTACCACTTTGACCTGTCAGTTGTGACCCCTGCTGCCACTCTTTCGCATCGCGGCGGATAGCGAACAGCACACCGTCTACCAGCGTCAGGTAGTCAATTGCACGCTCCTCGGTGACTTCACGTTCGCCCCCGTGCGCGACGAGGTTGCGCATCACGGCGATGCCGTCCACTGCCTCGGCCGTGGAGGGCGTGATGACCCCGTGCTGGACGGCACGGCGGGCGAGTTGGGCTGCCCCAAGCCGAAACCCGTCGGACGATTCCTCGGCGGCTTCGACCAGCTCGCGCAGCTCAGCCTCAACGAGCATGAAGCCTTCGATAACGGCACCGGGTGGCCACACCTGTGCGCGCTCGGCAAGATCGCGCAGCGCCGACCCATGCAGCGCTTGACGCGCGGCGTCGCGTACCCCCTCGATCTGTGCGACTCCGGCGGGGGCTGGTGGGGCCTCTGCTGCTCCCGGCTCGGCAACTTCAAGCCGCGCCTCCACCGTCGCAGCAATCCGGTCGAACTCCAACTCGACCGGCCCGGCTTTCAGTCGTTTCAGTGGTCCTCCGGTCAGAAGCCCGGCGAGCTGCTTGCGGAACAGCAGCACCACGGCGATAACCGCACCTGGCCATGCCAATGAGCTAATGAGCGAGGCTATGAACTGCTTGGTGTCCACGATTGGGCTTAGGGCTGCGTAGCGCTGGGGACCCGCTGTGGAAGCTCATACACGAGTTGCAGCAGAACTTCGGTGAAGGACACGAGCTGCTCGGCCTCCGCACGGCTCATCAATGCGATCTCGTGGTTCGCCTCGTTGCCCTTCTCCCGAATGTGGTCGACCCAGCCCCTCGCGTTGGGCGGCACGTAATGCTCGTCCCAAAGGTACTGGACGTAATCCACGAACTTGAGCCCGGCGTCTGCCCCAGTCTCCACGGCTACGTGCATCAGGATCTTGCGACACAGCAGAACAGCGGCCGTGTGTGCGGAAGCGCCCATGCAGTCGCGTGCCTCCCTGTAGAGCGATGCAACATCAGCAGATAGGCCTGCGACATCGCCGCCGAACTTAAGGCCAGGAAACTGCCGGTCTCCCGTCAGGACAGTGGCCCAGTCGCAGACTGGGCACACGACGACGGCCGAACTCCCGTTGTTCTTTTGCCACTGCCACACCGCACCCACTGCGTTGCCGCAGTAAGCGCACGTGTACGAGGTGTCAGGATTCCGGGTGAGCCCTTCGCGCCAGTTAGGCATGTTTGGGAGCCTACAGTCGAGGACCCCGGCCTAGTATCCCCGGGCGGCTCAGCGCCACGCCAAGACAGCCGTCAGTGTGGATCGTCCGCACGTCCTGGGGGGCCGGACTACGGATAGCGCGTTCAGATGCGCTGTCGGGTCTTCTCGATGGTCCGTGCAAGATCGGGCAGTGACACGCCCATCGCGTCGATGATCTGCATGACGGTCGCCCACGCGGGTGCGCTTTTTGCTGCCTCCATTCGGCTGACGGTCCCGACCGTCGTGCCGGCTTGAGTGGCGAGTTCTTCTTGGGTCAAGCGGCGGGCCTCGCGTAGCTCCTTGATTGCCAAGCCGAGCGCGGGGTCCGGTGGGAGCGGGGGCGGCATCGCCTCAAGAGCCTCGCAGGCGCAAGGGCTTACGTCCATGCGTGTACGCACTTGCGCGTAAGCGTTTATACTTTGGACCGTAAAAGCAAAAGTGCCCCCGCGCTGGGTCAACAGCCGGGGGCGTGGCACCGAAAGGAACCTTCCGATGCAAGAGCAGCCTAACCAAGCCGCCGAAAGCGAAGCGAGACACGAGTGGGGCGTGATGATCCGGCTCATCTCGCCGGACGATCAACGTCCGTGGACGGTCGATGAGCTTGTCCGCGACCGCAACGACAAAGACGTGACCGCTGCGGACACGCTGGAAGCCCTGAAACGACTCGACGGAGCCGGATTGATCCACCAGACCACAGACGGCCTTGTGTGGCCTACACGGGCCGCGCTGCACTTCGATCAGATCGCGGCGTGAGCGCGCCATGAGACGAAAAAAGAGAAGCTGGTGGTGGCGCTGCCTGTGCATCGCCTTCGCGATATGGCTTGCGTTCGCGATCATGCGCGTCCTGAAACAGCCCTTCGTGCTGATTCTCGGCTTGTGTTTCGCGCTGAGCGCAGTCGGCCTCGTTGTAGAAACGCTGCACTCGTAGATCGGCGTCCGTGAGCGCCACGTCGCAATGCTGGGCGCGGCGCTCACACGCAGCTTCGCGCGATGCCCGGGTCTAGAGCAGTCGATCGAAGTCTTCGCGACTGATCCCGGCCGTGCGCAGGATGTTGCCGAGCGTGCCCCGCTTGATCGACTGGTTGCCGTGGACGGGGACCGGGATCGCGTCGGGGATGTCCGCGTGGCGCATGATGTGGTGGCTGCCTCGCACGCGCTTCACGTACCAGCCTTGGCCTTCGAGGATCTTGACGAGCCGCTTGCCTGAGACGGCGGGGGTCTGACTCACGCGGCCTGGACTGCTACACGGTCGCGGTGGACCGTGGGTATGGGGAGACCGTCGTCATGCATGACTTCGAGGTAGCCCTCGATCGCCTCCTGAGCGTTCGCGAGGGCGTCCTCGATCGTCTCGCCCTGCGTAGCGACGCTCGGCAGCTCCGGCACGAGCACGCTGTAGCCACCCTCTGGCTCGGCCACGATCACCACGTCGAACTCGCGCTTCGTGCTCATCGCCACCAACGATACCGCTCTGCCGAGTCCCGCAAGCGCCCCAGGCCCTCCAACCCGCGCGGTCCCTCCTTGCTTCTGCACAGACTAGATGCACGCCCCCGTGCGGACCCGCAACTGGGCCACAATTCGTTGGCCGTTTTCGGCGGCTCAGGGTCATTAACCGGCAGAAGGGGCCAAGACAGGCCCCCCAACTCTGGAGGTCCAGCAATGAGCAGCCGACTAAAGATCACGCTCCCCGACGAGGCAAACGCGCGCCTGGTCGAAATCGCGGCGGAGAGAGGGGAGCCAGTCGCGCGTGTCGCAGCCGAGATGCTCCGCGACGGCTTGGCGAACTTCATCGCCGCAGCGGTCCAGAACGGAACGACGCCATCGCAGGAGATGGTGAAGCTCACGACCGCAGCACGCGCGAACGGAGGCACGACGGAGGATGAGGACGAGTTGCCCACTGCGCGGGCACCGTGGCTGGAGCCCTACGGGGGCGATCGAACATGGCGGCAGCTCATGTGGGGCTCGATCCTCGCTCTGTACGAGCGCTACCCCAACGCCCTAAAAGGGCTCAAAGTCGGCTGGTGGAACGACGAGGCCCACGTCGAGATGCTGTGTGCCCTCGCACACTGGCGTCAGATGCTCGACGACGGTGGGACCGACCCGCGTCAAGAGCTGGATTTCCAGTTCAGCATCATCGAGTACGGACGACGCCTCAAGGAGGCAGGCGGCGGAGTCACCACGGAGTGGAAGCCCGGCGTGGCTCCCGACGAGTGGCACTGAAGACGCCTGCGAAAGGATCGAGCAGGGCACCGAGGGGCGCGCCCGTGTCGCAGGCATAGGGCGCGCAAGGGCAGAGAGGCGACGCCGACGCCGGGAGAGGTTGCGGCCAGGTGGCCGCCGCTACGGGCACCGGAGGCGTCGGCTTCGCCTCCTTGTCCAATGTGCGCGGCCAACCTCCCCGGCGCAGGCCAACTCGTTGGCCGTTTTCGGCCGCTGGCGGTCAATACATATGTGAAGGCGCACAGCTCAGCGAACAAGCCAAGCTGTTCCGATCGCTCCGCGCTGCGTCTAGCAGCAGTGACGCGCCCTATGCCTCAAGAGGCCCGAGAAGCGCTTGAGCGGGCGCTATGTGGCGTTCTGGAGCGGCGCTACCCTGGACGGCGCTTCGCCATGAAAGACCAGCTCGACACGCTCAGCCAGCGGGCCGCGACCGCGGGCATTACCGCGGCCAACGCGCACAGTCTGAAAGACGCTGCGTAGCACTGTCCTTAGCTCGACGGGCTCCAGGCTGTCAAGCAGCTCGATCGGCGGTATCACGATGTCGGCGGTGCGCATCGTGTCCACGTGCTCGCGGTAAGCGACCCTCGCGGCATCGACCCTCGCGGTGCGGGTGCGCAACGCCGCCGTCCACGCTGCCTCTCCAAGCAGCTCTGCGGCAGTCGGATCGGCAGCGAACCGCTCCAGCTCGCGCTCCGCTGCCTCCAGCTCACCCTGAACGTCCTCGAAACTGTCGTCCGTCTCCGCGACGCTGGTCGCTATACCGGACGCGCCGCCCTGTTCGTATGCCTGCCTGATCTGTTCCACGACGTAGCTCTCAAGGCGCTCAGCCAGGATGTTCGTTGGCTTGTCGCAGCGTTCGCCTTTCCAGCTAGCGAGAGACGCGCGGCAGCGGTAAGTGCGCAGGCTTTGCTCGCGTGCGCCTGCTCTACCGCCGACCAAGAACTCGCCGCAGTTAGCGCAGGTGGCGAACCCGCTCAATGGAAACACGGCAGCCGGGCGGCGCTGCGGCTTCTCATCGCCAGGGTGCGCCCGCTCAAACGTCACCCGGTCTACAAGCGCAGGATGCGAGTCTCGCACCAGGCGGTCGCCGTAGCGCGTCTCGCCGAGGTAGGTGCGGTTGCGCAGCAGCCGCCGCACGGTGAACGCGCTCCACGTCCGATGATCGGCGCTGCGCTTGCGACGGACGCCCGGCTGACCATCCGAGGGGTACGCCGGTACTTGCTTGCGCAGGTACGCGAGCGCCGAGTCGACGCCCTGGTCGGCAGCGACCTTGAAGGCCCGCGTCACTACCTGCGCCCACTTCGGATGCGGGACGAGTAGCCCGTCGTCATCGCGCGTGTAGCCGAACGGCGTAGGTCCCATCCGAGCGCCGCGATCGAGCGCCCGCGTCTTTGCGTGCTCCCACGCTTCGCTCATGCGACGGCGTTCCATGCGCGCCAATGCGAGCATGATCGTCATGCCGAACTCGCCAAAGGGTGTCGTCGGGTCGAGTCCGAGGTCAAGCGCCGCGATCACGCCTCCCGCCTCCGTGATCTGTTCGACCAAGCGCAGCGCGTCGGCCACGCCCAAGCGGCTCAGGCGATCCAGTTTCGAGACGATCACGCCGTCGGTCTGTCCTGCTCTGATGCGCGCCAGGAGCGCATCCAGGCCGGGACGCTCCAGCTTGCCGCCCGACTGGTCGAGGTCTTCATGGACGGCGGCGACCTCGACCCCACGCGAGGACGCCCAGGCCGCGCCCTGCTCGCGCTGGAGGTCGGGAGAGATGAAGCTTTCGCCCGAGCGACCCGCAACGCGGCTGACCCGCACGTACTGGTCCATGCGGCTAGGCTTCTTGGCTGTCGGGTCCACGTAGAACAAGGTTAGGCTGAATACGTGCTAGGCACAAACCAATTCAAAAACGGCAACCACATCGACGTCGAGGGGACGGTCTTCAAGATCGTCGAGTTCCAGCACGTCAAGCCCGGCAAGGGCGGCGCGTTCGTACGCACGAAGCTGCGCCGCGCCTCCGATGGCGCCGTGATCGACCGCACCTTCCGCGCCGGCGAGAAGTTTCGTAGCGTGCGCACCGAGGCGCGCAAGATGCAGTTCCTCTACGCCGACGGCACTGACGCCCACTTCATGGACACCGAGTCCTTCGAGCAGATCGCCGTGCCGCAGCAGAGCTTCGCCGGAGCGCTGCGCTGGACCGTGCCGAGTAGCGAGGTGGATCTGCTGTTCATCGACGAGGAGCCGTCCGACTTGCAGCTGCCGAGCGCGGTCGACCTGACGGTCACAGAGACCGAGCCGGGACTGCGCGGCGACACCGCCTCCGGCGGCGGCAGCAAGCCGGCCACGCTTGAGACCGGGGCCACGATTCAGGTTCCGCTGTTCGTGGAAGTCGGCGAGAAGGTGCGCGTGGACACGCGCTCGGGCGACTACGTCTCGCGCGCTTGAGCGAGCGCGGGCGCGAGCAGGCCGGCCGCCCCGCCGGCAAGTAGCGTCCTCACTCACAGCACAGATGGCACGTAGATCAGACCAACGGCGGGCGGCGGTGATCGCCCTCTACCAGCACGATCTCACCGGCCGGGCGCTGAGCGAGACGCTGCCGCGCGACGCCTCGATCTTCACGCGCGCGCTCGCGCACGCCGCCGCCGACCGCGCCGCCGAGCTGGACGAGACGATCGACCGCCACTCCCACGGCTGGCCCGCCGCGCGGCTGGCGCCGCTTGAGCGCAGCATCATGCGCGTCGCGCTGATCGAGATGCTGCATCCCGACGCGGCACCCGGCGATCGACCGATGCCGGCAGAGGGGGCGATCGAGCAGGCCGTGGAGAGCGCGAAAGTGTTCTGCTCCAGCGACGCGCCGAAACTCGTCAACGGGGTGCTGGATGCGGTGTTGCGCGAGGTTCGGCAGAATGCGGCACACGGATGAGCACGGAAGCGACTGACACGCACAGCGTCGACGTCTCGCAGGCGACGCTGCAGCGCATCGACGATCTGGTCTCGCAGCTGGAGCGGGCGGCCGAGCAGCTGCGCTCGGGCGAGCTCTCAAGCGACGCCGCCGCGACCGTGGTCGAGGATTGCGCGGCGCTCGCGACCGAGGCCAGCGGCGAGCTGGAGCGGCTGGCACGGGCACAGGCCGCTCCTCAGCAGATACCCGGCCAGGACTCGCTGCTCTGAGGTCGCGGCGGTGACGGCCGTACCGACCAGCTTGGCCCAGGGGCGCATGCGGACGCACCGGGGGTTCTGAGACACGTTCTCACAGCCCGCCTATCCCGATCACCTGCGCGAGCGCGTCGAGCGCTACCTGGAGTCGATCGAGTTCTCTTGCGTGCCGGTCACTGCCGGCCTGCAAGAGGCGATGCGCTACTCGCTGCTTGCCGGCGGCAAGCGCATCAGGCCCGTGCTGGCGCTGGCGACCGCCAGCGCGCTTGGCTTTGACCGCGATCGGACGATGGGGCTTGCCGGGGCGCTTGAGCTGATCCACACCTATTCGCTGATCCACGACGACCTGCCGGCGATGGACGACGACGCGTTGCGGCGCGGGCGGCCGACCTGCCATGTGGCCTTTGGCGAGGACGTGGCGATCCTTGCCGGCGACGGGCTGTACGCGGAGGCGTTTCGCCACCTGCTCTCGGCACCGACCGACGCGCCGGAGCGGGTGCTCGCCGCCGCCGCCGAGCTGGCCGGCGCGACCGGGGTGGACGGGATGGTGGGGGGGCAGTACGTGGACGTGGGCGGCAGCGCGCCGGCGGGGCCAGACGGGCTGCGGCTTCTGCACGAGCTGAAGACAGGACGGTTGATCGGCGCCTCGGTGATCTGCGTATTGCTACTGGCAGGCGCCTCAGAACCTGCGACAATCGAGTTCCGACGCTTCGCAGCGGAGCTCGGGGTGCTGTTCCAGATCGTCGACGACATCCTGGACGTGACGGGCACCGCGGAGGCGCTCGGCAAGCCGCAAGGCAGCGATGAGAGGCACGGCAAGCGGACATACGTGAGCGAGTTCGGCATAGAGCGAGCCAGGCAGCTGGCCGCCGAGTCCCACCGGACCGCCCGCGAAGCGCTGGCGCGAGCGGCCGTCGAAATGGGTAGGGAAGGCGCAGGCAAATACGGCTCGACCGCCGAGCTGGAGCAGATAACGGACTTCATCTACACACGGACATCGTGAGCGAGAAGAAAAAGCAGACGCAGCCACCGCTGCTGGAGAAGATCGAGGGGCCCGCCGACCTGAAGGGGCTCTCCGAGGAGCAGCTCTCCCAGCTGGCCCAGGAGGTGCGCGAGCACATCATCGACACCGTCGGGGAGATCGGCGGGCACTTCGGCGCCAACCTCGGCACCTGCGAGCTTGCCGTGGCGCTGCACTCGCTGCTTGACTCGCCCAAGGACAAGATCCTCTGGGACGTCGGGCACCAGGCCTACCCGCACAAGATCCTGACCGGGCGCAGCGAGCGCCTGCACACGATCCGCCAGTACGAAGGGCTCGCGCCATTTTGCTCGCGCGAGGAGTCAGAGCACGACATCATGGGGGCCGGGCACGCCTCGACGTCGGTCGGTTACGCGGTCGGTATCAAGGAAGGGATGCGCCACCTGGGCGAATCGGACCCCACCCACCCCGCGGACGGCAAGGTCGTGGCCGTGATCGGCGACGGCGCGATGACCGGTGGCGTGGCGATCGAGGCGATCGGACAGGCCGGCGGTGCGGGGACGCCTGTGGTCGTCGTGCTCAACGACAACGGCATGTCGATCGCGCCGAACGTCGGGGCGCTGTCGAAATACTTCAACCGCGTGCGGCTGAACCCGAAGCTGTGGCACGCGCGCACCGGCGTCGAGGACGGGTTGACGAAGCTTCCGGGGGCGCTCGGCAACGCGATCGAGCGGCTCGGGCCGCAGCTGAAGGAGTCGATCAAGGCCTTCTGGGCGCCGGGGCTTTGGTGGGAGGAGCTGAACTGGGCCTATATCGGCGTGGTGGACGGGCACGACGTGCGCGCGCTGCGCGAGGCGATCGGCGAGGCGCTCGATGCCGGCCGGCCCGTGGTCGTGCACATCGCCACCGTCAAGGGCAAGGGCTTCGCGCCGGCCGAGGACGGCGGGCTGGAGGGGATGGAGAAGTGGCACGCCGCTAAGCCGAAGTCGATTTTGAATGGGATACCCACCCCAAGCCCCGCGCCCGCCCCGAGCGAGCCCGCGCCGAAGTCCGCGGTCACGCGGCCGAAGCCGCCGCAGTACACGCAAGTGTTCGGCGAGGCGCTCGTGCGCGAATGCCGCCGCGATCCGCGCGTGGTTGGGATCACGGCCGCGATGAACTCCGGGACCGGGCTGAACATCCTGCAAGAAGAGCTGCCCGATCGCTACTTCGACGTGGGGATCGCCGAGCAGCAGGCGATCCTGTTCGCCGCCGGCCTGGCGCTGCAAGGGGTCAAGCCCGTCGCCGCGATCTACTCGACCTTTCTGCAGCGGGCCTTCGACCAGATCGTCCACGACGTCTGCCTGCAGAAGCTCAACGTCGTGTTCGCGATGGACCGTGCCGGCCTGGTCGGCGACGACGGGCCGACCCACCATGGCGCCTTCGACATCGCCTACCTGCGGCCGCTGCCGAACATGGTGCTGATGGCTCCACGCGACGAGGCGATGCTCGTGCACATGCTGCACACGGCGCTGCGCTACGACGACGGGCCGATCGCCGTGCGCTATCCCCGCGGCGAAGGCGTCGGGGTCGAGCTGCCCAGCGAGCCGCGGGCGCTGCCGATCGGTCGCGGCGAGATCCTGCGCGAGGCCGGTTCCGGAGATTCGGCACCCACCCATCCCCGCATCGCCCTGATCGGCTACGGCAGCGGCGTCGGCAAGGCGCTGCAGGCCGCCGAGTTGCTGGCGGGCGACGGGATCGCGGCGACCGTCGCCGACGCGCGCTTTGCCAAGCCGATCGATGCTGGGCTGATGGCGCAGCTGGCCGCCGAGCACAACCTGCTCGTGACCGTCGAGGAGGGGGTGCTGGCCGGCGGCTTCGGCTCAGCCGTGTGGGAGGCCCTCAGCGAGGCCGGTGCTGCCACCAGCCGCATTCTGCGCGTCGGGCTGCCCGACCGCTACGTGACACACGGCAAGCCGGCGCTGCTGCACGAGGAGATCGGCTTCACCGGCGAGCAGATAGCAGAGCGGGTGCGCAAGGCGATCCTCGCGCGCGAGTCCAGCCCGGTCCTCTGAGCCTCTGAGCCACGCGGCCGACTGGCAATCCCTCTCGAACGTCTGTTCCGACCGGCGCATGCGCCGGTCGGCCGGATGGTGCATGCACCATCCGGGCCATCGCCGCATGCGGCGATGGCTTCCCGATGGGGATGAGGGCTTAAATGAAACGGCCCGCTGGGGAGGCGGGCCGTTTCGAGGGGAGGAGGGATGCTGCTGTACTTCGGGTCGATCACTATGGTGCACGAAGCGAACGCTTGTTTGTGTGAGGTCGGGCACATATGGCCCATGTTCGCTGTCGCAAAGTCAGCCCACTGCCCTAATGCGCAGCTCGACTACGACGCTCAGCCCGCGTCAGTCGAGTACGAGCACGGGCCGCTAGAGCTAAGGATCATCTTGTCCGGCCTAGCCGGTGGGACCAATGGCCCGAGCGCCTAGATGATTTTTTCGATACCGCTCATGGCTTCTCCATAGTAGAGCAACATCCAGCTCACCGCAATAGACGCAAACCTTGTGAGGTACGCTACGAAGCCAGTGGAGACGGCCTTACAGCGGTTTGAGGACGGAGCGCCCCGAGTCGAAGATACGATGCTAAGAGCCGTCTTCGAGGCCAAATCGGTCCGCTTCGACGACGTTATGTCGGCCGCGGCGATGCGCGTTGATGCCGATGCTGTACAGCGCGCGATCGGCGAGAACGACTATCCGATCCTCTGTGCTCAGTTCATCGAGGAGCATCCGGGCATTCAGATCAACGTGCAGTACGCCGCCGGCATCGGTGCGTGCCTGCACCCTGGCGACGATGGCATTCTCGACCTCGTTGCCGTCCGTGGCACCATCCGATTCCATTGGCAGATGGCACGCGCGGTTCAGAAGGAGCTGAACGAGCTGGATGAGAACGCGCTGCGTTGGCTGCGGCGCAAAGAGCGTCGCAGCCTGCGATTCCGCATCTATGACGTAATAACCCAGGTGCATACGACCGTCGCGATGGAGAACAAACGGCACGAAGCTGGACAAACCGACGACACGCCAACAGAACATCTGGAAACGGAACTCGTATCGATCCGGCTTCAAGTGGAACGAGTGCGACTGCGGCTTGCCGAAGAGGCCGAGCGCGCCGCCCAGACCAGATATGCGCTCGGTATGGGGCTCGGCGCAGCGATTCTCGCCGTCCTTTGCGGCATCGGAGGCGCCTGTTTTGCGGCCGCAGATATCCCAGCGGTATATGGCATCGGCGTGGTCGCAGGCACCCTGGGCGCGTGCCTGAGCGTGTTCCAGCGATTGACAAGAGGGAACCTTAAGCTCGACTATCGAACGGACCCTACGATGCTCACATGGTTCGGCGCCCTCAGGCCTGCCGTGGGCGCCATCGTGGGTATGGTCGCGTTCGCCGTCGTCGAGTCGGGCTTGCTTTCGAACATTGTCGTAATCCCAACGGATACGAGTGCGCTTCTTGCTTTCGTCGCCTTTCTTGCATTTCTGTCCGCATTCAGCGAGCGGTTCTTCCAGGACATGCTTCGCATCGCGCGGCCCGCGGTCAGCGAAGCATCCCTAACAGGCGGGGATGACGGCTATGTGCCGATCATGCCTCCCGATGCCTCGCCTACCAGCTCCCGGTAGCCGACATCTATGGGTAGCGTCTGTCCTGCCGTGTCTGTCATGCCACGCAAGCAACGCCTCGACATCCTCCTAGCCGAGCGCGGCCTGTTCGCCTCCCGCACCCGCGCCGCCGCCTCGGTGATGGCGGGCGAGGTGAGCGTCGGCGCCGAGCGCCGCACGGCCGGCAAGCCGGGCGAGATGGTGGCTATCGACGTCGAACTGTCCGTGCGCGAGCCGCCCAAGTACGTCTCGCGGGGAGGGACGAAGTTGGCCAACGCGCTCGACCGTCTCGCCCTTGAGGTAACCGGTCGCCGCGCGATCGACCTCGGCGCCTCGACCGGCGGCTTCACCGACTGCCTGCTGCAGCGCGGGGCCGACGAAGTGATCGCCGTGGACGTCGGCTATGGCGATCTCCACTACCGTCTGCGCACCGACCGCCGCGTGAGGGTGCTGGAGCGCACCAACGCTCGTTCGCTGACCAGTGAGATGCTCCCCTACGCTCCCGACCTGGCCGTGATCGACGTCTCCTTCATTTCGTTGACAAAGGTGCTGCCGGCGCTGCTGGCCTGCATGTCGCCGCGCTTTGACGCGCTGGCGATGGTCAAGCCCCAGTTCGAGGTAGGACGCGAGCGCGTGGGCAAGGGGGGCGTCGTGCGCTCCGCCGAGGACAGGCGTAGGGCATTGGTCGACGTGGCGATGGCGGCGCGGGCCCAGGGCGCCGCGGTGCTCGGCTACGCCTCCTCGGGGCTGCCCGGCCCCAAGGGCAATCTGGAGACGTTCGCATGGCTCACAGAGGCGTCTCGCGCGGCCGCCACCACGGGCACAGGCGCAGGTGTTGCCGGCGACCGCGACGAGCTGGAGCGGATGGCGCGCGAGGTCGAGCCGTGAACAGGGTGCGCACCGTCTCGGTGCTGACCCACTCGCGCCCGGCACAGACGGCATCGGCGCTGGACACGCTGATCGAGCAGGCCGGCGAAGCAGGGGTGACGCTGCGCTTCGACACCGAGGAAACTGCCAAGCACGCCTTGGCGGAGCGCAAGCGCCTGCCTGAGCACGTCGTGCTCGCGGCCGCGCGCGAGGACCCCGTCGACCTGTGTGTGGTGCTCGGCGGCGACGGCACGATCCTGCGTGCCTTGCGTTGCTATGCCGGCAGCTCGACCCCTGTGTTCGCCGTCAACTTCGGCGACATCGGCTTCCTGGCCACGATCGAGCCCGACGACCTGGCGGCGGGGCTGCGGCGCGCGTTCGAGGGCGAGTTCGAGCTGCTGCGCCTGCCGGCGATCGTGCTTGAGGCCCCCAGCGGGCGGGTCGAGCGTGCGTTCAACGACGTGGCAATTCATCGCAAGGTCGGCGAGCGTGTCGCCGAGCTGGCCTACGTGCTGGCCGATCGGGACTCCCCGATCGGCGGCGAAGAGCTCGGCAGCGTGCGCTGCGACGGCCTGGTCGTGGCCACGCCGGCGGGCTCCACCGGCTACAACCTCGCCAACGGGGGACCGGTGATGGCGTGGGGGGTGGAGGGCTTTGTCGTCTCCTTCATCGCCCCGCATTCGCTGACCGCACGCACGCTGGTGGCGGCCCCGCGTGACCGCCTGGAGATCCACAACCGCTCGCGCGAGCCGCTCGACGTGTCGGTCGACGGCCGCCCGGTCGGCGAGATCGCTCCCGGCGCCCGGATTGACGCCCGCTTCGTCGACGACGCGGGCACGATCGCGCAGCTGCCGGGCTCCTCCTTCTACAAGCGCCTGCGCGACAAGTTCGGCCGCCTCGCCCGTTAGCGCGCGGCCTCGCTCAAATCGCGCTGGAGCGACGCTCGTCTTCGGGGCGCTGCTGCTCGCGGCTGCGCTCGTCGGTCGTGTGCAGCGAGGCGATGAAGCCGTCGAGCTGCTCACGCGAGAAGCGCCGCTGCCCGCCGGGTGTGCGGTAGCCGGTCAGGTAGCCGGCGTCGGTCCAACGCCTGACGGTTGCCAGCGACACGCCCAGGTAGCGCGCTGCCTGAGAGCTCGTGAACACGAGCTGGCGGTCGGCGCCGGGATCGGGGGTGGTAGCCATCGTGTGTTCTCCTCTGATCTCTCCGTCGCGGCCTCTCCTCGACGATCGATGTTGCGAGGGCCGCGAGAAGCCTCGTTGCACACAGTTTCGGCGCTGTGCCCCCGAAGCTTTAGCCTCCAGCAGCTTTGCGGACGTTTCGCCTCGGCCGACCGCCTCGCGAAATGTGCGGGAACCGGCTTCTGAAGGCGCGGCTCAGCCGCGGAGTCGCTGCGGCAAATCACGTATCTGTGCGCGTTCTCACGCCCGCGATTGGCCTGCTTGGCGGCCCCGGTGTGTCGTGCGTGCCGTCGAAAAAGTCCCTCTAAGCAGGCAAAAGGTACGACGGGCGAGGTCGGGCCCCTGCTTCCTGCAACGGACCGTGCAGTCAGTTGGCCAAGGTGGACAATCCGTCCAATATCTATATTATTCTGCGCGAACCTACTCAACGCTCATAGTGCTTGGCTGAGGATGGAGGCCGTCGCACGTGGGCGCACGAGCGACGAGAGGAGCGTGTAATGGGTTGGAAAGGCTGATTTTTTCGATTTGTCCCCCAGCAATGGGGCGTGTTTCTTGAGGCGTCTTCTCCCGTGAGGACGCCTCAAGCCGTTAAGCGCCAGGCACCGCGGACCGGCCCGCGATAGCGGCAGAGGTGGGGGGTCAGCGTGCGGCCGGCTCGGCGAGCGCGCGGGCACGGCGCTCGAAGGCGAGCTCGGCCTCGAAGTCGGCGTCGTCGCCGTGGGCGAACGTGACCGGGCCATCGCGTTCGAGCATGCGCACGAAGGTGTCGACGATCTCCGAGTCAAGCTGGCGCCCGGCCACGCGGCGCAGCTCCGCGATCGCGTCTTGGGGCGTCATCGGCGAGCGGTAGGAGTCGCGCGCCGTCAGCGTGTCGTAGACGTTGCAGACCGAGAGGATGCGCGAGGCAAGCGGGATCTCGTTGCCGATCAGCCCGGCCGGATAGCCGCTGCCGTCGACGTGCTCGTGGTGGTAGAGGATCGCGTCGGCGACGGGCCCATAGCCGTCCAGGCGTCCCACCAGCGTCGCCCCCTCCTGCGGATGGCGTCGCACGACCGCCCAGTCCTCGTCGGAGAGGATCTCCGCGTGCAGGATCCGGTCGGGCAGGGCGAACTTGCCGATGTCGTGCAGCAGCCCGGCGGTGTGAGCGAGGTCCTGCTCGGCCTCGTCGAGCCCCATCTCGCGCGCCAATGCTCGCGAGTAGCGGGCCACCGCGGCGGCGTGGCGCGCGGTCATCCGGTCTCTGAGCGCGAGCGTCTCCACCAACGTGACAAGCACGCCGAGCTGCATCGAGGCCAGACGCACCGAGCGCGCCTCCAGCTGCTCGGCGCGGTCCTCAGAGCGAAGCAGCGCTCGCGCCAGGTACTGGAAGATCAGGATCACGACGACGACGCCGACCAGCGCCGGATAGCCAAGGTTGGTGTAGGCGACCGCCAGGATCGCGGCCAGGATCGCCGCGGCGAACTGCCCCGGCAGCATCGGCACCAGCAGCGTGCGCACCTGGCTGACCAGCCCGCGACCGACCAGCACGCGCTTCTGCACGGCGATCAGCGTGAAGTTGACGATGTTGGTGATGACGAACACGCCGAACACCAGCAGCGCGAAGGCGACGCTTTGGGTGGTGGCGTGCAGCGAGCGGGCGTGCACGTCACCGACGACGGCCTGCACGAGCACCCCGCCGAGCAGGGCAAAGGCAACGTAGGTGGCGGCGTTTGACAGGCACACCTGCAGGCTCGGTCGCCGCCAGATCGAGTCGACCGCGATCGCCACGGTAGCGATCGCCACGGCCGGCGCCGGGCCGAGCAGCGTCATCGCCAGCACCAGCGCCACGAACCCGGCTGAGAGGCTCTGGCTGCCGACCGTCAGCTCCAGGCGCTCGCCGACGACGCTCAGCGCGAGCAGCAGCACAACCAGCTGCAGCGGGCTCCAGTCGGCGCCGGTGGAGGTGAGCACGGCGCCGGCGACGCAGACGGCGAGCAGCAGCGCCTGGCTGGCGTTGTAGAGGAGCTGTGAGCGGCGTCGTAGCAGGGAGGACGGTATGAGGCGCATGTCTCTGTAGTCCTTAACGGCCGACAAGGAGTCGCACTTAAGGCCCCTGGCGTCCGCCGGCTACTGCACGGTGCCGCTCACCAGCGTCGCCTCGTCGGCAACCGCGGTCGTCTCCTCGGCGGTTGCACGCAATCCGCCCATTGGCAGGCGCAGGAAGGCAAGCGTGGCAAGGCTCGCCACCGCTCCTGCCACCCCCATCGCCACGCGCGGCGAGCTGAGCGCGACGATGCTGCCGCCGATCGCGAAGCCGATCGCCGGGCACAGCGCGTTCAGCGAGCCGACCGCGCTCATCAGCCGTCCGTACAGCGACGCGGGCGTCAGCTGTTGCACGGCGCTGATCAGCGCCGGCCACTGGGTGCCGTTGCCGACCCCGCCCACGACCGCGGCGGCGCAGGCGACCGCCAGCGTTGGCGCCACCGCGAAGCCAAGGTAGGCAAGCCCGACCAGCAGCGTTCCACCGGTCAGCATCGGCCCGAGCGGCCGTCGCACGGAGCGCCCGAACACGACCGCTCCAAGCGCCGCGCCGAGCCCCCACGTCGCCACCAGCAGGCCATAGCCGAAGTCGCCGACACCCAGCGTCGATCTGGCGTACACGACCTCGACCGGCTCGACCGAGGCGAACACGACGATCGCGACCGCCTCGGTGACAAACAGCGCGCGCAGCGCCGGCACCGCCCGCAGATGCTCGACGGCCGCGAACAGCCGCGTGCGGATCGAGTCGCCCGCGGTCTCGGCGACGTAGGTCCGCAGTCGCACGAACAGGCCGGCGCAGACGAGAAACGTGAACGCGTCGACGAGCAGCGCGCTCGGCCCGCCGATCGCGTGCACAAGCAGGCCGCCGAGCGCGGGCGCGGCCGCCAGGGCTCCCATGAAAGAGAAGTTCAGCGCGGCGCTGGCTTCGCGCTGGCGGTTCTCGATCGCCCGTTCGAGCTCGGCGCCGCCGAGCCTGCCGGCAGCGGCCTCGCGTGCGTCGGTGGCGGCCGCGTGCGCCGCCGCGGCACGCACCAGCGCCGTCGCGGCGACAGCCACGATCCCGTCGATCGTGACAAGCACGAGCACGCCGGCCAGCCAGAATTCCCACAGCAGCGCCGCAAGCCCAACCGTCAACAGCGCCTCGACCCCGTACAACAACGCCAGCCGTCCGCGTCGCTGCGAGCGCTCGGTACGCGCGACCAGCACCGGCGCAAGCAGCGCTGGAAGCAGCCCGCGCGCTACGAACAGGCCGGCTGTGGCAATCGCGCTGCGGGTGTTGTCGTAGACCCCCAGGGCCAGCGCGACATAGCCGAACCAGGTGCCCAGTTCGTTGACCGTGTAGGCAAGAAGGATTCTCCGCAGCCGCGGGGACTTTGGAAGCAAGCAGGCCTCTCGACGCTGGCGGTTGCTCGGCATTCGCTCGCCGAGTGCGGCTGATTGTAGGCTGCGCCGCCGACGACAGCCGCTCGCGGCTGACTCTGCCGTGCCGATGGCGCTTAGGCTTGCGCCGCGTCGGCCGCTGGACGGTACCCACCGTCACTTGGATCGCGGCCCTGTGCCGGCGCCTGTGCCCGCCGCTCGCTGCCGACGGCCAACACCGGCAGCGCTGGATTGCGGCGTCCCAGCAGTCGCAACAGTGCCGAGGCTGAAGTCTCGCCAAGATCGCCGGCAAGCACGACCATGCGACTGTCAGAGGCTTGCGCGACGACCTCCCAGGTCTCGCTTGCCTGGCGAAAGTCGGTGTCGGCCGGCAGCAGGCTGCGCAGCTCTGCCAGCATGCGTGCGCGCTCGGCCGGATCGGCGCCGGCGACGAGAACGCGGTCGGCGTAGCTGTGCGCCACCGGCTCCGTCGAGCGCGACTGCTCGCTGCGCTTGCCGGGCGCAGGCTTTTTTAGAAGCCGCAGGGACGGGCGCTCCATCCGGTCGCTGCCGACGGGGGTGCGCGGGGCGGCGCTCACGTTGCTCATCCGATCAGGCCGGCGGCCACCGGCTGCTCCAGCGAGTAAAGCTCCTCGGGCGAGATCTCCTCGCTTTCGCGGCAGACCTCGATGGCGAGCATCGAGTCGGCGCCGAAGCGGCGCAGCAGGCCAAGGCCGACCGCACCGGCGAGCGACATCGAAATCCAAGCGCAGGCGACACTGAGGTCGATCAGCATCGTCGCGCCTCGCAAGGCTGAGAGGAGCCTGGCATGACTAACCGCATGATGCCGTCCCGTCGGCCACTTGTCTGTCAGGCCGCAGGTGCCGATCGTGTCGTCCTAAAGGTGCAGCGCGCCGTCGTCCCAAAAAGACCCGTGCGGCAACTATTCGTCGTGCAGGGCTATCGGAGCGCCATTTGCCTGCCGATACGGTTGACGCCATGACCCCGGATGCCCCCCGAGCCGACCGTCCCGTCGACGTGATCATCGCCGACGACCACACGGTCGTGCGCGATGGCATACGAGCTGTGCTTGAGCGCGAGCACGGCGAGTTCCGAGTGGTCGCCGAGGCCGCCGACGTGCCTTCAACGATCCGCGCGGTGCGCGAGTTCAAGCCCGACCTGCTCACGCTCGACCTGACGATGCCCGGCGGGTCGAGCCTAGCGGCGCTGCCAACCTGCTTCGTCGCCCACCCGACGCTCGCCGTCGCGATCCTGACGATGCGCGAGGACCCCGAGTACGCACGGCAGGCGTTGCGTGCCGGCGCGCGCAGCTACGTGCTCAAGGAGGCCGAGCCGGCCGAGCTGTTGCAGGCCTTCCGCTTGGCGGTAGCCGGTCGCAACTACCTGCACCCACGCTTGGGGGCGCTGATGGCCACCGGCAGCAGCGAAGGCGAGCAGGGAGTCTCCCTGTCCGAGCGCGAGCGTGAGGTCGTGCGCCTGATCGCCAACGGCTACACCAACCCTGAGATCGCCGAGCAGCTGCACGTCGCCGAGCGCACGGTCAAGACCTACCGTGCTCGCGCGATCGAGAAGCTCGGCTTCTCCTCGCGCGCGGAGATAACCGCCTACGCGCGCAAGCTCGGCCTGGTCGAGTAAGCAGGACCCCTAAGCAGGACCCTAAACCGGGGCGGGACGCCCGGCGGTGGGAACGCTCAAGCGCATGATCGCGCCGCCGCCCGGAGCAGAGGCCAATTCCAGGTCACCCCCGACCAGCTCGGCGCGCTCGCGCATTCCCGAGACGCCAAAGCCCCCCTTCAGTTCTTCATCGGGCGTGCGCGGCCGCGAGGAGCCGCCCGCGGGCAGGCCCTGGCCGTCGTCGGTGACGGTGGCCAGGATCCGCCCGTCGCGTTCTGAGACGCCGATCACCGCGCGCGTGGCTTTGGCGTGGCGCGAGACGTTGGTCAGCGCCTCCTGCACGACGCGGTAAATGGTGCTCTCAAGCTCGGCGTCAAGTCGCCGCTCGCCGTCGCCTTCGTCGATTTCGATCTCGGTCTGCACCTCCAGCCCGTCGATCGCCTGCGCGCGCCGAGCAAGCGCCTGCAGCGCCGGCCCAAGGCCAAGCTCGTCAAGCGCCGCGGGGCGAAGCTCTGTGATCAGGTGGCGCAGGCCGTCGATCTCCTCGCCCAGCCCCTCAAGCACCGTGTCAACGGCGCTTGCCAGCTGCTCGCGGTCGCCGAGGTCGCGAGCGTTGGCCAGGCGCAGCCGCAGCGCTCCCAGCCCCTGCACCGTCTCATCGTGGATCTCGCGCGCCCAGCGCGTGCGCTCGCGCTCGCGCGCCTCCATGCCGAAGCGCAGCCGCTCGATCTCAACCGATCGCTCCGCCTGCAGGCGCTGCGCGACGTTGGCGGCAAACGCGGCCAACGCGCGGCGATCGGGGTCGCGAAAGCCGGTGTCCTCACGCACCGCGATCGCCATGCCGCCGCCCTGGCCTTCCATCGTGAACGGCTCGACCAGCACGGCCTTGGCTTCCAGCCCCAGCTCGTGCAGCCAGGTCGCTTCCTGCCCGCGTGGTTTGTCAAGCGACAGCGCCTGTCCGGTGCGGTACAGCGCGCCGAGCGCGCTGCCCTCAACCGGCAGCACCCGCACCCGCACCGAAGTGCGCCCGCTGGCGGCGGCGACGCGCAGCTCGCCGCGCTCCTCGATCACCATCAGCAGCGCGTCGGCGTCAAGCAACGCAAGGCCGCGATCGGCCATCAGCCGCAGCAGCCACAACTCAGAGCCGGTGAGCACGGCCAAAGAGTATGAAGCCTGGACCGGTCCCCCTTGAGAGCCCTTAGCCGCTCATGCCCAGGTGATGTCCGGCTCGCGCCGCCCGCCTGTGGCCAGACGGGTCAGATCCAGCAGCTGCGCGGCGCTCTGCCCGGCGCTCCAGCTGCCAAGGCCGATCGCCACACCGATTGGATGCCGCCCGCCGGCCGTGTCGAGCTTGACGGCGCGCAGCCGCGCCAGCGCCCTGCGCGCGACAACCTCCGCGTGCGTGCCGTCGGCTCCAGGCAGCAGCACCAGCAACTCGGCTTCAGAGAGCCGCCCGACGCGGTCAAAGCGCCGCAGCTGGCGGCGTAGAGCCTCGGCCATGTAGGCGATCGCCTGCTCGCAGAGCTCGGCGGCCTGCTGCTCGCGCAGCGCTTCGGCATCGACGCTGACGAGCAGGCAGCTGAGTGCCGTGCCCATCCGTTCGGCGCGGCTGACCTCCTCGTCAAGACGCGCCTGCAGCTCGCCCGCGTCAGCGCCGCTGGAGGAGTCGTTGTATGAGTCTGTGGCAGCCATGCCTGTCTGGATTCGCGGCTCGCCTTCGTGGCGCGCGCCGTCTGCTTGTCTCAATTATGGCCCCTTACGGCCCGGTGCGTGCCAAATCCGTCGGTGCTCGCTGCTAGACCTCCCGCATGCTTCGCGAGCTGCGCGTGGAGAACCTGTTGCTGATCGAGCGAGCTGAGCTTGAGCTGGCCGACGGCCTGAACGTGCTCACGGGCGAGACCGGCGCCGGCAAGACCGTGCTGGCGCAGGCGCTTGACCTCTTGATGGGCGGCACGCCGCGCTCGCGCGGCGGTGGGCTCGTCAGGCCCGGCGCGCAGAGCGCCTATGTGGAGGGCGTGTTCTCGGTGCCGCAGACGCTGCGCACGGAGATCGAGCAGCTGCTGCCCGAGTCGCTGCGCGAAGACGGCTGTGGCGAGGAGCTGGCGCTGGCGCGGCGGCTCGGCGCCGACGGCCGCACGCGCGCTTTTGTGGGCGGGCGCTCGGCCGGCGCCGCCGACTTGCGTGATCTGGGATCGCGGCTTATCTCCTTCTACGGCCAGCACGAGCACCGCAAGCTGGTGCTGGCTGCCGCGCAGCTGCAGATGCTCGACGCGGTTTGTGGGCCCGCGCACGAACAGCGACTGCGCGGATGCGCAGAGAGCTTCGCGCGGACGCGCGAGCTGCAAAGCGAGCTGCAGCGGCTGGCAGAGCTTGAGCTTGCCCGCGAGCAGGAGCTCGGTCTGCTCCAGCACGAGCTGGCCGAGATCGACGAGGCCGCCCCTGACGCCGCGGAGCACGCGACGCTGCTTGCGACACGCGAGCGGCTGCGCTCGGTCGAGTCGCTGGGTGAGGCCGCCGCGAGGGCGCTTGAGGCGATTGCGCCCGAGTCCGGCGAAGCAGCCGGCGCTGCGCACCTGCTGGCCGCGGCTGCCGGCGCGCTGGGAGGGCCGGCCGGCATCGACGCCGAGCTGGACGCGCTCGCCGCGCGCGCGCGGACACTTGCGATCGAAGCCGGTGATCTGGCCGGCGCGAGCCGCGCTTATGTCGAAGGCGTCAACGCCGAGGAGGGATCGCTGCAAAGCGTCGAAGAGCGGTTGGCGGGACTGGAGCGACTGCTGCGAAAGCACGGCGGCACAATCGAGGCCGTGCTGGAGCACGGCGAGCGCGCTCGGGCACGTGCGCAGGAGCTGTCGGGAGCCGAGCGGGCGCAGGAGCAGGCGCGCGCGGAGCTTGAGCAGGAGCAGAGCCGCCTCGACGGCTACGTGAGCGAGCTGCGCCAGGCGCGCCGGCAAGCGGCCGTACGGCTGGGCGAGGCCGTGCACGAGCAGCTCGCCGCGCTGGCGATGCCCGATGCGTCCTTTGCGATCGAGCTGAGCGCCACCGAGCCGCGTGCGGGCGGTGCCGACGCCGTCGAGTTCGCGATCGCGCCCAACCCCGGCGTGCCGGCCGCGCCGCTGCGCGAGACCGCCTCCGGCGGCGAGCTCTCGCGCGTGATGCTGGCGCTGGCAAGCGCCTGCGAGCAGGCAGCGGCGGCGCCGAACGCCGGCGCGGCCCGCTCGACGCTCGTCTTCGACGAGATCGACGCAGGCATCGGCGGTCACACCGCCCGGGCCGTCGGTGAGCGGCTGCAAGCGCTCGCGCGCGGGCGGCAGCTGATCTGCATCACGCACCTGCCGCAGATCGCCTCGCTGGCCGAGCGCCACTTCACCGTGAGCAAGGACACCGTCGCGGGCGCGACGCTGACCACCGTCACGCGCCTTGCCGAGCGCGACGTCGAGCGCGAGCTGGTGCGCATGCTCGGCGCCGGCGAGGGCGACGCGGGCGCGCGCAAGCACGCACGCGAACTGCGCCGAGCCGCATAAGCGCGCCGTTGGCCGCTTGCGGCCGTTACTCTCGATCTTCACATGGCCGCAACCCGGCAGCCGTCGATCGGGGACCGATACCCCATTCGGGGCACACAGCGAGAGCCCCGACCGGCCGGCAGCGCAGCGCCGGCCCAGGCGCTTGCCGCGGCGCGCGAGGTCAGCGGCGCGGCGCGGCTGGGACGTCGCACGAAGCTGCTCGTAGGCCGGTTGGCAGCCGGCGAGGTGGCGGTGATCGACCACCGCGACCTTGACCGAGTCAGCGCCGAGGACCTGATCGCCGCCGGCGTCGTGGCGGTGCTCAACTGCAAGCCCTCCACGAGCGACAGCTACCCGAACATGGGGCCGCTGCTGCTTGTGGAAGCAGGCGTGCTGCTGGTCGACCTGCCTGACGATTCGCTGTTTGGGGAGATCTCCGACGGCGAGCGGCTGACCGTGCGGGCAAGCGAGGGGAAGGGTGAGGTCCTTGGCGAGGGCCGCTTGCTTGCTGCGGGAACGGCTTGCGAGCTGGAGCGGCTGCGCGCCGAGACAGAGGCGCGCAAGCAGCAGGTCGGCGCCGCGCTTGAGCGTTTCGCACACAACACGATCGCGCACATGCGCGAGGAGCGCGAGCTGCTGGCAGGCCCAATCGAGCTGCCGCGCTTTCGCACCGACTTCCGCGACCGGCCGGCGCTCGTGGTCGTGCGCGGCGCCGATCGCCGCGACGACCTGCGCGCGCTGCGCCCGTTCATCCGCGACACGCGTCCGGTGCTGGTCGCGGTCGACGGCGGCGCCGAGGCGCTGCTGGACGCCGGGCTCGTGCCGGACATGATCGTCGGCGACATGGACTCGGCAAGCGAGGCCGCCCTGCTCGGGGCGCGCGGCGGCGGCACGGAGCTGGTCGTGCACTGTTACCCGGACGGCAGCGCGGGTAGGCGGGCACCTGGATCCGAGCGGGTCAAGCGGCTCGGCCTGCCCTACACGCTCGTGCCCGCTCCCGGCATGAGCCAGGACGTGGCGATGCTGATCGCCGCCGAGAAGGGCGCTCGCCTGATCGTCAGCGTCGGCGCGCAGTTCAATCTGGTCGAGTTCCTCGACCGCGATCGCGCCGGCATGTCCTCGACCTTCCTGACGCGGCTGCGAGTGGGGGAGATACTGGTCGACGCCAAGGGAGTCAGCCGCCTGTACCGACCGCTGCCGGGCCTGGCACCGCTGTTGTTGGTCGTGCTCGCCGGCGTCGTGGCGATCGTCGCGATCGTCTGGAGCACGCCACTGTTGCGAGACTTGCTGGAACTGCTGTGGTCAAAACTGGCCCTGTGACCCTGCTCTAGGTGCCGCTGCGATGGTCGACTTTCGCTATCACGCGCTCTCGCTGGCCGCCGTGCTGTGTGCGCTGGCGGTCGGCGTCCTGGTTGGGATCGCGATCGGCGACTCAAGCCTTGTCTCCTCCGCGCAGGACGGCCTCGTGCACAAGCTGCGCGGCGAAGTGCGCGAAACGCAACACGAGCTCAAGCTGAGCGGTCAGACGCTCTCCGAACAGCAGACGCTGGCTGACTCGCTGTGGCCGCTGGCCGTACACGGCCTGCTGCAAGGCCGCTCGAT
Organism: Solirubrobacteraceae bacterium; assembly: GCA_036279855.1. GTDB lineage: Bacteria > Actinomycetota > Thermoleophilia > Solirubrobacterales > Solirubrobacteraceae > Palsa-744. The sequence continues at coordinate 70,947 of DASUIH010000021.1, read as the reverse complement.
CGGGATCGTCTTCCTCGGCGAGCCCTCCAACGAAATCGACTCGCTTGCGCAGGGTGCCGTGCGCGCGGCGGGCGGCAAGGTCAAGGCGGTGCTGGCGGTGCACGAGCCGCTGGACGCATCTGCCATGGCCAAGCAATTGAGCGGGACGCGTTACGCCGCGCTCCCGTCCGACCCGCGTCTGCTCGGCCGTCTGGCTCAGCACCTCGGCGGCGAGATCGTCAGCGGCGGCCGGCTGCTCGAACGCGTGCGCACACAGTTGCTGGGCTCCTATGACGGGCAGGTCGGCCAGCTCGAAGGCGTTGTCGTGGTGCGCGCCCAGCCGACCGGGATGACCGGCGCTCAGGTCAGCGACAGCGAAACACTGGAGTCGGGCCTTCTTGCCGGCATGCTTGCTCGCGGCATCCCGGTCGTCGGTGTTGAGACGAGCGCCGGCGAGCCCTCACAGGTCCCCTGGTACAAGAGCGCCGGGCTCTCAAGCGTCGACGACCTGCAGAGCGTCGGCGGCCGCACGGCGCTCGCCTACGCACTGGCCGGCTATCGCGGCGCCTTCGGCTCCAAGTCGAGCGCCGACGCGCAGCTTCCCTCCCCGGCGAGCGCGCCGGCGCGGACGTGCACGGCCTCGCGCTGCTGATCTCGGCGGCGCTGGCGCTGCTGTTGGCGCCGCCGCTTCTACGTGGCATGCGCGAAGCCGGAGCGGTGCGGCCCAACTATCGCGGGCGCTCGCTGCCGTTCCCGTTCGGCGTGCTGATCGTGTTGGCCGCGCTGGCGGCTTTGCTCGTGCTCGTGCCGCTGCAGCGCGCCGGCGATGTGCTCCATCCCGAGACCGGGGCGATCGCGCTGTACGTGTTCGGCGTCGCTTTCCTTGGCCTGCTCGACGACACGCTCGGGCAGACGCTCGCCGGCGCGCCTCGCGGCCTGCGCGCTCACGGCCGGGCGCTTGCCGGCGGGCGTATGTCCACGGGGGCCCTCAAGGCCCTCGGCACCGTGGCACTGGCGCTGTACGCGACCTCGCTACAGCACTCGCAGCCGCTTGGCCGTTGGCTGCTTGAGAGTGCGGTACTGGTGCTGGCCACGCACGCCTTCAACTTGCTCGACCTGCGCCCCGGCCGCACGTTGAAGGCGCTCGCCGTTCTCGGCCTGGCGCTGACGCTGGCGAGCGGCACTCGTGCGCTGGAGGCGCTCGGGCTGCTGCTCGGGCCCGCGCTCCTCGCCGGCCTGTACGACCTGCGCGAACGGTCGCTGCTGGGCGACACCGGCGCGAGCGCGTTCGGAGCGCTCGCCGGCCTGTGGCTCGTGCTGACCCTTTCCAGCGTTGGACAGGCAATCGCGCTGGCGCTGCTGATCGCGATCTCGCTATTTGGGGAGCTTCGCTCGATTTCGGCGCTGCTCGAACGTTTGCCGCTGCTCAGCCAACTAGACTCATTGGGCAGACCTTCTCGATGAACGCGCCCCACTCGGACCGACACGCACAGCCGCCAGCCAAGACTCGGTTCATCTTTGTCACCGGGGGCGTCGTCTCCTCGCTTGGCAAGGGCATCGCGGCGGCCTCGATCGGCCGTCTGCTCGTCTCGCGCGGGTTGAGCGTAGGGCTGCAGAAGTTCGATCCCTACATCAACGTGGACCCCGGCACGATGTCCCCCTACCAGCACGGGGAGGTGTTCGTCACCGAGGACGGCGCCGAGACCGATCTGGACCTCGGGCACTACGAGCGCTTCACCGACGCCAACACCTCGCGCGCCTCCAATGTCACCGCCGGCGGCATCTATGACACCGTGATCCGGCGCGAGCGCCGCGGCGACTACCTCGGCGGCACCGTGCAGGTGGTGCCGCACATCACCGATGAGATAAAGCAGCGGATTGCGCTGATCGCCGAGTCGGCCGACGTCGATTTCGTCATCACCGAGATTGGCGGCACCGTCGGCGACATCGAGTCGCTGCCCTTCCTTGAGGCGATCCGCCAGTTCCCGGTCGACGTGGGACGGCGGCGCTGCATGTTCATCCATCTCACGCTCGTTCCCTACATCGGCCACGCCGGCGAGCTGAAGACCAAGCCGACCCAGCACTCCGTCAACGAGCTGCGCCGCATCGGCATCGCCCCGGACATGCTGATGTGCCGCTCGGAGTCGCCATTGTCGGTGGAGATCCGCAAGAAGATCGCGCTGTTCGCGAGCCTGCCAGCCGACGCGATCGTCTCGGCTTGCGATGTGGACAACATTTACAAGGTGCCGCTCACCTTCCATGAGCAGGGCGTGGACGACTTCATCCTCGATCACTTCGCCGCGCAGGCGCCGCCGCCGGACCTGGCCAAGTGGAAGCAGCCGATCGAGTTGGCCGAGCGGGCGCAGCGCAGCGTGCGGATCGCGCTCGTCGGCAAGTACATACAGCTTGAGGACGCCTACCTGTCGGTCTCAGAAGCGCTGCGCCACGCCGCCGCCCAGCAAGGGGCAAGCGTGGGGATCGACTGGATCGACTCCGAGCGTTTGGAGGGAGATGGCGACGAGCAGGCGCACGAGCTGCTGCGCCACGCCGACGGCATCCTCATCCCCGGCGGCTTTGGCGGCCGTGGCATCGAGGGCAAGATCGAGGCCGCCCGGGTCGCGCGCGAGCACCAGATCCCGTATTTGGGCATCTGCTTGGGGATGCAGATCGCCGTCGCCGAGTTCGCCCGCAACGTCGCCGGCATGGACGGCGCCAACTCGACCGAGTTCGACATCGAGACCCCCTATCCGGTGATCGACCTGCTGCCCGAGCAGAAGGAGGTCGCCGACCTTGGCGGCACGATGCGGCTCGGCGCTGACCCGATCAAGCTGCACGACGGCTCGCGGGCACGGGAGATCTACGGCGAGGCGGTCGTCTACGAGCGCCACCGCCACCGCTACGAGGTCAACAACCTGCTACGCAAGCGCCTGCAGAGCGCGGGCCTGCGGATCGCCGGCACCTCGCCCGACGAGCGGCTAGTCGAGGTGGTCGAGTTGGAGGACGGGGAGGATGGGCACCCATTCTTCGTCGCCTCGCAGTTTCACCCTGAGCTCAAGTCCCGCCCCGAGCGCCCGGCGCCGATGTTCCGCGGCTTCGTGGCGGCGGCGCTGGAGCGGGCAGCACCCCGCGAGCCCTCGCACGGCACGCTCGCCGGACGCTCGTGAGCGCGGCCGGGCTGACTCTCACCGTTCGTTTCCATCTGGAGGACGAGCGCGCGGCACGCGAGCTTGCAGCCGAGATGATCGAGCGCGCGCACGAGCTGGCGAACACGCCTGACAGCGAGTGCGACGTCGATTGCGACGTGCAATGGGCCCCGCCAGAGGTGACGGCGCCCGATCGCCATTCCGATCTGTAGCTTGCGTCGAGATGCTGAAGCTACGCAAAGCTACGGTCCTGCAGGCCGGCGCGAGTCACCGCGGCGAGCAGGAGCTGACGATCGAGCTGGACGATGGCGGGCGTCGTCCGGCGATCGTCGACTCGGCGCTGCTTGGAGCCTGCGAGGCGGGCGACGAGCTGATCGTCAACGTGCAGGCGCTCGACCTCGGCCTTGGCTCCGGCGGCTTCGACGTCGTGCACGTCAACCTCACGCGTGGCCTGACGGGCGATGGAGCGCCCGGCGCGCACGTGATGAAGCTCAACTATTCGAGCCTGCAGCACGCGGTCGTGCCCGTCGAGGACGAGCAGCCGCTGGAGCTGCCGCTGCAACGGCCGGTCGCCGTGCTCGGCCTGCACGGACAGCTGGCCGCGGTGGCTTGGGCGTTTGCCCAGCAGCATCCCGACCAGCGGCTTGGCTATGTGCAGACGCCGGGCGGCGCGCTGTCGGGTGGGCGTTCGCGCACAGTTGCGATGCTGCGCGAGCGCGACCTGCTCGCCGGGCACGTGACCGCCGGCTCAAGCTACGGCGGCGAGAGCGAGGCAATCACGACAGCCGGCGCGATCCATCACGGCGTGCGTGCGCTCGGCTGGGATGCGGTCGTCTGCGGTCCCGGCCCGGGCATCGTCGGCTCGCGCTCCTCACTCGGGCACGGCGGCATGCACGCTCTCGACAGCGCTCACGCCGCGCTTGCGCTGGGGGCGCCGACGCTGCTGGTCGCGCGCATGTCCTCTGCCGACTCGCGCCCGCGCCACCGCGGCGTCTCGCATCACACGCTGTCGGTGCTCGACCTGCTGCTGGAGCCGGTGACAGTGGCACTGCCGGCCGGCATCCGCTCACCGGTGGGAGCCGACCTGCGAGCCACATTGGGGTCTGTGTTCGGCTCGGCCGGCGGCGACGAGCGGCTGCAGCTCTCACTCGACGTGGACCGTCCGACGGGCCGCGACCCGGCCAGCCTCACGCGCCACGGCTGGCGCCGCGCGCCGATCGACCTGCCCGCCTACCTGGCAAGCGGGCTGCCGACCGTGACAATGGGACGTGGCCTGGTCGAGGATCCGCTGTTCTTCGCCTCGGCGCTGGCCGGCGGCGGAGCGCTTGCGGAGCTGTGCTCCGAGGCGCACGTCGAGGCACACTGACAGCCGTCTGGCAGGCGCAGGGCGCAGGCTCGGACCGGCGAAACCCTTGGCGTGGCCGAGACCTCAACGCCGAGCGGCGAGGCCCGCATCGAGCAGCTGGCGCTGGACTTCCTCGCCTACCTGGAGCTTGAGCGCGGCCTCTCGCGCAACACCCTTACGGCCTATGCCTCCGACCTGGCCCAGCTTGGCGAGTTCCTGCGCAGCAATGGCGTGGCGCCGCTACAGGCCCAGCACGGCGACCTCGCCGCCTTTCTCTCGGCGCTCGCGCTGGGCGATCAGCAGCACCCGCCCGTCGCCGCCTCGACGCTGCAGCGCAAGGCCGCCTGCCTGCGCTCCTTCTACCGCCACCTGCGTCGTGAGGGCCTGATCGAGCACGACCCGACCGCCGACCTACGCGGGCCCGCCAAGACGAGAACGCTGCCGAAGGTGCTCACGCGCGAGCAGGTCGCGCGACTGCTCTTACAGCCGGCCGGCACCGAGCCGCTGGCGCTGCGCGACCGAGCGTTGCTGGAGCTGATGTACGCCTGCGGCCTGCGCATCTCCGAGGCCTGCGGCCTTGAGCTGGGCGACGTCGACCTGGAGGAGGGGATGTTGCGCGCGCGCGGCAAGGGCTCCAAGGAACGGCTCGTGCCGGTCGGGCGCGCGGCCGTGCGGGCGATCGAGGCCTACCTGGCGCGTGGCCGTCCGGCGCTTGTCGGTGTGCGTCAGGAGCACCGCCTGTTCGTCAACCACCGCGGCGGGGCACTGACTCGGCAAGGCGCTTACAAGATCATCCAAAACCATGCTCGCGGTGCCGAATTGCAGCAGCGGATGAGCCCGCACACGCTGCGCCACAGCTTCGCCACGCACCTGCTCGCCGGCGGCTGTGACCTGCGCTCGCTGCAGGAGATGCTCGGGCACGCCGACCTCTCGACCACGCAGATCTACACGCACCTGTCGGCCGACCGGCTCAAGCAGGCCTACTTCGACGCGCATCCGCGCGCGCATATGCTGCGGGGGAATGCCGGAGCTGCCCGAGGTGGAGACGATCAGACGCCAGCTCGCGCCGCTGGTGCGGGGCCGCACGATCGAGCAGGTGCGGATCCTCGATGAGCGCTGGTCGCGCCCGCTGGCGCCGGCCGAATTGGAGGACGCGCTACGGGGCCGCCGCGTGCTTGAGCTTGGGCGGCGCGGCAAGTACCTGCTGTGGGAGCTCTCCGAGGAGGTGTGCCTGGCCCAGCACCTGCGCATGACCGGCAGCGTCCTGCACGCCCCCGACCCGGCGCCGGCGCACGCGCGCGTGTGGATCGACCTGGACCGGGGCGGGCCGCTGGCGATCGCCGACCCGCGTCGCTTCGGCACCGGCGAGCTGCTGCTGGGCGAGGACGCCCGCGAGCGGTTCTTCGCACAGCGGCTCGGGGTGGAGCCGCTGGAAGGCCAGTTCACGGCCGAGCGGATGCGCTCGCTGGCGCGCGGGCGCACCGCGCCGGTCAAGGCGTTTCTGCTCGACCAGCGCAACGTCGCCGGCGTCGGCAACATCTATGCCGACGAGGCGCTGTTCCGGGCGAGCATCCACCCGCTGCGCCCGGCCGGGAAGCTGAGCCTGGACGAGTGGGAGCGGCTGCGCGAGGCGGTGGTGTGGGCGCTGCGGGCCGGGATCGAGGCGCGCGGGGCGACGATCGACGACTTCCGCCACGTCGACGGCGTCTGGGGCTCTTTTCAGGACCGCTTTCAAGTCCACCGCCGCGAGGGCGAAGCCTGCCCGCGCTGCGGCGGCGAGATCGTCAAGCTGCGCGTCGCCGGGCGGGGCACCTATGTGTGCAAGCGCTGTCAGCGACCGCCGCGCGCCCGGCGCTCACACGGCTAGGGCTCGCTCACACGGCCAGAAGCTCGTCCAGGCGCCCGCTTTGAATCGCGTCGAGCGTCTCGGCAAAGCCGCCGAGCAGATGCTCGCCGACCAGCACCTGTGGGAACGTCATCATGCCGGTGCGGCCGGCCAGCTCGACACGGCCGGCCGGGTCCTTGGAGAGGTTGACCTCGGAGAAGCTGAGCCCCTTGGCGTTGAGCAGGCCCTTCACGCGCGCGCAGAACGAGCAAGGCTCGGTCGTGTAGACGACGATTGGGATGCTCTCGGTCTTTGTATCGCTCATTACTTCATAAAGTATAGCGTCATGCCTGGCTCCGCCTGGTGCCCGCCTAGACTCGCAACTGTGGGAGCTTTGCTCAAGACCGAGGCTGTCGTGCTGCGCTCGATCCGCTATGGGGAGGCCGATCGCATCCTGCACCTGTACACGCCGCACCGCGGTCGCCTGGCGGCGATCGCCAAGGGTGTGCGACGGGCCAGCAGTCGCTTCGGTGGGCGACTGGAGCCGTTCTTTCGCCTGAGTGTGGAGCTGCACGAGGGCCGCGGCGAGCTGATGACCGTGACCGGCGCGCAGACCGTCGACGGGCATCCGGCGCTGCGCGCGAGCGCAGGCGCGATCGACGCGGCCGCACGTGCCTGCGACGCGGTGGGGCGCCTGTTTGAGACCGGCGAGCCGCATCCCGGCGTGTTCAACCTGCTCTGTCACAAGCTCGCGCTGCTCGACGCCGATCCCACAAGCGCCACTCGCTCAAGCGCGCTTGGCTTCCGCCTGAAGCTGCTGCACGCCGCGGGCCTGGCACCGCAGCTGTCGGCCTGCGCGGGCTGCGGCGAGGCTGAGCATCTAGTCGGTTTCTCAGGAGCCGCCGGCGGCGTCGTCTGCGGCGGCTGCGAGGCCTCCGCCTTTCCGTTGGAGCAAAGCGCGCACCGGTTCATGGTCGGGGCGCTTGGCCGCCCGCTGAGTGAGGTCCCCGATGCGCAGGAGCGCGCGCTGGGGCAGGTCGAGCGGGCCGTTGCCGAGACACTTGAGCACCACGCGCACGTGCGGCTGATGCCGGCGATGGGGCGGGCGGCCTGAGATGGCTGCCCTGTCGGTCACCGAGCAGTTCGCCGAGTCGCGCCGGCGCATGGAGGAGGCCGCGCTGAGCGAGCTTGCCGCCCGTTCCTATCCGGCGCGGCGCGCTCAGCCCGAGCAGGACTGCGGGCTGCGCACTCCCTTCCAGCGCGATCGCGACCGGATCGTGCACTGCAAGGCGTTTCGCCGCCTCACGCACAAGACGCAGGTATTCGTGGCTCCGCTCGGCGACCATTACCGCACGCGCCTGACGCACACGTTGGAGGTGACGACCATCTCGCGCACCGTCGCCCGGGCGCTCAGGCTCAACGAGGACCTGGTCGAGGCGATCGGGCTCGGCCACGACCTTGGCCATCCGCCCTTCGGGCACATCGGCGAGGAGGCGCTCGACGCCTGCCTGCGCGAGCGCTTTGGGCGCGAGTTTCGCCATTACGAGCATTCGCTGCGCGTCGTGGACGCGTTGGAGCGTGACGGGCGCGGGCTGAACTTGACTGAGCAGGTGCGCGAAGGGATCGCGCGCCACTCCAGCAAGGCGCCGCTGCCGCGTACGCTGGAGGGGCGGATCGTGCGGGTGATCGACCGCGTGGCCTACATCAACCACGACATCGACGATGCCGTCCGCGCGGGCCTGCTCGACGAGCGCGAGCTGCCGGCTGAAGCGATCAGCACGCTTGGGCGCACCGGCTCGCAACGGATCGACGCGCTCGTGCACGACATGGTCGAGCACTCCTCGCGCGCCGGCGACATCGTCCAAGGCCAGCTGGCCGGGCCAGCGATGGCGCAGCTGCGCGAGTTCATGTTCGAGCGCGTGTACCTGGGACCGGCGGTACGGGCAGAGCACGCGCGCATCGCCAACGTCGTGAGCGCTCTGTTCGAGCACTACGTCGAGAATCCGCGGCTGATCCCCGACGGCGGCGGTGCCGAAGGAGCCTCGCCGGCCGAGCGCGTCACCGACTACATCGCCGGGATGACCGATCGCTACTGCATCCGCGAGTACACGGACCTCGAAGTGCCGCGGATAGCGATTGGCGGTCGGGAGTGACCGCCGATCGGCCGGCGCGCTAGCGTCCCTGCGATGGCCCGCTACACGCCGGACTCGCGCGATCGCGTGCGCGAAGCGATCGACTTCGTGGAGCTGGTCTCCACGCGCACGGAGCTGCGCAGAGCAGGCCCGCGCAGCTATGAGGGGCTGTGCCCCTTCCACGACGAGCGCACGCCCTCGTTCTCGGTCGAGCCGGTCGAGAAGGTCTACTACTGCTTCGGCTGCCAGGCCTCCGGCGACGTGTTCACGTTCGTGCAGGAGACCGAGGGCGTCGACTTCAAGGGGGCGCTTGAGCTGCTGGCCGACCGCGCCGGCGTCGAGCTGCAGGTCGAAGCCGAGGATCCGCGCGAAGCGCAGCGGCGGGCAAAGCGCGAGCGGCTGCTGGAGTTGCTCGGGCGTACCGCCGGCTACTACGAGCGCTATCTGTGGGAGTCAGAGGAGGCAGCCGGCGCGCGGGCGTATTTGAGCGAGCGGGGACTGCAGGATGAGATGCTGCGCCGCTTTCGCGTCGGCTACGCGCCGAGCGCCTGGGATCGGGTGCTGCTGGCCTCGCGGCGTGGCGGGTTCTTAGAGCGCGAGCTGTACGACGCCGGCCTGGCGCAGCGCTCGCAGGAGCGCAGGCAGGTCTACGACCGCTTTCGCTCGCGGATCATGTTCCCGTTGGCGGACATGCGCGGGCGCGTGCTCGGCTTCGGGGCGCGAGCGACGCGCGACGGGCAGAAGCCGAAGTACCTGAACACCGCCGACAACGACGTCTACCACAAGGGCCGTCACCTGTACGGGGGGGATCTGGCGCGAGCGGCGGCGGCGAAGGCGGGGGAGAGCGTGCTGTGCGAGGGCTACACCGACGTGATCGCCATGCACCAGGCGGGCTTTGCCAATGCCGTCGGCCTGATGGGAACGGCGCTGACCGCCGAGCAGGTCGGCGAGCTGGGGCGGTTGGCGCCAACGGTGCTGTTGGCGCTCGACGCCGACAGCGCCGGCCAGGAGGCGATGCTCAAGGCCGCGCGGCTGGCGGCGCGGCGCGAGCTGGACCTGCGTGTGGTCGAGCTGCCGGTGGGAGCAGATCCCGCCGAGCTCCTGCAGCGCGAGGGGCCGGAGGCGATGCGCGAGCTGGTGTCGCGGTCGGTGCCATTCGTGCGCTTTCGCGTCGAGCGGGTGCTTGCGGGTGGCGATGACTCCTCGCCTGAGGGCCGCGACCGCCTGTTGGCCGGCCTTCGGCCCGTGTTCGCGGAGTTGCCCCAGAGCGCGATGCGGATGGAGCTGACGCGGCTCGTCTCAGGCAAGCTGGGAATGGGAGAGGGGGTTGCCGAGCAATTGCTGAGCAGGACCGGGACGGGTGGTGGAGGTGGAGGCGGCGGAAGCGGCCGGCAGCGCGACGGTCGCTCCGGCGCCGCCGTTTCGGCGCCTGTGCGGGTGCTGTCAGGGCGCGAGGACACCGAGCGCGCGTTTCTGGCGCAGTGCATCGCCGCGCCGGCGCACGGGCAGGCGGCGCTGGCGGAGGTCGATGTCGAGGCGACGTTCGCGAGCGAGCTGCTGCGCCGAGCGGCACGGCAACTGCACGCCGGCAACGTCGCGGAGCCTTTGAAGGGGGTTCCCGATGAGGATCGGGAATTGGTGTCGCTGCTGGCGGAGCTGACGGTGGAAGCCGGGCGCTGGCCCGCTGTTGAGGGGACGAGCACGCCGCCGATGCTTGAGGTGCAGAAGCTGCAGCTGCAGCTGGCCTCGATCGACCGGCGCATCCACGCGGCGCGGGCACAGGGAGCGGGGGAGGTGAGCGAGCTCGCGCGGCAGCGGGGGCAGGTCAAGCAGCTGTTCGACCGGGCGCAGGAGCGGGCGCTGGCTTATACGGGGGGCGAAGGGTAGGGGCGGTCCTGGGACACGAACTAGCGTTCGTGTTTTCCGTCCGGGCCGTAGTAGACAATAGGGTGCATGGATCGTGACTCACTTGAAAGTCTTCTCGGTCAGGGGCTTTCGCTTGCGGAGATCGGGCGGCGCTTTGATCGCCATGAAGCGACGGTCAGCTATTGGATGAAGAAGTATGGGTTGGAAGCGGTGCGACGGGAGCAGCACGCGGCGAGAGGCAGCATTGACCGGCAGCAGCTGGAGCAACTGGTGGACACAGGAGCCTCTATCACTGAGATTGCTACAGCGGTAGATCGCAGCAAGGCGACGGTTCGGCACTGGTTGCGCGAGTATGGCCTTAAGACACGACGTGCCGAACAGCGACACTCGCCAGATAGCGGCGAGCCACTATTGCAGCGTCATTGTCCGACTCACGGCCTGACTCTGTTCAGGCGTCGTAGTGGCGGTGGCTATCGGTGTCTGAAGTGTCGGACTGACGCCGTTTCGCGCCGTAGGCGAAAGGTCAAGCGCGTACTCGTCGAGGAGGCTGGCGGTTGCTGCGCGATATGCAAGTACGAGCGCTCGCTCGCCGCTCTGGAGTTTCATCACCTCGTGCCCGCTGAGAAGAGCTTCTCACTTAGCCACAGAGGCGTCACGCGTTCCATGGAGCGTGCACGGCAAGAGGCAAGCAAGTGCGTGCTGCTATGCGCCAATTGTCACGCTGAGGTCGAGGCGGGGGTGACGACGGTGCCGACGGGCAACTAGCTGCGTAGAATGTCCAGACAGAACCCGGCTCGTCCGGGATAGCTCGGTCCGGGGTAGCTCAACTGGCAGATGCGCTCGACTGTTAATCGAGAGGTTGTGGGTTCGACTCCCACCCCCGGAGCTTATGAAGTAACGCTTCCGGCGAGGAGGCGGGAGCGTTCTGGGAGATTGCCGGACGACGCGAGGCTCTCGACAAGCGCTGCGGCATAGGCGCCGGAATCATTGTCCGCAGACCACTCCGCGAAAGCCCGCGCCCGCGCTCGGATCGCCTCGTCGCCGACTACACATTCCACAGCCCGCCTAATCGGACGCGCCGAGATGAACCGCCGCGGCAATCGCACGCCCGCGCCCGCCCAAGCCAGTCGGGCCGCATTCTCGTTCATGTCGCCCGCCACCGGGCACGCCACAACCGGCACGCCCAGCGACAGCGCTCGCACAAGCGTTCCATGGCCTGCATGGCAGACGATCGCGTCGCAATGCGGGAGCGTGCGCGAATAGGAGAGCCAGTCGACCACCCGCGCGTTGTCGGGCACGGACACCGGCCGCGATGGCAGTCGGCGGTTATAAGTCGCGAGCACCCGCACCGGCGCCTCCGACAGCCCCTCCAGGCAGGCGTGCAGCAGCCTGTGTTCCGGGTCTTGTGAGGTCGAAGGCGCTACCAGCACGAGTGGCCCCTCGCCCGGCGGGATCGGCACCTCCCGCGCCGGCGGCTCCCAGATCAGCGGGCCGACGACGTGCACGTGCTCCGGCCACCGCCGCGGATACTCCAGCTGCGGATAGGTCGCCACCAGCGCCAGCCGCTCGCTGGTCCCACCGTGCACACGCTCCAGCGGCGGCAGGCCGACGACGGCGCGGGTCTCGTTGAGGGCGTCACGACCGCTCTGAAGGCCCCTCAGAAGCTGTCTGTGCGCACGACTCCAGAAAGCGCGGCCGAGCGGCGTACGCGGCAGCAGCGCGCCGAACGAGTAGATCGGAAAGCCGGGAGAGGACTCAGGGAAGACATGCGGCACCAACGTCGCCGCCGGTATGCCCAGCAGCTCGGCGCACAGCGACGGCGCGAGTGTGAGGATGTCGTGGACAACCACGTCCGGGCGCAGGTCTTCCACCAGCCCCAGCGTGTCGCGCGTGGCGTAAACGATCGCCTCGTAAAAGCCAAGTGGCTGAGGCGGCTGGTCGTCGCGCTGCAGCGGCACCGGGAAGGCGCTGTACTCGGGCGCAGCCGCGAACTCCAAGCCCTCGCCCTCGACGGCCGTGCGCCAGCGCTCCCACGTCTGCAAGGTCACGTCGTGGCCGCGCTCGTGCAGCGCGCGGCCGAGCGCGATCATCGGAAACGCGTGGCCCGGATCGCCGAAGGCGCCAAGCAGAACGCGCAGTGGCATCCTTGGGCTAGCCCGCCAGCTCGGCAACCAGGCGCAGCTGCTCCAAGCGATCGTCCTTGGTGAAGGCGATCGGTGTGATGCCGAGCGTGCCGACACCTGCATCGCGATAGACGGCGAGGCGCTCGCGCACAACCTCCTTGGGGCCGCACAGTGAAACCTGGTCGATCAACGCCTCGGGGATCGCCGCCATCGCCTCCTCGCGCTTGCCTTCCAGGTAGTAGTCCTGGATCGTTTTGGCTTGCTCCTCAAAGCCGTAGCGGCAGACGAGGTTGTTGTAGAAGTTCTGCTTGCGTGAGCCCATGCCGCCGACGTACAGCGCGATGAACGGCCGCATCGCGTCGCGCGCGGCCTTCAGGTCGTCGGTCACGAACACGTTCACGGTCGGCGCGATGTCAAAGCCATCGAGCGAGCGCCCGGAGCGCTCGGCGCCTTCCTGCAACAGCGGGCGCAGCTCGGAGACGTGCTCGGGGCTGAACAGCGTCGGGATCCAACCGTCGGCGATCTCGCCCGCCAGAGCGGTGTTCTTGGGCCCAATCGCCGCGAGGTAGATCGGTATCTGCTCCTGCATAGGTGAGATCGTCAGCTTCAGCGCCTTGCCCGGGCCGTCGGGCAGCGGCAGCTGGAGCGTCTCGCCCTTGAACTCGACCCGCTCTCGCGCGAGTGCCATCCGCACCACCGCCACGTACTCGCGCGTGCGCTGCAGCTGCTTGGCAAAGCGCTGTCCGTGCCAGCCCTCGGCCACCTGCGGGCCGGAGGAGCCGATGCCGATAATCATGCGGCCAGCGGAGAGCTGGTCGATCGTGGCTGCGGTCATCGCCGTCATCGCCGCCGAGCGTGCCGGCATCTGAAAGATGCCCGCGCCGAGGCGAATCCTGCTCGTCTGTCCCGCCAGCCAGGCGAGCACTGTGGCGGTGTCCGAGCCGTAGGCCTCGGCGGCCCACACCGAGTCGTAGCCGAGCTTCTCGGCTTCCTGGACTACCTCCAGCTGGTCCTGGGAGGAGAGGCCCAGGCCCCAGTAGCCGATGTGCACGCCTAGCTTCATGGTCGATCGTTCCTTTCTCGGGGGCGGGGCCGCAGACCCTACAGAGCGTCGCCCGGGCGCACGAACATGATCTCAGGCACGACGCAGGCCGGCGAGACGCGCAGCATGAAGCGCACGGACTCGGCGATGTCCTGCGGACGGATCATCTCCTCGGCTTTGACCTGGCCCTTGACGAAGTCGGTCATCGGCGTGTCTACGAAAGCCGGGCACAGCGCCAACGACTTGATGCCCTGCGAGCCGAGCTCCTTGTTCATCGCTTCGGTCCAACCGACGACGGCGTGCTTGGTGGCGGAATAGACAGACAGCCATGCCTCGGCGCGCTTGCCGGAGATCGAAGAGGTGTTGACCACGAGAGCGTTTGAGTGCTCGGCGCCGGCGGCCTGCAGCAGGTCCAGCGACTCGCGGTAGAAGAGCACGATCTGGCGCAGGTTCACCGACAGCTGCATGTCCAGGTACTTGGTTTGGATCTCCCCGACCGGGGCGCCGATGCCAACGCCGGCGTTGTTGACCAGCACGTCGAGGCGGCCGTAGCGATCGCGGTGGGCGGCGAGGACCTTCTGGACCTCAGACTCCTCGGCAAGCGAGGCGGGCACGGCGTGCACGTCGAAGCCCTCGGCAGCGAGACCGTCGACGGCGGCCTGCAGCTTCTCGGGACGGCGCGCGGCCATCGTCACGCCGTAGCCTTCCTCGGCGAGCACGTGCGCGATCGCAAGGCCGATCCCGCTGGATGCTCCGGTTACGATCGCCGCTCTCTCCGCCATCTCTGCCTCCTCGTTGGTTGAGCGGCGTATCAAACCACGCTCTGGAGGGCTCACGCGGATATGAGAGCGCTGGTAGCGTCTGAGCGGCCGCGCACGAGCGCGGCGCGGGCCCGTAGCTCAGTTGGTTAGAGCCGCCGACTCATAATCGGTTGGTCCCAGGTTCGAGTCCTGGCGGGCCCATTTTCTCAGGTCGGCGACTTTTGCCGACAGGTCCGGTCAACACTGGACATTCACCCCGAAGGGCAGGACGGAGGGCGACAGGCAGTCCCGTGGACACGGGACTTTCAAACGCCCCTTGGAAGCGACGGAGGCAAGTCGGAGGCAGACGCCTCCGCTATCGGAGGCAGCGAGCGGAGGCAGCGTCTGGCGCGCGAGCGCATCAAGCGGGCAACCGCAGGCAGGCCCTCGGTCGTCGTCTCGCTTTCGGACACGGAGCAGAAGCGGTCGTGAGCGCTTCGCGCACAGCTATTCGGCGGTTGCTACCTCGTATACCGCAGAATCAGGCTCTACGCGGCTTGGCTCTGACCGGGCCAAACGCCGGTTCGCACGCGCTCGTAGAGCGTGTCCGGGGCAAGATCTGCGCCGGTGGGCCAGCAAACAGTCCCAGTCTCGGAATCGACGGTGACTTCTGCAAACCCTTGAGAGGTCACCGCGCGCTCAAATACTGGGCCTTGCATACGGTCCAGAACGTAGACCTCTCCGGTCAAGCCATCAGCGAACGTGAGCCGCAAAACGCCGTGTTGCGGGACGCTCGCATCGGTTATGTCTGGGGTAAGTCCGATCATCGCAGTGGCTCGATCTCGTTCAGTGTTGCACCTTCACGCGCCCGTCGCCAGTTCTCATCAAGTTCCGTCGAGTGCATCTCGGCCCAAGCGAGCACGAGGCGAAGCTCGCGGCGAGGAAGGTCGCTCGCCAGAACCTCCAGCGTGTCAATCCAGCTGCTCTCACGTGGAAGTGGGGAGGCCCGTGGTCATCGAAGTACATCGTGATCGTGAGCCCGAAGAAGCGGCTTATTGTCGGCATCACCGACAATAGTGACGGCTCGCCCGGTCGGCAAGCTCACTGCGGCGGCAATCGTCGCCGATCAGTCGTGGCTCCCAGGTGCCAGGAAAAGGCCGGGGGCCGGCCAGATGACGATCAAGCGCGTCAGCTTCAACCCGTCGCGCAACGCCAGGCCCTGGCGCTCGTAACGCCGCGACGCTCTCGGCCGCAGGCGAGGCGTCGGCGCGCCCGGGTCCAACTGGCGTGTCGTTGTGGTCCATCTGTTGCCGACACTAATCGTCGTTTGCCGTTCCCAGACCCGAGCTGAGCTCGATGGAGCGCTCGGACAGCGGTCGCCCAGAACTTAATTCGAAAGAATTGACAAGTATCATAAATCCCGATAAGGTGCCGCGCGCTATTCACACTCGGACAGTCGAAAGGAGCGTTCCGTGCCGATACCCCGAAAGCGCGTGAACATCGATCTGATAGCGGCTACGCCAACGCCGCTGACCGTCGACGCGTTGAAGGCTCAGCTCACCGCGATTGGCTTGACCTGCAAAGACTCCGATCCCAAGCTGCTCGTCAACTACATCACCGACGTGACGGCGCAGATCGCGCCGAGCGCGGGAAGCATGCAGACGTACGCCATTCTCAAGCCGGTCGTGTCAAACGGCGCCAATCGCACGTTCGCCGAGCTGGCCGCTGCCGCCGACGCCGCGGGAACGACGAGCAGGCTGGCGAACACGCTGGCCGACTCCTCTGTGGGCAACTGGGAGCCGGACCCGACCGGAGACGGCTACGGCCCGGAACTGGAGTACATCCAGTATGAATCGCACTTCCTGTGGCTGAAGGGCAACCGTCCTTCCTTCACCGGCGTGCTCGACAATCAGCCCACTTATCAGGGCAAGTACGAAAGCGTCGAAGCGATCAAGGCGCTGTTCGTAGAGGTTGGCAAGAACGCCTCCTCGACACTCGTTACAGGACTTGATCTGCAGTCGATCGAGTCGGTGCTCAGCAACGCGATCGCGCCACTGAGCGACGCGAACGCAAAAAACTATGACGTGACCGACAGCCGCGTCATCTTTCTGGTGGACAACTACGATCCGCAAACACGGATGGCGGATGGAATCGGAGTTCTAACGGTCTGGTGGCACCTTAGA
The DNA here is from genome assembly GCA_036279855.1 of Solirubrobacteraceae bacterium. GTDB lineage: Bacteria > Actinomycetota > Thermoleophilia > Solirubrobacterales > Solirubrobacteraceae > Palsa-744. The sequence goes on along the minus strand of DASUIH010000021.1, from coordinate 54,569 downwards.
ATCACCGACTACAAGCAGAAAAAAGAGTCAACGCAACACCAGACGACGCTGAACGTCAGGGCGTGGTCGGTTCTGTACGGCAAACTCGAAGACATGGAAAATGACTACAAAGCCGCATATGCGCAGTTCGGAGGCAAATGATGCCAATACCCCCCGGACACACAGGAGTGCAGATCTTCGACAAGCTTCCTCCAGCCGACGCGGACACGTTCTCAAAGGCGCTACCACTGCTTGCGACGACCAACTACGAGCAGGCGATGGTGCTCTATGCGCCCGACCTGGAGAACATCGGCAGCATCGACAACACCACATCGCAGGCGACCACCAGCTACAGCGAGACGGTGACGACCGGCTTTGTCTTCAGCACCACGCAAACGCTGAGCATTGAGGCATCCGCGGAGGTCACGATCGAGGTGGTCAAGGCCAGCCTGACGATTGGCTTCAGCATCTCCTTCACCGAGACGTGGTCGAGCGAGAAGGCGACGACAATCGGGTTCTCGGTGCCGCCGGGAGAGAAGGCGTTCACCTATCGCGGTTACCTGTGCACGGCGATCCTGCAGTATTCGGCTGCGACCGGCAAGTATTCCTATGGCCAGACCGGGAGGTTTCTAACCCCGATCCTGGCGACAAGCAAGCAGCCGCTGACGGGAGCAGCCACCTTTCGTCAGCTTTGAGTCGAAGGCCACCCCAGCTTGGGCCGACTGGGTCGCCACCGACCGAGCCGGCGCTCAGGGAGCCAGGAAGTAAACCCGCGCCGGCGGAAACGGCTCCCACGAGAACACCTGCCAAACCCGCCCGTGGTAGCTCACCTTCCCGTGCGCGGGCAGATACCGCGGCCCCGCGCTCAATCCCGCGACCTGCAGATTTCCTTCCCGCACAAACGCCACGCCCCCGGTAGAGCCCTCAAGCGTGCCAACGAAGTCTTGATACTGCGTCGCCAGCGGGCGAAAGCGCGCGGCCACGTGCTTGACGATTTCACCCCAGGCCAGATCGCGCACCGCGGCGCAGCTCCGCGCCGACAGCGCCTTTGACGGCGCCGGCACGAACAGCGCCACCTTCAACTTGCCACTGGGGAAGGCGTCCGCCTGCGCGACCCGCACGAAATAGGACACACCGTGCGCTTTCACGCTGCTCCCATCCACCGGCAGCTTCGGCGCCCGCTGCAGCGTCCCCATCAGGAACTTGTCGGCCGGCCGCGGCGCCGGCCCGCCGTACAGGTCGATCGGCACGTCGACGAAGCGCGTCACCAGCTTCACGTAGCCGACGTCGTCCTGTACCGACACCACATAGCTCCCGAGCTTTGTGGCGCCCTGCCGCAGCGACCCCTTCAGCGGCGCGATGATGTACGGCCCGCCCACGTCGGCCAGCACACGAGCGCCGCGCGTCACCCGCAGCCGCACGATGTGCCAGTGCGGCGTGTAGACGATTGTGTGCACGGCGTTGTAGACGGCGGTTTGACTGCCGCCGGCCAGCGCGCTCAGCAGTTCCTGCGAGCCGGTTACGTGCGCGACGTCTTCGCCGACCTCGCGCCCGCTCAGCTCGCCCCGATAGATCCTGCGCGCGACCTGGGCGTCGATGGCTCCGATCGTCTGTGCCGTCGCGGCCCCGCAGGCCGTGCCGGCGCCGCTGCCGTGCGAGCCCGAGCGGCCGCCATCGGCAGTGCCGGCGACGCGCGTCTGTGGGCCTGCCTGTCCAGATTCGTCGGGGTCGGCGACGGCGACGGCTCCCCCGGCCAGCCCGGCCAGCACAAACGCGACCACGATCCAGCGGAGGGTGGAGCGCTTTTTGCGGGGAGCCGGCATCGACGGGAAGGTTGGCCTTGGTTGCTTAGGGGAAGCTCAGCGCGCGGTAAGAGATGTCATATCCGCTCAAGCCGCCGCTGGATTCCAACATATCGAAGCAGAGCACGCCATGGCCGCACCGACACGAACGCTGCTCGGGCAAAGCTCGGGCGATGGGCCTCCGACCCGACCTCTACGCTTAGCCGATGGCCAGCAGCGCAGAGGAGCGCGTCGCAGTCATCGACCTTGGGTCCAACTCCTTCCGCATGGAGGTGTTCGCCCTGCGCGATCGCGACTGGCGCTGCGAGCTGGAGCGCTCAAGCCCGGTGCGGATCGGCGAGGGCCTGTTCTCAAGCGGGCGCCTCAGCGAGGCCGGCATGGAGCGGGGGCTGCGGGCGCTGCGCGAGCTCGCCGCCGCCTGCGCGCAGGCCGGCCTGACCCAGCAGCAGATCGACGCCGTCGCCACCAGCGCGATCCGCGACGCCGAGAACGGACTCGACTTCCTCGCCCAGGCGCGCGAGCAGACGGGCCTTGACGTGCGCGTGCTCAGCCGTGAGCAGGAGGCCCGCTACGGCTACCTGGCGGCCGTGCACTCGACCACGCTGCGCGACGGCTGCGTGCTCGACCTCGGCGGCGGCTCGCTGCAGCTCGTGCACGTGGCGGGCCGGATCGCCCGCGAGTCCGGCTCCTGGCGCCTTGGCGCCGTGCGCATGACCGAGCGCTTCCTCGCCGGCGAGGAGCCGGCAAAGCGCAGCCAGTGCAAGGCGCTGCAGGCCCACGTCGCTCGCAAGCTTGGACGGGGCGCTCCGTGGCTGGCCGACGCCGAGAAGCGCCTAGTCGGCCTTGGCGGCACGGTGCGCAACCTGGCCACAGCGGCCGAGCGCGCCGCCGGCCTGCCCTCAGAGCAGGTGCAGGGGTTCCTGCTCACAGACGAGGCGCTGTCGGATCTGATCGAGCGGCTGGCGGCGCTGCCGGCGGCGGAGCGTGGCAGCCTGCCAGGCATCAAACCGGCGCGTGGCGACATCGTGCTCGCGGGCGCGTTGACGATCCAGCAGGCGATGCGCCAAGGCGGCTTTGAAGCGCTTGAGGTCACCGGCGCCGGCCTGCGCGAGGGGATTCTGCTTGAGCGTCACATGGTCACAAGCCAGCTGGACGCCCTGCGCCCCGCTCAGGCCGCCTAGAAGAAGCCGGCGGCGATTTGCGTCCGCTCTTGCACGCCTTTCGGACCATTCGTATTATCTGGATTTGAGTGGTAGGATTCCAGCCGCCCCGCTCGCTTTTGTGGCGGGACACAACCAACCACCAGTAAAGGGCGCTGAAGATGCCGAAGACGAACAGAATGCTGCTGCTGTCAGTAGTGCTGCTTGCCGTGAGCGGCGTGGGCATGGGCGGCGCGGCGGCGTCGCAGGCGGCATTTCCGCATTGGTTTGACGAAGAAGTGATGATTCCTGAAGGGTCCGCCGTGGAAAACAAAACTTATAGCCCGGAACTCACCTTCAGGGTGGCCGCCAGCCCGAAATACTTCGTTAGGTGCGTGCTGCGGGACTTCGGAAAAGTCTGGAACCCCGCTGGCGGCGGCGCGGGGAGGGACGAATCCAGTGAATTCACCTACAGCGGATGCAGCGTAGGCGAACTGGAACCAACCATGTGCACGGCGATCGTCGCAGATCTGGAAGCCTCCAAAGGAGAACTGGAAACGGGTAGTCCCCTCAAGGACCACGTTACGTTCAAAGGCATCGAAATCTTGATGGGGTCCTTCTGCGGCGCGCGGTCAAAACAGGCCTACAACTACGAAGGCAAACTCACGGCGACGCTCATCAACGGGGCTCTCACTACGGAAATCGGATGCAAGGAAAAACAGGACACGCGCGACGTCTATGGCCCTACCTCGGGTGTGCTGAAAGACTCAGCCGGCGAAGAAGCCGTTGTCGAAGGCATGGATTGCATCTGGGGGCTTCCAGGGGGTTTTGTCATAACGGCGAAATAGTCGGCGGCGGGCCTAAGAGCCCCTTTCAAAGCGTGCGCTGATCCAAGGAACGGACCGTGGCACGTGCCCTGAGGAGCGTGCTCAGCCGCGCGGATGCGCTCGCAGCGCCCGCTCGCGGCCGGCGCAGTCGAACAGCACCAGCACCGTCGGCCCCGGCACGGGCCCGTGCCACGCTTGATGGGGCACCTGCGGGCAGTCGTGCAGGACCGCCGCCGTCGCCGCGTTGCCGCCGCGCTCGGCGTACTCGCCACCGAGCACCACGTAGCGCGCCTGGCCACGCGCGATCAGCCGCGCCAGGCTGCGGCCGTCGAGCACCGGGTCGCTGCCGCCATAGCCGCCAAGGGCGCCGGCGGGGGAGCCGAGCAGGATCATCGGCGCGGCGGTCGGGGAGGAGTCGGCCAACAGGCTCCAGCGGCTCGTGGCCCGGTGGCCGGCGGCGTAGGCGACCAGCTTGGCGGTTTCGCTCATCTGCTTCGGTTCGAGGCCGTACTTGCCGATGCCGGTCGCTTCGTGCGGCCCGGCCGCCGGGAACGTCCCCTGCGCCGGCGCGAGCCAGGTCGTCGCGGCGTAGCCCGTCGGCCCGATCAGCAGCAGCGCCAGCAGCCCGAGCACGACCGGCAGCGCCAGCCGACGGAACGCAAGCAGCAGCACCGTCAGCACCGCCGCACCAGCGATCAGCAGCGGGATCAGCCACTGCATGTAGTGCTGCTCTTTGACGATCGCGACCTGCGCGGCGACCGTTGCAGCAACGGCTACCGGCACCAGCAACACGCGCGGGTCGCTGGCCGATCGAGCGCCGCGTCGATCCCCGGTCGGTCTCGCCCAACCGATCGAGGCGGCCACGCCCGCTCCGATCATCGCCGCCGCGCCGGGAGCCAAGGCCGAGATGTAATACGGGTGGACGATGCCTTTTGAGTAGCTGAGCACGACGTACTCGACGAAGAACCAGCCGCCGAGCACAAGCAACACAGCCAGCCGCGGATCGCGGCGCCAAGGACTTCGTTGCGACGCGCGCTCGCCACGTTCGCCGTGCGCGGGCTGCGGTAGCTGCCGGCCGTGCCGGCGCTCCGGCACAAGCACCTGCAGGACGAGCGCGATCAGGCCAAAGATCGCGAGCGGCAACGTCCACGCGCCCTGCCCGGACAGCGCCGAGCCGAACAGCCGCAACGGGCCGACGGCGCCGCCAAAGGCAATCGGGTAACGGAGGCGGCCGTTCGACAGGAACTCGGACAGCTTCGCTGGTTTGTAGGGATGCGCGTGCCGCGGCGGCCGGGCACCGGTGTGCGTCGGCGCCGCCACCAATCCGCCCGCCTTCACCGCGATGTTGCCGGGGCCGCCGGCCTCGCCTTCGACGCGGCCGAGGCCGTTGTATTCGAACGTCAGGCCCAGCTCAGTGTTGTTGGTCGAGCTGCCGACGTAGGGCCGCTGCGACGCGGGGGTGAGTTCGACCACCGCGATCCAGGCAAACGAGACGATCGCCATCGCCGCGCCGGCGGCGACCAGCGCAAGCAGGCGCCGCCACCATGCGCCCGGCGCGCATACGAGGTAGCCCAGCGCGATCGCCGGCACGGCCAGATATGCGGCGAGCGTCTTCGTGTTGAAGGCCAGGCCGATCAGAGCGCCGGAGATGAGCAGCCAGCGCAGGCGCCCGCCCTCGATCGAGCGCAGCGCCGCCCCGCAGGCCGACAACATCAACAGCACCAGCAGCGGATCGACCCCGTTGTCGCGCGAGACGGCCACGAAGATCGGGAAGACGGCAAGCGACAGCGCTCCGACCAGCGCCGCCGGCACGCCGAGTCGGCGCACGAGGATGAAATACAGCAGCGCGACCGTGAGGACGCCGATGACCGCCTCGGGCAGCAGCAGGCTCAGAGGGGTGAAGCCGAACAGCTTGGCGCTGAGCGCCTGCGCCCACACCGCGAGCGGCGGCTTGTCGATCGTGACCAGGCCGCCCGCGTCAAACGAGGCGAAGAAGAAGTTGTGAAACGAGGCCAGCATCGACTTGACGCCGGCCGAGTAGAACGTGTTCCCCCACGCGTTCTGGCCCAGCCGCACGGTGTTCAGCACAGCCGAGAGCGCGAGAATCGCCGCCAGCGCCAGATGCGCGGGGGAGAGCGCGCGCTCAAGCGCCACGCGGCGCTCTCGCGGGCGCGGCGCTGTCCGCGCCTCAGCCTGCGAGGAGGCCATCAGACCCCGCTCCCAGCAACCGCTTCGACCGATTGCAGGCACGGTGGCGGCACGAAGCCGGCCTGCATGCGCGAGGCGGTGAAGCCCGGTTGGCCCGCAGGGGGCTGCACGAACGGCGCCAGCGCCGGCTCGCTCAGCGTCAGCTGTTCGATCACGGGGCCGGAAACGCGCGGCTGCAACGGTGCCGGCCTGCCGACCAGCGAGAAGCCGATCTCGCTGTCGCCCGCCGGCACGCTCAACGAGCGCCGGATCGATGCCGGCGTAGTGCTCAACGCCCGTTCTTCGTTGATCCCGCCGGGGTAGTGGATCAGCAGCTTCACCGGGTGGGCCGCGTGCATGTAGATGCGCATCGAAAGCACAGCTTCGCGCGCCTGGGGCCAGGGATTGGTCAGTTCGAGCCCTTCGGTGCCGCAGGCCGTGCGCAGCGGCTGCAGGGAACGCATTCGCAGCTGCGTCAGTTGCGCGGGGGGATACAGCCGCGCCAGGCGCGCGGCATAGCCGCGCAGGTCGAAGAAGATCAGGTCGTGAGCCGGGCTGAACAGGGGATAGGCGCCGAGCACGCGCTCAAGCGTCGGCGCCAGCCGCGGGCGCGCGAGGGCGCTGTAGCCGTGGGGATCGACCCACAGGCCGTCGAAGCCGTCGACGGCGGCCGCGTCGAGCGAGAGCAAAAGCGGCTGGGTGGCGAGCGACGCCTGCCAGTCGGCCGGCCGGCCCTTCATCGCGCCGTAGCTCCAGCGCAGCGCCGCGGAGGAATGGATCGGGCCGCGCGCCAGTTCGTAGGTGGTGCCGTAGTTCGGGTTCGGCGCCGAGACACTGGTGCCGTTGGCGCCATATCCCTCCGGGAAGGGGACGTAGGGGAGCTGGAAGATCGCCGCCCCGTGCGGCATCCGTCCTTCGATCTCGTGCACAAAAGTCGCGTCGCTGACCCACTGCTTGGCGTCCTTTTCGTACTTGGGCACGAAGAAGCTCGACGTCTCGTCGAGGATCGCCACGACCAGCAGCGCCGAGCACACGGCAGCCGCCACGCCGAAAGCCGCGCCGCGCCCGCTCACGTGCGCGCGTAGGCGCCTGAGCCCGGCGTCGAGGCCGAGCATCGCCGCCAGCAGCGAGAAGAAGGCGATGAACAGCGAGATGCGGTTCCAGCCGCGGATGTCGCGCGTGACAAAGAAGGCGATCAGGCTGGAGACGCCACCGATCGTCGCCAGCACGAACGACAGCGACACCCCGAGCGCGGCCGGCCGGTACAGCGACTGCGGGCCCATCCGCGAGCGCAGCAGCGAGGCAATGCGCGCGCGCGATGCAAAGGCGCCAGCGCCGAACACGCCCGCTACCGCCACCAGCGCCAGCAGGGCCAACCACAGGAAGCCGACCGAGCCGACGACGCCGAGGTTCTCGTAACAGGCCTCGCAGTAGCCGGTCGACGTCGCTTCGGTATAGCGCTGGTTGACGTTGGCAAAAGCGCTCAAGCGATCGGCCTCGACCGGCAGCAGCAGGTCGGTCAGGCGCAGGCCGAACTGGTCGGCTTCGATCGTCGTGCGCTTGATCGCGACGTTCGCGCCGTGCTGCGCCCGGTAGGAGAGCGTCGGCGAGATATTGGCCGCCAGCGTCAACGCGATCGCGGTGGCCGCGACCGCCCCAGACAGAGCCGGCAGCGCGCCGCGGCCCGTCAGCAGCGCCAATGCGCCACCCGACACGAGCAACAGGATCGCGAACACCGCGTAGTACAGGCCCGTCGAGCCGACGACCAGACAGCACAGCAGCGTCAATAGCGAGGTTGCCGACAGCCACGCCAGCGCGCCGCTGCGATTGGCGCGGCGGGCGAACAGGCCCGGTGCCGTCCAAATGCGCATGAACAGCAGCGCGCCAAGCGGCACCCCGTAGTAGGCGGACAGCAAAACCTGAGACTCGCCGCGGTAGAAGTGGTAGGGCAGTAGCGAGAAGATGCAGGCGCCGACGATCGACGCGGCGATGGACACCCCGAGCAGGCGAAAAGCCGCGAACGCGCTTGCGGCCACTAGGGCAAACGTGAGCATGAAGAACACGTTCAGCACCCAGGCGGGATTGCTGGAGAACCAGCCGAGCACGCGGATCAGCAGCAGGCTGAGGTTGTCGCCGCCCTGCGGGAAGTCGTACAGTTGCAGCCCAAATGGGGCGCCCAACGACGGGTTCACCTGATAGGAGCCGTGGGCGAGGATGCCCTTAATCAGCAGCAAGTAGAACTTGGTGTCGCCCTCGCTGGCGTAGTTCCATGGCTGCGAAAGGTGGCCTTCGCCGACGCCCAAGACAAGCGCGGCGGCGATCACGCTGATGACCGCGGCCACGGCAGCGCCGATCAGCACCAGACCCCATCCGCGCAGCCGCACAGCATTGAGGCCGCCGCTGAAGCGGGCCGCGGCCGCCGGGCGGCTGCGTACCTGGCTCATCGCGCCAGCGCGGCCAGCAGCCGGTCGAGGTCGCTCTCGTCGTTCCAGGCGCCGACTGAGGCGCGCAGCCACGGTCGCCCGGGGATGTTGCGCACGACCACGCCGGCCGCCAAGAGCGCGTCGCGCTCGGCCTCGGCGTCGGGGGTGGCGAAGGAGACGAGCGTTGTCAGGGGGTCGCGCGCGGCAACCTCACGGCCGGCCGCCTGTAGACGCTCGACTAGTGCCGTGGCAAGCGAGCGGGCGCGCTCGTACACGTTCTCCCATCCGTAGGCCTCCAACACGTCGGCAGCCGCGAGCGCAACCGCCAGCGCCTCGGCAGACAGAGCCAGCGTGTCGAAAGCGCGCGCGTCCTCGTGCAGCGGCGAGTCGATGCCGAGGTCGGGCTGAGCGAGATTGCCATAGCCGCGCCGGCGCGAGCGTAGGCGCGCGCGCAGCTCAGGAGTTACGTACAGCATGCCTGTGCCGTCGGGGCCGCACATCCACTTCTGGCCGGCGCCGGCGTAGGCTGCGCAGCCGAGCGCGCGCACGTCGACGTCAACCGCGCCAACGCCCTGTGCGCCGTCGAGCACAACCGGCACAGCCACGTCGGCAAGGCCGCTGGGCGCCAATACGCCGCTCATCCAGCCGACGTGAGAGCAGGCCACCAGCCGCGTGGCTGGAGCCACGTGGGCGTCGATCTGTGCCAGCGGCGCCATCCGCACACTCGCCCCGCACAACTCGCGCGCGGCCGCCAATGCCCCGAGCAAGCCCGGATGCTCCTCGTCGCTGGTGAGGATCTCATCGCCCTCGCGCAAGCCCAGGCCGTCGATCACGATCGAGAGGCCCTCGCTTGTGCAGGTCGTCAGCGCCACGTCGGACTGTTCGCAGCGCAACACGCGCGCATAGCGCGCGCGCAGCGCCGTCGCAAGCTCCGTGCGGCGCTCGAAATGCTCGCGCATGCGTCCGCGCTCGGCCTCGCCCAACAGCTCCTCGGCACCCGCCCCTGCCGCAGCCGCTGCCAGCGGGCCGTCGGTGCCCGCGTTCAAGTAAGCGGTGCGCTCGAATACGGGGAAGCGGCTGCGCAGCTCGGCACTGGTCACGGGCCGGGAGGATAAGCGCGGCGAGCCGAGCGCGCGGCGCTTGCAAGCGTGCTGCGCAATCCTTAGCGGCGTCGTCTGAAAGGGGAGGCATGGCAGATACCGAGGAGCAGGGTTCGTTGTGGGCTCCGTCCGCGCAGCAAATCGAGCGCGCGCGGATGACTGACTTCATGCAATGGGCCGGCGCCCGCCACGGTCGTGCCTTTGCCGACTACGACGAGTTGTGGCGCTGGTCGGTCGATCGCATCGAGCAGTTCTGGGGCGACATCTGGGAGTACGGCGGCGTGCGTGCCGCTACGCCCTACAAGCAGGTGTTGGCCAGCCGTGAGATGCCTGGCGCCAAGTGGTTTGAGGGGGCCACGCTCAACTACGCCGAGAACCTGCTGGGGATCGGAAGGTCCTGCGGCGGGCACAACGCGACAGGGTCTCGCGATCGGGACGAGGACGATTTCCAGGCGCGCGGCGCCGCCACCGCCGTGCTGCACGCCTCCGAGCTGCGCGAGCTGGGAGAGCTGAGCTGGGAGGAGCTCTCAGAGCAGGTCGCCGCCGCCGCCGCCGGGCTGCGCTTGCTGGGGGTGAAAAAGGGGGATCGCGTCGCCGCCTACATGCCCAACGTTCCCGAGACGCTGATCGCATTTCTGGCAACGGCCAGCATCGGCGCGATCTGGTCGTGCGCGGCGCCCGAGTTCGGCGCGCCCAGCGTGATCGACCGCTTCGCGCAGATCGAGCCGAAGGTGTTGCTGTGCTGTGACGGCTACCGTCACGGCGGCAAGGACTTTGACCGACGCGACCCACTGCGCACGATCCTGGCCGGGCTGCCGAGCGTCGAGCACACGGTGCTGCTGGCGTACCTGGACGGCGACGCGCGGCCGAGCGAGCTTGGCGGCGGGCTGAGCTGGCAGGAGCTGCTGCGAAGCGGCAGCGGGGCGGAGCTCAGCTTCGAGCAGGTCGACTTCGACCATCCCCTGTGGGTGCTCTACTCCTCCGGCACGACCGGGCTGCCAAAGGCGATCGTGCACGGGCACGGAGGGGTTCTGCTTGAGCAGCTGAAGAAGAGCGTCCTGCACCTGGACCTGCACCGCGACGAGCGGATGTTCTGGTTTACGACGACCGGCTGGATGATGTGGAACTTTCTCGTCGGCTGCTTGCTCAGCGAAGCCGCGATCGTGCTCTACGACGGCAGCCCCGGCTACCCGGACACCGGACGGCTGTGGCAGCTGGTCGAGCAGGCCAAGATCACCTGCATGGGGGTGAGCGCCGGCTTGATCGGCGCATGCGAGACCGACGGGATCGAGCCCGCGCGCGACTACGACCTCTCCAGCCTGCGCGCGATCGGCTCGACCGGCTCGCCGCTGCCGCCCGAGGGGTTTCGCTGGGTCTACGAGCACGTCGGCCGCGACACCTGGCTGTTCTCCACCAGCGGCGGCACCGACGTCTGCACGGCCTTCGTCGGGGGCTGCCCGCTGCTTCCCGTCTATGAAGGGGAATTGCAGTGCCGGGCGCTGGGGGCGGCGGTCGAGTCCTGGGACGAGCAGGGCAAAAGCCTGACCGACGCGGTCGGCGAGCTGGTGCTGACCCGACCGCTGCCGTCGATGCCGCTGTTCTTCTGGGGCGATGCCTCCGGCGAGCGCTACCGCGAGAGCTATTTCGACATGTACCCGGGCATCTGGCGCCACGGCGACTGGGTCAGGATCACGCCCCGTGGCGGCGCCGTCATCTACGGGCGCTCAGATTCGACGATCAACCGTCAAGGGGTGCGGATGGGCACGAGCGAGATCTATCGTGCCACCAACGCCGTGGCCGAGGTCACCGACGCGCTCGTCGTGGACGTGCCGATCGGTGGACCGGCTTCGCGCCCGCCCGAGCTGACGATGGTGCTGTTCGTGGTGCTGCGCGACGGGTTGAAGCTGGACGACGCGCTGCGCGGTCAGATCAAGAGGAGCGTGCGCGAGCATTGCTCGCCGCGACACGTCCCAAACAAGATCCTGCAGATCGCGGAGGTCCCGCGCACGCTCTCGGGCAAGGCGCTTGAGGTGCCGATCAAGCGGATCCTGATGGGGGCGCCCGCGCACCAGGCCGCCAGCGTCGAGTCGCTTGTCAACCCGCAGGCGCTCGACTACTTCGTAAGGCTCGCCGAGAGCTGCCGCAGCGCGGGCGCCGGAGCCGGCTAGGAGGATTGTCAGCGCGCCTTGTCGAACAAAGGCGCCGATGAAACGACTAGCGACCGCACCAGAGAAGACGCCCGCGGGCGTCGCCGAGCACCAGAGCCTTTCCCTGTACATCCAGTCGCGCTTCGACGAGTGCTCGCGCTCGCAGAAGGACGTGGCGCAGTACATCGTCGACCACCTCGACGAGGCCGCCTTCCAAACGGCCGAGGAGCTGGCGCGCCGCGCCAACACCTCCAGCTCGACGGTCGTGCGCTTCTCACAAGCGCTCGGCTTCGAGGGCTTCCCCGAGCTTCAGGCAGCCGCGCGCGAGGAGTACCGGCGCGTGCACGCCCAGCCGCACGCGGGCGCCGCCGCAAGCGAGGCCGCGCCGCTGTTCTCGCTCGACCAGAACGAGTTCGAGACCTCGCTCGCGGCCGATCACCTGAACGTCGAGGAGACCGCGCGCAAGGTCTCAAGGCCCGCGGTTGAGGAACTGACCGAGGCGATCGTCAGCGCCGAGAAGGTGCTTGTCGCCGGCACCGACCAGATGGCCTTCTTCGCCAGCTACACGCGCCACCTGCTGATGCTGCTCGACCTGCGTGTGGATGTCGTGGCCAGCCCGTCCCAGGAGGCCCTGTCCCGCCTCGGGCGGATCGACTCGACCACGCTTGTGATCGGCCTGTCTGCCGGCCGGCCGCATCCGCTCGTGGTGCGCGCGATGAAGCTCGCCCGCCACCGCAAAGCCGGCACGGCGGCGATCACCGACGCGACCCTCTCCGAGGTCGCCAAGCTGGCTCAGATCAAGCTCTACTACTCGTCCAACTCGCCGGCTTACGTGCGTTCGCACACGGCGCTGCTGAGCTTGATCCAGGCGCTGGCCTACGGGGTTTACGCCAAGGACACCGCGCAGTACGACGATCGCATCAAGGCGTTTCGCCTCAAGTAGCAGCGATCACGAAAGATCTTTATGAGCTGTATGACAGGGCCGCATGCGGCCCTGTCCCGGGCCGGGCATGCACGGCCCGGCCGGTCGGCACATGTGCCGACCGGGTAATGAACTGAACGGTGGCCTGAAAGAGGACGTGCGCGGTCCCGGATAAGATCGAGGCCGATGCGCGACGAGGCGACGTTCACAGTCAAGGCCGGCCTGGCCGAGATGCTCAAGGGGGGTGTGATCATGGACGTGGTCACGCCCGACCAGGCCAAGGTCGCCGAGGACGCCGGCGCCGCCGCCGTGATGGCGCTTGAGCGCGTGCCGGCCGACATTCGCCGCGACGGCGGTGTCGCGCGCATGTCCGATCCCGAGATGATCTCCGGCATCCAGGAGGCCGTCACGATTCCGGTGATGGCCAAGGCGCGGATCGGCCACTTCATGGAGGCGCGCGTGCTGGAGGCGCTGGAGGTCGACTACGTCGACGAGTCGGAGGTGCTGACGCCGGCCGACGAGGCCAACCACGTCGACAAGTGGGACTTCAAAGTCCCGTTCGTGTGCGGCGCGACCAATCTGGGCGAGGCGCTGCGGCGGATCGGCGAGGGGGCGGCGATGATCCGCTCCAAGGGCGAGGCCGGCACCGGCGACATCGTCGAGGCGGTACGACACATGCGCCGGATCACAGGCGAGATAAAGCGCCTCGGCTCGCTTGACGAGGCCGAGCTGGCAACCGCTGCCAAGGAGCACGGCGCGCCGCTTGAGCTGGTGCGCGAAGTGGCCAAGGCCGGCAAGCTGCCGGTCGTGCTGTTCTGCGCCGGCGGCATCGCCACACCGGCCGACGCCGCGCTGATGATGGCGCTTGGGGCCGAAGGGGTGTTCGTCGGCTCGGGCATCTTCAAGTCCGACGACCCGCCCGCTCGCGCGCGGGCGATCGTGGAGTCGACGACGCACTGGCAGGACGCCGCTCGCGTCGCCGCGGCTTCGCGGGGATTGGGAGCGGCAATGACCAGCCTGGAGAGCGCGAAGCTGCCCGATGAGCAGCTTCTAGCGCAGCGAGGTTGGTAGCGACGCCGCTGATTGGCGTGCTCGCCCTGCAGGGTGACTTCGAGGCGCACGCGAAGGTTTTGACGCGACTCGGCGCACACGTGCGCGAGGTGCGCGTGCCCGCCGACCTGGCGGAGCTGGACGGCCTCGTGATCCCGGGCGGCGAGTCAACGACGATGACCTTGGGCATCGAGCGCGAGGGGATGGCTGAGCCTCTGCGCGAGCTGGCGGCCCAAGGTAGGCCGATTCTTGGCTCTTGCGCCGGGCTGATTATGCTCGACCGCGAGCACCTGGGGATCATGGACATGCTGGCCAAGCGCAACGCCTTCGGTCGGCAGGTGCGCAGCTTCGAGGCCGACGTTCAAATGAACACTCAGACGAACGGGCTGGAAGGGGGGCCTGTGCGCGGCCTGTTCATCCGCGCGCCCTGGATCGCCGAGCACGGCCCCGACGTGGAGGTTCTCGCCGAGCTGGACGGGCACCCGGTCGCCGCCCGCCAGGGCGAGGTGCTCGCGGTCGCCTTCCACACCGAGCTAGGAGGCGACGACCGCCTGCACCGCCTCCTGCTCGATCGCTGCGCCGCTCTCGCCTGAGGGCGCCAGTGGCGGCTCGTCCAGCAGCGCCAGCACGCGGTCGAGCGCATCGTGGATCTCACCGGCGAGCAGCCCCTCGTCGTCCAGCTGCTGCGCCTGCGCCCAGTCCCACGTGCGCGCGACGTGCATGCTCGGGCGCAGGTGTGCGAAGCGTCGCCCGAGCGCGCGCAGGAACGGCTCGATCCGCTCCTCGTCGCCCGGCGCGGCGTAGTGACGGTCCAGCAGCCACGGCCACAGCTGATCGCGTACGTGGTTGCGGTGATGCGCCCCCACGCGTTTCCAGTCGGCTCCCTGCCAGCGCCGCGCGTACTCGCCGGGGTCGAGGTCGCAGGTCAGGTACACGCGCGTGCGCACGGGCGCGTTGCGAAAGCCCAGCAGCGGCTGTGGCTTGACCTCCCAGGTGCCGCCGTCGGCGCCGATCAGCTCGCACAGCCGCTCGGCGCGACCGCCGGCGTAGAGCTGTTCGGCCTGGGCCTTCAGCTCTCCGGGCCAGATGTGCAGCGTCAACTGCTCCTCGTCGGCCTCAAGTGCCGCGCGTTGCAGCGTGACCGCTCCCAGCGCCGTGTCCAGGCGGATGTGCACGAGCCCGGCGCGCTCGGGGACGATGCCGGTCGCCTCGGCCAGCAGCGAGCGCAGCCGCCACTTGCGCCGGACCGGATCGGCGCCGACGCGGCGCAGCGTGCCGTAGGGGAGCAGTTGGCCAAAGTCCTGGTGGGCGTAGGCCAGCACGTCGCCGACGATCGCCTGCTCAGCCGGGGCGAGCACGCCAAGCTCGACCAGCCGCCACCATGCCTCCAGCAGGTCGTGCCAGTGCAACACGCATGTGCGGCTGTGCTCGAAATGGGTGCCGCCCAGGTTCAGCTCGGCCACGCGCTTGCCGTCGCGCCGTGCCCAGCGCCGGCAGACCTTGCTCTCCAGCACTACGACCAACTCGGGGTCGAAGCGCAGCACCCCGTCGAAGCGCTGGCCGCGGTCGATCTCGGTTATCTCCGGCGAGATGTCGACCGGCTCGGTGTCGGGCGTCAAGAACACGCTGACCAGCCGCTGGCGCTCGACCTCGCCGCCGGCCGCGCTTTCCTCGGAGGGATCGACCAGGTTGGTGGCCTGCATGTCGATCACGCAGTCGGGCAGCCGGCTCTGCGAGGGCTCGCCGATCGCCTGCAGCAGCGCCTCGCGCGCCAGCGGCACCAAGCGCAGCACGATCATCGCGGCGCGTGTCAGCTGGTCCTCGTGCGAGCGGCCCAGCTCGCGGTAGGGCTCGAACACGTTCAGGTGCGGATTGGCGCTGCCGTAATCCATCCGTTGCCCTCTCCCTGTCTCAAAGAGACGCACGACGTCGAGGTCAAGGAGTTTATTGTACTCGGACGTTTTCAGCAAGCCTTGAAACTGACGACGCCGTCTGTCTCAAGCTCGGCCACCCGTCCAGCGGCGATCAGCAGGTCGACGTGGCCGAGCACCTCCGAGAGGGTCAGGAAAGCCTGCGTGACTGCGACGTTGCCCCACATCGCCTGTGCCAGCTCGTAGGCGTTGCGGGGCTGCTCGGCGATCAGCCCGTACAGCTTCTCGACGCGGCGGTCGTGCATGCGAAAGCGCTCGTCGATCAGGGCTCGGTGATCGTGGATCGGCTCGCCGTGCCCCGGATAGACCACACTCAGCTCCATCTCGCGCGTCTTGCGCAGCGAATCGAGGTAGCTCATCAGCGCCTTCGGGCGCTCGTCGCTCGCACCACTGAGCGGACGCGCTATCAGCGGGTTGGAGGAGATGTGCTTGATCAGGTGGTCGCCGCCGAACAGCTCGCGGCTGTCTTCGTCGTAAAAGACGGTGTCAGACGGTGAGTGGCCGGGGCGGTGCAGCACGCGCCAGCTGCGTGAGGCGAACTGGAGCAGCTCCCCCTCGGCCAACGGTTGCGTGACTTGCGCAGCCGCGCCCCAGGCGCGGAAGCTCGCGGACACGGCGCGCAGGGCGTGCACAACATCCTGGGGGATGCCGTTGCGCAACATGATCTCGGTCGCGAACTCATCGCCCGCTTCCATCTGGCGGCGATAGTCAGCGAGCCAGGGCGCCAGCTTGTCAAGCGCACATACCTCCGCCCCCGAACGCTCGGCGAGGATCTGCACCAGGCCGATGTGGTCGATGTGCTGGTGGGTGACGACGATCCGCTCGATCCGCTCGACACTGCGCCCGTAATCGGCCAGCGCCGCCTCCATCGCCGTCAGCGAGGTGGCCGAGTTCGGCCCGGCGTCGATCAGCGTGAGCGGATCGTCTTCGATCAGGTAGCAGTTGACGCGGCCGACCGCGAACGGAGTCGGGATCGGCAGGCAGAGAACACCCGCGCCCGGTGCTTTGCTCACGAGCGGATCAACGCCAGCAGCTCGTCGCGCTTTTCTTCCATGTGCTCGCGCGAGCGCAGCGACTCCAGGCACAGTCGCAAGAGCGGCTCGGTGTTCGACGGGCGGACGTTGAAGTGCCAGTCCTCATAGTCGATCGAGATGCCGTCGAGATGGCTGTGGCGCGCGTCGGCGTAGCGCTCGGCGATCTCGGCCATCTTGCCCTGCTGGTCTGAGACTTCGGAGTTGATCTCGCCCGAGATGAAGTAGCGCTCGCGAAAGGGGGCCAGCAGCTCGGACATGCGCTTGCCGCTCTGGGAGAGCAGCTCCAGGATCAACAGCGCCGGCAGCGTGCCCGAGTCGGCGCAGTAGAAGTCGCGGAAGTAGTAGTGGCCCGAGACCTCGCCGCCGAACAGCGAGCACTCCTGGCGCATGCGCGTCTTAAAGAAAGCGTGGCCGACGCGGTTTATGTGGGCGGTGCCGCCCAGCCGCTCGACCGTGTGGGGGACGGCCCAGCTGGCGCGCACGTCGTAGAGGATTGTCGAGCCTGGGCTCTTTTGAAGAAGCGATTGCGCCAGTAGCGCGGTGAGGAAGTCGCCGTCGACGAACTCGCCGGTGTCGTCGATGAAAAAGCAGCGGTCGGCGTCGCCGTCCCAAGCGATGCCAAGGTCGGCTTTCTGCTTGCGCACCTGCTCGATGATGAACTCGCGGTTCTCGGGCAGCAGCGGGTTGGGCTCGTGGTCGGGAAAGTCACCGTCAGGCGTCCAGTAGGCCTCGATCAAGTCGAGGCCCAGCTTCTCAAGCAGCGGCCCGACCATCGGGCCGGCCATGCCGTTGCCGCCGTCGGCGACGACCTTCAATCGCTTGACAGCGGCCGCGTCGATCGTGCGCAGCGCCGCCTCCTGGAACTCGGCGTAGATGTCCAGCTCCTGCAGCTGCCCGGGCGCGCCGGCCGGCGCCTGGTCGGCAGGGTGGATGGGCATCGATTCCAGCGTGCGGCGGACGTCCTGGATGCCCGAGTCCCCCGACAGGGCAAGCGCGCCCTCGCGCACGAGCTTGGCGCCCGTATAGGCCTTCGGGTTGTGCGAAGCGGTGCACATCAGCCCGCCGTCCAGATCGCGCGAGCCGACCAGGAAATACAGCATCTCGGTGCCGACCTGGCCGATGTCGATCACGTCGGCACCCTCCATCAACAGTCCCTCGCGGTAACGGGCCGCCAGCTCCGGCGCGCTCAGGCGCATGTCGCGGCCAAGGCCGACGCGCAGCTCGCTCGTCGGCTTGCCGGAGAGCTCGGACAGCACACGCGCGAACGCGCGCCCGAGCGGCAGCGCCAGCTCGGCGTCGATCTGCTCGCCGTAGATGCCTCGGATGTCGTAGGCCTTGAAGATGGACGGGTCGATCTGCATGACGCGGGCCATCCTAGAGGCGCCGTACGTCGCCGGGCGCGCAAGCTCCGCACGGAAGTATCCTGCGGGGCATGTCAGGGCACTCCAAGTGGGCATCGATCAAGCACAAGAAGGCGGTCGTGGACGCGCGCCGCGGCCAGCACTTCACCAAGCTGGCGCGGGCGATCACGGTCGCCGCCCGCGACGGCGGCGGCGACCCGACCGGCAACGCGCCGCTGGCGCTCGCGATCGCCAAGGCCAAGGCCGCCTCGATGCCGAAGGACAACATCGAGCGCGCGATCGCCAAAGGCACGGGCGAGGGGGGGGAGGCCGATGCGATCGAGACCGTCCTGTACGAGGGCTACGGGCCTGGCGGCGTGGCGATCCTGGTGCAGGCGCTGACCGACAACCGCAACCGCACCGGCGCCGACGTCCGCCACGCCTTCTCCAAGCACGGCGGCTCGCTGGGCGAGCCCGGCTCGGTCGCCTACCTGTTCGAGAAGAAGGGGACGATCGCGATCGACGCCGAGCGCTACTCCGAAGACGACCTGATGGTCGCGATCGAGGCCGGCGCTGAGGACATCTCAAGCGACCGGGACGTGCTTGAGGTGGTCACCGAGTATTCCGACTTCGCCGCGGTGCGCGACACGCTGGAACAGGCCGGGATCGAGATGCAGAGCGCCGAGCTTGCCTACCGGCCGACGACGCTCGTGCCGATCGACGAGGGGCAGACGGTGAAGCTGATGCGGATCCTCGACGTGCTGGAGGAGCTCGACGACGTGGACGAGGTCTACGCCAACTTCGACGCGCCGGCCGAGGTGCTGGAGCGAGTTGCCGGATAGGCCCGCGGTCGCGATCCTCTGCGGTGGCTCCGGGACACGCCTGAGAGAGCACACGCAGGCGATCCCCAAGCCGCTGGTCGAGATCGGCGGCCTGCCGATCCTCTGGCACGTGATCGGGCTGTACGCGGCACAGGGCTTCACGCGTTTCCTGCTTGCCACCGGCTACATGGGCGAGCAGATCGAGCGCTTCGTCATCCACGCCGATTGGCCGGCGGACATCGACGTCCGCTGCATCGACACGGGCGCCGACACGCCGACGGGCGGGCGTCTGAAGCTGCTCGAATCCGAGCTTGCCGGCGAGCGCTTTTGCGCCACTTACGCCGATGGCCTGGCCGACGTGGACCTACATGCGCTATTGGCCTACCACGATCGACACGGCCGGCAGGCGACGATGACCGTCGTGCGCCCCGAGCTGCAGTTCGGGGTCACTGAGTTGGACGGCGGCGACGGCCGCGTGCTCGGCTTCCACGAGAAGCCCCGCTCCGAGCACTGGATCAATGGCGGCTTCTTCTGCTTCGAGCGCGACGTGTTGCAGCGGCTGGACGTAGACAGCGTGCTGGAGCGCAAGCCACTGGAGGGCCTGGCCGCCGACGACCAGCTGCGCGCACACCGCCACGAGGGCTTCTGGGAGTGCATGGACACCTACAAGGACGCGATCGCGCTCAACGACCTGTGGAATTCTGGCGCGCCGCCCTGGCGCTTTGGCTCATAGCGAGTAGCGTGGCCGGCGGTACGGCCGGGTCGTACATCGGCTACCCGGCGTATGGGGCTGTGTGCTCTTTCAAAAACGATGAATGCGGGGACGCCGATCAATCGGTCGTCGATGCCGCATTCATCGTTTTTGAAAGAGCACACAGCCCCATATCCACGCCAGCCCCGATGTTCGGCCCGGCCGTACCGCCAGCCGCGACGAGGGCAGGCGTCCGGGGGGGCACGCAGAATCACTCTGGTGATGATCGTGCTCGGGATCGATCCTGGACTGGCTAATACCGGCTATGGCGTGGTCGCCCGTGCGGGGGGGCGGCTGCTGGCGCTCGACGGCGGGGTTGTGACGACGGCCGCGGGGCTGCCGCTTGAGCGGAGGCTGGCTCGGATCGCCGCGCGCGTTCGGGAGCTGCTCGACGAGCACGACTGCGACGCGATGGCGCTTGAGCAGCTGTATTTCGGCGCCAATGCGCAGAGTGCCTTCGCCGTCGGGCATGCTCGCGGGGTGGCGATGCTGGCAGCTGGGGAGCGGGGGCTCAGTTGCTCCTCCTACACGCCTCAACAGGTCAAGTCGGCCGTCTGCGGCAGCGGCAGGGCCGGCAAGGATCAGGTTGCGCGGATGGTGCAGACGCTGTTGGCGCTGCCGAGCCCGCCCACGCCCGACCATGCCGCCGACGCGCTTGCCGTTGCCGTCTGCCACCTCAATGGCACGCCGCTGGCCGACGCGGTCGCCGGGGCTTTGGCTGGGGTACGCGGATGATTGCGCTGTTGCGCGGCGAGGTCGCGCTCAGGCGCTCAGAGCACGTCGTGCTGCTGTGCGGCGGCGTCGGCTACCACGTGGCGGTCTCCGCCGAGACGCTGAAGCACGTGCCCGCCATCGGCGGCGAGGCGACGCTACACACGTACCTTGTCGTACGCGAGGATGCGCTGTTGCTGCATGGCTTTCACTCCGAGCAGGAGCGTGAGCTGTTCCTGATGTTGCTCTCCGTGCAGGCGGTCGGCCCGAAGGTGGCGATGGCTGTGCTCTCCAGCGGCAGCCCGCGCGAGCTGACGGCGGCGATCGCCGGTGCTGACGCCAAGCGCTTTCAGGCGGTGCCGGGGATTGGCAAGCGCACGGCGGAGCGGATCATCGTCGAGCTGCGCGAGAAGGTCGGCGTCGACTCGGATCTGGCCGACGTCGGCGCGGTCGTGGCAGCTCCGACGCAGGCACGCTCGCTGGCGCAAGAGGGGTTGGTCGCGCTCGGCTATGACGCGCTGGAGGCCGAGCGGCTGTTGCGCGGCGCCACGGGCGAGCAGCCCGAGCAGCTGATCGAGCACGCGCTGCGCACGGCGCGGGCCGCGTAAAAAGAGAGCTTTCGATGAGCGAGCCCGAGCGCATACAGAGCCCCTACTTGACCGCCGAGGACGAGCTCGACCGCTCGCTGCGACCGCGCGCGCTCGCCGAGTTCGTCGGCCAGCCGAGCCTGCGCGAGCAGTTGGCTGTGGCGATCGAGGCGGCGGCAGCGCGCGGGGACGCGCTCGACCACCTGCTGCTGGCCGGCCCACCCGGCCTCGGCAAGACCTCGCTGGCGCAGATCGTCGCCGGCGAGCTTGAGGTCCCGTTCGTGCAGACCGCGGGACCGGCGCTGGAGCGCAAGGGCGACATCGCCGCGTTTCTGACTGCGCTGGAGCCGCGTAGCGTCTTTTTCGTCGATGAGATCCACCGGCTGCCGCGCACATTGGAGGAGACCTTCTACCCGGCGATGGAGGACCGCCGCCTGCCGATCACGGTCGGGCAGGGAGCCGGCGCGCGCGTCGTCACGCTTGAGCTGCCGCCGTTCACACTCGTCGGCGCGACCACCCGCGCCGGGCTGCTGACAACGCCGTTGCGCGACCGCTTCGGCATCCAGTCGCGGCTGGAGCCCTATGCGGTCGAGGACCTGGCGCGAATAGTGCGCCGCTCGGCCGGGATCCTTGGCATCGTCGTGGACGAGCGCGGCGCGATCGCGATCGCCGCGCGCAGCCGCGGCACCCCGCGCGTGGCCAATCGGCTGCTCAAGCGCGTGCGCGACTACGCCGAGGTGCGCGGCGACGGCATCGTCAGCGAGCAGACCGCGCACGAGGCGCTGGCGCTGCTAGAGGTGGACGAGCAGGGACTGGACCGGCTCGATCGCGAGATTCTGCGTGCGATCTGCGTCAAGTTCGACGGTGGCCCGGTCGGCCTCTCGACGCTTGCGATCGCCGTCGGCGAGGAGTCGGACACGATCGAGGACGTCTACGAGCCTTATCTGCTCCAGCAGGGGCTGATCAAGCGCACGGCTCGTGGCCGTGCCGCGACGCCTGCCGCCTTTGAGCACCTTGGCCTGGAGGCACCCGCGGCCGAGACGGGCGCGCCCGGCCTGTTCTGAGCAAGCCCGGTGGGCTGCTTGGCGTTTACACGCCGATAAGCCGGCTCCCGTACTCTGTGGGTCCAATGGCGCATCCGTTCATCTGCCCCAACTGCGGCCACCGTACGGTCGAGCTCGACCGCAACATCGGCTTCACCCGCGAGCGCAAGGGCTGCGCCAAGTGCGGCTTCGCCTACCTGTTCGAGCTGCTCGACGACTACTACCCGGCGCCCGACGCCGCCTTCTTCGTCTGCGACGGCAAGGGGCGCGTGGTTGGCTGCGGCAAGAACTCGTTCGCGTTTACGGGCCTTGAGGAGGAAAACGTGATCGGCCAGCGCGTCGAGGAGGTCTTGGGGCTGAAGTTCGCGGGCGGCGACGACCCGGTCGAAACGGTGCTTGAGTGGGGAGTGCGCGCGCTCGACGTGCCCGTCAGCGTCGCCGGCGACCGCGATATCGAAGCGCAGGCCAAGGCCGACATGTTCCCGGCTTACGACACCGACGAGGGCGGGCTGCTGCTCGTGCTCACGCCAGATCGCTAGCGGGGGTACGCTGGGGAGATGGGAGACCGCCGCCGCAACACCTTGATCCTGCTGATCGTCGCCGGCCTGCTGGCCGCCTCAGTCGTGATCATCGCCTCCAACCCGACGCGGCTGGGGCTGGACCTCAAAGGCGGCGTGCAGCTGATCTACCAAGGTCGCGCCACAGCTCAGGCCAAGGTCGACTCCGAATCGCTGAACCGCGCGATCGACATCATGCGCAAGCGCGTGGACCAGCTTGGCGTCGCCCAACCTGAAATCCAGCGCACCGGCGAAAAGGAAATCTCGGTCGGCCTGCCCGATGTGACCAACGCGCAGCGCGCGCAGGAGCAGGTCGGCAAAACCGCACAGCTGTTCTTCTACGACTGGGAGCCGAACGTGATCGGCCCCAACGGCACCCCCGAACCGACCAACCCGAAGGTCACGGGCGGAGCGCAACCGGCTGTCGCCGAAGCGGGGATCCCCGAGTACGAAGCGGTCAAGCGCGCGCTCAAGCGCAAGCCGATCATTCGCAGCAACGGCACCACCTATTCCACCGGCTGCACGCCTGCACAGAAGGGAGGCTGCATCTACGGGCAGTGGTACCTGATCGACGAAACCACCAAAAAGGTGCTGCGCGGACCTGAGGACACCGAAAAGAACCTGTACGGCGACACCAAGGTCCCGCCCAAGCACAAGGTCAAGGCGGTGCGCGTCAACCCCGGGACGGTTCTCGCCCAGGCGCAGCCGATCACCGGCAAGGAAGGCAAAGTCACTCAGCCTTCGCCGGAAAGCTGGTACGTGCTCAACGACGACCCGCAGCTGACCGGCAACGACATCAAGAACCCGCGCCAGGGCTTTGACGAAAACGGCAGCGGACAGCCGAACGTGACGTTCGAATTCAGCTCCAGTGGCCGCAAAACCTTCGAACGCGTAACGCGGGAAATCGCCAAACGCGGCGAATCGCGCCAGCTGCCCGGCGTCCCCAAGGGCTCTGCCCTGCAGCACTTCGCGGTCGTGCTCGACAACCAGGTGATCACCGCGCCCTCGATCGACTACACCGTCTACCCGGAAGGGATCGACGCCTCGACCGGCTCGCAGATCTCCGGGGGCTTCACGCTCACCTCCGCTCAGAACCTCGCCGACGAGCTGCAGTCCGGCGCGCTGCCGATCAAGCTGGAACTGATCTCCCAGTCGCAGGTGTCGGCCACGCTGGGCAAGAGCGCGCTCAAAGAAGGGCTGATCGCGGGCCTTATCGGCTTTGCCATCGTCTGCCTGTTCCTGCTCATCTTCTACCGCGTGCTCGGCGTGATCGCCGTCGGCGGCCTGTTGATCTACGGCATCTACTACTTCGCCCTGATCAAGCTGATCCCGATCACGTTGACGCTGCCCGGCATCGCCGGCTTGATCCTGACGATCGGGATAGCGGCCGACGCCAACATCGTCATCTTCGAGCGCGTCAAGGAGGAGGTCAGGGCGGGCCGTTCGATCGCCGCCGGCATCGCCACCGGCTACCGTCGCGGCTTCGCGGCGATCGTGGACGCCAACGTCGTCACCTTCATGACCGCCTTCATCCTGTTTGCGCTGGCCACCGCCGAAGTGCAGGGATTTGCCTTCACCCTTGGCATCGGCACGCTGCTGACCCTGTTCACGGCCGTGCTTGCCACGCAGGCCGCGCTTGGCGTGATGGGGCGCTCGCGCGCCGTTTCGCACCCCGCGCTGCTCGGCGCCGGGCGCGGCGGGCGCAAATGGACGTTTGACTTCATGGGCTCCTCGCGCTGGTTCTTCTCGCTCTCAGGCTGCATCCTTGCGATCGGAGCGCTGGCGATCGGCGGTAGGGGGATCAACTTCGGCATCGACTTCAAATCCGGCACGCGCATCGAGACGGCGTTCGTCAAGAACGTCAGTGAGAATCAGGTGCAGACGGCGATGGCGCAGTCCGGCTACCCCGACGCCGAGATCCAGAAGATCTCCAGCGCCAGCGTCGGCGGCCAGGGCTACCAGATCTCGCTGAAGAAACTGAGGCCGGAAGAAGTCCAGAAGGTCAAGTCCGCGCTCGACACGAAGTTCGGCTCCGGGCCGCAGTCGCCGGGGACCAAGAATTTCTCCAACACCTCGATCGGCCCAACCTTCGGGCAGACGGTGGCAAAAAGCGCGGTGATCGCGATTATCGCCTCGCTGCTTGTGATCTCGATCTACATCGCGCTCAGATTCGAATGGAAGTACGCGGTGCCGGTGCTGATCGCGCTGATGCACGATCTGCTGATAACCAGCGGCGTCTACGCCCTCACCGGGCGCGAAGTCACAACAGCCACGGTCGCGGCGCTGTTGACCATCCTTGGCTACTCGATGTACGACACGATCATCGTGTTCGACCGTGTGCGCGAGAACGTGCCGCGGATGCCACGCGCCGCTTTCTCGCAGATCGTCAACCGCTCGATGTCCGAGGTGCTGACGCGTTCGCTGGCGACCAGCTTCTGCACCCTGCTTCCCGTGGTCGCGATCCTGCTCTTTGGCGGCTCGACGCTGAAGGACTTTGCCTTCGCGATCATGATCGGGATCGCTTCCGGCGCCTACTCCTCGATCTTCATCGCCTCACCGGTGCTGACGCACTGGAAGGAGCGCGAGGGGGTCTATCGCAACCGCCGCGCCCGCATTGAGCGCGACCTTGGCTACGTGCCGGCCTACGCCACCGCTGTCGGCGACGCCCCAGTCGACGTCGAGCCGCCGGCCAAGCCCAAGCGCGGTGCTCGCACGCTGGCCGAGGAGCCGGGCGAGCAGCTCTCGCGCGAGGAGTTCGCGGAGCTGGTGCAGGACATCGAGCCCGAGATATCCGATCAGCCGGGCGCGGGGCGCGGCTCCTCCTCGCGCGCCGCCGGGCTCGCGGCGCGCACAGGGCTAGGTCGCCAACGCAGCAACGGCTCGCCGAAGCAGGCGCCGGCGGAGCCCGTTGACGGCGAGCAGCCCAAGCAGGCCGATCCGACCGCCGACTTGACGCCCGAGGATTTGGTGCTCAAGGACGAGCCAAAGCCGCGACGGGCGCGCCGTCCGCGCAACCGACGTCACGGGAGGGCTCGCTAGCTATGGGAATGCTTGCTTGGGTGATGATGGGCCTGTCGATCTGGCATTTCACGATCTTTCTGCCCGACCGCTTCTGGGGCGGCATCGTCGGCGCCTTCGTCGGCTCGCTGATCGGCGCGATCCTCGTTGGCCTGCTGATCTACTCGGTAAAGAGCTCGGGGCTGCAGGTGCCCGGGGTCAAAGCGACCGACATCGCCGTGGTCCTGTACGCGGTGCCCGGGGCGCTGCTTGGAATTGCCGCCGTCTACTTCGAGGGCGTCCGTCGCGAATCGTAGTGTGAGCGCACGATGGTGCGCTTTGAAATCGCCGAGTGCGACAGCGACAGGGTCGCCTTGCTGCGAGAGCGGCTAGGGGTAAGCGGTGCCGTTGCGCAAACACTGATACGCCGCGGCTACCGGGAGCCCGAGCGAGCTCGCGAGTTCCTGGCCGCCGACGAGCGCCACGAGCTTGAGCGGTTCCCAGGGCTGTTCGACGCGGCCGCGCTGCTATTGCGGCACGTGCGCGCGAGCGCCCGCATCACGATCCACGGCGACTACGACGTGGATGGAGTCTGCGCGACGGCAGTGTTGGCGCGGGCGCTGCGCAAGCTGGGCGGGCACTGCGACTGGTACCTGCCCGATCGCGCGCACGACGGCTACGGATTGAGCGAGCAGACCGTCAGAGGACTGGCCGAGCGGGGGACCGCGCTGCTCGTGACCGTCGACTGCGGAGTGACCGCCGTGCGGGAGGTGGCTCTGGCCCGTTCGCTGGGGATCGAGACGATCGTCAGCGACCACCATCGCGTGCGTGCCGACGGCGAGTTGCCCGACGGGGCGCTTGTCCATCCCGGCGTGTGCGGCTACCCCTGCCCGGACCTTTGCGCGACTGCCGTCGCCCACAAGCTGGCGCAGGCCTGCCTGCAGCTCGCCGGCCGCGACCCTGCCGAGCTGGACGAAGACCTCGACCTCGTCGCCCTGGCGACGATCGCCGACGTGGTGCCACTGCTGGGCGAGAATCGCTCGCTAACAAGGCGTGGGTTGCGCGCGCTCGCCGGCACGGCCAAGCCGGGACTGCGAGCGCTGATGGCCGTCGCGCGCGTGGAGCCCGGCAAAGTGGGGGAGCGGGCGGTCGGCTTCGCCTTGGCGCCGCGGATCAACGCCGCCGGTCGGCTGTACCGGGCGGATGCTGCGCTGGAGTTGCTCTTGACCGAGGACCGCGTTCGCGCTGCCACGCTCGCCGAGGAGCTCGACCGCGCCAACGGCGAGCGCCGCCGGATCGAGCAGGCGATCCGAATCGAGGCCGAAGCGCGGATATCGAGGCTCGCGGGCGAGGGCGAGCGTTGGGCCTATGTGCTTGCCAGCGAGGGCTGGCATCCCGGCGTGATCGGGATCGTGGCATCGCGTTTGAGCGAGACTCACGGTCGGCCGGTCGTGCTCGGCGCGATCGAGGCCGAAAGGGTGCGCGGGTCGGGCCGCAGCGTCGAGGGCTATGACCTGCTGGCCGGGCTGACCGCCTGCGCGCCCCATCTGAGTCGCTACGGCGGGCACAGCGCCGCGGCCGGTGTTGAGCTCTCCTGTGAGTCTCTGACGGCGTTCGCGGCAGAGCTTGACCGTCACGCCCAAACGGCGTTGAGCGAACGCACGGGTGGGCGCTCAGAGCGGGTGGACGCGATCGTCAGCGGGCCGGAGATTGGCATTGAGCTGGCCGAGGAGCTGGGCGCACTGGCTCCGTTCGGCCAGGGCAATCCCACCGTGTCGCTGCTCGTGCGCGGCGCGCGCGTGCGTGAGGTGCAGCCGATGGGAGAAGGCAAGCACGCCCGTTTCCGACTTGAGTCAGATGGCGTGCACGCACGCGCTGTGGCCTTCGGCTGCGACGGGCGACTGCCGGTGAGCGAAGACGGAGCAGTCGACGCCACCTTTACGCTGGAGGTCAACGAGTGGCGCGGTGTCAGCGAGCCGCGCCTGATCTTGCGCCACGCCCAGGCCGCTTCGCGGGAGGCTACGCTTATCACATGGCAGACACCCGGCCAAGCCCAGTCCACGCTGTTCCAACTGCCGGCGCTGCGCGCCGCGTCCGCCGCCCGGACCTGAGCGACAGCGAGCGGCGGCTACTCGACGATCTGTTCGCGATCGTCTCCGAGCACGCGGCCGACGCCGCCGTGCAGATCGACCGCGACCGCGTCGAAGACGCCTTCGTCTTCGCCTGCGAGCACCACGCGGCACAGCGCCGGCGCTCCGGCGAGGACTTCATCGTCCATCCGGTCGGCGTAGCGCGCATCTGTGCCGGCATGCGCCTTGACACCGAGACGCTGTGCGCCGCGCTCTTGCACGACACGGTCGAGGACACCTCCGCGTCGCTTGCCGAGGTGCGCGAGCGCTTTGGCGAGGAAATCGCCGCGATCGTCGACGGGGTCACGAAGCTGACCGGGATCACCTTCCAGTCGCGCGACGAGGCTCAGGCCGAGAACTACCGCAAGATGATGGTCGCGATGGCCAGCGACATCAGGGTGATCCTGATCAAGCTGGCCGATCGGCTGCACAACATGCGCACGATCGACGCGATGCCCAAGCAGAAGCAGTTGGACAAGGCCCGCGAGACGCTTGAGATCTACGCGCCGATCGCGCACCGCCTCGGCATCCACGCGATCAAGTGGGAGCTTGAGGACCTCGCCTTCGCGACGCTGCATCCGCGCAAGTACAAGGAGATAAAGGAGCTTGTCGCCCAGCAGCGCGAGGATCGCGAGCGCTATGTCACCGAGGCCGGAGCTTATTTGGGCCACGAGCTGGAGGAGCTTGGCATTCATGCCCAGATCGCCGGGCGCGCCAAGCACTTCTACTCGATCTACTCGAAGATGACCAAGAAGGGCCGCGAGTTCAACGAGATCTACGACCTGACCGCGATGCGCGTGATCGTCGAAGGCGAGAAGGACTGCTACGGGGCGATGGGCGTGATCCATTCGCTGTGGAAGCCGCTGCCCGGGCGTTTTAAGGACTTCATCGCGATGCCCAAGTTCAACATGTACCAGTCGTTGCACACGACGGTCGTTGGCCCTGAGGGGCGGCCGCTTGAGATCCAGATCCGCACGCAGCAGATGCACGAGATGGCTGAGTTCGGCGTCGCAGCGCACTGGATGTACAAGCAGCGTCCGCCCGGCAAGGACGGCGTGCCCGCCGGGCCCCAGGGCGAAGAGAAGCTGAAGTGGCTGCGCTCGATGCTCGACTGGCAGAAGGAGCTCTCAGACCCGCAGGAGTTCATGGAGAGCCTGAAGATCGACCTGTTCGAGGACGAGGTCTACGTGTTCACGCCCAAGGGGGAGGTCAAGGCGCTCGCGGCCGGGGCCACGCCGCTCGACTTCGCCTACGAGGTGCACACGGAGATCGGCCACCGCTGCATCGGCGCACGCGTCAACGGCAAGATGGTGCCGCTGCACTACGAGCTGCGCTCTGGCGACATCGCTGAGATCATCACCGGCAAGCGCGAGCGCGGGCCCTCGCGCGACTGGCTTGCGACCGTCAAGACCACGCGCGCGCGCAACAAGATCAAGCAGTGGTTCAAGGCCGAGACGCGCGAGGGGACCGAGCACTCCGGGCGCGACCTGCTGCAGGAACATCTGAAGAAGCAGGGTCTGCCCGCGCAGAAGATCACCGGCTCGGCGCTGTTGGCGGACGTGATCCGTGAGATGGGCTATCGCAAGGCCGATGACTTCTACATCGCGCTTGGCTCAGCCAAGATCTCGCCGAAGGTAGTCGTCAACAAGGTGTTGCAGCGACTCAAGCGCGGTGAGGCGGCAGACAACGAGGCCGCAGCCTCAGATCTGGTCAAGGTCGGGCGACCGCGACGGCGGGCGACGACCTCCTCGGGCAAGTACGGGATAAAAGTCGAGGGCGTCGACGATGTGATGCTGCGCTTGGCCAAGTGCTGTCGGCCGGTCCCGGGCGACCCGATCATCGGCTACATCTCGCTCGGGCGCGGCATCACGATCCACCGTAAGGACTGTCCCAACGCCAAGCTGCTGGCGCGCAACCCCGAACGCTTCACCAACGTCAGCTGGGAGGGCGACCGGCAGACCTCGTTTGTCGTTGAAATCCACATCGACGCATGGGATCGCCACCGGCTGCTTGAGGACCTCTCACGGGCGTTCTCGGAGTCCGGCGCGAACATCCTGGAAGCGCGTTGCCTGTCGATGCCGCCGATGGTCAAGAATCGCTTCGTCGTGGAGCTGGCCGACACGCAGTCGCTGAAGGGCGCGATCTCGCGGCTGCGCAACACCGATTCGGTGTTCGACGCCTACCGGGTCACCCCCGGCGGCGGCGCTTAGCGCGGCCGGGAGGTCCCGTTCAGTGCAGCTGCCGGAGGAACGTCTCCGGCAGCTGCACTCCGGTACTGCTAGCGCTGGCAGGCCTGTGCGATCACGGTGCCCGTCCCTGCATGGCCAGGATCAGGGGCATAGCCTTCTTCGCTGCGGACGATCGCGACACCTTGCGCCTTGCCAGAGATTTGCGATCCGCTCTTTTCGACCGGGCCTGTCTCAAGTACCGCGACGTATGCGGGCACGACCAGCGGTGGGACGGAGCTGTTGCCGGGACGGGTGGCCCAGGCCGAGTCACAGCCGGGTGGGGTCGGCGCCGAGTCAGCCCAGCCCTTGAACGAAGACGGGGCCTGCACCAGCGGATTGGCGGCTGACCAGCGCGCCCCCCAGAAGGTCACCTGCGAGCCGACGGGCGCGGGCTGGATCGCGAAGTCGCCGCCGAGGCTGTAGGCGTACTGGATCAGCGTAAACGTGGTGGAGGTCGAGCTGCCGCCTTCGTCGTCCACGGTGAGGGTGACCGTGTGCGGGCCCAGCTGCGCGTATTCGTGCGCGGCGCTGACGTCCCAGCCGCCTTTGCCGTTGGGCGCGATCGTGGCCGACGCAGTGGTGGCGCCATCGCCCCACTGCACGCTGGCGCTGTAGTCGCTGAGCGTGCCTTCGGGATCCTCATCGGTGAAGCTCGCGAGCTTCCCGCTCGACGGCGGCGCCGGCCACAACAAGGCCGGACCCGACGCCGTGGTCGTGTTCGTGTCGGCGCTCGCGTGCAGGGGAGCGTCCGCGACTTCGGCCAGCGATTCGTCGGTGACGATGAGCGTTTTGACTTCGTCGTCCTGGATCGTCACATCGACCGGGTAGGAGCCCTCCTCCTTGTAGGTGTGGGTTCCGACCGCGTGAAAGACGCCGTTGCCGTCGTCAACGAGCGTGGCGTCTTCGCTGACGGCGCCGTCGCCCCAGCTGATCTTGGCCGTGTAATCCGACGCTTTGCCCGTCGTGTCGGGGTCGGCGAAGCTCGCGACGGTGCCGCTGAAGCTCGCCCCCTCGACCGGGTGGACCGTTACCGGCGTCGGCACCGGCGGCGGGTCGGGCGTCAACGGCAGGTCTTCGAGCAGCGGGCGGTTGAAGCCACCCAGGGTCCAGCTGTCGTCAAGGATGTCGCTGGTGGTGGTCGCCAACGGGAATTCCTTGCGGTACACCGGGCCGAATTTGTCTTTGACACCGGGGATGCCGAATTTGAAGCCGGCCACTTCGGTTGAGGTTTCGGGCGTTTCGAGCGTCACGCCGAGCGCGCTGAATTCGCCTTCGCCGATGCTGAGGTTGCTGGTGTGGTTGGTGAACTGCGCCTGTCCCATCGAAAGGCTCGGCGTGACCTGCAGCGTGCCGCGCAGGTCGGCGGGCGTCTGCAGCTTCAGCGTGTCGCCGAGCGGGAAGGTGGCTCCGGTGCCAGGGCCGCTGCCGATCGTTTCGCCGTGCGGGCCGGTGACTGTGTATTCCAGCGTGCGGCCCCATTCGAGCGTCGTGTCCACGCGCGGCTTGAACGTGAAGGCCTGACGCATCGTCTCGATGTCGGTGAACACCAGCTGGGCGGTGTTCCAGCCGAGGATCACCCCGGTCCCCGGGATTTCGGCCGGGCCGAGGTTGAGCGGCACCGGCGGTTTGCCGGGCAGGATCCGAGTAGCCCAGGTAACGGCGCTGACCGGCACCACCACGTACGGGTCTTCGCCGGAGGCGCTCAGCGAGCCGTCGGATTCCAGGGTTGAGCTGGTGTGCACGTCGGGCAGGCCTACGTAGCCGCTGTTGACGCCGGTTTTTTCGTTGTGACAGCGCGTGTAGGCGTCGGGCGCGTGGCCGAAGCCCGCTACGAAGCCGGCGATGAAGTCGAAGCACTGGGTGCCGGGATTGGAGACTTCAAGCAGAGTCCCGGTCGCGGGGTTGCTGCCGTCGTAGCCTTCAGGCAGGCCGAATTCGAAGGCTTGCTTTTCCGTGCATTTGAAGAAGCACAGGTTGAAGTTGGCGGCGGCGTGGAAGCCGAACAGGCCCTGCAGCGCCGCGCTGGAGAGCGTCGGGAAGCTGGTCTGCAGCGTCGCGCCGGCGTTGACGGTCTCGGAGGTCCCGATCGTCACCGTGTCGCCCGCCGCGAACGATTCTGGCTTGGGGATCGTGTAGTGACCGGTCACCGGGTAGGTGACTTTCACCGAGCCGGGGGCGAAGCCGTGCAGCGCCAGCGACATCCCGACCTCGCCCTTGACCGAAGCCCCGCCTTCGGCGCCGAACTTGCCGAGGTCGAAGCTGAGTTCTTCTTCGTCGGCGCATTCGGGTTTGCCTTCGAGCGTCGAGAGGATGTCTTCGCCGAGCGATTCGTTGAAGATGTTGCAGACTTTGACGGTGGGGCTTTTGACGTCGACGATTTCGCCGCCGCTGCCCGAGGCGCTGAAGCTCTGGTCGAAGAAGGGGATGACCTTTTCTTCCGGGCCTTCGCCGGTGCTGCCGGCCGCCCACATGCTCTGGTTGGTGTTCTGCAGCGTGCCGCTGCGGTCGAGCGTCTCGCTGCCGAGCGTCGCGCCCGCCGGCACCGCGAAGGCGAGGGTCATCAGCAGGGTGGCCGCGAGCGCAGCCGAGATCGTGTGGGCGTGGCGCGTCCTCATCGTCGTTCCTTCCTTGTTTGGGCCTGCGGCAAGCTCCGTTGCCGTGTGTTCGCTCTCCTTCGCCCTCCCAGGGCGTTCGCGGCCGGCGACCGGCGCGTGGCCACGATCCTGCGCGCGGCAAGCTACCGAGTAACCCGCAGCCTGTCAACTTCGTATCGGACCGTCACATGCTTCAGGAGACGACGTACAACTCGCGCGGCAGCACCGAGTAACGGGCCTCCAGCACCTCGCCGATGTAATCGCCGTCGACCTGCAATGGGAGCGGCTGCTCGTCGGCTGAGTGGACCGTCAGCTCAGCGGTCTCCGGGAGCGGAGTGACCTGGCGATGGCGCGACACCCGCGCTCGCTTGGCGAAGGCACGGTAGGCGATCGAGGGCATGTCAAAGGGACGGGCACGGCGCAGGACGCAGGCCTTCAGCGTGCCGGAGTCAAGCTCGGGGCCCTCGGCGACTTCGATCGGGCGCTCCTTGAAGTAGGTGAAGGGGGAGGCGTTTTGAACGATCGCGGTCACGCCCTCCTGCTCGCCTTCATCCCCCTGCACAATCAGGTGCGGAGGTTTGAGGATGTAGCGGCGGCTGAAGGTGGAGATCGCCGCCCAGGTGAAGTAGTAGGCGCCGAAGCGGGCCTTCAGATGCGGGTTGGAATCGACCCGCTCGACGACGCTTGCGTCAAGGCCGAGACCCGAGGCGAAGGTGAAGCAGCGGCCGTTGACGACGCCAAGGTCGACGCGACGCGGCTGCCAGCGGTCGGCCATCGCCAGCACGTGCTCGGTGGCGTCGACCAGCTCGCCGGGGATGCCTAGGATCTTCCCGTACACGTTGGCCGAGCCGCCGGGCAGGCAGGTCAGTGGGGTGGAGGAGCCGCGCAGGCCGTTGGCGGCTTCGTTAACGGTACCGTCGCCGCCGAAGGCAACGACCACGTCGTAGCCCTCGTGGGCAGCCTCGCGGCACAGCTCGATCGCGTGACCCTTGGCCTCGGTGTCGACCGCGTCGACCTCATAACGGCCCTGCAGCGCGTAAACGACCAGGTGACGCAGGCGGTCGGAGACCGTCGTCGCATACGGGTTGACGATAATCAGCATCCGCTTCTTGGCCGCGGGGTCGAGCGGCTCAAACGCCTCGGCGGCGTCCGCCGGCGCGCGATCGACCTCGACGGGGCGGCTACTCACGGATAGGGCCTACACCAAGCTCGCGCAAGCGTTACCCGGACGACGGCTTGTGTTCCGTCCAGAGGGGTCGTATACTGCCCGGCACATAGCTGGACACATCCAGAGGGGTGGAGGGACTGGCCCTACGAAGCCCCGGCAACCGCCGCGTTTACGCGGAAAGGTGCCAATTCCTGAGAGATGTGTGGCGGGCTTCCTGCTCTTTGCCACACGGGTTACCGGCGAAGACGAATAGAAGGAGTCCGACAAGTGGCTGTTACACATCTGAGATGCCGAGAGTGCAAAGCCGAGTACCCGCTGGAGGCGCTGTACGTCTGCGACCGCTGCTTCGGGCCGCTGGAGGTCGCCTACGACCACTCGGCGCTCGGCTCAGACCCCGACCAGCTGCGTCGGCGCATCCAGGCTGGGCCGCAGAACATCTGGCGCTACGCCGACTTCCTGCCCGTCCTCGCCCCACCCGGCCCCTCCGGGCGACTGGCCTCGCGCACCGGGCTGCCTGCCGGCTGCACGCCGCTGATCAAGGCGGACCGGCTGGCCAAGCGGCTTGGGCTGCGCGAGGTTTGGGTCAAGAACGACGCCGCCAACCCGACGCACTCCTTTAAGGACCGGGTTGTCTCGGTTGCTGTCACGCGGGCGCGCGAGCTGGGATTCGAGACGATCGCCTGCGCCTCCACCGGCAACCTGGCGAACTCCGTCGCCGCTCACGGCGCGGCGCTTGGGCTTGAGTCCTACGTGTTCATCCCTGCGGACCTGGAGGAGCAGAAGATTCTCGCGACCGGCGTGTACGGGACCAAGCTGGTCGCGGTGAAAGGCAACTACGACGACGTCAACCGACTCTGCACCGAGCTCTCGGCCGAGCGCGACTGGGCCTTCGTCAACGTCAATTTGCGGCCCTACTACGCCGAGGGCTCAAAGACGCTCGCCTACGAGATCGCCGAGCAGCTCGGCTTTGAGCTGCCCGACCGCTGCGTCGTGCCGATCGCTTCGGGCTCGCTGTTCACGAAGGTCGCCAAAGGCTTCGCGGAGTGGCGCGAGCTTGGGCTTGTCGGCGACCCCGCCCGAGCGCTGCCGAAGATGAGCGGCGCTCAGGCCGACGGCTGCTCGCCGGTTGCCACGGCGTTTGCCGCCGGGCAGGAAGTTTGCAAGCCGGTCAAGCCCGACACGATCGCCAAGTCGCTTGCGATCGGCAATCCCGCCGACGGCCCGTACGCGCTGGAGGAGGCGCGTCGCAGCGGCGGCTCGATCGACTCCGTCTCTGACGAGGAGATCCGCGCCGGCATCGCGCTGCTCGCGCAGACCACCGGCATCTTCACCGAGACCGCCGGTGGCGTCACGACGGCGACGCTTGCCAAGCTGGCCGAGCGCGGCGAGATCGACCCCGACGAGCGGGTTGTGCTCGTGATCACCGGCGAGGGGCTAAAGACGCTCGACGCCGTCAGGGGGACGTTCGAGCACAGCCAGATCGAGCCCAGCGTCGAGCAGTTTGAGAGTGTGGTGGAGGCGGCGGCGGGCGCCGCCACCGGCACGAGCGCTCTGGCGACAGCGGGGGTCTAGCGCGATGGGCGTGACGGTGAAGATCCCAACGCAGCTGCGCGCGGCCGCGGGTGGCGACAGCGAAGCGGTGCTCGACGGTGGCACGGTGCGTGAGGTGCTTGACGGGCTGTACGAGCGCTACGACGGGCTTGGCGAGCGACTGGCGGATGAAAGCGGCTCGCTACGTCGGTTCGTGAACGTGTACGTCAGCGGCGAGGACATCCGCTTCCTCGACGGGCTGGACACAGCCGTCGAAGATGGCGCGGAGCTGACGATCCTGCCTGCCGTAGCCGGCGGCTGAAGTCGTTCAGCTCGCGTCGCCGCTGGCGGTGCCTTCCAAGCGCCGGCGCAGGTCGGCGCCGCGACCGGCAGCGACAGCTCGCGCCGCCCGCTCGGGCGTGACCTCGACGCCCTGCACTTGGGCAAAATCGAGCAGCTCTTGACGTTCCTCGACCTCGCGCGCGGTGCGCAGGAACAGCCAGCAGAACAGGCCGAGCGTCAAGAACGACTCCTCGACCATCATCACCGCGCCGGCGAGGTTTTGATCGGCGATCGGGTTGATGTGGTGGGCGGCGTCGCCGGCCAGATAGAACGGGTAGAAGGCTTTGCCAGACCACAGGAACACATTGCCGAGCACGGTTCCGGTCAGGCGCACGGCGACGATGTAACCGAGCTTTGCCAGGTTGCCAAACCAGCTTGGCTTTGGCAGCGGGCCAAACAGACACATCCACATGTTGATCCCGAGCGCGATGAACATCGTGTGCTCCAGGGCATGGATCGCCACGTGGCGTAGGGCCGCTTGGTAGAAGATCGGCAGGTGCCAGACGTACAGGTCGATCGCCCACAGGGGAAAAGCGATCAGGGGGTGGGTGAGGGCGCGTAGGCGGTCGAAGAAGCGGATGCGTAGGACCGGGGCCAGCAGCGGTCCGGTCAGGCCGAGCACGATCAGGAGAGCGGCGATGTCTCCCATCAGCAGGTGCTCGACCATGTGCATGTAGAGCAGTTCGTCGCTGAGCTGGCCGACGGGCGAGAGCAGGGCCACGAGGATCGTCGTGAGGCCGGCGTAGTAGCAGGCTTGGCGCCAGCCGGGGATTTTGTGCGAGCCGTGTGAGAGGGTGTGCGCGCGCTTGGCGTAGAGCAGGCCGAGGACGGCGGTCGGGACCAGTTGGATGATGTCCTCGGTGGCGAGCAGGGCTGCGGGCGCGGGCGCGATCACCCCTGGAGCGTAGTGCCGGCGGCTTGGGGCCGCTTCATGTGGCTTGCGGTCGCAGCGAGGCGCTTAGGCGATGGTTGGCAACGTTGGCCGGCAGTTGACTGCTGCCCTTCGATCGCTGCTCCGTTTTTTGGCTTGGATTGGCCATCACTCGTCCGACGCCGAGGTCTCTACGTCAGCCTTCGGGAGTGGATTGGCCCCGGCCGTTCGACCGACGCCGTTCGCCTTAGTCGCCCACTCCCGGACGATGACGACCGTCTCAAGGGCCTTTGCCCGGTCGAGCGGGGGTGGGTCGAAGGGGTCGGCGTAGCGGAATTCGACAGCCTACGGCGTCAACGCCGCTGCTGCACTCGGGTACGTCGTAGTTGTCGGCGAGCGCGCGCAGTCCGGCTTCGTCGCCAACGGCCTTCGCGAGGAGCGCGGTGGCAACATCCTGTTCGTCACGCTTCGACAAGCACCTGGCCCTCAGAAAGCGCTGCGTGAAGCACCGTTCCGCGTGCTTCACCCCATTCCTCGACCTGCGCCTCACTGAAGGCCAGCACGTCTATCGGCCGGCGAAGATCGTGAAGAGCGCTGCGCAGACGCACCATCTCCGTATGCCGGTCTGACACCTCGGGCTCGATCACCAAGAAGTCGAGATCGCTCCCGGCGCGTGCGTCACCGCGCGCATGCGAGCCGAACAAGATCACGCGCACGGGCGACCCGGCCGTCTCGACCAAGGTGTGCGCGGCGCGCTCGATGTCGACATCCATACCCGGCCACGCTATCGGATCGTGCCGACGAGGAAGGCGGCAGACTTCGTGTCTCCGACCTCCAGCACGCGTGCCGCTTTGGGGTGACGAATCGTCGCGATTGTCCAACGTTTCGTCCAACACGAAAATACGCCGCGCATCCTCTCCGAGCCAGGCGACGCAGGCCTACCTATTGGTGGGCGTTTCGCGACGCGCCCGGCGTGATTCGAACACGCGACCTTCCGCTCCGGAGGCGGACGCTCTATCCACTGAGCTACGGGCGCAACGCGGAGGCCACGAGGGACGATCCGTGAGCTGAGCTTAGCTTGCCAGGCGCTCGACCGCGTTTGCTATATGGGATTCCGTCCGCGCGCTGGGCGATGCTCCTAGCCGTGCAGTCCACAAATCGGGGCTCGACCGACCTCTTGCGTGCCGGCGGCGCGCTGTTGCTGGTGGCCGGAGCGACAAGCCTGGCGATGCGCAAGGGCATGCAACACACATGGAGCGAGGTGGTGCTGCTCCTGCTCGTGGCGGTGCCGGCGATACTGCTCTTTCAGCTTGCGTTGCCCAGAGCGGACACCGACTCGAATGCCGAGGCTGAGGCTCCCGAGCCGGCAAGAGCCGTGATGATGGTCGCGGCAATCGTGCTCGCCCTGCCCTCGATCGCTGAGCTGCTGAACCTCCTGGGTGTCAACACGTCCAGCCCGCTCGCGATCCTCTTCACTCTCCTGCTCACGGCGCTGGTCGCCTGGTACGGCGCCATCGCGGCGGGAGTCTCCTATGCAGCGCTTCTAGGCTCGCTTGCGGCGCTGGCCGCCTGGCTGGTCCTGTGGGGCCAGAGCTTTGACCACCCGACGGCTTCAGACTTTCGCGACGTGCTCCTGCTCGGCGGCGTGCTGCTGTTGCTCGCCGCTTACTGGCGCTCGCAGCACGACCGGCTCGGTGCGCGCGAGATCGCGACGACAGCCGGAATCGCGCTGATCGCCGCAGGCACGCTTGGGATCTTCGCCGGTGCCGCGACCGGGATCAGCCAGGCGGTCGTGCCGGCGCTTTCGCACACGCCTCGGGGTGCCATCGGAGCAGCGAGTCCAAGCCCTGACGGACAGCGCTTCGGCTGGGACTTGTATCTGCTGGTCGTCTCAGTGGTCCTGATCTGGCTGGGCGCCCGTGTCCACGCGCGCGGGATTGCCTACAGCGGTGGTTTCGGCATCTTCCTGTTCGTCTTTAGCATCGGCGTCCAGGTCTCGCGCGTGGACGCCGGCAAGGTGCCGACGGGGAGCCTTGGCGGCTGGCCGCTCGTTCTGCTTGTCCTCGGCGCGCTGGGCCTGCTTGTCGCGGCGATTCCTCGCAGCCAGAGCTAGGCCGCAAAGCCGGCGGCGGCCCGCGAGCCGACACAAGGGCGCGCCCCGCTACCGTCCCACCCATGGACCTCTCCCTGCTCTTCGCCGGCACCGGCGGCTCGGTGCCCTCGCCGCGCCGCGGCTTGCCCGCGATCCTCGTTCGCCGCGGCGGCGAGCGGCTGCTGTTTGACTGCGGTGAAGGCACTCAACGCCAACTGATGCGCTCTGCCGGCCTGGCCGATCTTGACTGCGTGTTCATCACCCATTTCCACGCTGACCACTGGCTCGGCCTGCCGGGGATGCTGAAGTCCTTTGCGCTGCGCGAGCGCGAGCAGCCGCTCACGGTCTACGGGCCGCGCGGCCTGAGCAGGGCAATGGAGGACACGCGCTTCATCTACGGCCGCCTGCCTTACCGCCTGCACGTACACGAGCTGGCGCCGGGCGAGCCGGTGCGCTTCGACGGCTACGAGGTCACCGGCATCCCGGTTGAGCACAAGGGCGCAAGCGCCTTCGGCTACGCCCTGGTGGAGGACGCGCGTCCTGGGCATCTGGACCCGCAACTGGCCGAGCAGCTCGGCGTCACACCGGGCCCGGACTTCGGCCGTCTCACGCGCGGGGAGAGCGTTGGCGGCGTTTCCCCCGAGCAGGTGATGGGCCCGGAGCGAGAGGGGCGCAAGCTCGTCATCTCCGGCGACACGGCTCCCTGTGAGGCGTTGGGGATCGCCGCGCACGAAGCCGACGTGCTCGTGCACGAGGCGACGTTCGCCGAGGAGGAGGCAGAGCGCGCGGCCCAGACCGGCCACAGCACCGCCCGCCAGGCGGCGAGGCTAGCCCGCGGAGCGAAGGTGCGGCTGCTTGCGCTCACTCACGTGTCCGCGCGCTACGCCGGCGGCGAGTTGCGCGACCAGGCGCGCGAGATATTCGCTGACACCGAGTCTCCCCGCGACTTCGACACGATCGAGATTCCCTTCCCCGAGCGCGGACCGGCGCAGCTCGTGCGCTGGTCGCGCCGGCAGCCGACCGAGCGGACACCACAGACCGAAAACGGTGGCGAAGGGGATCCCGCAAACTCGGATGAGAGTGTCCGGGCGGACACGCAGGCCGTCGCACAGCGCTGATACATTCCTCAGGGCATCCTTTAACCCGGTCCCGTGAGGCCAGGAAGGAATCGATGACAGACGTAAAGGTCGTCCTGCATCAGGACGACATGGCGCGGGCGCTCACGCGCATCGCGCACGAGATAGCCGAGCGCAACGCCGACGACGTCAATATCGCGATCGTCGGCATCCATCGTCGCGGTGCGATCCTCGCTTCGCGCCTGCGCGAGACACTGCGAGACCTGCTGGGCGGAGAAGTTCCGCTCGGCGACCTGGACATTGCCTTCTACAGGGATGACGTCGCGCAACGGCCGGACGCACCCGTATTGCACAGCACGCACCTGGACTTCGACGTGGACGGGCGCACGATCGTGATTGTCGACGACGTGCTCTACACCGGTCGCACCGTGCGCGCCGCGATCGAGGCGCTGTTCGACTACGGTCGGCCCGAGCGCGTGCAGCTGGCCGTGCTCGCCGACCGTGGGCACCGTGAGCTGCCGATCCGTCCCGACTACGTCGGCAAGAACCTGCCGACAGCGCGCGCCGAGCGCGTCAACGTGCGCGTCGCCGAGATCGACGGCGTCGACGAGGTCGGCATCTCCGCAGCGCCGCAAGAGGTGAGCGCGTGAACCACCTGCTTTCGGTCGAGGACCTTGACCGCGAGGCGATCGAGCGGATTGTCTCCCAGGCCGTGCGCTTTGCCGAGGTCTCTGACCGCGAGATCAAGAAGGTGCCGGCGCTGCGCGGGCGAATGGTGCTCAACCTCTTCTATGAGGCCTCGACACGCACTCGCTCCTCCTTCGAGCTTGCCGCCAAGCGCCTGTCCGCCGACGTCGTCAACTTCGTATCCAGCGGCTCATCGGTCGAGAAGGGCGAGTCGCTGAAGGACACGATCGTCACGCTCTCGGCGCACAAGCCGGACGCGATCGTCATTCGCACCCCGTGGGCGGGCGCCGCGGAGCTGGTCTCCGGCTGGACCAGCGCTGCCATCGTCAACGCCGGCGACGGCAAGCACGAGCATCCCACGCAGGCGCTGCTCGACGTGTACACACTGCAACGCCGGCTCGGGCCGCTCGATGGGATCTCGATTTGGATCGTCGGCGACGTCGCCCACTCGCGCGTGGCCCGTTCGAACATACTCGCCTTTCAGAAGATGGGGGCAAAGGTGACAATCGCCGGGCCGCCAACGTTGATCCCGCGCGGAATTGAAGCGCTCGGCTGCGAGGTCCGCTACACGCTTGAGGGTCTGGGCCAGGCCGACGTCGTATACGCGCTGCGCATGCAACGCGAGCGCATGAGCGAGGCGTGGGTACCCTCGCTGCGCGAGTACGCGAACTGGTTTCAGATCTCAGCGCGGCGCTTGTCGGCACGCCAGCTGTTGATGCACCCAGGCCCGGTCAACCGCGGCGTCGAGCTTTCCGGCGAGGCTGTGGACTCGCCACAGGCGGTCATCTCCGAGCAGGTCGAGGCCGGCGTGGTCGTGCGCATGGCCGTGCTGTACGAGCTGCTGGCAGGCTCGCGCGCCTTCCGTCCCGTCCCCGAGCCGCAGCTGGCCTGAAAGCGATGGCGTTCTCAGGACTCCTGCACGGCCCGCTGTCCTCGGCCGACCTGCTCGTTCGCGGCGCGCACGCGCTCGATCCGCGCGGCGATCTCGACGGGCCGGTGGACGTGTTGGTGCGTGACGGGCAGATCGCGGAGATCGGAGCGCCTGGCGCGCTCGAAGCGGAGGGGCTTGAGGTGGTGGCAGGCGATGGCAAGCACCTGCTGCCGGCCTTCTTTGATCCGCACGTGCACCTGCGCACACCCGGCCAGGAGCACAAGGAGGACCTGGAGACCGGTACCCGTGCCGCCGCAGCCGGCGGCTTCGGCGCCGTGATCGCGATGCCGAACACCGATCCAGTGCTCGACTCGGCGCCGCTGCTTCGCTCGGTGCGCGAGGCGGCCGCACGCGAGGCGCGCGTGCCTGTCGGCTTCCTGGCCGCGATCACTCAAGGCTTGCAAGGCCAGGAGCTGAGCGAGATGGGCGAGCTGACCCAGGAGGGCGCTCTCGGCTTCACCGACGACGGCAGGCCGGTCGCCTCGGCGGGCGTGCTGCGCAAGGCGCTTCAGTACCAGCGGCTGTGCGGCGGCGTCATCACCTTGCACGAGGAGGACACGACGCTCTCCAAAGGCGGCGCGATGCACGAGGGCGCGCTCAGCGCCGCGCTTGGCGTCGGCGGCATTCCCACTGTCAGCGAGTCGACGATGCTCGCGCGTGACGCTGAGCTGGCCGGCTATGAGGACGCACGTGTTCACTTCCAGCATCTCTCCTGCGCCGCCTCGGTGCGGGCGGTCGCGGCCGCCAAGGCGCTCGGCTACCGCGTCAGCTGCGAGGCCTCACCCCACCATCTGCTCTTGACCGACCAGGACGTGCGCACGCTGCACACGAGCATGAAGATGAACCCGCCGCTATCCGACGAGCAGGATCGTCAGGCCCTGGTTGAAGGCCTGCTCGATGGCACGATCGATTGCATCGCGACAGATCACGCCCCGCACGCGCGCCACGAGAAGGAAGTGCCGTTCGAGCAGGCGCCGATGGGAACGACCGGCTTGGAGACCGCGTTCGCGGCGCTGCACACTGGTCTGGTGCTCCCCGGCATCGTCTCGCTGAGGCTGCTGGTGCAGCGGATGACTGCCGGCGCCGAGCTGTTCGGGCTGCCAAGCGCGCGCATCGCCGTCGGCAAGCCGGCCAACCTCACGCTCATCGATCTGAAAAGCGAGTGGGCGGCAGGAGAAAGCGGCTGGGAGAGCCGCTCAGAGAACTGTTGCTTTGCCGGCCGGAGACTGACCGGCAAGGTGCTTTTGACGATCGCCGCCGGCGGCATCGCCTACCGCGAGCGCGCGTTCTCGGTGGTGGCGGCATGAGTCCTGGGCGCGGAGGGCGGCGCTGGCCGATTGTCGATCCCGTCGATCGGCAATCGGCGGCGTCCTCGGTCACTCATGTGCGTCCAGCACACTACGCTCCCTGCGTCCTTGTCAGGCTTGCCCTCCGTGCCCAGGACCGGCTTCATGACTAGCGACGCTTATGTGCTGCTTGAGGATGGCGCCCGTTTTGACGGGGAAGCTTGCGCGGCAGACGCTCACGCCGTCGGCGAGGTCGTGTTCACGACCGGCATGTCCGGCTACCAGGAGTCAGTCACCGATCCCTCCTTCGCCGGTCAGCTGATCGCGTTCACCTACCCACACATCGGCAACTACGGCGTCAGCCGGCGGGCGATGGAGTCCGAGCGGATCTGGGCACGGGCGGCGATCATGCGCGAGGCCTGTGACCGCGAAGACGCGCCCGAGGCGGAGCAGGGCTGGCTGCAATGGCTCAGCGACTGTGGCGTGCCGGCGATCTCCGGCGTGGACACACGCGCGCTTGTGCGGCACATTCGTGAGGCCGGCGCGATGCGCGGTGGCCTGTT
The DNA here is from genome assembly GCA_036279855.1 of Solirubrobacteraceae bacterium. Classification (GTDB taxonomy): domain Bacteria; phylum Actinomycetota; class Thermoleophilia; order Solirubrobacterales; family Solirubrobacteraceae; genus Palsa-744. Next base: position 11,724 of record DASUIH010000021.1, on the reverse strand, counting down.
CGCGGCCGCGATGGCCGAGCAAGAAGCGCGCGAGCTGATCGCGGCCGAGCCGCCGATGGCCGGGCAGGACCTTGCGGGCTGCGTCACGCCGGGTCAGCGCACGCTGCACGGTGACGGCGATGGGCCGCTGATCGCCGTCATCGACACCGGCATCAAGCTCTCGATCGTGCGCAACCTGGTCCAGCGCGGCGCTCGCGTCGCGCTGCACCCCTGCACGACCGCTGCCGCCGATTTGCTGGCCGAAGACCCCGATGCGGTGTTCGTCGCCAACGGCCCCGGCGATCCCGGCGCGCTCGACCACGTGGTCTCAACCGTGCGCGATCTGATCGGCCAAAAGCCGGTGTGGGGCATCTGCCTTGGCCACCAGTTGCTGTGCCGCGCACTGGGCCTTCAGACCTACAAGCTGCCGTTCGGGCACCGCGGCGCCAACCATCCGGTCAAGGACCTGCAGACCGGGCGCGTTGAGATCACCTCGCAAAACCACGGCTTCGCGGTGCTCGGCCCAGGCGGCGCAAAGACGCTGGGCTCAAACGAGCCGGTGCGCTGGGACACCGACTTCGGCACCGCCCAGCTCACCCATGTGAATCTCTACGACCGCACCGTCGAGGGCTTTGAGCTGCTCGACGTGCCCGGCGGCGCCGTCCAATACCACCCCGAGGCCGGGCCGGGGCCACACGACTCGCTGCACCTGTTCGACCGCTTTTTGGAGCGCATTGCCGCGGCGTAGCGACATCGAGACGATCATGATCCTCGGCTCCGGCCCGATCGTGATCGGTCAGGCCGCCGAGTTTGACTACTCCGGCGTGCAGGCCTGCAAGGTGCTGCGCGAGGAGGGCTACCGGGTCGTGCTCGTCAACTCCAATCCGGCGACGATCATGACCGACCCGGAGTTCGCCGATGCCACTTACGTCGAGCCGCTGTTGCCGGGGCCGGTGGCGAAGATCATCGAGCGCGAGCAGCCCGACGCGATCTTGCCGACGCTTGGCGGGCAGACGGCGCTGAATCTCGCCAAGGCGCTACACGACGACGGCACGCTGCAGCGCCTCGGCGTCGAGCTGATCGGCGCCGACTACGACGCGATCTCCTGCGCGGAGGATCGCGAGCTGTTCGGCGAGGCGATGGCCAAGGCCGGCCTGTCGATGCCCGCCAGCGCGATCGCCACCAGCATGCAGGACGCCCACACGGCGCTGCCGCGACTTGGCCTGCCCTGCATCGTGCGGCCCGCTTTTACGCTCGGCGGGCGCGGCGGCGGCATCGCCCGCAGCGAGCAGGAGTACGAGCAGATCGTCAAGCGGGGCCTTGAGGCCAGCCCGATCGGCCAGGTGCTGCTCGACCAGTCGGTGCTCGGCTGGGGCGAGTTCGAGTTGGAGGTGATGCGCGACAAAGCCGACAACGTCGTGATCGTCTGCTCGATCGAGAACGTCGACCCGATGGGCGTGCACACGGGAGACTCGGTCACCGTCGCGCCGCAGCAAACGTTGACCGACGCCCTCTACCAACGCTTGCGCGACCAGGCGATCGCCGTGATCCGCGCCGTCGGCGTGGAGACCGGCGGCTCCAACGTGCAGTTTGCGGTCAATCCCGAGACCGAGCAGATCCACGTGATCGAGATGAACCCGCGCGTGTCGCGCTCCTCGGCGCTTGCCTCCAAGGCGACGGGCTTTCCGATCGCCAAGATCGCCGCACGGCTGGCGGTCGGCTACCTGCTTGAGGAGATCACCAACGACATCACCGGCGTGACGCCGGCGAGCTTTGAGCCGACGATCGACTACGTCGTGGTCAAGTGGCCGCGCTTTGCCTTTGAGAAGTTCCCAGGCGCGACGGCCACCCTGACCACGCACATGAAGTCGGTGGGAGAGTCAATGGCGATCGGCCGCACCTTCTCCCAGGCCTTTGCCAAGGCGCTGCGCAGCCGCGAGCTGGACAAGCAGCCGGCGCTGGGCGAGCATTCCGATCAGCAGCTGCTCGACGGCCTGGCCGACCCCGCCGCCGACCGTTACGAGGCGATCCTTGAGCTGCTGCGCCGTGGCGTCGCGATCGAGCAGGTACACGAGCGCACCGCGATCGACATGTGGTTCCTGCGCGAGCTGCGCACATTGGCCGAAGACCCCGACGCGCCCTTCCGCGGCGAGCGCTCGTTCAAGTCGGTCGACACCTGCGCGGCCGAGTTCCCGGCACGCACTCCCTACTACTACTCCGGTTGGGAGCGCAAAGCCGCTCACGAGGTGGAGCGCGGGACCAAGCCGTCAGTGGTGATCCTCGGCGGCGGGCCGAATCGGATCGGACAAGGGATCGAGTTCGACTATTGCTGCGTGCACGCCGCGATGACCGTGCGCGAATCCGGGCGCGAAGCGGTGATCGTCAACTGCAACCCCGAGACCGTCTCAACCGATTACGACACCTCCGACCGCCTGTATTTCGAGCCGTTGACGCTAGAGGACGTGCTTGGCGTGATCGAGCTGGAGAGGAATGGGATCCCACCAGCCCAGCTTGACGGCGTGATCCTGCAGTTCGGCGGACAGACCCCCCTGAAGCTGGCGGCGGGGCTTGCCGCGGCGGGCGTGCCTTTGCTGGGCACGAGCCCCGAGGCGATCGACCTGGCCGAGGACCGTGGACGCTTCGGCGCGCTGCTGCAACGGCTCGGCTACCAGGCGCCCGCGTACGCAACCGCCGGCTCCACAGAAGAGGCCTTGCAAGAGGCAGAGGACGTCGGCTACCCGCTGCTCGTGCGGCCCTCCTATGTGCTGGGCGGACGCGCGATGGAGATCGTCTACTCGCGCGATGGGCTTGCCGACTACCTGCGTCGCGAGGCCGGTGAGGCGACGATCTTCCTCGACCGCTTCTTGGAGAACGCGATCGAGGTCGATGTCGACGCGCTGTGCGATGGCAAGGACGTGTGGATCGGCGGCATCCTGCAGCACGTCGAGGAGGCGGGCGTTCATTCCGGCGACTCGGCCTGCGTGCTGCCGCCGCACTCGCTCGGAGAGGAGATGCTCGACCAGATCCGCGCGGCTACGCGCGAGATCGCGCTCGGCATCGGCGTGGTCGGCTTGATCAACGTCCAGTACGCGGTGCACGAGGCGCGCCTGTACGTGATCGAGGCCAACCCGCGCGCATCGCGCACCGTCCCGTTCGTCTCAAAGGCGGTCGGGCTGCCGCTGGCCAAGCTCGCCTGTCGGATCATGCTCGGCGAGCCGATCGCCGCGCTCCAGCTGCCACGCGGGCGCGCCGAAGGGATCGGCTTCGGCGAGCACGTCTCGGTCAAGGAGGCGGTGCTGCCATTCGACCGCTTCGACGGCGCCGACTCGCTGCTCGGGCCGGAGATGCGCTCGACCGGCGAGGTTATGGGGATTGCGCGCGACTTCCCAACCGCGTTTGCCAAGGCGCAGGCGGCAGCGGGCTCGCCGCTGCCGACGAGCGGCACCGCTTTCATCAGCGTCACCGACTCCGACAAGGCCGGGGTCTTTGCCGTCGCTCAGATCCTGCACGACAACGGCTTTCGCATTCTCGCCACGCGCGGCACCGCCGAGGCGATCGCGCGCATGGGGGTGCCGGTCAATCGGGTCAACAAGATCGGCGAGGGCTCTCCACATGTGGTCGACTGGATCGAGCGCGGGGAGGTGTCGCTGATCGTCAACACGCCGACAGGCTCGGGCGCCCGCAGCGACGGCTGGGAGATCCGCCGCTCGGCGATCGCGGGCGGCATCCCCTGCCTGACGACGCTCTCGGCCGGCATCTCCGCCGCGCGCGCGATCGCGCAAGCGGTCACCCGCGGCGAGCCGGACGTGCTCTCGCTGCAGGAGCTGCACCGGGCAGCGCGGCCCGCCGGCGCCGGCGAGGCACAGGCCGCGTGAGCGCCGCGCTGGCGCGGCGGCTGCTGAGCGTTACCGCCAACGAGCAGCTGGGCGCCTATCGGGTGCTGAAGGCAAACGACACGAGCCGATCGACCTCGCGGCCGCAGGCGGGACAATTCGCGATGCTGGCCGCGACCGAGCGCTGGGGTGGGGGGGAAGACGAGCGGCCGTTTCTGCCGCGAGCCTTTTCCTATGCACGCTTTCAGGACGGTGAGGCGCACTTTTTGCTTGAGGACGTCGGGCCGGGCACGCAGCGACTGTGCCAGCTGCGACCCGGCGAGCAGATGTGGCTGCTGGGGCCGCTTGGCAGAGGCTTCACACCACCACAGGAGGGACGTCGCGCGCTACTGATCGGTGGCGGGGTCGGCATCGCCCCGCTTGCCATCTGGCAGGACGTGCTCGGTCGAGCCACTGTCCTGCTCGGCTTTCGCGACGCCACACACGCGCACGGCGCGGAGCTCTGCCGCGAGGCACGCATTGCCACCGACGACGGTTCGATTGGGCACCACGGGCTGGTTACCGAGTTGCTCCAACAAGAGCTGGACGCAGACGCTCACGCCGTCGTCTACGCCTGTGGGCCGCCGCCGATGCTTGAGGCCGTGCGTGCGATCTGCGCCACACGCTTGTTGCCGGCGCAGCTGGCGCTGGAGTCAGGGATGGCCTGCGGGTTCGGCGCCTGCTTTGGCTGTGTGGTGCCAACCCGCACGGGCTACCTGCGCCTGTGCGTGGACGGCCCCGTGCTCGATGCCGCTGAGCTGGAGCACGTCACGTGAGCATCGACTTCTGTGGCATCGAGCTTGCCCACCCCGTGATCAACGGCTCGGGCACCTTTGACGCGATCGCCGCCCGCCGCGTGTTCGGCGTCGCGCTGCACGAGCGGTTTCCGTTCGCCGCGTTCGTCTCAAAGACGATCACGCTTGAGCCGCGTGCAGGCAACCCGCCGCCGCGGCTGTGGGAGGCCCAAGCCGGGATGATCAATTCGATCGGCCTGCCCAACAAGGGCCTTGAACGCTACCTCTCTGAGGATCTGCCCGAGCTCGCGCGACTGCCGGTGCCGTTGATCGTCAACGTGATGGGATCGACCGGTGCCGAGCTCGCCGAACTGGCCGCTGCCTGCGAGGAGCGATGCGAGATCGCCGCGATCGAGCTGAACGTGTCCTGCCCAAACGTGAAGACGGGCCTTGACATCGGCGCCGACCCGATCCAGCTTGCCGCGGTCGTAGAAGCAGTGAGAGCACGAGCGCGCAAGCCGCTGATCGTCAAGCTCACGCCCAACTGCGCCGACGTGGCCGCCTGCGCGGGTGCCGCCGAGAGCGCCGGCGCCGACGCGGTGTCGCTGATCAACACGCTGCGCGCCTATGCGCCTGCCCCAGACGCGCAACCTCAGCGACCCTGGCTCGGCGGCGAAACCGGCGGCCTGTCGGGGCCCGCGATCAGGCCGGTAGCGCTGGCGCAGGTACGCGCCGTGGCCGCGCGTGTGGAGCTGCCGGTGATCGGTATGGGGGGAATCCAAAGCGCGCGCCACGCGCGTCAGTTCCTGCAGGCGGGAGCGACGCTCGTGGCGGTCGGCACCGAGAGCTTTCGCGACCCGCTCGCGGCGACTCGGATCGCCGCCGGCCTGGCAACTGACGAGCAGCCCTGAAGCGCAACAGCGAGTGCTCCCGGCGGTACCGTTCGGATCAGCGATATGAGGGCGCTGACCCCTGGAAAACCCCTGCAAACCCGGCTGGCACCGTCCACCATCCTCGACGAACATGAAGCTCAGGTTGAGCTTCATGCGAATTGCGCCGATTTCGCTTGCACGGCGTCGATGGGTGTGTAGACTCGCCGCCCATGCCGACCGCGACGACCGAGCCGTTCTCTCAGACGATCGCCGCCAAGCTGCCGGCGGCTCCCGAGCGCTCGCTCAACCAGCGTATGGACGCCCTGTCCAGAGCCAACCACATCCGCACTCAGCGCGCTCAGCTCAAGCGCGATCTGAAGGCCGGCCGGCTGTCGATCCACACGCTGCTGCTCAAACCGCCCGAGTACCTGGAGACGGCCAAGGTCTTCGACATGATGCTCGCGGTGCCAAAGTACGGGCGCGTGAAGGTGAACAAGATCCTCACCACCTGCCGCATCAGCCCAAGCAAGACAATCGGCGGGCTCTCCGAGCGTCAACGCTCAGAGCTCGTCTCGTTCCTACGTCGCTAGCAAGCCCCCGCCGCCGTCGGCAATAGGGTCTGCCACGTGGCACGCGTATTCGTGATCACCGGGCCTTCGGGCGTCGGCAAGGGAACCTTGATCAAAGGGCTGATGCAGCGACTGCCGCAGCTACAGCTTTCCGTGTCAGCGACCACACGCGGGCCCCGTGCGGGCGAGCAGGACGGGCGCGAGTACCACTTTCTTGCGCCTAACGATTTCGAGCAGCGTGTGCATGCGGGCGACTTTGTCGAGCACGCCGACTACGCCGGCCGTCGCTATGGCACGCTGCGCAGCGAGCTTGACGAGCGGGTCAGAGCCGGCGTCCCGGTGGTGCTGGAGATTGAGGTGCAGGGCGCACGCCAAGTGCGCGAGGCGATGCCCGAGGCGGTGCAGGTGTTCATCGCGCCACCATCGCTGCAAGACCTGCGCACGCGCCTGGTCCGGCGCGGCACCGATGGCCAGGAGGAGGTGGAGCGCCGCTTGGCGGTCGCCGAGCGGGAGCTGGCCGCGCGGTCGGAGTTCGCGCACGTCGTCGTCAACGACAGCGTCGATCGAGCGCTGCAGGAGCTCGCCGGGATCGTCTCAGCCGAACTGGGCTGAGCTGCGCGAGCGACTACACTGGTCACGCCCAACGCGAAGGAAGGCCCGACCAAAGCCATGATGACCTCACCGCGCATCGACGCTCTGCTTGAGAACGTCGACTCCAACTACGCCAGCGTTCTCGTCGCCGCCAAGCGCGCGCGCCAGATCAACAGCTACTACCACAACCTCGGCGAGGGGGCCTTCGAGGAATTCCCACCGCCGATGATCGAGACCTCCTCCAAGAACTACCTGACGATCGCCCTGGAGGAAGTCGCGCAAGGCAAGATCAAGTACCACTACCGCTAGGACGGGGGTTGAACGACGCGGATACTGCGTCCTCTCTCCCTTATGTGCGGAGCACACTACGGTCGGTGCGTCCTTGTCTCGCTTGTTGAACTCCCGTCCCAGTCGCCAGCTGCCAGGTCCGCGCCGGCGCAAGCGCGCACCCAGCGGTTGCGCTCGCACCCCGCTCTGTCGTAGGAAGAGACCATGGCCAAGATCCTGCTCGGGGTGAGCGGTGGCATCGCCGCCTACAAGGCGCTTGAGCTCGTGCGCCTGGCGACGGCCGAGGGGCACGCGGTACGTGTGGTGCAGACGCCGACGAGCCAGCGCTTTGTCGGCGCCGCGTCGTTTGCCGCGCTGAGCGGCGCGCCGGTGCTGACCGATGAGTTCGAGCAGGATCCGGCGCGCGGCGTCTTTCCCGGTGAAGAGCCACCAGCACACACTCCCCTCAGCCATCTGCAGCTGGCCGCGGGCGCCGACCTGTACCTGATCGCGCCTGCCTCAGCCAACACGCTGGCAAAGCTCGCAGCCGGCCAAGCCGACAACCTGCTGTGCAGTTGTGCGCTTGCCGCCACCTGTCCGCTGCTCGTTGCGCCCGCGATGAACAACCACATGTACGAGCACGCTGCCACACAGGCCAACCTGCGGCTGCTGCGCAAGCGCGGCGTGCACGTCATCGACCCCGACAGCGGGCGCCTGGCCTCGCACGGCGAGCACGGCGTCGGGCGCCTGGCCGAGCCGGCACGGCTACTGGCCGAGTGCGAGCGAGTGCTCGCCACGCACACGGCTGCGGCAACTGACGCGGACGGGTTGAGCGGATTGCGCGTGCTCGTCAGCGCCGGCGGCACGCGCGAGCCGATCGACGCTGTGCGCTTCCTCGGCAACCGCTCCTCCGGTCGGATGGGCGTCGCGCTCGCTGCCGCCGCGCGCCGGCGCGGGGCGCAGGTGACGCTGATTGGCGCCAACCTCGCGATCGCGCCGCCGACCGACGTGGAAACCGTGGCGGTGAGCACCGCCGCCGAGCTGCAAAGCGCCTGCCAGCAGCGTTTCAGCGACTGCGACGTGCTCGTGATGGCGGCAGCCGTGGCCGACTTTCGGCCCGTTGCCCCGGCCGCGGGCAAGCTCAAGAAGCAAGGACGCGATCGGCTGACGCTTGAGCTGGAGCGCACCGAGGATGTGCTCAGCGGCCTGGCAAGCCAGCGCCGCGCCGATCAGACGATCGTCGGCTTTGCCGCCGAGCACGGCCCCGAAGCGGTCGCGCTGGGGCGTCCCAAGCTCGACGGCAAGCGGCTCGACGCGCTCGTCGTCAACGACGTCTCACGTGCGGACATCGGCTTTGACTCCGAGCACAACGAGGTGACGATCGTGACGGCGGCGGGCGAGCAACAGGTCCCGTGCGCCGGCAAGGACAGCGTCGCCGAGGCGATCCTGGACGCGATCGAGCGGTTGCGCCGCCGATAAAATGCCGGCATGGACAGCGTCTATGACCTCTATAAGCGTGGATGCGACCTGCTCGACCACGGCGACCACATGGCCGCGATCGTTCCTCTGAGCCGGGCACGCGACCTGGAGCCGAACAAGGCTTCGATCCGCGAGGCGCTTGGCCGGGCACTGTTTCACGCTCAGCGCTACGAGCACGCCGCCGCCGAGTTCGGCGCGATCGCCGCCGCGGCGCCAACCAACGACTACGCGCTGTTCTGCCTGGGGCGCTCGATGCAGCTGCTGGGGCGCCACCGCGAGGCCTGCCATCCACTGGCGCTGGCCTGTTCGTTGCGGCCGGCTCGCGCCGACTACCGGCTCTACCGCGATCGCGCCCGCCGCGACGCGGCCCGCTCCTGAGCGACGCGCCGAGCCTCACCCGCCGCAGTAGCCGCTGCTATTCTCGAACGACAGCTTTCGTGTCGTCGTAGGGGCGACGACTGGCAGTACCGAAAGTGGGCGCCCGCCCGCTTTTTTTTGCGCCTGACGCAGGACCCGGCAGGGGAGAGAGCAACAAGTCGATGCCAGCATTGCAAGCCGACATAGAGCAGCGTCTCGCCGAGCGTGAGCCGGCGGTCGAGGTGCTGCTCGCCGAAGCCCTGCCCAATGGAACGCTGCGGGTGTTCATCGACCATCCAGAGGGGGTGACGCTCGGCCTGTGCGAGCGCGTCAGCGGTGCGCTCTCAGAGCTGCGCGAGCGCTACTCGCTGGAGGTCTCCTCACCAGGAGCGCAACGGCCGCTGACCAAGCCGAGCCACTTCCGGCGCTACGTGGGACGCCGCGCGCGCGTGCGCACCACGCGTCCGCGACCGACACCCGGATGCGAGGGCGAGTCAGCCGCCGAGCGCTTGCGGCACAGCTTCACCGGCGAGCTGGTCGGCGCCGACGACAGCGAGATCACATTGGCCGCCGAGGGAGGGGTCGTGGCGATCCCGTACTCGGAGATACATCGTTCGAACCTCGTCGAGGAGTAGGAGAGAAAACCTATGTCACGCGAGATCCTGGAAGCCATGCACGCGCTTGCGCGCGAGAAGGGCATCGAGTCCGAGAAGCTGATGATCGCGCTGGAGGACGCGCTGCTGTCCGCTTACAAGAAGCAGCCCGGCTCGGCCAAGTACGCGCGCGTCGAAATGGACCGCGACACCGCCGACTTCCGTGTGATCGAACTGATCATCCCCGAGCGCCTGGAGGCGCACCTGATCGTCGAGACGATCGACGAGGGGACCGTCGTCGATCCCGAGACCGGCGAGCTGCGCGAACCCGAAGAACCGGAAATCGACCCGGCCAAGTTCGAGCAGTACCGCGACCAGATCGACGAACGCGACGTCACGCCCGATGACTTCGGTCGGATCGCCGCGCAGACCGCCAAGCAGGTGATCCTGCAGCGGATCCGCGAGGCCGAGCGCGACATGATGTTCGAGGAGTATCGCGACCGCGTCGGCGAGCTGATCACCGGCATCGTGCAGCAGTCGGACTCGCGTTACACGCTGGTACAGCTGCGCGAGCGCGTGGAGGCGCTGCTGCCCAAGTCAGAGCAGGTCGACGGCGAGCGCTACGACCACTCGCAGCGGATCAAGGCCGTGATCAAGGAGGTCTCGCCCTCGACCAAGGGGCCTTCGATCATCGTCTCCCGGCGCGACCCCGAGCTGATCAAGTCGCTGTTCGAGCTGGAGGTGCCGGAGATCGCCGACGGACTGGTCGAGATCACCGGCGTGGCGCGCGAGCCCGGCTACCGCTCGAAGATCGCGGTCGTCTCGCACGTCGACGGCGTCGATCCGGTCGGCGCGTGCGTCGGCCCGCGTGGCTCGCGCGTGCGGATGGTCGTCTCCGAGCTCAGGGGCGAGAAGATCGACATCATCCCTTACAACGACGAGCCCGCCCGGTTCGTGGCCAAGGCGCTCTCGCCGGCCCGCGTGCGCGAGGTGCTGGTCGACGACGACGGCAAGCAGGCCACGGTGATCGTGCCCGACGATCAGCTGTCGCTGGCGATCGGGCGCGAGGGGCAGAATGCGCGCCTTGCCGCGCGGCTCACCGGCTGGCGGATCGACATCCGCTCCGAGACCGAGTTCGCGGCCGAGGAGGCCGAGCACGGCTACGAGGAGGAGGAGCTCCAGGGTCGTTGCGCCGCCATCCTCACCAACGGGCGCCGCTGCCCCAACGCGGCGCTGCCCGGGTCGCGCTACTGCGGCATCGAGGCCCACCAGGCGCTTGCCGGCACCGGCACCGACCAGGTCCAGCCCGATCCGCCGGAGGACAACGAGGCCGCGGCAGCTGAGGCTCCCGCGGCCGCGCCAGACACGCCCGACGCACCGGCAGCCGAGGCCCCCGTCGCCGAGGCCGACAACGCTGCACCGGCAAGTGGTGCCGCGAGCGCCGCGACCGCTGACAGCGCCGGTCAGGAAGCGACGTAGACTCAGGTACAGATGAGCAACAAGCGCGTTCATGAAATCGCCAAGGAGCGTGGCCTCGCCCCGAAGGACGTCCTCGCCCGCCTCAAGGAGGCCGGCATCGACGTGAAGGCCTCCTCCTCGTCAGTCGACGAGGAGGTCGCTTCGCGCGTGCTCGCCAACGGCGGCCAGACCCGCCCGTCCTCGGGCTCCGGTTCGGACTCGGGCTCGAGCGTGCCGGCCAAGGCCAAGCCCGCCGCCGAGAAGGCCAAGGCCAAGCCTGCCGACGGCGCCAAGGCTCAGGCCAAGTCCGCCGAACGCGCCAAGACCGAGCCCGCAGCCCAGCCCGCCCAGGCATCGGCCAAGGCCGCGCCCGCCCCGCGGGCGGCCACCCCCGCTCCGTCCGGCGAGAAGAGCGCTCCCGCACCGGCTGCCGCCGCCGCCACCGACGCCGGCGACTCCGCCCGGGCCGAGCAGCCCGCCGGTGATGGCCGGGGCCAGGGCCACGGCGCCGGAGGCGACCAGCACAAGCGTCCGACCCGCGACTCATTGCAGGGCGAGCGCGCCCCCGGCAACGCCGGTGGGCGGCGCCGGGTCGTCATCGATTCGCAGGCCTCCCGCCGCGGCCCCGGTGGCACCGGCGGACCGCCGCAGTCAAACCAGCCGCCGCGCCGCCAGCGCCGTGGCCGGCGCCGCCGCGGCGTCTACGACGAAGAGGCCGAATCGCGTCCCTCGCGCACCCCGTCCTCCGACCCCACGGTGATCCAGGTCAACTCCGGGTCCACCGTCAAGGACGTCGCCGAGTACCTGGACGTCTCGACCTCCGAGATCATCAAGAAGCTGATGGGCCTGGGGGAGATGCGCACCCTCACCCAGACGCTGTCCGACGACACCATTGAGGTGCTCGCCACCGAGCTCGGCAAGGAAATCGAGATCGTCCACTCCGAAGACGAGGA
>DASUIH010000020.1:0-2025 GCA_036279855.1 Solirubrobacteraceae bacterium | reverse complement strand
GCGGCCCACTTCTTGGCGTACGTCGTGATTGCGAACCGCCGGTACACCGATCTCTTCGAGTGGGGCCAGCGTTCGGTCCCGTTGTCGCTGGCGGCGGAGATCCAGCATCGGCTGTTGCCCGGGGCCTTCACGTGCGAGGCCGGACAGTTCACTCTCGCCGCCTGGCTGCAACCGGCGGGCGAGATCGGCGGTGACACCTTTGATTTCTCGCTCGAGCGAGACGCGCTGCATCTGTCGATGACCGACGCGATGGGCCACACGATGGATGCTGCGCTGTTGGCGACCGTGCTGGTCGGAGGTCTACGCAACGCCCGCCGGCGGGGCGTCGAGTTGGCCGAGCAGGTGCGGCTGGCGAACGATGCTCTGGCCGAGCAGGCCGGCGAAAGCCAGTTCGTCACCGGTTTGGTCGCTCGGATCGACCTGGCAAGAGCCACGGCGTCCATCGTCAACGCCGGCCATCCGCCGCCGCTTCGGCTCCGGGGCGGGCAGGTCGATCAACTTCGCCTGGAGGCCGACCCCCCATTCGGGTTGCGAGCCGGAGAGGGATATCGAGTGCAATCGCTGCCGCTGCAGCTCGGCGACCGGCTGATGTTCGTCACCGACGGCATGTTGGAGCGCGACGCCGCGCTCATGAACATCGGCGCGATCCTGACCGCCAGCGCCGATATGCATGCGCGCGAGGCGGTACAGGATCTCACTCGGGCGGTCCTCGAAGTCAGCGGCGGCCAGCTCCGCGACGACGCCACGGCGTTGTGCCTCGATTGGCATGGCGGCCCGCCGCGCGACCGTGATGCCAGTTCGGGAGCTAACCGCTGAGTCGCCTCGACCAAACCGCCAGCCCGCCACTCCAGAGCGCGGCGAAGAGGAAGATCGCCGCCCCGGAGAAGATCCCGAGCGCCCCGACGGAGATGGCGACACTGAGCGCTTTCGAGGCCCCAATGCCTGACGCAATCAGTGCCGCACCCCCGGCGCCGACCTGGGTTGCTGCCCCCGCCGGACCGATCGGCAGCGCGGCCGCTGCTGCACCGGCGCACAGGAAAAGGAGCGCGAGCGAGAACGAGAAGCCGACCCCGAGCGTGCCAAGGAGCAAGAAGAGCGCGACTGCCCGGACGAGCCAGCAGGCAGACACGAGCGCCCACGCTTCCGATGCCGCCCGCCGGGAGGTCGTGCGCGGGCTCAGCCAGCGCCCGAGCCGGAAGCGCAAAGCCCGCCTGCTCGCGGCCAGTCGTGGCAGGGCGAGGATCAGGGCAGCGGCCGCGACCCCGGCGACCGCCACGACGATGAGTGCTGCGCGCACGGCCCACCCGGCGCCCGGAAAGAACACGGCAGCAAACGCGAGTGGCGCGAGAGCGACGCTGTCGATCAGGCCGAGCATGACGAGGGAAAGGCACAGCGTGCGCACGCCGGCCGGACAACCGGGGTAGCGGCGGACGACAGCCACCCGCATCGCATCGTCGAAGCGGCCGGGAAGGGCCACTCCGATCAGCGCCGCACCGCCGTTGCCGGCAGCGAGCGCGAGTGTCTTTGGCCGCTCCTCCGGCGTGAAGAGCCGTCCCCACCCGTACGCCTTCAGGGTCTGCGCGACGAGGAGGAGCGTCCCTGCCGCCACGAGCACGCCGGGGTTTCCGCTTGCGAGCGGCCAGGAGGTCGTCGCGAAATGCCGAGCGGCCAGCAACGCCAGAGCGACCACGACGGCTCCCGACGCGATGGAGACCGCCCATCGGCCCTTTCGCGAACGACTGAGACGCCAGAGCGCCCCGACCAGCACGCGATACCTGCCCTCGAGGGCGATCGGCGCGAGCGGGACGGCGATCGCCGCCAGAGGGTCCCGCTGAGGAGAAGCGTTCTGCCGCAGAGGGGTCGGGCCTGGCTCCATTGACCCTCTCCCTTCGAGATCAGCGCCAGCCAACTGAGTGTCTTGATTGTAGGTCGTGCGCGCTGGTTCCGGTTGCGCCGGCGAAGGCCGAACGCATATAAGACAGCGATGCTCCTGGCCAGCGTCGAGTACGCCCGTCCTCGCTCCCT
>DASUIH010000019.1:0-153425 GCA_036279855.1 Solirubrobacteraceae bacterium | reverse complement strand
ACCAACCCGGCGGCCCGCCCTCAAGAGCGAGCTGCTGACGTTCGCCGCCCCGCGCCGCTCCAGCGACGAGCGGGAACGCGCCGAGCCACAACCCACGCGAGCCCGGCGCACCCGCGACAAATGCGGCCGCCGGCTACTTCCCGGCGAAGTACTCCGCGTTGATCTGCTGGTACTTCTGCCACTCGTCGGGGAGCTGGTCCTCGGCGAAGCAGGCGTCGACCGGGCAGGCCTCGACGCAGGCGTCGCAGTCGATGCACTCCTCCGGGTCGATGTAGAGCATCTCAGCCGCGTCATAGCCGGGCTCATCGGGCGTCGGGTGGATGCAGTCCACGGGGCACACCTCGACGCAGGAGTTGTCCTTGGTGCCGATACACGGCTCGGCGATTACGTAGGCCATTCGCTTCCTTCTCGTTGTGGGGCTTGCTGCGGGAGGACGAATATTAGCGAGGCACTCCGCTAGCTTTGCCTTCATGCTTCTGCTCACCGGCGCCACCGGCACCGTAGGCTCGGCGCTGCTGCGGCGTCTGCTCGCCGAAGGCCAAGCGGTCCGCTGCCTGGTACGCGACCCGCGTCGGCTCGGCCCATTGCGCGTGCGCGTGCAGATCGCGCTCGGCGACCTGGCCGATCCCCCTTCGTTTCGCAACGCGATGCGCGGCGTGGATACCGTCGTGCACCTGGCCACATCGACGCGTGACCAACCGCGCGGCTCGATCGAGGAGCTGGCGGCAATCGCCAGCTGGCGGATGGTCGAGGCCGCACAGCGCGCCGGCGTCGAGCGCTTCGTCTTCTTCTCGCTGCTGGGCGCCTCCGAGCACCATCGCGCACGGCTGTTTCGCGCCAAGGCGCTTGCCGAGCAGGCTGTACGCGAGTCGGAGATGGCCACGACCGTGCTCGCGCCTTCGCTTGTGTACGCCCCGGGAGATCGCTGGACGGGCCTGGTCGAGCGCCTGGCGTTGCTGCCGGTCGTGCCGGTCCCCGGCCGCAGCCGCGCTGTCTGCCAGCCGATCTGGGCCGAGGACGTCGCCGACTGCACGGCGGCTGTGCTGCGTGGCGAGGGCCGCTCGCACAACGGCGCCCGCAGCCTGCGCTACGAGCTGGCCGGGCCGCAGACGCTCAGCTACGACGACACGATCCGGGCCGTCCTGTCGGCGGGCGGCCGCGAGCGGCCATTGCTGCACGTGCCAACACCTCTGGTCTCTCGTGCCTTGCGCGCCGGCGAGCGCATGGCGGGGGACAAAGCGCCGGTGACATGGGAGGAGGCCGAGTTGCTTGAGGTCAACATGGTGGCCAAGAGCGGCGTGGCCGACGCGCAGGCGTTGGGGGTGGAGCCGCAAAAGCTGTCGAGCGTGCTGGCTGCGCGCTGATACGACTGCCTACAGCCTCAACCCGCTTCCGAGCTGCTCCTCGATCGCCCGCGACCCGTCGTGCCGGCAGGTCGTTTCGCTAGGACACCGGCGGCCGCCGCTCGGCCCACGGCAGCGCGATCTCCAGCTGTCGCGCCAGCGAGATCAGCGTCGTCTCGTCAGCCGGACGGCCGGCAAGCTGCACCGCCAGCGGCAGGCCGTCCCTCCCCTCGTACAGCGGCAGCGAAATCGCCGGCTGCCCACTCGCGTTGAAGATCGGCGTGAACGGCGTGAAGAGCCCTGAGCGGGTGAACGTGGACATCGGATCGGGCGCCGCGGTATCGAGCGTGCCAAGCGGCAGCGGGCGCTCGGCCAGCGCCGGCGTCAAAAGCGCATCATAAGGCGCCAGGAACTGCACTAGCTGACGCGTCAGCGCCTGCAGCTGGATTTCCATGCCGAGGCCGTGCACCGAGTCGATCTGCTTGGTCATGCAGTGGATCGCCCAGCTCATCGGCTCCATGTCCTCAGCCGTCGGCTCGCGCCCGGCAACCATTCCCGAGTAAAGGATCTGAGTGGCGATGTGGACCGAGAAGACGCCACCGAACAGCTCGGAGAGACCTGCGATCTGCCACGGCGGATCGACCTCCTGCACGTCGTGGCCGAGCGAGCGCAGCAGGCCGGCGGCGTCCTCGACAGCCTTCAGGCTTTGCGGATCGATCGAAGCCTCGGGCAGGGGCGGCTTGGTCGTAACGGCAATACGCAGACGAGATGGCTCGCGCACCGCGCTCGCGAACGGATGTGCCGGGGGCGGCGCCCACGCCACATCGCCTGGTTCATAGCCGGCGAGCACGTCGAGCAGGGCGGCGCTGTCGGCGACGGTGCGTGTCAGCATCCCATCGACGTCCAGCGGCGCCTCGCCGCGTTCGGGCGCGGCGGAGACGCGCCCGCGCGTGGGCTTGAGCCCGACCAGCCCGCAGCAAGCCGCTGGAATGCGGATCGAGCCACCGCCGTCGTTGCCGTGCGCGACCGGCACCATCCCCGCTGCCACGGCCGCGGCTGCGCCGCCGGAGGAGCCGCCAGGCGTGCGTTCCAAGTCCCAGGGGTTGCGGGTGGGGCCGAACAGGCGCGCTTCGGTGACCGGCAGGATCCCGTACTCGGGCAGAGTCGTAGTCCCGACGATCACGAAGCCGGCGTCCTTGAGGCGGCGAGAGACGTTCGAGTCGTGGTGGGAGATGTTGTTGGCGAGCAGCTCACAGCCGATCGTCGTGCGCAGCCCGGCGACCGGCCGGTTGTTCTTGATCGCGGTCGGCACGCCCGCGAATGGACGCTCGTCACCGGCTTTGACCTGCGATGCCGCCTGCAGCGCGCGCTCGCCATCGACATCCACGAACGCGTTCAGACGCGGATTGAGCTCCTCGATGCGCTGCAGCGACAGCTCGACCAGCTCGCGGGAGGAGACCTCGCCCGAGCGCACCAGGCCGGCCAGCTCCGTGGCGGGACGGAACATCAGATCGCTGTCGAGCATGGCTCTCCTCCGCTGGTTGGTCGACCCGGGGCGGCGAGGACCCCTCAGCGCGCCGGCTCGGTCATCATATGGGTGCGCCCATAAGGCGCCACCACCCGCAGAGCAACGAGCCCAGAAAGCGAGTCGCCATGAGCGAGGTCACAATGCAGCCGCCTCCCACCTCCGCCAGCCCGCCCCCAGCCGAGCCCCCGGTTCAATCCGGCCTGGAGGGGGTGGTCGCCTTCGCCACCGAGATCGCCGAGCCCGACCGCGCCGGCGGCTCGCTGCGCTACCGCGGTGTCGACATCGAGAATCTGGTGGGCACGATCCCATACGAGCAGGTGTGGGGCCTACTCGTCGACGACCGCTTCAAGCCCGGGCTGCCGCCCGCGGAACCGCACACGCTGACCGTGCGCTCCGGCGATCATCGCGTGGACGTACAGTCGGCCCTGGCGATGCTCGCGCCCGAGTGGGGCTTCGGGCAGCTGATCGACATCTCCGACGAGCAGGCACGCGACAATCTCGCCCGCGCCTCGGTGATGGCACTCTCGTTCGTAGCCCAGTCCGCGCGCGAAGGCGGACAGCCGCCGGTGCCGCAATCGGAGGTCGACAAGGGCTCCTCGATCCCAGAGCGCTTCCTGATTCGCTGGCGCGGCGAAGCCAACCCCGCCCACGCCAAGGCGATCGATGCCTACTGGATCTCCGCCGCCGAGCACGGGGTCAACGCCTCCACCTTCACCGCTCGTATCGTCGCCTCCACCGGCGCCGACTGCGCGGCAGCGCTGTCTTCGGCCGTAGGAGCGCTGTCCGGCCCGCTGCACGGCGGGGCGCCCTCGCGCGTGCTGAAGATGCTCGATGAAGTGGAACGCTCAGGCGATGCCGACGCATGGGTGAAGGCGGCGCTTGACCGCGGCGAGCGGCTGATGGGCTTCGGCCACCGCGTCTACCGCGCCGAAGACCCGCGCGCACGGGTGCTACGCCGCACCTGCCGCGAACTGGCCTCGCCACGCTTTCAGGCCGCCGAGGCGCTGGAGAAGGCAGCTCTGGCGGAGCTGACTGCGCGCAAGCCCGACCGCGTATTGGCCACCAACGTCGAGTTCTGGTCGGCGGTGATCCTCGATCTGGCGGAAGTGCCGCCGGACCTGTTCACGCCGATGTTCACCTGCGCGCGCGTAGCCGGCTGGTCGGCGCACATCCTTGAGCAGAAGCGCGAAGGGCGGCTGATCCGACCGACAGCGAAGTACGTCGGACATGGACCGCGGCCGGTCGCGGCAGTCCAGTAGTGCCTATCCAGTAGGACTTAAAGGATTCGGCCCGCCAGCGAGGCGGGCCGATGGGTGAAGGGGTGGCTAGCCCAGACCAGCTGACAACTGATAACAGTGTAGCGGTCGAGCTGGCGTAGTTGTTGGCCCGTTGGTGGCCGCAAGAGCGGACGGTGGCGAGTCCGTAGCGCACTGACTTTGACGCTTGCTCTTGTGCGCGACCACCAATCGAGCCAATCTTGGCGGAGGGCGGGAGAATCGAACTCCATCCGGGGGCCACCCGGACTCGCAGCTGTCAGCTGGTCGTGGTCCCAGACCACTTCACCCTCCGTCCCAGACAATTGTACTCACGGGCGGGGACGGAAACAGAAAGGGCCCGACACGTATGTCGAGCCCTCGCTGCTGATACTTCTGGCGAAACAAGTGCGCCAAGCGACGCACAGTGTCGGCCCTGCCTACATCATCCCGCCCATGTCGGGCATACCGCCGCCCGGCATGGCCGGTTCCTTCTCCGGCACCTCGGCGACGATCGCCTCGGTGGTGAGGATGTTCTTGGCGATCGAGGCGGCGTTCTGCAGCGCCGAGCGCGTGACCATCGCCGGGTCGATGACACCCGCGGCAACGAGATCGACGACCTCGTTGGTCGCGGCGTTCAGGCCTTCGCCCGCTTTGGCCTTGCGCACGTCGTTGACGACAACCGAGCCCTCAAGGCCCGCGTTCTCGGCGATCTGACGTAGCGGCTCCTCCAGCGCCCGCAACACGATGCGCGCGCCCGTCTTCTCGTCGTCCTCGGCGATGCTGTCGAGCGACACGGAGCTGGCCGCCTGCAGCAGCGTTACGCCGCCGCCCGGCACGATGCCCTCCTCCAGCGCCGCGCGAGTTGCCTGCAGCGCGTCCTCGACGCGGTGCTTCTTCTCCTTCATCTCGGTCTCGGTGGCCGCCCCGACCTTGACCACGGCCACGCCGCCGGAAAGCTTTGCCAAGCGCTCCTGCAGCTTCTCGCGGTCGAAGTCCGAGTCGGTGTTCTCGATCTCGTTCTTGATCTGGTTGATCCGTCCCTTGATCGCCTCCGAGTCGCCTTCGCCGTCCACGATCGTCGTCGTGTCCTTGGCGACCACTACGCGACGGGCTCGACCGAGCTGGGAAAGCTGGGTGTTCTCCAGCTTCAGGCCCATCTCCTCGGTGATCACCTCGGCGTTCGTGAGGATCGCGATGTCCTCAAGCATGCGCTTGCGGCGGTCGCCGAAGCCCGGCGCCTTGACCGCGACGCCCGTGAAGGTGCCGCGCAGCTTGTTGACGACGAGGATCGCCAGCGACTCGCCCTCGACGTCCTCGGCGATTATCAGCAGCGGCTTGCCGCTCTGGATCACCTGCTCAAGCACCGGCAGCACGTCGCGGACGGAGCCGATCTTCTGGTTGGCGATCAGGATGTAGGGGTCCTCAAGGGTGGCCTCCATCCGATCCTGGTCGGTGACCATGTAAGGGGAGATGTAGCCCTTGTCGAACTGCATGCCCTCGGTGAACTCAAGGTCCATGCCGAACGTCTGGCCCTCCTCGACGTTGACTACGCCGTCCTTGCCGACCTTCTCGATCGCGTCGGCGATCACGTCGCCGATCTCCTCGTCACCGGCAGAGATCGTCGCCACGCGGGCGATCTGATCCTTGCCGGAGACCTCCTTGGCCTCCGAGGCGATGTTCGCGACGACCTGGTCGACGGCCTTCTCGATGCCGCGCTTGAGCGCCAGCGGGTTGGCACCGGCAGCCACGTTCTTCAGCCCTTGGCGAACGATCGCCTGAGCCAGCACTGTGGCGGTGGTGGTGCCGTCGCCGGCTACGTCGTTGGTGGCCGTGGCGACCTCGCGAACGAGCTGAGCGCCCTGGTTCTCAAAGACGTCCTCGACCTCGATCTCACGTGCGATCGTGACGCCGTCGTTGGTGATCGTCGGCGCTCCGAACTTCTTGTCCAGGACCACATAGCGGCCCTTGGGGCCGAGCGTGACCTTTACGGCGTTGGCGACGGCATCGACGCCGGCCTCCAGGGACTTGCGCGCCGCGGCGTCGTACTTGATCTCCTTGTGTGCCATTTCAGTTCTTCTCCTTAGGCGACCTTGGCCAGGACGTCGGACTCGCGTAGCACGAGCAACTCCTCGCCGTCGATCTTGATCTCGGTGCCGCCGTACTTGCTGTAGAGGACCTCGTCGCCCTCGGCAACGTCGAGCGGGATGCGTTTGCCGTCGTCATCGACCTTGCCGTCGCCGACGGCCAGGACCTTGCCCTTCTGCGGCTTCTCCTTGGCGGTGTCGGGCAGGACGAGGCCGCTCGCGGTCGTCTCCTCCTCCTCGATCGCCCGCACGATCAGACGATCGCCCAGGGGCTTGAGTTTCATGTGTAAGACCTCCGTTTAGAGATGTGCTTCGCGCTATCGCCGTCCGCTGCGCGGATCGGCCGACTGGCAGTCTCATGGGGAGAGTGCCAACGGTGACGAATATATAGCGCAGTTTCGGTCGCGGCGCGGGCCCAAGCCCTGTTGGCGTGGATGCCGCGGTGCCTCTGGCGGCGCGCGGCTCAGGCCGGCAGGGCGGCGCCGCCGACCAAGCGCTCGACCTCGCTGCCGCGATCGGTCAGCAACCACGAGTTGGGCGCGCCGCGCACCTGGCCGGCGCCGCCGTTCTCGATCAGGCCAAGACGCTCCAAGCGACTGAGCAGCTTTGATATCTGACCCTGGTCCTCGATGCCCGCCTCCATGCCAACCTGACGGTTGGAGGAGCCCGGATTGCCGGCAATCGCGAGTAGCACGCGCACGGTGCGGTAGGTCAAGCGCATCTCCAGGTCGCGCAGCGGATCGCTGCGGCCGGACGGCGGACGCTTGCGTGGCGAAGGGGCGGGGCGAGCGCTCTCCTTCTGTGCCGCGGCCGGCCCAAGGTAAGGCAACACGATCATCCCCATCAACGGCCCGGCCAGGCCCAGCAGCGAGCGCGTCTCGCCCGCGATCAGCCGCGCGTGCAGTACCGAGAGCACACCGCCGACCACGCCCTCGGCCGTGAGCGGCGGCAGCGCCTTGGCGGCTTTCGGCTCACTGCGACCTTCGTCGATGACCGCTGTCAGCTGATCGACGACAAGCATCCGACGCTCGTGTACGCGGGTGCCGGCGCCGAGCGTCTCGACGATGCAAAGGCGACCCATTGCCGGCTCCTCGACGAGGAATTCGAGCAGGCCGACCAGCGCGACACGCACGCGCGTGTGCCAGCGCTCGCCAGAGTCGTAGTCAAGCAGCACGTACTCGCGGGCCTGTTCGATCGATTGGTTGAGCGCCGCCACGAAACAGTCCTCAAAGTCGTCGAAGACTTCATAGAACGTCCGACGCGAGACGCCGGAGCGCGCGACGACATGCGCGACCGTCGACTCGGCGCGACTGCGCTCTGAGACGACATCGATCATCGCGGCAACCATGCGTGCGCGCTGAATCTCTGTCACGTGCCCGCGCGCGGGCACGCTCGCTCGGCCGTCGCGGCCGGCGACAGGCCTACCGCGATCACGGGGACGACTAGTTGAACGCTTAACGGGCATATGGAGATGGGGTCGACTGTGGATCGCGCGCGTCCGGGAACCGGACGAGCCACGGCTAGCTCGCGCGCGGTGTGTTTTCAACGACAAGAAATGGTCCGCCTCAACCAGTTTTTTTTCATCCCCTGTTTCCCATTGGAATGCCAAAGACCCGAATGCGTTGCCTTGTCTGCAGCGGATTCGGCCCTGTCGAGGACGGTTGAGCACGTCGCCTGAGAGCCGCGCGGGGGCGGGGAAATAAAGCGCGGGACGCTAGTTTTGAGCGCCGCCGAAGCCCTTGATCGCTTCGGTCATGCCCTGCGGCTTGTCGAGAATCTGGGAGAAGCGAACGACGGTCACGGTGTCCTGCGTCGAGACCTCACGGCCGTAGATCTGTTCGAGGAAGTTGATCAGCTCCTCGTGGCGGCGGAACTCCGGGTTGTCGTGCTTGATGTCCCGCGGTGAGAGCTCGAAGACCTTCATCACCTCAACCTGGTCTATCACCGCTTCAAAGATGCGCTCGCGCGGCGAATGCTGATAGCCAATCGTGACCAGCACGAGCTGGTTCTTGCGGTACTTGCCGGACTTGTCGCCGAGGCGGATCGTCGCCGTCTTGCGACCCTTCTTGAGCTCGTCCGCGAAGATGGTCGAGTAGAAGTTGAGGACTTGCACGAGCGGCAGGCTATCGATCCGAGCGGGCGATGGCCAGCTCGACCATCCGCCGCTCGCCGGGGTAGGTCAGCTCCACGAGCGCGCGCTCAAGCTCCAGCCAACGCGCTTCGATCACCTCGTCGTCGTGGTCGGCGACGTTTCCGCTCACGTACTCAAACAGGAAGAAGTGGACGCACTTGGCGATCCGCTTGCCGTTGCGCGCATACCAGTAGCGCACCTCCCCCAGCTCCTCGATGAGCCGCGCCTGCACCCCCGTCTCCTCGCGCACCTCGCGCGAAGCCGCCTGCTCGGCCGTCTCCTCGCCGTCGAGATGGCCCTTCGGCAGGGCCAGCACCAGCGAGCCGTCGGCGGCACGTCGGGTGGGCACGATCGCAAGCACACGCCCCTCGTGCACGACCACGCCGCCGGCCGAGCGCTCACGCGGGGGGCCATGCCGCGCGCCCCTGGCAGGACGCTCAGAAGACATAGCCCTCCAGCGCCGCCGGATCGTGAACCACCAGCCTTCCTCGCCCCTGTGAGATAACCCCCGCGCGCTCAAGCACGGCCAGGAACCGCGAAGCCGACTCGCGCGAGGACCCGGCAAGCTTGGCCAGGTCTGCCTGGGTGGCGGTCACCAGCACCTCGTTCGCGGGGGCGCCCGCCGCGATCGCCTGGGCAACCATGTCGCGCAACACGACCGCGACCCGACTCTGCACCGTCTGGAAGGACTGGCGCGCCAGCCGCTCGTTGGTGTCGCGCAGCCGCCGCCCCAGCGCGATCACGAGCCGCACCGAGATCTGCGGGTGCTCGACCATCAGGCGTCGCATGTCCGGGCCCAGCACGGCGACCACCTCGGTCGCCTGCACCGCTTCGACAGTGGCTGAGCGGAGCTCGTCCTCGAACATCGCCAGCTCGCCGAAGATGTCCCCCGGCCCAAACGTAGCCAGCGTGATCGTGCGCCCGTCAGGGTGCTCGCGCACGGCGCGCGCGCTGCCCGAGCGCACCACATAGCAGGTGTCGCTGGCGTCCCCCTCGCGAAACACCACCTGCCCGACCTCAAAGGCACGCGGCACCGCTAGTTCAGCGACCTTTTCGAGGTCCTCCGGGTCGAGCGTCGCGAACACGGGAACCCGCCCGAGCAGCTCGACGATCTCCGCCTCCCTCACCGGAGCCATGGATCAGGGGATATCACAGTGACGCTCTGCCGCGACAGGCCGTCGCCGCGTGCTCCTCGATCAGCAAATGGAAACTGACCAACAGGAGGCGAACAGCGGCTATCTTCATGAGAGATGGGACCAGTCAAGGCAATCGCACCGATGCTGCTGGCTGCGGCCTTCGCGCCCGGGTCGATGCACGCGCTGGAACGGTCGCGGTCGCTGTGGGCGACAGTGGATGTCTGCAATCCCAAGGATCAGCCGGACACGATCGGGATTCGCGGCTCGATGCCGGGCGACCGACGCCCTGGAGACACGATGTACATGCGCTTTCGGGTGCAGTACGAGGAAGCCTCCAGCCACAAGTGGACAGACGTGGCCAAAGGGGCAGACTCGGGCTTCCTGAAGGTGGGCGCGGGGCAGACGGCACGACAGGCTGGGCGCAGCTTCCAGTTCGCGGCCGGCGGACAGGCATTTACGCTGCGTGGCTACGTGATCTTTCAGTGGCGACGGGGCAATACGGTGCTCGGAACGATCGCCAAGCCCACCGACTCGGGCCATCGCAGCCTTGCCGGCGCCGATCCGAAGAACTACAGCGCGGCGACCTGCAAGCTCAGCTGAGCGGCGCGCGGCCCGATTCGGCGACGCCGAACAGGCGCGGGTCGTTGGTGATCACGCCGTCGACGCCGAGATCGGCCAGCTTGGCGATGCGCGCGGCATCGTCGACGGTCCACACGTACAGCTCGCCGCCGGCCCCCTGGACAGCCCGCACGAGCGCGCGGCTGACCACCCGCCAGTGCGCCATGATCGCGTCCACCGCGCCAGAGCAGAGCATCGCCCGGGCGCGGCGCGGCAGCAGCGCCCGGTATCCGGTCAGAGCCGCCAACGCCGGAACTGCCATCAGCATGTCGTTGGTGTAGTCGCGCCGCACGCGCGGCACCGACCAGCCAAGCCGCAGCGACGGCTCGGCGGCGCGCACGCGCGCCAGCGCGGATGGGTACATGCCGCTGACGAGCGTCCGGTCGGTCAGCGAGGCCTCTCCCAGAGCGTCGACCACACGCAGCTCATAGCCGGGGAGCTTCACGTCGAGGTCTATCTCCACCTCGGCGAAGGCCGGCCCGGCAAGGTGCTCCAGCGCTTGCCCGAGCGCCAGCGGCGTGCGCACGCGCAGGTCCTCGTAGTCATGGGCGACGAACAGCTCGCCGCTGCCGTCGAGGCGGGAGCTGAGCACATCCAACTCGATCATGTCCACGCCCAGCGCCAACGCGGCGTCGAAGCTCTCCAGCGTGTTGCCCTGCACGAGGTGGGCGGCCCCCTTGTGCCCGACCCGCAGCGGGCGCGAGCGCAGGCGGGCGGCCTCTTCTAGCGACACGCCGCCAGGATAAAGCCCCGCTAGGAGGCGGCCAGCTGACGCCGGCCGACGCCGGCGGCTTCGATCGCCTCGACCGCGCGACGCGAGCCAATGTAGGGCGCGAGGATCAGGAAAGCGAGATGGTCCACCAAGCAGGGCAGGTAGCGCAGGCGATCGTGCGGCGCATAGCTGGCAAGAATCGCCCAGACCGCTCCAAGGATCGCTTCGCCGGCGATCTTCGGCGCGCGTTCGGGGTCGGGCACGCGATCGGTCATCACCTTCAGAAAGCCGTCGAGCAGCCCGCTCACGCGGTGGACCATGCCGTCGCCGGCTTCGAACAGGTCGATGAAGGACAGCTTCACCAGCCCAGGATGCGCTGCGCAGTAGCCGACCAGGGCCTCGACGCCTTTGTAGACGGCTTCGGGCCAGTCGGAATCGTTGCGGGTCGCCCGTAGCACGGCGTCGTGGGCTTCGGCGGCGAACTCGTCCACGACCGCCAGCAGACACTCCTGCTTGTTGGAGAACTCGCGATGGAAGGCTTCCGTAGAGACGGCAGCCGCACGAGCGATGTCGGCATCGCTGATGTTGGTGTAGCCCTCCTCCAACGCCAGCTGCACCATCGCGTCCATCACGGTCGAGCGTCGATCCTCGCGCGTGAGAAAGCGTGCCCGTTTGGCCACCAGCCGTGGCGGCCCGGTCGATCCCAGCGTGCGCAGGCGGGCAACGACAGGCGAGCGGTAGGAGCTGATCCAGTCGAGCAGTTCGTCTGTGAGCCCGGCCAGCTCGGCCTCGCGTCCCTCGCGCAAGCGACGGATCACGACCATGCGCACGCCGCCGACGATCGCTCGCGGCGCAAGTGGAGGCAGTGTGATCTTGTCAGGCGTCAGCGCGAACCCGGTCGCGACGACGCGCTCAAACGCGGTAGCGGTGTTCTGCATGCGTTCGTGTCCGCGCGGCCCGATCCCGGAGGTCTCGACCAGCGCCAGATAGGCGCCGCGCGGGTCCGCGGATATGCCCTGCAGGAAGACTTTGCAGGCGGTGTAAAGCCGGTTGGCCCAGCCGCGCTCAGACAGCCATGCCTTCAGCACGCGTTTGCGCGAGCCGGCCACGAGCGCGTCGTAGGTCGCCAGGAAGCAGTCTTCCTTGTTGGAGAACTGCTCGTAGAACGCCCGCCGTGAGACACCGGCCAGCGCGATCACGTGGGCGACGCTGGTGCCCGCGTAGCCACGCTGGTAGACCGACTCGACCATGCCGCCGTACAAACGCGCCCGCTGATTGCGCGCGACCTGCTCGCGCGCAAGCCCATGCGGTCCGTGCGGGAGTCGCTTGTACAGCGGCGCGATCTCTTCCGAGCGATTCTCCGACTCACCGCCTTCCAGCTCCAGCCCGTCGCTCGCGTCTTGCGCGGTCGGCGACTGAAGCAACTCAGTTAGCGGCGATGGGGGCCCGGTGCGGTCAGGCCCGGAGTCCCCACCTGTTCCACTCATCCCCATTATTCGGCACGATAATTCAGGCCTAAACTATTGGCAAGCCTTTGATCGAGTGATCGTGCGTGATGTTTCCGACTCAGTTGTGAATATGCATCGGATTGGGACTTGCTCTCAAGCACGCAACGTCAGGCGGCGTGGCCCCTGTCGAAAGCCCAGCTCGATCAGCACCGGCTCAAGCGTCGAGCCGACCGCGGGACCACCGTCGATGCGCTCCAATGCCACCGCTGGAAGCAGTCCGCGGCGTACAGCGTCAGCCAACGCGCCCAGCGCCCGCTCAAGCGGGCTCTCCTGCCCGCTCAGCCCGGGCTTGTCGGCCAGCGTGAGGATGCCGCGGCCCCCACGCTCCAAATACAGGACGGGCTCGGCTTCGACCAACGCAACGTAGGCCCCGGCCACCCGCGCCGGCCGACGGCCGCCGCTCTCGCGGCGCGGCCACGGCAACACCGACCCGTACGGCTGCGCGGGATCGACCGCGGAGAGCACGCGTGTGCGCGGCTCGCCCTCGGCCTTGCTCGCACGCAACCGCTCGACCGCTCCGGGCAGCGCGAATTGAGCGCCGCCGAGGCCCTCGACGAAATAGCCGCGCCGGCAGACCCCGAGCGTCTCAAGCTCGGACAGAGCTGTGTACAAGGCTGAGAAGCCACCTGGCACCGCTTCGCCGACGGCGTGCTCACGCGTAAGCACGCCGTAGCGCTCCAGCAGCAGCTCGGCGAGTGCCCGACGACGCGCACGCGGATCGACCGCCGCGGCGAACAGCCGCTCGGTCAGCGACCAGCGCCCCTGCACGCTGCCCGCCGGCGGACGCCCGCCGCGGGCGGCCAACGAGCCGAACCTGCGCCGTCCACCAGCGCGCGTGCTCCCGGATGCGCTTGCCACAGTCAAACGCCGCGCGCGCAACGGCGCGAATGCGTCGTTGGTCGCCTCGCCGGCCCACACCAGATCCCACAGCGCCTCGGTCAGGGCAGCCACCGGCAGATCGAGGTCGACGAGCAGGTCGGCAAAGAAACAGGCCCCGGCGCGCAGCCGCTCGCGCAGCAGCTGGTGCTCGACGCGCGAGTGCGGCTCGGCACGCGAGTCCGCGGGCGGCGGGCCGAGCAGCGCCACATCCTCGCGGAAATACAGCGCGACACGCCCACTGGAGCGCCCGAGCGCGCCGGCGCCCACCCAGACGATCTCGCCGCTCGCGCACAGCGCGTCCAGCCAGCTCTGCGAGTAGCTGCCGCTGCGCGCCGGCAGCACGTCACGCTCCCACGCCGCTGCCGGCAGTGCCAGCCCCTGCAGCGGCACTAGCACTTCGCGCAGGCGCTCGACCCCGGCGACGGGTTGGGACCGCTCTGGTGGCACGGCCCCGGGGCGCCGGTAACGATCCACCCCCTGCCAGGCCGGCATGAACGCCGCCAGGGAGCGCGCTTGCACCGGCTCGATTTCCTTGCGCAGCGCCGCCAGCGACGCGCGCCGCAGCGAGCGCAGCACACCGACGTCGCACCACTCGCGACCGCTCGTGCGCGCGGGCCCGGGCTTGAGCTCGCCGCGCGCCAGCGCGCCCCCGCGCTCAAGCTCGCGTAGAACCGCTGCCGGGTCAACGCCGTAGCGCTCGTGCAGCTCCGCGCTGGTGAACGGCCCGTGCGTGCGCGCGAAGCGCTCGACCAGCCGCGTGAGCGCGTCGGGCACGTCAGCCAGGAAGACGGCAGGCAGCCCCGCCGGCGGTGGCACGCCCAGCGCGTCGCGGTACAGCCCGGCATCGTCGGCCGCGATCACTCGCTCCTCACCACCGACGCGGACCCGCAGCGCGCGGCGCTCACGCTCCAACGCTGCCAGCAGCGACTCGGCGTCAAGCTCCGCCAGGACCCGTTCGCGCAACTGCGCCGGCGACAGGTCGCCGACCGCTCTGAGCACGTCCAGCAACGTGTCGGCGCTGGTCGCCCGCGTCAGCGTCGAGCAACGCTGCAGATCCTCCTCAACGCGCGCCAGCGCGCCAGGATCGATCAGCTCGCGCAGCTCTTCCTGACCGAGCAGCTCGCGCAGCAGGTCGCGGTCCAGCGACAGGGCGGCCGCGCGCCGCTCGGCCGCCGGCGTGTCGCCCTCGTACATGTAGGTGGCGACGTAGTCAAACAGCAACGAGCCGGCAAACGGCGAGGCACTCTGGGTCTGCACCTCCACCAGCGAGATCTCGCGCGTGCTCAGCCCCCGCAGCAGCTGCTTGAGGCCGTCGAGGTCGAGCACGTCACGCAGACACTCGCGATAGGTCTCAAGCACGATTGGAAAGCCCGGGTAGCGCCGCGCCACCTCAAGCAGGCCTTGTGCCTTCAACCGCTGCTGCCACAGCGGCGTGCGCCGCCCCGGATATGCACGCGGAATCAAGAGCGCTCGACTTGCGTTCTCGCGAAAGCGCGAGCCGAACAGCGCCGAGCCGCCCAGCTCGGAGACGATCGCCTCCTGCACCTCCTCTGGATCGAGCGCAACCAGCTCGGCATAGGAGCGCTCGCCCGCCTCGCCGCTGGAACGAGCGGGCCGCTCCCACCCGTCCCGATCGTCGCCGTCGGCGTCGGGCAGGCGCAGAACGATCCCGTCGTCAGACCACAGCGCCTCGCCGTCGATCCCGTACAGCTCCTTGAAGCGCGCTGAGATCGCCAGCCCCCAAGCGGCGTGCACGCGCCCGCCAAAGGGAGAGAGCAGGCACAGCCGCCAATCGCCGATCTCGTCGCGAAAGCGCTCCAGCACGATCGTGCGGTCGCTTGGCAGCACCTGTGTGGCTTGCTGCTGCTCGCGTAGGTAATCGAGCAGGTTGCGCGCCGAGCTCTCGTCGAGGTCGTAGTCGCGCTGCAGCCGCTCGTGCTCCTGCTGCACCGCCCAGCGCGCGAAGCGGCCGATCGCCTCCCCAAGCGCGAACGGTCGGCCAACGCCGTCTCCCTTCCAGAACGGCACGGCACCGGGCACCCCGGGGGCCGGCGTGACGATCACGCGGTCGCGGCCGATCTCCTCGATCCGCCAGGAGGAAGCGCCCAACGCGAACACCTGGCCGGGCCGCGCCTCATAGACCATCTCCTCGTCGAGCTCGCCGACACGCCGGCCGTCCGGCAGCGTGACCGCGTACAGCCCGCGATCGGGGATCGTCCCGGCGTTGGCGATCGCAAGTGCCCGCGCTCCGCGACGCGCACGGATGCGCCCGGCAACGCGGTCCCACACGATCCGGGCGCGCAACTCCCCGAACTCGCTCGACGGATAGCGTCCGTCGAGCATGTCGAGCACGTTCTCAAGCAGCTCCCGCGGCAGCTCGCCGTAGGGATGGGAGGCGCAGACCAGCTCGTGCAGCTCGGTCAGCCCGATGTCGCCGCTGTCCTCCACCTCGGCAGCTGCGGCAATCGCGACGACCTGCTGGGCGAGCACGTCAAGCGCGTTGCGCGGCACAACCGTCGGCTCGATCTCGCCTTCGCGCATGCGCCGGCAGAGCACCGCGCACTCCAGCAGATCCCCGCGGAACTTCGGGAAGATCCGTCCCTTGCTGCTCTCGCCGACGCCGTGGCCGGCGCGACCGATCCGCTGCAGGCCGCGGGCGACCGACTTCGGCGACTCGATCTGCAACACCAGGTCGACGGCCCCCATGTCGATGCCGAGCTCAAGCGAGGACGTAGCGACCAGGCAAGGCAGCTCACCGGCCTTCAGCTGCTCCTCGACCAGTGTGCGCTCCTCCAGCGCGAGCGAGCCGTGATGGGCGCGGGCGACCTCCGCTTGTGCCAGCTCGTTCAACCGCAGCGCCACACGCTCGGCCGAGCGGCGGTTGTTGACGAACACGATCGTGCAGCGGTGCTCGCGCACCAGCGCCAACAGCTCCGGGTAGACAGCCGGCCAGATCCCACGTTCGAAAGACCCGGGCGTATCGGTCGCGGCGGGTGGGTCGAGCGGGTCGGCAGGCTTGGTGCCCGCATCCGCGCCCATCGACTCCGCAGGCACGTGGATGCGCAGGTCCAGCGGCTTGGGGGCGCTGGCGTCGACGATCCGCACATGGCGCTGCGGCCCGACCAAAAAGCGTCCGATCTCCTGCAGCGGGCGCTGGGTCGCCGAAAGCCCGACTCGTTGCATCTCGTGCTCGGCTCCGGCTAGGCGCAGCTCGCGCTGCAAGCGCTCAAGCGTCAGTGCCAGATGAGAGCCGCGCTTGCTGCCGGCCACCGCGTGGATCTCGTCCACAATTACGGTTTGCACCGTTCTCAACGTCTCTCGCGCGCGCGAGGCGAGCATCAAATACAGCGACTCGGGAGTGGTAATCAGGATCTGTGGCGGCGTGCGTACCAGCGCCGCGCGCTCGCGCTGGGAGGTGTCGCCGGTGCGGATGCCGACGCTGACCTCAGCGCCGATCCCTCGTAGCGGTGCGCGCAGGTTGCGCTCAACGTCGTAGGAGAGCGCCTTCAGCGGCGATATGTAAAGGACGTGCACGCCGTTTTGAGCAGAGTCGTCGCGGCTCAGCCGATCGAGCGCCCACAGGAACGCCGCCAGCGTCTTGCCAGAGCCGGTCGGCGCTGAGAGCAGCACGTTCTCGCCGGCGGCGATCGCGGGCCAAGCCCCGGCCTGCGCAGGGGTTGGCTGTGCGTAGGCGGCCTGGAACCAGGCGCGTGTGCTCTCGCTGAAGCCTGCCAGTGGATCATCAGTAGAGCCCGACACCGATTCGAGGCTAGCGCCCCTCGGCGGCGCGGGCTGTGGCCTGGTCGCTCGTCGCAAGTCGCCTGGCACACTGAGATCTATATGCTCGAACGCAGCCGACTAACGTAATTATCCGCAACTCGGGACAGTTCGATTAGACTGTCAGCGTGCCAAGGGGGGCTAGAGCAATCACCGCTGCGGACAACGCCCAGCCGGCAGCCGACCGCGTCAGTCGTTCTCCGATCGCGAGCTGGATGCGCCGGATTGCCGGCGTGCGCACAACGGCAGCTCGGGCGGCCGGCTCCACCTCAAGCGTTTGCGAGCGAGTGCGCGGGCTGCCGGCCGTGCTCGACGCTTCCGCCCTCCCCAACGGGGTGGTGGAGCTGGTGGTCGAGGACTTGCAAACGCCGACGCGCCAGCTGTTCGACGTTCACGACGGCATCCTCACACTGGTGGAGCCGGGCAGCGCCGTGCCGTGGACAAGCATCGCCGGTCCGCCGGCAGCTTGGACCTTGGCGCTCGGTCCCGCGCACTCGACCGATGGCCTGCGCCTGACCGGCGACGAGGCGCTGGCGCGGCGCGTGCTGGCGGCGCTTCCGGCGAGCAGCACGCTTTCGACCAGCAACGGTTAGAGGGCAGCAAAGGCGCTCAGCGCGCGCTCGATCACCTGCTCGTCCATCGCCGTAGAGACCGAAAGCAGACCGTCGGCGGCGATCAGCACCCCACGCTCGTACAGACGAGCCCACAGCGCCTTCGGGTCGGCAGGCGGGCGCAGCTTGCACAGCGAACCGGCACCGCCAGAGTCATAGCCGAGCATTCGCAGGCCCGCGCGCAGCTGCTCTCCAAGCGCCCCGATGCGCTCGATCGCCGCCGCGTCGAGCGCCCGCAGCGCCGCGACACCGGCGGCCATCGACACCGGATTAGCAGCGAAGGTTCCGGCGAGCGGCAGCGCTGCTTGGCCCGGGTCGAACACGTCCAGCCACTCGCGTCTGCCGCCAACGGCCCCCACCGGCAAGCCACCGCCGACGAGCTTGCCGAGCGTCACCAGATCCCCCTCGATCCCGTACAGCTCCTGCATCCCGCCTTCGGCAAGACGGAAGCTGATCACCTCGTCGAGGATCAACGCGATCCCAAGCTCGCGTGTGCGCTCGCGCACCAACCGTACGAACTGACGGTCGGCCGCCACCAAGCCGGCACGGTTGGGCATCGGGTCCAGCAGCACGGCAGCGAGCTTTTGGCCGTCTCGCTGCAACGCGCGCTCGAACGCCTGAACATCGCCGGCCGGCACCGTCAGCACCTGCTCGACCACCGGCCGCGGCACGCCGCCCTCGCCGGCGCCGGCCAGTGCCTCCCAACCACCGTGATAGCTGCCGGCAAAGCGCAGCAGCTTCTCGCGCCCGCTGACGGCACGTGCCGCGCGTGCCGCCGCCATCACCGCTTCGCTGCCCGAGCCGGTGAAGCGCCAGCGCTGCGCCCAACCGATGCGCTCGGCCAAACAGTCGGCCAGCTGCACCTCGGCGGCGGTCGGCATGCCAAAGGCCGAGCCTCGTTCGAGCGCCGTGCGGGCCGCCGCCACCACGGGCGGGAAAGCGTTGCCGTGCACGAGCGCCGAGTAGTCGCCGTGCAGGTCGATCAGCTCGTGCCCATCGACATCGACGATCCGCCACCCCACGCCGCAGGCGGCGTAACGCACAGGCACTCCGCCGGCAAGCGTCGTCCGCGACGCGCCGCCCGGGAAGCGCGCGATCGCGCGCTCGTACAGCCGCTGGGAGGCCTCTGCGCTCATAGCGATAGGTAAGCGTGCCTGATCTGCTCGTCAGCCAGCAGCTGCGTCGGATCGCCCTCGGCTCGGATCACGCCGCGGTCGATCACGTAGGCGCGGCCGGCGAGCTCGCGCACCAACCCGAGATGCTGCTCTGCCAGCAGGATCGTCAGGCCGGCCCGCTGCACCTCAAGCAGTTGCTTGGCCAGCGTCTCCACGACACGCGGCGCGAGCCCCTCGGTCGGCTCGTCCAGCAACAGCAGCTTCGGATCGGCGATCAAAGCGCGGGCGATCGCCAGTACCTGCTGCTCGCCGCCGCTCAGCCAACCGCCCTTTGAAGAGCGCACGCCTGCCAACAGCGGAAACACCTCGAACAGCCGCTCCATGCTCCAAGCCCGATCTGCCGCTACAGCGCGAACGCCGGCACGCAGGTTCTCCTCGACCGTCAGCTGCTTGAAAATCCGCCGCCCTTGTGGCACCAACGCCACGCCAAGCCGCGCGACCCGGTGCGGTGAGAGCCCGATCGTCTCGTGTCCGTCCACTAGAACTGAGCCGGATCGCCGCGCCAGCGCGCCGATCGCGCACTGCAAGGTCGTGCTCTTGCCGGCGCCGTTGCGCCCAATCAGCGCGACCGTCTCCCCCTGACGCAAGCTCATGTCCACCCCGAACAGCGCTTGACTGCGTCCGTGCCACGCCTGCAACTCGCGAATAGCGAGCTTCATCGCGGGGCGCCCCCGTGTGAGAAGCCGCCGCCAAGGTAGACGCTCTGCACGTGCGGGTCCTCGCGCACCTCTCGTGGCGTGCCGTCGGCGACGATCGCGCCGCGATCCATCACGACCACGCGATCGGCGTGCGCAAACACGGTTTCCATGTCGTGCTCACAGAAGACCATCGTCAGTCGCCGCCACTGCACGGCCGCCATCACCAGCTCCATCACCGCCGCACGCTCGGCCACCCCCATCCCGGCCGTGGGCTCGTCCAGTAGCAACAGTCGCGGGCGCAATGCCAGCACCATCGCCAGCTCCAATCGCTTGCGCTGCCCTTGCGAAAGCGAGCCGGCGAGCTCGGCGCGCCGCTCGTAGAGCCCGACCTCGCCGAGCGCATCGGCCGGCGGCGGCCCCTCGCGGTCAGATCGGTTGGTGCGCGCCCCCAGCGCGGCGAGGATGTTCTCCCACACGCTCAGGCCCGCGAACAGTCGCGGCGCCTGGAACGTGCGTCCGATTCCAGCCCGGGCGTGAGCCCGCGCCGAAAGACGGCGCATGTCGCGACCATCAAGGTGGATCTCGCCGGCGCTCGCTGCAAGCTCGCCCATCATCAGCGCGAACAGGGTGCTCTTGCCGGCGCCGTTGGGCCCGATCAGCGCAACCACGTCCCCCGCCAAAACAGAAAGAGTGATGCCGTCAACGGCCTTGACCCCGCCGAAGCTACGCCTCAACTCGCGTAGCTCCAGCACCGGCGTCGCCGCGGTCTCGCTCAACGCAGCCGCCTCAACCGGTCGCGCCCGTCCGGGCGCGACGCTCCTTCAGTCGCGAGCACAACCGCTGGCCGATCCCGACAAGCGCGCCGGGCAAGCTGCCGCTACCCAAGGAGAGCACGCCACGCGGCGCCACGAGCACGATCGCGAGCAGGACGCCGCCGTCGATCAACAAGGTGTTGGTGCTGCTGCGACCGACATAGAAGTTGACAAGCGAAAGCAGCACGGCTCCGATCATCGGGCCCGAGAACGAGCCGACCCCACCAAGCAGCGTGCCGATCAGGGCCGCAGCGGATACCTGCCACGCGAACAAACTCGGGTAGACGATCTGGGTCGTGAGCACCGACAGCCCTCCTCCGGCCGCCGCCAGCGCGCCCGCCAGCGCGAACACGCCCAGACGCCGGCGCTCTACCGCGATGCCGAGCGTAGCCGCGCGCAGCGGGTCTTCGCGGATCGCGCGCAGCATCAGCCCCGCGCGCGAGCGCACATAAGCAAAAGCTGCCACCAGCACCACGGCCGTCACGGCGAGGATCGCGTAGTAGACGCCGTCCGCCGCGACGTCGACGTTCAGCGATCGCGGCAGTTCGGCGATCGTGCCGCCATCGCCGCCAGTCAGCCGCCGTGCGTGCGAAGCGGCGAATTCGAGCAGGTCCGCAAGCGCGAACGTGAGCATGATGAAGGCGATCGGCTCCAGCCGCACAAGCGCCTGTCCAGACAGCGTCGCGAGCAGCGTCGCGACAACGATTCCCGCTGCCAAGGCCAGATAGAAGCCAAAGCCGGCTTCGTTCATCAACAGAGCCGTCGCGTATGCGCCAACGCCGTAGAACGCGGCCTGTCCGAACGAGAACATGCCGGCGTAGCCGAACAGCAGGTTGAAGCTGACGGCCAGCAGCACCGCCGGCAGCATTTCGGCGCCTAGCAGCACGTACTCGGTGCTCGCCAAGGCCGGCAGCAGTGCAGCGAAGCCGAGCAGTGCCACTCCGGGCGCCCACTCGCGCGCCGGCCCCAGCAGCTGCACCGCGCGCGTCAAACAACCACCCGATCGGGAAGCTGGCGCTGCCCGGCGAGAGCCCGGGCGAGCAGCACCAGCGTCATCACGACGTACGGCGTGAGCGGCGCCAGCGTGGGGCTCCGCAGCGTCACGAAGCTCTCGATCACGCCGATCGACACGGCTGCCACCAACGCACCGGTCATGTTGCCGAGACCGCCGGTGACGACGACGATGAACGCGGGCACCAGCGCCGCCGTTTCCAGTTTTGTGGTCACCGCCCCGTTGGGCGCATCGACCACTCCGCCGAACGCGCCCAGCGCGATCCCGAGCGCGAACACGCCCGTGTAGAGCAGGTTGACGTTGACGCCGAGCATCGAGAGCATCGCCCGGTCATCGACCGCCGCGCGTGTGAGCAACCCCATCCGCGTGCCGTACAAAAGCCCCCAGATCGCCACCGCGACGAGCACGCCCAGCACGATCACGACGAGGGTGTAGACGGGCAGCGTGGCGCCCAGCAGATGCCAGCTGCCACTCAGCCACCCCGGCAGCGAGACGCTGCGAAGCCCAGAGCCATAGGCGAGCACGACACCACCGGCGATCAGGTAGGAGAGCGCCAGCGTGAGCATGAACTGCTGGTTCTCGTCACGCTGCCGGTAGGTACGGCGTAGCAACAGAACCTCCACGAGCGCCCCGGCCGCCCCCACGAGTAGCGGGACGAGCAGCAGGGCGAGCAACCAACCAAGCGTCGACGCTCCCACGCGCGCTATCACCGAAGTCGCCAAATAGGCACCGAGCATGTACACGGCGCCCGCCGCGAAGTTCATCACACCCAGCACCCCCCACACCAGGTTCAGCCCGGCGGCGGAGAAGAACAGGATGAAGCCAAGCCCCAACCCGGCGAACAGCTGATCCAGGAAGGTGGCAAGGCTCACGGTGAGGACAACCTACAGCCAGCGTCGCGGGCCGCGGGAAGACTGGCGCCGAGCACTGCTCCCGCCACCGGGCACGCCGGCGGCGGGAGCAGTGCAGCTCAATGCCTCAGCAGGTGAAGTACTTGTTCGTGTCCACCAGCCGCAGCGGTGAGAAGTGGGCGATCGGCAGCGCGCTGGTCGGGCCCACCACCGGGCCCATCGCGATCGGCACAGCCGTGAGGTTGTTGCAAGCGTGGATTTGCTCGCGGCCTTGCACCATCTGCACGGTCGCCCCGGACAACGCGTTGCGCACCGCGGTCGGTTCGATCGAGTGCGCCCGCTCGATTCCCTGCGCGATGATCTCGATCTGATTGAACCCGTCGCCCGCGCTGCCGCTGTTGGCCACGGCCGTGCCCAGCGGCGCCAGCTTCCTGGCGAGCGGCGTGTTGTACATCGAAGCGGCCGGATAGTAGCCGTAGCCGGGTTGCCCGACCGGCGGCTTGGCCATCGCATCCAGCGTCACATAGTCAAGCGGCCCAAACAGACGGGTGACGTTGAAGAAGCCAAGCGGAAATGCCTGCTTGACGAACGTGACCATGTCTTCTGAGACCAACGTGTTGTAGACCACATCTGGTTTCTCCGCGATCAGCTTGCTTATGTAGGAGCTGTAGCTGGGGGCTTCGGAGGGCGCGTATTCCTGGCTGACGATCTTCTGCGCCGACCCCTGCATGTTGCGACGGAAGGCGGCGCTGACTTCATAGCCGTAGCTGTAGTCCTCCGCGAGCACCGCCACCCGCTTCCATTGCGGATGAGCGCGGACGAACGCCGCTGCGTTGGCACCCTCGACAGCTGCTGTCGGGATTGTGCCGAACACGTAACTGTTCGAGCCGGTGAAGATCGTCGGATCGGCCACTCCCACCACGTACGGGATGTGGTCGGGATTGGCCACGAGCCGTGTGACGCTCTTGCCGACCGCGCTGGTGCAGGTTCCGGCCAGGAACCCGACGTGATCGCTTAGAACCAAATCGCGAGCCTGGCTCACGCCAACACTCGGTTCGGCCTTGTCGTCGCGCACGAGCAGCTGCAGCGGATGGCCCATCACGCCGCCTTCGGCGTTGATCGTCCTGACCGCCTGCTGCGCCCCCTTGACGTAATCCTGCGAGAAAGAGGCACAGAAGCCGGTGATCGAAGCGAGGTAGCCGATCTTGACCGGCGACCCGGAAGCCGTAGCAGCGGTCGTTTTCGATTTCGAGGACCCGCAGCCGGCCCCCGCCAGCGCGAGCAAGCCAACCAAGCCGCAAGCGATCCCCGTACGCCGCGCGGCCCCGAGCATTTCAACCATTGTTCTCCTCCCGTCCGTCAGATGACGTGGGCGAGAATACAGTTACCCTCGACCGGCGCAAGGGCGCGCATTTGAAGTCCTAGCCAGCGATCCGCTATGTCCCGGCAGTCGGGATTTGCACGGGCGCGCACTTTGAAAGTGGCTCTAAGGAGCGTCGAGCGCCGCCGCATAACCGGCGGGCAGGGAGGCCGGCGCATCGAGCTCGCGTGCGACCCTGACCGGCCAGTAGGGCTCCTCAAGCAGTGGGCGCCCGACGCTGACAAGTGCCGCTCCGTGCTCGTCCAGCAGCGCCTGCGCGTCGGCGCCGTCCACGACCCCGCCGCCCAGCGCGAGCGGCAGCTCGCAGCCGCGGCGCAGCGCCGCGGCGGTCGCCCAGGTCTGCTCGGGGGCGACGCGCTCGCCACCGAGCAGCGGCGTGCCGCCGGTGAGATCGATCAGCGTCGCGCCCGCCGCCTCACAGGCCAGCGCGCACTCCACGACATCCTTGGCCTGCAGGCCGGCGGGTGCTCCATCCCCCGCGGGCAGTCGCACGAACAGCGGCCGCTCATCCGGCCAGCGCCCGCGCACGCTCGCGATCGTCTCCAGCAGCAGACGACGGCGCCCGGCGCCGTCGCGCCCATAGCCGTCCTCGCGCCTGTTCGTCAGCGGCGAGAGGAACTGGTGCAACAAGTAGCCGTGCGCGGCGTGCAGCTCCAGCACATCGAAGTCGGCGCGCAGCGCGAGCGTCGCCGCCGCGGCAAAGGCCGCGACGAGCACCTCCAATTGCGCGAGCGTGGCTTGAGCTGGAATCTCCCATCCCGGCCCATATGCCAGTGGTGTGGGAGCCAACGTGCCCGCGGCTCCACGCGTGTCGGACAGAGCCTTGCGACCGGCGTGCGCGAGCTGCACGCCGACGGACGCCCCCTGTGCGCGACAGAAGGAAACAATTCGGCGCAACTGCTCGACCTGCCCCTCGTCGTACATTCCCAGCGCCGAGCGGCTGGTGCGGCCCAGCGCCGTCACGGCCGTGTCCTCGATCATCACCAGCCCGCAGCCGCCGACCGCGCGCGAGCCGTAGTGCACGAGGTGCCAGTCGCTCGCGCGCCCGTCCTCGCCGGCGGCGCGCTGGCTCATCGGCGACATCATCAAGCGATTGCGGATCGTCGCCGAGCCCAGCCGCAACTGTTCGAACAGCCTCACCGCAGCCCCGGCATGACCTCGCGCGCGAACAGCTCCATCGAGCGCACCACCTGCTCGTGGGGCTGACCGATGTTGTGCCAGGCCGAGTAGGAGTCCACGCCCAAACGCCGATACCGCTCCAGCTTCTCGCGCACCTCATCGACGGTGCCAAAGGCGATGTTCTCGTGCATCTGCTCAAGCTCCGGCTCGTCCTCGGAGATCGCCTGCTCGACGAGGTATTCGCCGCGACTCACGCGCTCGACGTTCGTCAGCTGCTGTTCGACGATGCGCTCATTCATGCGCACGTAGCGCAGCACCTCGTGAGTGTCGTTGCGCTCACCGACGTATGTCATGCGATTGACGCCGAACTTGACGCTCGCTCGGTCTCTGCCTCGCTGCTCGATCGCACGCGCGAACGCCCCATAGACGTCTTCCACGTGAGCGAAGGGCTCGCGAAACGGGCTGAACAGGAAATTCGAGTCGAAGCCAAGGTCCACAGCCCATTGCATCGAGCGCGGCGACAGCGCCGCGATCCAAACGGGGGGATGGGGAAGCTGCAGCGACGGTGGGAGCACGGTGGCGTTGGGATAGGAGAAGAAGCGCCCTTCGTGCGAGGACCCCTCGGCAGCCGTCCAGTGATCGACCATGATCCCCAGATGCTCGGCAAAGAAGTCCCTGCTGTCCTGTTCGGGCATCTCCATCTGGAACTGACGCATCTGATAGGCGGACGCGCCGCGACCGACGCCGACGTCGAAGCGGCCGCCGCTGAGCTGGTCGATCTGGGAGACGGCGCCGGCCAGCCGCAGCGGATGGTGAAACGGAAGCACGAACACCGCCACGCCGACGCGGATGCGCTCAGTGCGCTCGGCGATCGTCGCCGCGAGCTGCAACGGGTCGGGAGCGGCCAGGAAGCTGACGAGGTTCTGCTCGGCCAGCCAGATCCCGTCGTAGCCGAGCTGCTCGGCCAGCACCGCCTGCTCAAGCATCTCCTCGTAGAGCGCCCGCACGGGCTTGCTGCGATCCCACCACTGGCCCGGTAGGAACAGGTAGAAGTCCATCGGTTGGCGATCCTAGCCGGGTGCGCTGTACACGACCTGGCCGTCCACGATCGTGTGCTTGACCCGGACCTGCTCGAAATCCTCGTCGGCGATGTCATCGAGGTTGCAGTCGAGCACCGCGACGTCGGCGAGCTTGCCCACCTCCAGCGAGCCGCGCGAGCGCTCCCAGAAGCCGGCGTGAGCCGCGTGGCGTGTGTACATCGCAAGCGCCTGCTCGCGCTCGATCCGCTGCTCGGGATCGATCGTGCGGCCGGTGAACGTGCGACGCGTGAGCGCGCACCACATGTTGTGAAAGGGGTTGAGCAGGCGTGGATCGCCGCCGGTCGTGTCCGAGCTGCTTGGCACCGGGAAACCCGCCTCCAGCAGCGAGCGCAACGGCACGCAGTCGCGGCCGCGCTCACCGAGCGAGCGCGGCCAGAACTCGCCGTAGTTGTAAATGAAGCCGAGGTTGGGGACGGGCAGCACGCCAAGCCGCTTGCACCAGGCCGCACGCCACGGATTCCAAGCGGTGTTGGCGCCGTGCTCGATACGGGCACGCAGATCCAGCTCCGGGCGCACACCCGCCAGCTCGAACGCCGCCAAGGAGATGTCCTGGGCAAGGTCGCCGGCGGCGTGCAGAGCGACTTGGGCGCCGGCGGCATGCGCTTCGCGGATGTGCTCGGTCAGCTGCTCCAGCTCAAAGCAAAGCGCTCCGCGACGCCCGGGCGCGTCGAGGTACTCCTCGTAGAAAGCCGCGGTGTGGGCGGACGTGCCACCGTCCACAAACAGCTTGACACCCCCTCCTTCAAACCATTCGGGGGTCAGTGGCGCATCGGCGATCGCGCCGGAGGCAACCTCGGCGACCGCCCCGGCCAGCGGCACCCAGCCAAAGCCGCGCACGCGCAGCTGTATCTCACGCTCGGCGATGGCGCGACCGAGCAGTCGCATCACCTGAGCGGAGTCCCATATCTCCTGGATCGAGGTGACTCCATTGGCCAAGTAGTTCTCGCGCGCGACGCGAGCGATGGACTCGGCCAGCTGCGCCTCGGTCGGGGGCGCTATCGGCAGCCGCTCGAACATCTCGGCCAGCACGCCGGTCGGCTCGCCGTGCTCGTCGCGCTCGATGTGAGCGCTCGGCGGCTCGACCGTGTCGCGATCGATTCCCGCCAGCTCAAGGCCGCAGCGATTGACCACCAGGTGGTGGATGCTCGACCGGTACACGATCGGACGATCGGACGAGACTTCGCTCAACTGCAGCGGCGTGGGAAAGCGGCCGTCCTGCAACAACTCGTCTTGAAAAGTGGTTCCCTGCAGCAAAATCCAGCTGCCGGCAGGCACTTCGCGTGCCCGCTCGGCTGCCCGCGCGAGGATTTCAGCGACGCTGCGCAGCGGCGGCGTGCGGCAATCGACCGCGGTCGCCATCGAACGAGCGACGTGGCCGAAGTGCCCGTGGGCGTCGATCAGGCCGGGCAAAATCGTGCGCTCCCCCAGATCGAGCACCAGCGTGTCCGGGCCCCGCAACCGCGCCACCTCGCCCTGCTCACCCACCGCCACGACGCATCCGCCGCGCACCGCCACAGCACGAGCGCGACGACCGTCTGCGCGCATCGTGCGCACGTCGCCGATCAGCAGCAACTCGGCGGGCTCACTCATGGTGTGCGTGAAGCAGTGCGTGAAGCGATTGAACGTTCAGTTCTGAACAAGTTCGCCTCCCTATTAGAGACAGCGCGGCGGCAACAGGATAAGCGCAGATCGGAAAAGCTTGCGGTAATAGCGGGAACGCCGCCGCCGCTGGGCGGATCGTGCCCGCGCCAACCGCCCGACGGGTAATCTGGCCGCGCCGCGCCGGTGTGTGCCGCATTGGAGCGGCCCGCGGACGATGCTAACCGTAGCGGCGGAAGACCGCTCTCGATTGAGATCGTCGGTCTTCCCAAGTATGATGACTGTTCAATAGAGGTGCACCAGTAGCCAACACCTCAGGACTAACTGATAGGGGCCACACGATAGATGCCTAGAGTAAGTAATTCTTCCAAGGGCGGCCAGGACGGCGAGTGGTCGATACCGAGCCTCCGCGAGCCGCGATATTCCCAGTCGCTTGAGCGCGGCTTGGCGATCCTCGGTTGCTTCACACCCGAGCGCCCGGTGCTTGGGATCGCGGACATCGCCGACGACCTCGGCATGAGCCGCTCCACCACCCACCGCTACGTGATCACGCTGGTCGCGCTCGGTTTCCTTGAGCAAGGGGCCTCGCGCAAGTACCGCCTCGGCCTGCGCGTCACCGACCTCGGCATGTCGGCGCTGAATTCGACCGGGCTGCGCGAGCACTCACGGCCCTATCTGGAAGAGCTGCGCCAGCGCACCTCCTACACCGTCAACATGGCGGTGCTCGATGGTCCTGAGATCCTCTACGTCGATCGTGCTCGCAGCTTCCGCCGCGGCCAGAACAAGATCGACCTCAACCTGCGCCCAGGCTCGCGCCTGCCCGCCTACTGCACCTCGATGGGCAAGGTATTGCTGGCCAACCTGCCCGAGACCCAGCAGCGCGAGCTGATCGGCGACATGACGCTGACACGCCGCGGCCCGAACTCGATCACCAGCAAGAAGGCGCTGCGGACCGAGCTTGAACATGTGCTTGAGGAGGGCTTGGCCGTCAACGACGAAGAGCTCGCTCAAGGTCTGCACTCGATTTCCGCGCCGGTGCGCACCGAGTCGCGCGAGGTCGTGGCAGCAGTCAACATCGCGGCACACAGCTCGATGATTTCGCTGGAGGAGCTGGTCGACGCGCTCGGCCCGCACCTTGTCGCCACCGCCGACAACATCTCGGCGCGGCTCGGCTACCGCCGCGACGACCAGAGCTGAGACGCAGGCATTCGCCCGGCGGCGGCCGTCAGCCCCGCCGGGCAATCACCGCAACGGCACGCCGCACGGAGTGCGTCGCTCGCGTACGCTTGGCGCCGGATGAGTCCACGCTCCATCAGCGTCCTGCTGGGCGCCACGACCTTGCTGGCGCTCACAACCGCGATCGGCGGCTGCGGCGAAACGGCCTCGACCAGCTCCTTCAAGGGTGAAAGCCACAACGTCGCCCAGGCCATCTCCGACCTCCAAACCGACGTCACGGCGCGCGAACAGAAGAAGCTCTGTCAGCGCGACCTCGCGGCTTCGGTCACCACCGCGCTGACCCAGGCCGGCGGCGGCTGCCAAGCGGCGCTGAAGAACCAGCTGCTGCAGATCGATGCCACCAACCTGACGATCCAGTCGATCGCCGTCAGCGGCAAGCACGCCACGGCGCGGATCAAGAGCACCTTCGCGGGCAAGAGCCGCGTCTCGACCATGACGCTTGTCAAGGAAGGCGGCGGCTGGAAGGTCGCCACGCTGTCGCGCTAGCCCTCGTGCGGGGTCGCGGGGCTACTGGGGTCCCGAACATCGACCTTGCTTCTCTTGCACAGGGGTGTGTGACGTCGTTGAAAACTCCGATACGCGGCATCGGGACGCCGACAAAGTCGGTCGTCGATGCCGCGTATCGGAGTTCTCAACGACGTCACACACCCCTCTTCTACGCGGAGCCCGATGACGCGCGATCCTTGGCCACCCCGCAAAGTCAGGGGATGTTGTTGAAACCCACTCGACCTCGCTAAGCAGGCCGCGTCCTGGCTAAGCCAGGACGCGTCCGGCCTAAGCCAGGCTGCGTCCGTACTGGCGCTCGTAGTAGGCCCGGTACTCGCCTGAGCGGATCGGCTGCCACCACCAGTTGTTGTCGCGATACCAGGCGACTGTCTGTTCCAGGCCCTCGTTGAAGCGCACGCGCGGCTCCCAGCCGAGCGCCCGCACCTTGGCGGAGGAGAGCGAGTAGCGGCGGTCGTGGCCCGGGCGGTCGCTGACGTGCTCGATTAGAGACTCGCTTGCGCCCGTCAACTCCAGGATGCGGTTGACGACCTCGATGTTGGCGCACTCGTCCGGCCCGCCGGCGTTGTAGACCTCGCCGGCCGCGCCGTGCTCAAGCACGTGGCCGATCGCGCGGGCGAAGTCGCTCGCGTGGATCCAGTTGCGCACCTGCATGCCGTCGCCGTAGACCGGCAGCGAGTCGCCGTGCAAAGCGTTGAGGACCATCAATGGGATCAGCTTCTCCGGGTATTGATAAGGGCCATAGTTGTTCGAGCCGCGGCAGATCGTCGCGGCCAGCTCGTAGGTGTGGAAGTAGCTCTGCACGAGCAGGTCGGCCCCGGTCTTGGTGGCCGAATAGGGCGAGGACGGGCGCAGCGGCGAGTCCTCGGTGAAGGAGCCGTCCTCGATCGAGCCGTACACCTCGTCGGTGGAGACCTGCAAGTAGCGCAGGTCGTGCTCGCGTGCCGCCTCCAGCAGCACATATGTGCCAAGCGCGTGTGTGCGCACGAACGCGTCGGGCTCGGCGATCGAGCGGTCCACGTGTGTCTCGGCGGCAAAGTTGACGATCGCCTCGGGGCGGTGCGATTCGATCGCGGCGCGAACCGCGTCGGCGTCCTCGATTGCGGCGCGAACGAAAGCAAAGCGCGAATCCTCGGCGAAGTCGTGGAAGTTCTCCTCGCGGCCCGCGTAGGTGAGCTTGTCCAGCACCAGCACCTCGTCGCCGCTCTCCTGCACGCGGATACGGGCGAAGTTGGAGCCGATGAAGCCCGCGCCGCCACAGACCAGCAGTCTCAAGATCGTGCCTCCAGCCTGTCGGCGTCTTTGACCTGAACGCTCGCCATCCAGGATCGCTTGACCGCATCTCCTGTGCTCATGCGCGCATCATCCCAGCCCGCGCCGCCAGATATTCGGCGAGGCCGTCGCGCCAGTCGGGCATCGGGATCACCTCGTCGCGCTCGGACTCCATCACCGACCACGCCGGCCTGACGGCCGGACGCGTCATCTCGGCGCTCGTGCAGGGATCGACGCGGCAGGCAACCTCGGCCTGACGGAAGATCTCAACCGCGAACTCGTTCCAGGAGGCCCTGCCAGCGCCGGCCTGATGCACGAGGCCGCTCACCTCGCGCTCGATCAGCCCGATCGCGGCGGTCGCGAGATGGCCCGACCAGGTGGGACAGCCGATTTGGTCGGTGACCACCTGCACAGCGTCGCGCTCGCCAG
This sequence comes from Solirubrobacteraceae bacterium, assembly GCA_036279855.1. GTDB lineage: Bacteria > Actinomycetota > Thermoleophilia > Solirubrobacterales > Solirubrobacteraceae > Palsa-744. Next base: position 122,714 of record DASUIH010000019.1, on the reverse strand, counting down.
CGAGGCGCAACATTGTCTCGACGAAGTTGCCGCCGTCCACGCCGTACAGCCAGGCCGTGCGAACGACCGTGTGCCGCGGCGAGGCCGCGAGCACCTGGCGCTCCCCATCGAGCTTGGTCTCTCCGTACACCGAGCGCGGCCCGGTCGGATCGGACTCGACATACGGGCGCGGCCGGCCATCCGCGTCGACTGGGGGCTTGCCGTCAAATACGTAGTCGGTGGAGACGTGCAGCAGCGCAGTGCCGGCCGACGCCGCCGCCCGCGCGAGCTTGCCCGCCCCGTCCGTGTTGACCGCCCGCGCGGCCTCGGCATGGCTCTCGGCGCCGTCGACATCGGTCCAGGCGGCGCAGTTGACTGTCGCGTCCGGGCGCTCGCGCTGAAACAGCGCGGCGATCGAGGCCTCGTCGGTGATGTCAAGCTCGGGCAGGTCGCGCGACAGAACCTCGTGCCCAGCGCGCTCGGCAGCGCGCCGCACGTCGTGACCGAGCATGCCCTGCGCTCCCGCGATCAGCAGCCTCACCGCAAGTCGCTCACAGGATCGAGACGTCGGAGTTGTCGCCAACCAGGAAGCGGTAGGCACGCGGCTGGCGGTCGCCACGGCGGATAGTGACGTTGCGGCCGAGCAGCGAAGACTCCATGCGCCCATCCAGGTCGCAGACCGAGGAGCCGGCAAGCAGGATCGAGTGCTCGACCTCGGCATCGACGATCGTGCAGTTCTCCCCCACCGCTGTGTACGGCCCGATGTAGCAGTCGCGCAGCACGGCGCCGGCGCCGATGATCGCCGGGCCGCGCACGCTGGTCCGCTCCAGTCGCGCACCGGCCTCGACGACGACGCGTCCGTCAACCTGCGAATCGATCAGCTCGCCGTCGAGGCGCTCGCCAAGGTTGTCGAGGATCAGGCGGTTGGCCTCAAGCATGTCCTCCAAACGCCCGGTGTCCTTCCACCAGCCACGCACGATGTGCGGCTCGACGCGGCGACCGCCGTCGACCAGGTGCTGGATCGCATCGGTGATCTCAAGCTCGCCGCGCGCGGAGGGCTCGATCGCCCGAGCGGCGTCGTGAATCGCGGCCGTGAACATGTACACGCCCACCAACGCCAGGTCGGTGGCCGGCTGCGCAGGCTTCTCGACCAGCCGGCGCACGCTGCCGACCTCGCCCGCCGGCGCGTCCGCCAGCTCGGCGACGCCGTAGTTCTCAGGGTCTGGCACCGGCGTGAGCAGGATCAACGCGTCCGGCGCGTGCTCGCGAAAAGCTGTAACCAGATCGGCGATCCCACCCTGCAGGAGGTTGTCGCCGAGATACATGACGAAGGGGCTGTCGCCGAGGAACCGCTCGGCCGTCAGCACCGCGTGAGCCAGGCCGAGCGGCTCGTCCTGGACGATGTACTCGATGCGCACGCCGAAGCGCTCGCCGTCGCCGGCTGCCTGCCGTATCTCCTCGCCGGTCTCCGGGGCGATGATGATACCCACCTCGCGCACCCCGGCGACCGCCATCGCCTCAATCCCGTAGAACAGGACCGGCTTGTTGGCGACCGGGACAAGCTGCTTGGCGCTCGTGTGGGTGATCGGGCGCAACCGCGTGCCCTTTCCCCCGGAGAGGATCAGTCCCTTCAACGAGTCCATCCGCGCGAGAGCTTATAGATGCGGCAGCGTGCGCCCGGCTGCCGCCGGCTCCGATCTAATAGACGCCGCCGAGCTTGCGGTGGTCCCAGCTGGCACGCCTTCGCTCGACAAACTCCAGCGCCACGCGCTTGGCGGCCTGCTTTTCGACCATCGCCGCCACCTCCTTGGGCAGCTCAGGGACAGGCGGCTCTCCACGTGGAGCGGCATAGCGATGAAAGATCTCGTTGCCCAGCTCGGCGACGATCGCCGTCTCGCGGTGGATCCGCACATCGCACTCGATCATCACGCCGCGAAGCTCCTGGTACTGCTCGCCGGCCTCGACCTGCAGCGTCGCGCGAGCGTCACGCTGTAGATTGCGCGCCTTCTGCGACACCGCATACGTCCATGCCCACACCCGCGGCGTGGGCGGGTCCGATTCGCCAGGCGGCGTGTCGCGCAGCACGTACCACAGTGGCATCAGATGCGGCCAGCCGCGCACGCCGAGCGTGGCGCAGGTGACCGTCCGCTCTGCCAGCAGGAAGTCGGCGACCTCCTGCCGGCTCATCTCGATCTGTTCGCGTCGGCTCACAGCGCCTAGGACACGGCGGCGCCCTGCAGCGCGTAATCCGGGCGTGCCGCCTGCAATCGTCGCACCGCGGCCAGGACCGCCTCGCGCGCGTCGCGCGGCTCAAGCACTACGGCGTCGCCGGCCTCCTTGAGCACCTCGCGCACCAGCCAGTCGGTGCCGGCGTAGCCCAGCTCGACGACGATCGAGCCGTCGGCGAGCTCTTCACTGACACGCCGCTGCTCACGCGCCCAGCGCGCCCGCTCGGGCGTCACCAACACCCGCGCCACGCGCGAGGACTCGACCTCGCCGGTGCGCAGCCAGCCGTCGACCTCGGCGGCCGGATCGACCTCGGGACGCGGCTCGAACGCCTCCTTGCAAACTTCGGCGCGGCGGATCCGGTCAAGACGGAAGTGGCGCATCGCCCCCTTGGCCGGATCGTAGGAGGCCAGGTACCACCCCTCCTGTCCGTTTGTCAACGCGTAGGGCTCAACCCGTCGCAGCGAGAACTCGTCCTCGTTCTCCTTGTAATAGTCGAGCTCCACCAGCCGTCGCTCGACAATCGCACGCGAGAGTGTCTCTGCGACCTCTTGGTCGTTGCCGGCCGCGTGCGCGACGTGCAGCCCCTGGCGCATCGGATCCTCGCCGAGCGCGGCAACGATCTTCTTGCGTGCGCTCGCGAGCGAGCCCTCGGGCACGTGCTCGCCGATCAAGTCGATCGCGGCCACAAGCGCCTTGGCCTCGACCGGCAGCAGCCGCGCGGGCCGGTCGAAGTTGTCGCTGTAGGGCTCGGGATCGACGTCGATCTCACCCTCCTCCTCCAGGATTTCGGCGTAGAGCACGTAGGAGCCACCGCCGAAGTTGACGACGTTGAGCACGTTGACGTCCTCGCGCAGTTCCTCCTCGGTCAGGTTGAGCTTTTCGCACAGCTCCGCGATTCGCAGTCGCTCCTGGCATTTGCCGGCGCGGATCAGGATGCTGGCAAGCGTCACCAGACGAGCGAAGCGCTCGGGCCGGATCGCGGCCTCTCCGGCCGGTTCGCGGTCGCTGCGCGCGGCCTTGCCGGCGCCGTTGGCGCGCCCGTTGCCCGCTTTCTGCGCCGCGGGCGCTGCCGCGGCCAGCGCGGGTGGCTCGGCGTGTGACTCCTCCAGCGCCGCCACCCGCCGGCCGATCTCCTCGACCAGCTCTGGCGGGCCGATCAGCCGCGCGTTCTCGCCCAGGCCGAGCACCCAGGAGACAAGCATGCGTGCGTCCGAATAGCTGGTCCGCAGCAGCCGGTCGCCGCTGTGGGCGCCGTGCTCCTCAGCCGTCGCGATCTCGCCAAAGCGGCCGAAGTGGCGCTCGATCTGCCAGGCGATGCGCTCGTGCAGCAGCACTTCCGCGGACCCCTGCTCCTCACCCAGCTGCCAGGCGGCGCGGTCGGCGTAGTTGCGCGGGTCGAAATCAACGGGCCGACGGAAGTCGTGCTCGGCCTTGGTGGCGTAGGAGACCTTGCCTCGGATCCGCGACAGCCGGAAGACGCGGATCGCCTCGCGCTCGTGCGCGTAGCCGAGCAGATAGAACTCGCCCGCTTGAAAGAGCAGGTGATAGGGGTCCACCTTGCGCGAGCCCACCTCGTCGCGAGCCATCGTGTAGTAGTCAAAGACGATCGTCTTGTTGCGGAAGATCGCCGTCTCGATCTTCGCCAGCCGCGCCGAGAGCTCATGACCGCCCGCTTCCGCCTTGATCGCGAGCGCCACCGACTGCTGCTCGGGCGCGGTCAGCGGGCTTGGCCGCCCCCAGGTGATCTGCTGCAGCGCCAGGCGCAGCGGCTCGGCATAAGCAAATTCGCCGTCGAGCAGTTGCAGCGCCGTGTCCAGCGCCGCGTGCTCGGTGTCGCTGAACTCGATCGGCGGCAGATGGAAGTTCTCCGAGCGCAGCGAGTAGTTCTCCTGCTCGGCCGCGCCATCGGCGGGTCGGTCGACCGTCAGCTGGATGCGCAGCGACTCAAGCTCTGAGCGGTCCGCGTAGAAGCGGCGCGCGAAGGCGTCCTCGTTCATGCCGCTGTACCCCTCCACGTCGCGCCGGATCTCAAGCGCGGTCACCGGCCGTCGCTCGGCCATCAGGTAGGAGATCAGCGACAGCTGGCGGATCAGCTTCTCGGTGTCCTTGGCCATCGGGCTACAAAGATAGAACCCGGACGCGAGACGATTTCCTCAGGCGAGCGCCGGCGAGGCAACTACACGCGCAAATTGCGGGTTCTTCGGCCCGAGCGAAGACGCCTATTTATGGCGAGTGAAGCCGTCAGGCCGCTTCGCGCGCGGGCGACTGCTCCAAGTCGGCTTCGCGCGCTCCAAACCAGGCGCCGGCGCCGATGCCACGGTCAAAGCCCGACCAGCTGGCTCCCGGCGTCAGCTCCTTCTCGATCCGATCGAAGCTGCCGAGCTTGCCGCCAAGGTTGTCGATCATGTGCACGAGCGTCGCCTCGCGCGTGCTTGGAACCACGGGGCTGCCGTGCTCCAGCGAGCCGTGATGGGAGAGGATGATGTGCAGGACCGCCCAGCCAAGCTCGCGTGGGAACCCGTCGATTTGCTCTATCTCACGGCGGATGCGGTAGTAGCCAAGCGCAATCTCGCCGTGCAGGCGGCCGAGGTCGGTCAGGTCGATCGTGCGGGGATCCTCATTCGTGTAGGCGTCGAGCTTGCCGATGTCGTGCAGCAGCGCTCCGGTCACGGCGACGTCGCGGTCGATGCCCGGAAACGTCGCGCTGATCGCACCGACCGCCTGGGCGACGCCAAGGCAGTGCTCCAGCAGCCCGTGACGGTAGGCCTGGTGGTAATACTTGGCCGCCGGCGCCGTGCGGTAGCCCTGCCACAACGACGACGCCTCGCCGAACGCGCGATCGAGCAGGGCACTTAGATGCGGATCGCGCACGGTTGCGATCAGTTGGCGAAGGTCGGCCTCCATCTGCTCGGGCGCCCGCACCGGCCCGTCGAGCAGATCGGCCGGCGAGTAGCTGCCCTCCTGCGCACACGAGAGCACGCGGATGTTTATCTGTGGCCCGAAACGCGGGTGCACCACATAACGCCCGCTGACGTGCACGGGTGAGCCGGCGGGCGCAAGCTGCTCGATCGCAGCCAGGTCCTCCCACACCATCGCCGTCAGCGAGCCGGTGCGATCGCCGAGCTGCAGGCGCAGAAAGTCGCCGCCGTCGCGCCGTGCCCGCCGCTCGCTTTGGCGCACCAGCAGGACCTGATCGACCTCGGCGCCGTCTGTCAATTCGTTGACCAGCACGTGACTGAAGGTAATCCGAGGGCCGGACGACACCGGGACAACCACGTAATGGCGGTGGTCCGTGCCGTCCAACCGGCGGCACAGGTTTTTGTCTACTCGGCCTATAGACGTTTCCTCCTGCCTTCCCTAGTCTCCGAGTTGTGTAGGAAGCAGTTTCGGGGTTTGTGTAGTGCGCCGTTTCAAACCCTATGTAGCGACTGTTTCCCACGAGGGGGAGTCTCGACAGGAGGACCGGGACATGCGCAACGGAGACCAAATGACAAGCAGGCAGTTCGAGGGGGCAGGCACACCGCAGCGAGCGGCACACGAGCACACGCTGCGGGTCGTCAGCTGGAACGTCAACGGCATCCGCGCGAGGATGCCGAGGATTGCCGAACTGCTGCGGCGCGAGCAGCCGGACATGGTTTGCCTGCAAGAGACTCGCTGCCCGTTCCGCCACTTTCCCCACCAGCGACTCGAACAGCTCGGCTACAAGGCCCAGCATTCGCCGGGCCGGCTGGGCGGAGGCGTCGCGATCCTGGTGCGCTCCGACCACAAGGTCAGCCAGCGCAGCCGCGCATTGGCCGGCCGACACGAGCTTGCGTCGGGGCGCTGGCTTGAAACCACCTGTGCCGGGCTTACGCTCGGGACCGTGTACGTGCCGGCTTACGCCGAGCGCCGTGAGCACGACGATGCCGGCAAGCTGGCGTTTCTGGAGGCAGTCGCCAACCAGGCCTGCCGCGAGCACTACCACCCGCTGCTGATTGCCGGTGACTTCAACGTTGCGCCCTGCGACCGCGACGTGTATGAGCCGACCTGGCTGGAGGGCTCGTCGCACACCGCTCTGGGCGAGCGCGAAGAGCTGCGCCAGATCATGCGCGAGGGCGAGTTGCTCGACGTCTACCGGCACCTGCATCCCGAGGAAAGCGGCTACACCTGCTGGGACCAGCGCGACGGCCACTATGCGCGCGACTACGGCCTGCGCATCGACTTGGCGCTGGCGAGCAGCCGACTGGCAGAACACATTTCGCGCTGCGAGGTCAAGCACGCCTACCGCCAGGGCAAGCGGCCCTCCAACCACGCGCCGCTGGAAATCGAACTACAGGGCCTGGGCGAGTGCGAAGAATGCACGGAGAGTGCCATTGCCGCCTAGTCCCTCAGCCAAGACGGGCGCCGCCCACCTGATGCGCGCCCGCGAACAAGCCCTCGACGCCGCGCGCAAGTTGCGCGAGCGCCGACGGGGGAGCCGGCACGGAAGCCCCATCAGTCTCCTCTCCCAAGACAGCTCCCACCGCCCCCACCCCTCCGGGGCGGTGGGAGTCCTCCCAAGCGGCCAGACAATCTGAGACTGGCTCTAGGGGGTCAGTCGGTTCGGGCCTCGGTATAGGAACGTCACCTCTCTGACGTTGTCCTGCCCGAGCATCTGCATCAGCAGGCGGGTAAGGCCAAAGCCGAAGCCACCGTGCGGCGGCGCGCCATAGCGGAAGAAGTCGAGGTAGTAGGAGATCGACTCCGTCTCCACGTCCTTGTCGCGAGCCTGGGCCAGCAGTTGCTCGTAGCGGTGCTCGCGTTGGGCCCCGGTCGTAAGCTCGATGCCACGCCAGAGCAGGTCAAAGCTCTTGGTCAGATCGGGTCGGTCCTCGTAGCGCATGTGGTAGAAAGGCCGCACCGTCGTCGGATAGTCGGTCACGAACACGAACTCGCTGCCCTGCTCGCGCGCGACGATCGCCGACAGCGCCCGCTCGCTGGGCGGGTCGAGGTCGTGCCCCGGCCCGGGCGGCTCGTGGCCGTGGGCTCGCAGCAGCTCCTTGGCCGCCTCCAGCGTCATCCGCGGGAAAGGCGTCTGTGGCGGCGTCACCTGCACGCCGAAGGCCTCGGCGATGCGCTCGCCATGGGAGGCGGCGATGCTGCCGAGCACGTGCGCGAGCCAGCTCTCCTCAAAGGCCATCACGTCCTCGTGCGAGTCGATCCAGGAGATCTCCACGTCGACGCTCGTGAACTCGGTGTCGTGGCGTGAGGTGAACGATGGGTTGGCCCGGAACACCGGCCCGATCTCGAACACCTTGCCAAAGCCGCCGGCCATCGCCATCTGCTTGTAGAACTGCGGCGACTGCGCCAGATAGGCGTTCTCCTCGAAGTAGTCGACGCGGAACAGCTCGGCGCCGGACTCGCTGGCCGAGCCCATCAGCTTCGGCGTGTGGATCTCGATGAACCCCTGCTCGCGCCAGTATTCGCGCATCGCGGCCTCTACCGCCGTCTGCACTTCGAAGATCAGGCGCCGGTCGGGGCGGCGCAAGTCCAGGTGGCGCCAGTCGATCCGCTTGTCCAGCGAGGACTCTGGCGTAACCGGCAGTTCCGGCTCGGCAGGCGAGTCCAGCTGCAGCGAGTCCAGCTGCAGCTCCAACCCGCCGAGCTTGACGCGCTCGTCGGCGACGACGGTGCCGGTGAGCGTGACCGCCGACTCGGGCGCGAGCGCCGAGATCGCCTCGTTGAGCTCGCTTGGCTGCTCGTCCTTGCCAAGTATGCACTGAGCGATGCCGGTCTCATCGCGAACGATTAGGAACTGCACGCGCTTTTGGTCGCGCAGGGCGTTGACCCAGCCGCGCAGTTGCACGGTCTGGCCGATGTGCTCTTTGAGGTCAGCGATCAGGGTGCGCGGCACGGGACGGGCAATGCTAATGCAGCGCCGCCGCAGCGGTCAGTCGGAGCGCGCGAGCTGCTCCTACACCCCGCGCGATTCGCGCTCAGCGCAGTGCGTGGGGCAGTAGACGCCGCGGACGCCGCCGTCGGCGAGCCCATAGCCAAGCCACACGCCTGAGCGCCAGGAGAAATGGAAGAAGCCCTGCTCGGTTCCTTTCAGCTGCATCTCGCGGTGCCAGGCACGCACGACCACGCTCCCGGGAATGCGCGAGCGACAGGAACGCTCGTGGCTGGGGAAGCCGCTCCACACGCACTTCAGCGGCTCCTCGACCAGGCTCAGGTGCTCGGAGCGCGAGCGAGCCTCCTCTGGACTTGGCTGGGTCGGCACGGCTCGCCGCCGCTCGTGGATGTGTTTCGTCGCTGCCGTCATCTGCCCGTCGCGGACGACGACGTGTCGTCCGTTTGGCCTTACGAGGTTCTGCCTGAACTTACGGCAAATCGCATAAATGGATACATCGAACCAGCGAAATTCGACATTTGTTCTAGAGCATCTCTACGTCCTGACGCCTTGAGTGTCAAATGTGCTCTTAGAGCCCCTTCAAATGCGCCGGCGGCCGTGGTAAGGCGTACGCGCAGTTGAACGAAGGGGCTCTAAGCCAGTGCCGGCACGCGACTGGATGAGAGGAAACCCGCGATCGCGTCGTGCTCAAGCGCGATTACAGGCGTCCCCGCTTTCGTGGCCAGCCGTGCGTGGCCCTGGCAAGCGCCGTGAAGGGCTACGAAAGCATCGGCCGCGGCGTGAATCCGCGCGTCGCCGCTCTCCCCGATCGGCTCGCAGAGGACGTCGATGTCGGCTGCCGCATCGAGATCGACGCCGCTTGCCAGAATCCGCCGGCTCAGCTCCTCCTGGCCGCCGTCGACGCGCGGATCGGCGAGCAACTGCAGGCAGGCGTTGGTATCGGCTGCGGTCAGCTGCTGCCACAGCGCCAGCAGCTCGTGCAGGCGGTCCTCGCCGCGCCACGCCGGAGTCGCGAGCAGGCGCAAGGTGGTCTCGTGCCCGTCTCGAACAGCCGCGCTCGCCAACCGCGGCGCGCCAACCGCCGCCAGCGCATCGATCCGCTGCTGATAGAGCGCCGCGATCGCGTCCCAGCTGTAGCGCTCGGCAGCGGCCCGCGCCGCACGGCCGCGGCGTTCCAGCTCCGTGGCGTCACACGCGGCCGCCGCGCGCAGCAGCTCGACCAGATGGGCGGCGTCCGGCTCAAGCACCCACGGGTGTCCAACCGTGTCGAAGTCGCCTACACGCTCGGTCGAGAACAGGGCGCGGTCGGCTCGTATGCGCCATCCGGCGTCGGCCGGGCAGAACTCGTCGGTCGGCCCGCCGGCGGTCACGATTGACGGCAGCCCACAGGCCATCGCCTCAAGCACCGGCATCGCGAACCCCTCGCCGCGATAGGGGTGTACGAGCACGTCGCACGACCGGTACAGGTCGGCCAGCTCGCGATCGGCCAGCTCAGCGTCGAGCAGCTCCAGCCTTGGCAGAGCGCCGCTGCGCGCGTACTCGACGAAGGCGCTGCGATCGGCGCCTCGGTAGACCCCTGCCGCCCCGACGTCCTTGACGATCAGGACCACGTCGTCACGGCCGGAGAACGCTTCTCGCCATGCGTCGAGCAGCACATCACAGCCCTTGCGCCAGATCAACCCACCGACGAACAGGAAGCGCTTCGCTCCGTCCCTGTGACGCTCGCGTGGGTGGAAGGCCTCCAGGTCGACGCCGTTGGGAATCGCGACGACACGCTCGGGATCGACCCCCGCCGCCAGGTACATGCGACGCGTCGCCTCGCTCGGCACCCACAGCTCATCTACCCGCTCGCGTAGCGGCGCCACCCACTCGCGCGGAATCGCACCGAACTCCCACGGCTGGATGACCGCGAGCCGGCCGGCCGCCGGCGCGTTCAGATCAGGCGGCCACTGGTGACGCACCTCCAGGTCGGCGCCATGCGGGAGCGGTGGGTCCACTGGCCTGCCCGAGCGAGCGACACGCTGGACGTTGGCGGACAGGCGCTCGCTCACGCGATCGTTGACGATCGACAGACTTGTGCAGGCGCCGTGATCGCCCTGCCAGCGGACCGCCGCTGGCGAGCTGCTCACAGCAACCCCACCCGGCCGCTCGCCCGCGTAATAGGCCTCAAGCTCGTCCACATAGCTGCCAAAGCGCCTCGGCTCGCCGATGCCGGCCTGCAGCCGCTCAAGCAGTCCGGGCTCTCCCACCAGCCGCTCCAGGCAGCGCGCCAGGTCCCCACTGTCGAGCGCGTCGAACAGCAGCCCATCGCGCTCGTGCTCGACCGCCTCGGCCAGGCCGCCGAGCCTTGGCGCGAGCACGGGCACGCGTGCGGCCAGGCACTCGGCGGCGGCAAGCGGCGCGCAGTCCCACCACGTCGAGGGCAGCGCCGCCACGTCCACCCCCGCCAACACCCGCTCGATCTCGCTGGGCTGGTAGGGGCCGCACAGCTCGACCACGCCACGCTCGTCTGCCTGCAACAGCTGCTTGGCGAAGGCGTCGGGAACCTCGCCGTGGATTTGCACACGCAGGTCTGCCTGCGCCTGCTGTGCCGCCGCCACCAGCAGCTGCGGCCCCTTGTGGGGATAGGCCGAGCCAAGGAAGGCGACCGTCAGCGCCTCGCCCACGCGGCCGGGCACGCGCTCGCGGCCCAGCCGCCGCCAGATCTCGCCGTCGTGCGGCATTCCCTGACGCACGACGTCGATCATCTCCGCCGGATAGCCAGCCCCGATCAGCGTCCGACGTACGGCTTCTGAGACCGCCAAGCACACGCTGACGCCGCGGCTGACACGGGCGCGGATGCCCTCAAGGCGCATCCGGTGCGCGAGCGGGTCGGGGCTCTGCACACAGCTGGCGCAACGCTCGCCGTCGCCGGGCCCGGGGCAGATCTCGCCGCTGCCTCCCATCAAATAGGCGCGCGGGCAGATCAGCCAGTAGTTGTGCGTCGAGAAGAACGAAGGCACGCCACGCGCAGCGGCGTGATCGATCAGTGCGGCGCCAAGGTTGTGCAGGTTGTGGAAGTGCACGACGTCGGGCCGCAGCCGGTCGAGCGCAGCGGCGAACTCGGCCGTTATCGCCGGGTCGTCCAGCTCACGCAAGGGATTGCCGAGATCCCAGATCCCGTGGGCGCGATTGTGCACACCAAGCAGACGCACGCCGTCCTCTTCAGACTCCACCACCGCGTATGCGCCGGCGCCGGAGGCCGACCGGGTGGCGGCGTGGAAAACCGTCACCTCCCAGCCGCGACGGACGAGCTCCTTGGCGGCAAGGCGCGGCACCGTCGTGCCGCCGCCGCTGTCATTCCAGCCGAAGGAGGTCATCAACAGACGCCGGGAGGCGGCAGCCGAGCCGCGGCGGACACGTGGTGCGTCCTCAAGATGCTGGGCGCGCGAGCGGACGCGTTGGGCAAGAGCAGGCAGCGGCAGCGCGCGTTTCTCCAGCGCCTCGGCCAGGCGGCACAGGGCCTGACGTTCGGCATCGGGCGGGTCGAGCACCGCCCAGTCAAGCTCCGGCACGAGCTCGCGCAGCGAGAAGCGAGTCATCGCCTCCTCCAGCGCACGTTCTACGTCCCGCACCTCCAGCTCTCGCGCCGACTCGTCCGAGGTGTTCTCCCCATGCCGACGCAGCCCGATCAAAGGTGCGTCCTGGCAGTGGCGGAAGCGGAAGTCGCGCGCGGCGCGCAGCCAGAAGTGCAGATCCTGGGCGATCTTGTAACTGGAGTCGTAGCCGCCAACCGCCTCGTACACGCGACGGCGCACCATCCTGGTCGGGTCGACCAGGTAGTTGTGGGCGCGGAAGAAGCTCTGCACGAGCGCTGCCGGCGTGAAGTCGCGACTGCGCCAGCTGCCGCTTGCGCGACCGGACGAGTCGATCACAAGCGCGTCGCCGTGCACTACGCCGGCATCTGGATAGGCGTCGAAGACCGCCACCTGGCGCGCGAGCCGGTCCGGCATGCAAACGTCGTCGTCGCCGAGCATCGCGATCAGCTCGCCGCGGCCCTCGGACACCATCGTGTTGTACGCCTGCGCGATGCCCCTGTTCTCGGGATGGCGCACCACCCGCAGCCGTGGGTCGTCAAAGCCGCTCAGAGCCTCGTCGATCGCGGGATTGGTCGAGCCGTCGTCCACGACCAGCAGCTCGAAGCTGTCGTAGTCCTGGGCCAAGCAGCTGGCGATTGCCTCCCGCAGATAGGTGTCGCGATTGAAGGTGGCGACCCCAAGCGTCACGCGTGGCTCGCCGCTGCCAGCGCGGCGCCGGCGTGGCAGCGACCTTTTTCTCTCGGGCGGCATCGCCGCTACCGCGTCGAGCAGGTCACGTGCGCGGGGGTCGTGCAGGTCATGGCCGAACGCCCGCGCCGCTTGGGACATCGCCGGTGCCATCTCGCCGCGGGCGAGGTGTTCCCAGCCCGCGCGCACGTGCTCGCCGACACGCTCGGCGTCGCCCGGCGCGACCTCGGTCGTCTCGACAGCCCGCTCTGCCGCCGCCGAGGCCACGCAGTGCTCATACAGCCGGCACCCCACCAACAGGTCCGCTGGTGTGACCTGCTCGTGTGCGAGGTCGGTCAGCAGCCAGCGGCGAAATGGCATCTCCTGCGCCGCCTTGGCGCGCGCGCGAGTGGCATCCGCGCCAAGGTTCATGTTGGCGTCGTGCTGGCGATAGCGCAGCATTGGCTGTGCGACGTAGTCGAGCTCGGCCACCTCTGCGACCCGCACCGCGATCCACCAGTCCTCCCAGCCGGCATGCGACGGCAGCGGATGAAAGCGCTCGCGCAGCGACGAGCGGACGAGCATCGTCCCGCCCGAGACGAAGTTGGCGCGCACAAGCGACCCCAGCGGACGCCCGCGCTGTGGCTCGATCCCTTCCTTCTGCCAAAACGACGGATGCAGCACTTTCAGCTCAGCGTCCACCACTTCCATGTCGCCATAGACGAGGCCAACCTGTGGCCGTGTGCGCATGACCTCGACCTGTGCTGCCAACTTTTGCGGCGTCCACTCGTCATCGCCGGACTGCAGCGCGATCAGCTCACCACCAGCCTCGGCGAAGCCCCGGTTGACCGAGCTGAGCAGGCCACCGTTCTCCTTGTATATGTAACGAACGCGGTCTAGGTAGGGTGCGAGAGCGTCGCGTGTGCCATCGGTCGAGCCGTCGTCGATCACAATCACCTCAAGCAAATCCGACGGGTAGTCCTGGGCAAGCACGCTCTCGACCGACCGCGCGACGTATTCCTCGAACTGGTAGGTGAGCACGATCGCGCTGACGCGTGGCAGCCCACGACCCGCAGCCGCCATCGTCAGCTCATCCTCACGTAGCCGCTGGCTTCGCTGGCGCTGCGCACGTTGGCGGCCACCTTGTTTTCGTAGTTGCCCTCGATCGTGGCGATCTGCCCATCGGGCAGCACGCCGCGGACGATGCCGACGTGCTGGTCGCCGAACACGATCAGGTCGCCGGGCTGCGGCACCACCCCGGGACCGTTGGCTATCGCGCGGCCGCTGCTCTGCGCCCATGACCACAGCTGCGAGACCGCTCCGGCGCCCTGCCCGTCGACGCCGATCGGAGCGCCCGCCTGAGCGGCCACCCACGAGGCGAAGTAGGCGCACCAGGGCTCGCCCGGCGCGGCTCCCGCCGTCGCCGTTCGGTACTGCGCGATCGCCGGCGATTCGTTGGAGCCCGGTGGCTGCTCGGCTCGGCCGAGCTGGCTTTCGGCAATCGCGACGATGCGCGCGCCGAGCGGCGAGCCGGCAGCCGTCGGCGCGAGCGTCGGCGTGAGCTCACCGACAGCAAGCGCGCCCGTGCCGGGGGCCGTAGCCGTGCCGGGGGCCGCGGCCGACTGCAAAGCGTCCGCGAAGGACGGCTGGGCGCCGCTGCCGACGTCAGGCACCGGAGCCGCCGTTCCTCCGGTCGCCCCAACGCCGGTCAGCAGCGCGCTGGGGTCGGCGAGCGTCTGCCGGAGCGCGGCGACCCGTTCCAGCGTGGACTCGATCGACATCGGTCCGGGTAATCGGCCACGGGCGAGGCGGGTTGAGGGCGCGCACTGAGGGCGTGGACGGGTCAAGCGGTTTCGCGCACCCGCAAACAACAAAACAGGCCCTCGTGATCCCACGTCGACCGGCACGAGCGGCGACTCCGCCCGACCGGCGCAAAAACAGGCGGGCGGCCGAAGCCGCCCGCCCTATATTCCGTCGTTCCCTCGTTGAGCGACGGTATGTAAGCTTCGGCAACCCCTCGAATTGTCGCCAAAGCTGTATGTACCGGACCCGTGCGGTCAGGGACGCGCGGGTCGGCTTCACTGCAGTGGCCGCGCCCGCAGGCGCGACCCCTGAGGAAGATGGAGCTACTGCAGCAGCTTCAAGACCGCCTGCGGCAGCGAGTTGGCCTGCGCCAGGATCGACACGCCGGCCTGCTGGAGCACCTGATCCTTGGTGAACGTCGTCATCTCCGCCGCCATGTTGACGTCGACGATCGAGCTCACGGCCGAGGACAGGTTCTGGGCATAGACTTCCAGGTTGCTCTCGGTGTACTGGATGCGGTTCTGGACCGAGCCGAATTCGCCGGCCACGCCAGACACCTTGCTGAGCGCTTCGTCGATGCCGGAGATCGAGGTCAGGCTGATCGAGCCGATCGCGGCCGACAGCGTGATCGTCGACACGGCGATCACTTCGCCGCCGTTGGCGCCGACCTGGAAGGAGATCGTGGTCTTGCCGTTGAGCAGGTCGACGCCGTTGAACTGCGTCGTTTCACCCACACGGTCGATCTCGGAGATCAGCTGATTGACCTCGGACTGGATCGCTTCCTGATCCGGCTTTGAGGTCGTGCCGTTGGCGTACTGCACCGCCAGCTCGCGGACGCGCTGCAGCATCTGCGTCACGTCGTTGAGCGATCCCTGCGCCGTCTGCGAGAGCGAAACGGCGTCCTGGGCGTTCTGTGCGGCCTGGTTGAGGCCGTTGACCTGCGCCTGCAGGCGCTGGCTGATCGCGTAGCCGGCGACGTCGTCGGCGGCCGAGTTGATCCGCAGGCCCGAGGACAGGCTCTGCATCGCCTGGCCGAGGGCACCCTCGGTGGCGTTCAGGTTCCTCTGGGCGTTCATCGCCTCGAGGTTGGTGTTGATAGTCATGGACATACGTTCATCTCCTTGATGACGGTGTCGTTATGTAGTCCCGACGCCGACTCCATGTCGGCTTACGCCCGTTTATCGTCCGGGCGCATGGGAACTTGAGCATGATTTGCGCGCCGGACGCCTTCTCCTGCCGCGCGCAAGATTTCCTGCAGGCGGGGCCGCGTGCGGGCTCAAGGGGCCCTTAGGCACGAACGTCGACATGCCGCCGCCTCGCGCCGGGCTCCCGCCTCTGCTCGGGCTCAGACGACTGCTGCCGCGAGTGCTCTTCGTCCGGGTCGGGCCGGTCGCGCTCGCGCGAGATCCGCTCCAGCCGTTTGACCGGCCGCACGGTGCGGGGCGGCTGCGGGCGGGCGCCGCGCGAGATCGGATCGATCGGATCGATCGCTCAGCCCGCCCTCAGCCCGCTTGCGGAGGACGCGCGGCATCACGGCGCTGGCGATGGCGCGCAAGCTCCAGCGCGATCAGAGCACGCCATACGAACACGGCCGCAGCCCAGGCAGCGACGTAACAAGCCGCACCTGCCACGAGCGCGCGCGCGCCGGCGCCGACAAGCGTGTTGGTCGGCAGCGACAGGTAGCCGCCGACCACGAAGCCGACCAGCCCGGCCCAACCCTTTGCCTTTGCCACGGCGCGCGTGGCACGCGGATGGCCGGCGACGCTGGGCACGTCCTGCGGGCCGGCCTGCGCCTCAGCCGGCACGGCCGTCCTCCAGCTCCAGGCCGCGCCGACGTTCCATCCGCTGGCGCTCGAAGACGAAGCGCACCAGCCGCCGGCGGTCGAGGTCGCCGATCGTGGTGAAGGCGACGCAGCGCCGGCCGGCGCGATCCCCGCGAACGACCCGCGCCCAGCCCTCGATCGGCGGATCGCCCTGCGCGATCGTCAAGCGGAAGCTGATCTGCTCGCCCTGCTGCAAGGCGTCGGGGCCGGCCAGCATCATGCCACCGCCGCTGACGTCGACCGTGTAGCTGGAGACCGAGCGGCCGTCGCGACCGCGGTAGACGAGCACCGGGCGAGCCGACATCACACGCACGTACTCGCGTCGCTGCACAGCGGGGGCGCTCACGGCAACAGCCCCTGAGCGATCGAAGCCGGGTCCATCCGCGCGATCCGCCAACCGCCGCCGCGGCGCGGGTCCAGGCGGTGCTCGGGCGCCAGCCCGAAGCGGCAGGCTGCCTCCACCGCTACGCCAAGTTGGTCGGTCTCCCCGGCGTGCGTCAGCGCGACCGCGTTGGCTCCAAGCGGCCGCAACGCTTGCAGCTGCTGCGCCGCGGCCGCCGCGCCAAGCGTGGCCGGCAGCGCCAGCAGCACACGCTCGGGCTCAAGCTTGCTCACCACCTTGGCCAGCGCGCGCACGCCCGCGCGGTCGGCCGGCGAGGCGCGCGGCGTGTCGATTACGAGCAGGCCACGTTCGCGCGCGCGCCGCAATGCCGCCTGCACGCGCGGCGAATCGACCGGCGTCGGCGTCAGCAGATCGGGGCTGAGGATCGCGTGCAGGCCGGGGCGCTCCGGGTGCCAGGTCAACGTCGCGTAGGTGGCGCGCAGGATCCCGGCGCGCCGGTAGACGCCGAGCAGCGCCGCACAGTAGGTGGTCTTGCCGCTGCCGCCGGCGCCAAGCACGAGAAAGCAGGCACCGTCGACGGGCAGCGCGCGCGCCACCGGTATCCGCTGCGCCAGCGCAGTGCGCGTCGCCCGCGTCAGGCCCTCACGCGGCGCAAGCGGCAAAACGTGTGCCTGGGCGGCGCCGATCAGCTCGTGGGCGAACGCCTCGCTGACGCCGACCCTTTGCAGCGTTCGAGCGAGACCGGCGGCTGCGGCCGGGTGGCTGTGCGTGGGGACATGCGCGACCGGCATTGCCGTCGCGTGCGGGACGGGCACGACCGCTGCTGCCGCTGCCTGCTCCGGCACGACCGGCACGGCTGTTGCCTGCGCCACCGGGGCCGCTTCAAACGCGGGCACGGCACTCACCCGCGGCTGGCGCTGCGGCTCAGATTGCGCAGCCGCCAGCTCGACCGCAAACGATGGCTGCGCCGGCGCGAGCGCGGTAGCCACGGCGGTCGCCTCGCCTGCGGCGGCGGCCAGCGCGGCCAGCTGCTCGCTGACGTAGGCGCCTTGGGGCGTTAGCGCTCCGAGCCGCACCGACTCGTGCGCGGACGCTGCCGGCGGCTCGCTTGGCGGCGGCGATGGCAATGGCGATGACGGCGACGACAACGATGCAGGCGGCTCATACGGCGGCTCATCCGGCAGCTCGTCGTAAACATCCAA
Organism: Solirubrobacteraceae bacterium; assembly: GCA_036279855.1. Classification (GTDB taxonomy): domain Bacteria; phylum Actinomycetota; class Thermoleophilia; order Solirubrobacterales; family Solirubrobacteraceae; genus Palsa-744. The sequence goes on along the minus strand of DASUIH010000019.1, from coordinate 105,222 downwards.
ACGCGGGCGGCCCGCTACCGCCTCGACCTCGACGAACGAGCGCTGGAAGAAGCCAAGGATGCCCCCGTGCAAGCCCTCGCGCCGGCGCACGATGATCGCGTCCGGGCCCAGCTCGCGCTCGATCGTCGGCACCAGCTCCTCGACCGTACGGCCGCGGTAGGTACGGGTCTGCGCCGCCGTGCTCATCGCCTGGCAAGCCTCATGCCGTGATTACCCCAACCGTCTGCACGTCGATCCCCGGCGCGACCTCGTTGTAGGAGCAGACCGGCAGGTGCGGCTGGCCCTGTGCCACCAGGCGGCGCAGGTGCCGGCGCACACGGGCAGAGCACAGGAGCACCGGCCGCGCGCCGATGCCGCTGGCGTGCTCGACCTGGCTGCGCAGCGCCGTCAGGATCGCCTGCGCGCGCGTGGGCTCCATCGCCAGGTACTCGCCGTCGGTGGTCTGTGTGATGGAGGTCGACACCTCTTGCTCGATAGCCGGGTCGAGGGTGATCGCCTGCAGGCGCAAGCCTTCGTCCAGGTGCGGTGCGGTGATCGCGCGCCCCAGCGCCTGACGAGCGTACTCGGCGAGCAAGCCCGTATCCCGCGTTATTCGCGCCTTGTCGCCGATCGCCTCCACGATCGCACCGAGGTCGCGCACCGGCACTCCCTCGGCGAGCAGCGTCTGCAGCACGCGCTGGATCTCGCCCAACGTCAGCACGTCGGGCACCACCTCCTCCACCACCGCGGCGTTGCTGTCCTTGAGCCGGTCGAGCAGCGCGCGCACGTCCTGGCGCGTGAGCAGCTCAGAGGCGTGTGCTCGTATCGTCTCGGTCAGGTGGGTGACGATCATCGACTCGGGATCGACCACGGTGTAGCCGAGCGCCTCTGCCTCCGCACGCGCCGACTCGTGCACCCACATCGCTGGCAGGCCGAAGGCGGGCTCCTTGGTCGGTATTCCCTGCAGCTGGCCGCCGGCGTCGCCGGGGTCCATCGCCAGCAGATGCCCGGGCATGATCCGGCCGCGCGCGACCTCCGAGCCGCGCACCTTCAGCACGTACTCGTGCGATTCCATCCCCAGCTCGTCGTGGATGCGCACCGCCGGCACGACGATGCCGAGATCGCCGGCGATCTGGCGCCGGACCATGCTGATCCGCCGCAGCAGCGAGCCGGTCGGCTTCGCTGCCGCCGGCCGCCCCGCCGGCGCGCCGGGCGCGGGCGGCGCAGCCGCTGAGCCGGCGTCGACCAGCGGCACCAGGCCGAAGCCGATCGCCAGCTCCAGCGGGTCGACGCCGACCCCCTCGATCGGCTCGCCGCTCGGCGAGGCCGCCGCGGGGACGACGGGCGCCGCAGCGCGCGTGTCGCCCTTGGACTCGCGCTCGCCGGGCACGCCATCGCGCACGGCCCAGCCGACGGCGCCGAGCAGCGCCGCGATGACCAGGAACGGCAGCTTTGGCAGACCCGGCACGAGCGCGAACAAGCCGACGGTGACCGCCGCCACCAGCGGTGCCTTGCGCTGGCGCAGGATCTGCCCGGCGATGTCGCTGCCGAGGTCGCGATCGGAGGCCGCGCGAGTGACGATGATGCCGGTCGCCACGGAGATCAACAGCGCCGGGATCTGCGCCGCCAGGCCGTCGCCGATCGTCAATAGCGAGTATTGATGGGTGGCTTCGCTGAAGCCGAGGCCCCGCTGCAGCATCCCGATCACGATGCCGCCGATCAGGTTGATCGCGGTGATGATCACCGCCGCCATCGCATCGCCCTTGACGAACTTCGACGCGCCGTCCATCGCGCCGTAGAAGTCGGCCTCGCGCGAGATCTCCGAGCGGCGCGTGCGCGCTTCGTCTTCGGTGATCAGGCCGGCATTCAGGTCGGCGTCGATCGCCATCTGCTTGCCCGGCATCGCGTCCAGCGTGAAGCGCGCGCCGACCTCGGCGACACGGCCGGCGCCGTTGGTGACGACGACGAACTGGATCACGATCAGGATCAGGAAGATCACGAGGCCGACGATCACGTTGCCGCCGACGACGAACTGGCCGAAGGATTTGACGACGCTGCCGGCGTCGCCGGTGGTCAGGATCAAGCGCGTCACCGACACGTTGATCGCCAGCCGGAACATCGTCGTCAGCAGCAGCAGGCTGGGGAAGGAGGCGAAGTCCAGCGAGCGGCTGAGGTACATCGTCGCGACGACCACCGTCAGCGCCGCGGAGATGTTCAGCGTAATCAGCAGGTCGAGCAGCGCCGCCGGCAGCGGCACCACCAACATCGTCACGACCATCACCACGGCCACGGCCGCGAGCAGGTCGGTGTGGCGCAGCAGGCGCTTGGCCATGCTCACGCCGCCACGCTCCTACGTCCCGCCAGGCGATAGACGAACGCCAGCACGCTGGCGACAGCGGCGAACAGCTCCTGCGGGATCAGCTGGCCGATCTCGGTCGAGCTGTGCAGGGCGCGAGCAAGCGGCGGGTCGCTCATCACCGGCACCTCGTGTTCTGAGGCGATCCGCCTGATCTGAGCGGCGATCAGGTTCTGGCCCTTGGCCACCACTTCCGGCGCGCTGCGCGAGCGGTCGTACAGCAGCGCGACCGCGTAGTGGGTTGGGTTGGTGACGACCACGTCGGCGCCCGGGACCGCGGCCATCATCCGCGCGCGCGCGGCCTGCGCTTGGCGGCGGCGCTGCGCCGCCTTGACCTCGCCCGAGACCCCGTACTGGCGCGCCTCGTCCTTGACCTGCTGCTTGGTCATGCGCAGCTTGCGCTCGTGCTGAAAGCGCTTGTAGGCGTAGTCGAGCAGGCCGATCAGCAGGTAGGCGATCGCAGCGCGCTCAGCAATCGCCAGCGCCCGTTCGCCGAAGATCGCACCCAGCGCGCCCGGCGCGATCCCAACCTTGGCGGCCAGGTCCTGCAGTCCCGGCAGCAGGGCCAAGCCGGCGACCACGCCTACGACGGAGACCTTGGCGAGCGCCTTGACCGCCTCGAACAGCGTGTTCGGACCGAGCAGGTTGCGCGCGCCGGAGGCCGGGTTGATGCGACGGAAGTCTGGCTGCAGCGCCTTCACCGAGGGCCGCACCCCGACTTGCGCAGCGCCGACGAGCACGCCCGCGACCATGCAGACGATGGCGACGGGGGCAACCGTGACCAGCACCGTCTGCATGCCCATGTGCATCAGTTCGGTCAAGCCGGCGGCAGTGGTCGCCTGTCCCGGCCTGGCGATCGCGCCAAGCGTCAGCCGGAAGACGCTGGCCCCGGAGCTAACGATCTGCGGCCCGGTGGCCGCCAGTGTGGCTAGGCCCCCGATCAGCACGACCGCGCCGCCAAGGTCGCCCGAGCGCGCGACCTGGCCTCGCTCACGGGCGCGCTTGCGGTGCTTGGGCGTCGCCTTCTCTGTGCGCTCCTCGGCAGCCATGAACGCTCAGCGCCTCAGGCGACGTGCAGCGCTTCCAGGGCGCTTGAGACGTTGACGGAGAGCTGGTCGGAGATCCAGTTGCCGACGAACGGAATCGATGCGGCGACGACCAATAGCGCCACTGCGACCTTGGTCGGGAAGCCGACCGCGAATACGTTCAGCTGCGGCACCACACGCGAGACCACGCCAAAGGCCACGTCGGTAATCAACAGCGCGATCAACACCGGCGCGGCAACCTCGACAGCGGAAGCAAAAACCGTGCTGAACAGCTGCTCGATCCCCGCCGTCATCGAGCTCAGCCGCGGCGCGCTTGTCAGCGGCACCAGCTGGAAGGTGGTGGCCAGGCCACGCAGCATCCAGGCGTCGCCGCCAACAATCAGGAAGATCATCGTTCCTACCAGCGCGTAGAACTGGGACATGACGGCGCTGCGTTCGCCGCTGAGCGGGTTTATCAGGCTGCCGTAGGAGAAGCCCGAGACGATGTCAACGAGCGAGCCGGCGGTTTCAAGCGCCGCCAGCAGCAGCGACAGCGACAGCGCGAAGCCAAGGCCCACCAGCATGCCCTCGACTACAAGGCTCGCCAGCGACAGTGCGTCGCCCGGTATGTGCTGACCGTGCAGCGCCACCGGCGCCAGCCCAATCGAGATGCCAACCGCGACGATTCCGCGCACGCGCGCGGGGATCATCCGTGAGGAGAACAGCGGCGCAAGCAGGAACATCGGTGCCACCCGCGCCAGCACCAAGATAAAGCCGGCCAGCTCACCGCCGGCCAGCTCTGAGAGCAACTGGCTCACGATCCGACCATCGAGGGGATCGAGCTGTACAGCGATGTGGTGTAGGTGACGAGCTGCCCGAGCATCCACGGCCCGAGCACGACCACGATCACCGCCACGCCGACGATCTTCGGGATCAAGCTGAGGCTCTGCTCCTGGATCTGGGTAACCGCCTGGAACACGCTCACGACCAAGCCGACGACCAAGCCGACGAGCAGCAGCGGGCCGGCGATCTTCAGCGCCAGCGTCATCGCTTGCGAGGCGAGGTTGACGACGGTGTCCTGGTTCACAGGCTCCCCTTTGCGCAAACCGTGCTTTTCCCGATCGATCGCACAGGCATCAGTGGAAGCTCTGCACCAAAGCTTTGATGACCAGGTCCCAGCCGTCGACCAGGATGAACAAGAGGATCTTGAACGGCAGCGAGATGAACGTCGGCGGCAGCATGATCATGCCCATACTCATCAGCGTCGAGGAGACGATCAGGTCGATAATCAAGAACGGCAGGAAGATCAGAAAGCCGATTTGAAAGCCCGTCTTCAGCTCGGAGACGATGAAGGCTGGGATCAAGACCTCAGTCGGCACTTCCGCGCGGGTGCGTGGTGGCTTTGAGTGAGCGAGGCTGACGAACAGCGAGATGTCCTGCGCGCGCGTCTGACGGAACATGAATTCGCGCAGCGGCTGCTCGGCGCGGCGCAGCGCCGTGGTCGTTGAGATCTTGTGGGCGCTGAGCGGCTTGACAGCCTGCTTGTCGATCGCGCTGACGGTCGGCGCCATCACGAAGATCGTCAGGAAAAGCGCGATCCCGACCAGGACCTGGTTGGGCGGCGCGCTGGTCGTGCCGACGGCGGTGCGGATGAAGCCGAGCACGATCAAGATGCGGCTGAAGCCGGTGACCGTGAATAGCGCCGCCGGGATCAGCGTCAGCGCGCCGACCAGCAGCAGGATCTGCACGGCGTTGCCCGAGCTGACGTTCACCGCCGCACCGTCCATTCGCGCAACCGCTCGACCAGCGTGCCTGAGCCCGGCCCGAAGGCGTAGCCGCGGGCGGGAGCCGAGTCATAGCCTCCTCCAGGGCCATAGCCGGGGCCGGTTGCAGGCGCAGAAGGCGCAACCGGCGAAGGCAACACCCCCTGTTGCGAGGAGACCGTCGGCGCGATCAAGCCGGCCTGCAGTGCCTGCTGTTCGCTGTAGCGGTGGATCGGCACGACGCCGTGCTCGGAGCTGCCGACCAGCAGGTAGTCGTGGCCGGCGCGCACCAGGTGCAGCGAGCGGCCTGAGGCGAGCGTCAGCGCCGCCACGCTCTCAAGGCCGGTGCCGGCGCTCCTGAGCACCCGCCCGCCGGCGCCGCCGCCCTTGACCCGACGCAGCGCCCACGCCAGGCCCCAGATCACGGCGATCACGATCGCCAGCGCGACGATCGTGCGGGTGACGCTGCCACCACCGCCGCTGGAGGAGGTGGTAGTCGAGGGCGAGCTGAGTTTCAGCGGCGTGTTTTCGCCGCCGGCCGAGCCGCTGATCGGCGTAAAGGCTGCTGCGGAACCGGGGACGAGCGTGCCGCCGCAAAGGACAACAGCCAGCGGCACTGCCACACGCAGGAGCGAAGTCGACTTGATCATCGAGGGAATGACTTCCGAGGGAGAAGTCGTCCCGGGTTATCGACCTCGACCGCGCGCTCTTGAGCGGCTCTCCCGCACGCCGGGCGCGGGGCTCAGACCAGTTCGTCCAGCCGCACGCCCCATTCACCGTCGTCGGTTACAACGAGGTCGCCGTGGGCGAAGCTGAGGCCGTTGACGAGCATCTCAACCGGAGCGTGGGCGCCCTGGTCGAGTTCGACGACCGCGCCCGGCGAGAGCTCAAGCAGACGACCGAATGGGATCTGCACCGAGCCCAGCTCGACCCACACGCGCACGGGCACAGCGCCGAGCACGGCTCCCGCGCCGACAGGAACGACACGCGGAGTCGCGGCAGCCTCATCCGAACCGGCAGCACCGGCCAGGCCGTTGCCGGCGGCGCTGGTGCTCGCGCTCGCACGAGTGCGCTCGTTCTCGCGGCGGGCGAGCTTGGAAGGTCGCGCCGGCACGACCGACTCAAGCTTGACCGCCCGGCGCGCACCGCTGCAGCCGGGGTGGGCGCGACCGAAGGGGATCCGCTCGACGCTTAGGCGAATTCCGTCGCGCACCCGCTCGCGCAGCTCGATCACGGTTCCGGGCGCCAACGCCAACATCTGCTCCATCGGCAGTTCCAGCGAGCCGACCTCGGCGCGCAGCCGCACCGGCGCGCAGGCAAGGCCCTGCCGCACGAGCAGCGCTTCGGCTGAGTCGTCGTGAGCGCCGGGCGCGCCCGGCGCCCCGCCGCGAGTCGCGATCCGCTCGACCGCGCGCCACGGGACCAACAGACACATCGCCGAGGTCGTGCCAGCGATGCTGCAGGCGATCGGCAGCGCGAGCGTCGGCTCGTTCGCCGGCGCCAGCACGCCCGCGTCGGCTTCGGCATCGAGCGCGCCCAGGCTCAGCTGCACACCTGCGAGCTCTGCCCATGCCGGCGAGAGCACGGACACGATTGCCTCGCACAGCCGGCGGGCAAGCCGCCAATCGATCTCGCTCAGCCGCCGCTCGCTGGGGGCGCGCGTCGGGTCGCCGCCGAGCATCGCCTCCAGCGCCTGCAGCACCAGCGGCAGCTCGACGCTCAGCAGCATCGAGCTTGACGCCGGCTCGGCGCCGTCGGTCTCCGCGTCCTCGCCCGGCACCGGCTCAAGCGCCGCTGCCAGCGAGTCGGCCGGTAGGCCCGCCCTGCCTGCTGCCCATGTCAGCTGAGCGCACTCGCCCAGGCTAAGCTGCATCTCGGCGTTCAGCTCCGCCGACAGGCGCAGCGAGGCCGGCTCGCAGAACTCCGCCAAGGCCCGCTCGACCCGCCGCCGCAGCTCCGTCGTGAAGCGCGTCGGCTGGGAGAAGTCAAGCTTGTGCATCGACCAGCTCGGTGATCTGCAGCGCGAAGCGGTCCTCCAGCACGGCGACCTCGCCCCGCGCGATCGGGCTGCCGTTGGCGAGCAGGTCGACCGCCTCGCCGGCGAGGCGATCGAGCGCGACGACGGCGCCCACGCGCAGCGCCAAAGCCTCGGAGACCGTCATGCTGGCGCGGCCGATCTCCACGCTCAACCCGATCGGTATCTCGCCCAGGCGACTCGCGTCAAGCGACGCGGACGGCTCCACCGTCGCGACCGGCTCCTGTGCCGCCTCCTCCAGCTGCTCGTACTCAACGCTCTCGCTCATCCAGGCCTCCTATTGCACCGTCAGGTCGGGGAACAGCACCGCCAACACCTTCACGTCTGTCTGCGCGTCGACCGCGGCCAGGATCTCCCGCTTGACCTGACGGCGGCCCGACGCGCTGGTTAGGTCTTCACCGCTGCGGTTGGTGATCGTGTTGGTGACGATTTCGCGCACGAGCGGTTCCTCGGGCAGCGTGCCGACCGTGGCTTCCGAGCTGGCGGCAGCGTCGGCGGAAGCGCCGTCGCTCTGACCCGGGGCGAGCTGCAGCGCGACCGTCAGCTTGGCGTAGCGGCCGTCGGAGAGGTTGAGCAGGAAGTCCTTGGGCAGGACGTAGATCGTGCCGGCGACCTTCTGCTTGGGGGCCGGCTTGGCGCTCATCGTCTTGTAGACGATGCCAAGCGCCACCAGCACCACCACGATCGCGATCGTCAACTTGCGGTTTTTCAGCATCAGGGTTCGCCCTCGCCCGTGTACAGGCGCTGCATCACGATCTCCACGCGGCGGTTCAGCGCCCGGCCCGCCGCCGTTGCGTTGCTGGCGATCGGGCGCTCGTCGGCATAGCCGGCGGCGGTCAAGCGCGATGCGCTGACGCCGTGTTCGATCAGGTAGCGCACGACCGTGCTGGCACGCGCGGTCGACAGCTCCCAGTTGGAGGGGAAAGCGCCGCTGATCGGGATGTTGTCGGTGTTGCCCTCGACGTCGATGCGGTGGGTCTGATCGACGCCCAGCAGCTGCGATATCTCACTCAGCAACCCGCCAGCGCGCGACTCCAAAGCCGCCTGGCCGGATTCGAACAGCAGGTCGTCGGTGAGCACGCGGATCACCAGGCCGCGCGATTCGATCGCCGTGTGCACCTTTGCCCCGAACCCATGCGCCGCGGCGTAGGCGTCAAGCTCGTGCTTGATGCGCACGAACTCGCCCGCCTCCTGTTGCGAGGCCGCCATCGTGCTTACCGAGGCGTGCGCGCTGCCGTTTTCGCTCTGGGGGGCGCTGGCGGTCGCCGGCAGCGGCGCCAGCGCCTGCAGTTCGGAGCTGGTTGGGGAGTGGCTTGCGTTGTTGGTCGCGCCCTGCTGGGCGATCGACTTGCCACCCGGCAGGATGTCCCCGGAGAACGCCGCCTTCAGCGACTTTTGGACCTCTTTGTACTTGGAGATGTTCACCGAGGAAATCGAGAACAGCACCATGAACAGCGCCAGCAGCAGCGTAATCATGTCGGCGTACGTGAGCAGCCAGCGCTCGCCGTTGCCATGACCTGCGTCCTTGGCGCGCCGACGGGAGCGAACGGACGCCCTGGCGACCACTTAGGCCGCCTGCGCTTCCAGGTCGACCACCGGCGCGGGCTGGGTGTGGTCCGCGATGCGCGCGGCTGGCGGCACGTAGGAGGAGAGCTTTTCCGCGACCAGCCGCGGGTTGTCCCCCGCCTGGATCGCCAACACCCCTTCTACGGTCATCATCCGCAGCTCCATCTCCTCGGCGGATATCGCTTTGAGGCGGTTGGCTATCGGCAGGAAGATCACGTTGGCCGAGCCGACCCCCATCAGAGTCGCCATGAACGCGGACGAGATCGACGGACCGAGCGTGGAAGGCGCGGAAAGGTTCGCGAGCACGTGCACCAGCCCCATCACCGTGCCGATGATCCCCATCGTCGGCGCAAAGCCGCCAGCCTTCTCGAACGGCGCGGCCGCGGCCTCGTGACGAGCCGCCATCGCGTCTAGCTCGGCTTCGAGGATCGCGTGCACCAGATCGGGGTCGGTTCCATCCACCACCAGTTGCAAAGCCTTGCGCGTGAACGGATCCTCGATGTTGGACAGCTCGGCGTCCAGCGCCAGCAAGCCTTCGCGCCGGGCCCGGTCGGACAGCGCCACCAACTGCTTGGAGCGAGCCGCCATGTCGTGCGGCTCGGTGGAAGTAATCATCTTGTACAGGCTTGGCACCTGCTTCATCGCCGGCAGGCCCACGCTGGCGAGCGTCGCGCCCGCCGTGCCGCCGAGCACGACAAGCAGCGCCGGGATGTTGATGAACGCGGTCGGAGCGGTCCCGTCCATCATCGAGCCCATCAACAGAGCGGCGATTGCCAGCCCGATACCGATAGCCGTCGACGCCTTCATCGCTCTCTGTCATCGGCAGAAACGCCAAAGACTTCAGTGCCAAGCCCGCACTAGATGAATCACTGCACCATCGTCACTGCCGTCTGCAGCATTTCGCTGGCCGTCGAGATTACGCGCGAGTTGGCCTGGTAGCCGCGCTCGGCCGTAATCATCGCGGTCATCTCCGTTGCCAGATCGACGTTTGACATCTCAAGCTCGCCCGCGATCGTCGCGCCAAAGCCCGTCGTGTCCGGCGTGCCGACGATCGGTGTGCCCGAGTTGGCCGTCTGCGCCCACAGCGAATCGCCGACGCGCTCGAGGCCCCCTTCGTTGGCAAATGTCGCAAGCGACAGATAGCCCGCGGTCACCTGCTTTTGATACGTGGCCGATTCGGGGTTCTCGTCGGTGTAGGTGACGCTGCCGTCCTGGCCGATCGAGACGTTTTGCGAGCCCGGCGGGATGCGGAGATAAGTGTCGGCGGTGCCAGGGGCGTAGGTCGTGCCCGCTTCGGTCGTGGTCGCCACGGCCGCCTTGCCGATCACATAATCGCCTGCCTGCGTGGTCAGGAAACCCTGCGAGTTGGTTGTCAGGTCGCCCGCGCGCGTGTACTGGACGTTGGCCGGCAGGCCCGTCGTGTACGGCGCGGCTGCCGGCGGCGCGCCCGCGCCGACGCGCAGGAAGCCCGCGCCCTCGATTGCCACGTCAAGCGGGTTGTTGGTCGTCTGGAAGGAGCCCTCGGACATCTGGTCCTCGGTGGCGGCCACCTGCACACCGAGGCCGATCTGCATCGGGTCGGTGCCACCGTTGGAGCCGGTCGAGCCGGAGGCGCCGCGGATTATCTGCGTCAGCGAGTCGGCGAAAGTGACGCTTGCCGACTTGTAGCCGACGGTGTTGACGTTGGCCAGGTTGTTGGCTGTCACGTTGAGCATCGTCTGGTTTGCGTCCAAGCCGCTGATCGCGGCGTACATACCGTCCATCATGGTCTCTTACTTCCTCTCTGGGCCTCCTACGAGAGGTCCGGCCCAATCTGCGTTGTGCAATAAAGGTCAGGCGATCACTGCGCTGTCGATGTTGGTGAAGACGCTGTCTTTCATCTGCCCGGAGCCCACCGCGGTGAGCACCGTGCGGTTGGGGACGGCTACGACGAATGCCGTGTCGTCCACCAGCACGAGCGAAGCGCGCGCGCCCTTGCCGGCGGCGCGGCCGACACCGTCGGCGAGCCGATCGAGCCGTGAGGCATCCAGGTCGATGCCGCGGCGTTCGATGCGGGCGAGCGCGTGCTTGGAGAACACGAGCGAGCCACTCCCAGCCGCACCGGCAAGCGCGTCGGCAAATGACGGGCCGGCGCTGTCGCCGGCAGCTCGACGCGCCGGAGCGACTGGAGCCGGCGCCGGCGCGCCGGCGCCGGGCGGGATCAGCGCTGGATTTGACAGGCTCGTCACGAGACTTCCGTCACGCTCGCCGGCGCCACGCCGCCGATCCCGTTCACGGTCAGGGTCGTGGTCGAGCCCGCCTGCTGCACGCTCTGCACCTGGCCTGTGACCGTGGACCCGCCAGAGCCGGCGTAGGAGACGGTGCGGCCGATCAGCTGGACTGCCTCTTGCCGTTCGCTTGCCTGCGCCAGGTTGGTCGTCTGCTCCAGCTGCGTGAACTGCGCCAGCTCACTGACGTATTCGGTGCCGTTGGCCGGCTGCAGCGGGTTTTGCGCCTGCAGCTCGGCGATCATCAGCTTCAGGAAGTCGTCCTTGCCGAGCGTCTGCCCCTGGCCTTCGCCGGCGGGGACGGCCCCCGCCGAAGTCGCTGAGCCAACCGGTTGCGTGGTCATGTGGCCGTCCTTTCCGCTCTCATGCGAGCACGTCGATTAGTGCGGCTGCCATCGTGGGCACCGCTGCCTGTGTCACTTCAATGCCTTCGTCCGCCAGGCCCCCGGCGAGCAGCTCCTGTTCTTCGACTTCTGGCGAACGCGCCGAGCCGTCGCCCTGCCGGTCCTGCGCGCCGCCGGCGAGGCGCTCCCGATCCGACGTTCCCGCGCCCGCGCCGGAGCCCGCGTGCGCGCCGAGCGCCATCCGTAGCGGCAGGCCCAGCGAGCTGAGCGAACGGTGCAGCTCGGCCTGGCCCTGCACAAGCGCGCGCGCCGCCGCCGCGGTCTCCGGCATCAGCCGTGCGAGCAGGCCGTCGGCGGTCTGGCTGAGGTGCACGCGGATCCCGCCCAAGGATTCGGGCTGCAGCGCGATCCGCGCCTGCGCGCCGCCCGCGCGCGCCGCCAGCTCGACGTTGGCGCGGATCGCCTCGACGATCTCCTGCATCGTGCCGGTCGGCGCCGCGTCGGCGCCAACCGTGCCGGGCAGCGCGGTCGGCGTCGCCGAAGCCGGTTCGGGCGCTGTCAGCGGGCAGGCGTCGGCGGACGGAGCCGGGATGAGCGCAGCGGGGCTCTCCTGCGACGGCTCACTGGCGTGCACGATCGCCGGCATCGGGGCGTCGCTGGGGGCAGCTCCTTTTGGAAGGGAGGGAAGGGGTTCAGCTTGCGGTGGCCCGGCAGCTTCGCCGCGCTTACGGCCCGGCGGCTGCAAGACATCGCCCGGCACGGTCACAGCCGACGATGACGCGAGCGTGGGGGTCGCCGGCGGCGCGGATTGCGGTAGAGAGGGGGCAGGCCCTGTCGAGCTCGCTGCTTCTACCGGTGGCATCGCGACAGCAGGCGCAGAAGCGCCGACCGCAGGATTGCCAACTGCAGGATCACCGATCGTGGGAATGCCAACCACGACCGTCGAAGGAGCCAACGACCGAGCAGTCACATCCTGTTCGTCCGCGGCAGATTCCACCGCTGCCGTTGCGGGCGGCGGTTGCGCGACAGAGCCGTGAGAGACCGATACCGACTGCAGTGCCGCAGAAGCGACCAATACACCCCCCTGCACACCTTGCGCGAACGAAGAGCCAACCTCGCCCTCTCCGCCGGCCGGCTGAGACAGCACGGGCGGCACCCGCGGCGACGGTGAGCCGCTCGCCACAGGCAAAACCACAGCCTGCGCCAACAACGCCGTCGCGGCAGCCCTCGCCGCCGACGGCTTTTCTTCTTCTTGGCCTTCCGCAGTGGCGGTCCGGGCCAGGTGTTCGGCAAGCGTGCCGGCAAACGGCGGCGGATCGCCCGGCGGGGCTCCGCTGAGCGGCGTCGCTTCCGGCACGCCCGACTCCGTCACTTCTACGGCTCCGGCGGCCGTCCGCGACGGATCGACGGACGCCGGTGGTCGAGCGGCGGTGGCAGCAGCGGGAACGGCAGCAACGGGGGCGGCAGCAGCGGAGGCTGGGGCGAACGCGCAGGCTGGAGTCATGCCGGGTAGGTCCCGCCCGCGGCTGTCGGGTGCGTCTGCCGGTAGGACTGCGCGTAGGCCAGCACTTTTTCGACGTAGTCCTGCGTTTCCGGGTATGGCGGCACGCCTTCGTACTGACGTACGGCGCCCGCTCCGGCGTTGTAGGCAGCCAGCGCCTCGGTCGTGTTGCCACCAAACTGGGCGAGCATCTGGCTCAGATAGCGGGCGCCGCCTTCGATCGACTGGGCCGGGTTGAGCGGTTCGGTGACGCCCAGCGACGCTGCTGTTTCGGGCATCAGCTGCGTCAGGCCCTGCGCGCCCGCGCTGCTGGTCGAGCTCGGGTCAAAGCCCGACTCCTGTTGGATCAAGCCATGCAGGACCGCCGGGTCCACGCCATTGCGGACCGCCGCCTGCTGCACCAGCGCTTCGTATTCGCCGCCCGCTTGGCCACCAGTGGTGGTCGTCGGCGTGCTTGCCGGCACAGCGCCGGCCGCACGCAAGCTTTCGGCAAAGCTCGGTTGGACGTTCGCGGTAGCGGGGGTCGTGGCAGCTTCGCCCGTGCGCGCTTGTTCGATCAGCGCCCGCAGTTGCGCAACCCGCTGCGCCGCGGCTTGGGCGTCGCCGGCCAGCGGCTGAGACGCGATCGGTTCTGTGCTCACAACATGCTCCTGTGCGCGCGTGTGACGGCAATCTCATCGAGCGCCACCGCTTCCTCGCGCGCCAGCTCGCGCTGGTGCTCAAGCAGTCGCCGCTCACGCAAACGCTGGAGCATCTGATGATCGCGCGAGGCGCGCTCCAGCTCAGCGCCCCGCTCGGACGCGACCTCGGCGAGACGATCGCGCTCGTCCTCGCTGGCGCGGCGGTTGGCCTCGCTGCGCTCCAGATAGGCCTGGCGATCGCGCAGCTCGACCGCCGCGGTCGCGCTTGGCACCACGGCCGCGGCGCGCTGCTGCTCGCGCGCGCTCTCCAGCTCCAAATCGGCTGCGCGCAGGCCCTCCTCGCCGTCGGCCAGGCGCGCAATGGCGCCCACCAGCTCGACCTGCGCGTCGCTCTCGGCGCGCTCACGCAACGCGCGCACGCGTTCGAGGCTGAAGCGAAACGAGGCGCTCATGGACCGGGTAATCGACTGCTCCGCGCGGTTCTTAAGTCGCTCCGGCGCCCGCGAGCGCGCCGGCCAGCTCCAGCAGCTCGGCATCCGCTTCGGCCGGCTCGCTGCGCGCGTCCACCGACTGACGCAGGAAATCCTCGATCCGGGTGCGTTGCGCCAACGCGCTGTCCAGAGACGGGTCGCTGCCAGCGCTGTAGGCGCCGATCGCGACCAGGTCCTGCTTCTCGCGTAGCACGGCCAGCGCCGAGCGCAGCTGCCGGCCGGCCTCGATCGCCGGCGCCGGCAGGATCTCGCCGGCCAAGCGCGACACGCTCTGCAACACGTCGATCGCCGGGTAATGGCCCGCGTGGGCGAGCGTGCGCGTCAACACCACGTGGCCGTCGAGGATCGCGCGCGCCGCGTCGGCGACCGGCTCGTTCATGTCGTCGCCGTCGACCAGCACCGTGTACAGGCCGGTGATCGAGCCGTGCTGGCTGGTGCCGGCGCGCTCAAGCAGGCGCGGAAGCAACGCGAACACGCTTGGCGTGTAGCCGCGCGTGGCGGGCGGCTCGCCAATCGCCAAACCCACCTCGCGCTGGGCCATCGCAAAGCGGGTGACCGAGTCCATCATCAGCATCACGTCGCGGCCCTGATCGCGGAAGTGCTCGGCGATCGCCGTGGCCGTGAATGCCGCCTTGATCCGCACCAACGCCGGCTGGTCGGATGTGGCCACGACAACGACTGAGTGCTCCAGCGCCTCGCCGAGGTCGCGCTCGACGAACTCGCGCACCTCGCGGCCACGCTCGCCGACCAAGGCGATCACGTTGACCTCGGCGCTCGTGCAGCGGGCGATCATGCCCAGCAGCGAGGACTTGCCGACACCAGAGCCGGCGAAGATGCCCAGGCGCTGACCGCGGCCACACGGCACCAGCGCGTCGAGCGCGCGCACGCCAAGCGCGACGCGCTCGCCGATCCGCGGACGGCTCAACGGCGGTGGCGGCGCCGCCACCGTCGAGCGGGCGACGCCTGCCGGCGTCGGGCCGCCGTCGAGCGGGCGGCCGAGGCCGTCGAGGATCCGCCCGAGCAGCTCCTCGCCGACCGTGACCCGCGATGGCGCGCCGGTCGCGAACACCTTCGTCCCGGGGCCGATCCCGTGCAG
Organism: Solirubrobacteraceae bacterium; assembly: GCA_036279855.1. GTDB lineage: Bacteria > Actinomycetota > Thermoleophilia > Solirubrobacterales > Solirubrobacteraceae > Palsa-744. The sequence continues at coordinate 90,158 of DASUIH010000019.1, read as the reverse complement.
CTCGCCAAGCGGCATCAGCAGCGTCCGGCCTTCGCGAAAGCCGACGACCTCGGCCTGCAGCGGTGTGTCAGAGCCGCCGACAAGGCAGACCTCGCCGACCTCCGCCCGCACGCCGGTGGCCTCCACGATCAGGCCGATCAGATTGTTGACGTACCCGTAGCGGCGCGTCAGCTCGGCCGCCGCGAGCGCACGCGCGTACCTGGGCGAGAGGCCGCTGGTCGTGACCGTCATGCCCCGGCGGCGGACAGCTCGGCGCGCAGCGCCTCGCCGGCTCGCTGCAGCTGCGTGGCGACGCTCGCGTCGACCTCCCCCTGCTCGCCGCGGACGACCGCGCCACCGGGCTCAACCGACGGATCGGAGTGCAGCTCACACAGCTCGATCCCAGCCTGCGCGCGCAGATCCTCCAGCGCCTCGCGCACGACCTCCAGCTCACCCGGGTTGACCGCGACGGTGACGTGGTGGCGCTCGCCGATCGTGCGCAGCGCTCCGCGCAGCGGCTCCAGCAGCAACTCGCGGCGCACCTGCAGCGCGCCACCGAAGACCCTCTCCGACAGCGCCAGCGCCAGCTCGACGGCATCGCGCTCCAGCGCCGGCGCGAGTTGTGCCGGCAAGTCCAGCACACCCCTGAGCGCCGTGCTCAACGCCTGGCCGGCGCGAGCGGCGTCGACCAAGCCCTCGGCGCGACCTTCTATGAGGCCCTGCTCGTATCCCTCGCGGCGAGCCTGCTCGCGCATCTGCTCTGCCTGCACACGCGCCTTGGCGAGCAGCTCGAACGGTCCCTGGGGGTCGAGCGGCTCGGGCTCGCCGAGCTGCTCAAATGCATAGCTGGCGGCTGCACGAGCGCTAGACAACGGCCTCCGCCTCCTCGCCTTCGGCGCCGGCGATCACGATCGTCCCTGCCTGCTCAAGCCTGCGCACGACCGCGACGATTCGCGTCTGTGCCTCCTCGACGTCGCGCCTGCGCTGCGGTTGCTGGATCTCCATCTCCTCCTTGAGCATCGCGGCGCCACGCTCTGACATGTTGGCGAGCACCAGCTCACGAACCTCCTCGCCGGCGCCGCGCAGGGCCAGCACCAGGTCCTTCTGGTCGACCTCGCGCAGCAGCTGCTGCACCGAGCGCTCGTCCAACGTGACGATGTCCTCAAACACGAACAGCATCCCGCGCACCTCCTCAGCCAGCTCCTTGTCGGCCGCGGCGAGCGCGTCGAGCACGTCGCGTTCGGTCGAACGGTCGGTGTGGTTGAGGATCTCCGCCAGGGTCTTGGCGCCACCGGCGACCGCGTACTCGCGCTGGATCGCGGCGCTGAGACGACCACGGATCGAATCCTCCACTTGGCGAATCACCGCCGGCGCGGCCTCGCCCATGCTGGCGATGCGATGCGCCACCTCGGGCCGCACGCGCTCGGACAGGTGCGACAGCACCTCGGCGGCCATGCCCGACGGCAGGTTGGCTAGCACCAGCGCGATTGTCTGCGCCGACTCGCCGTGCAGGACCGCAGCCGTCTGCTCCACCGGAGCGTGGCGCAGAAACTCAAACGGGCGCGATTGCGAGACGCTGGAGAGACGAGCCAGCAGCTCGGCCGCGCGCTCAGGGTCGAGTGCCTGCTCGATCACCGCTCGCGCCAGCTCGACGCCGCCGCGAGCGCCGGCGCCCGCGCCGTCCACCAGCGCCGCCAGCTCACCCAGCACCGAGTCGGTCGTCTCGGAGCCGATCGCGTTCAGCTTGGCAAGCTCAAGCGACACGCTTTCGATCTCCTGCTCGCCCAACTGGCGCAACACGCCGGCCGCACGCTCGGGGCCGAGCGCGGCCATCAGGATCGCCGCCTTGCGCGCGCCGCTCAGCCCGGAGGGCAGCGGCTGGGGTGGCATCGTGGGATCGAGCATTGCTTCCTGCTCACTCACGGGCTAGCCCTCACGGATCCAGCCGCGCAGCTGCTCGGCCACGCGGTCGGGGTCGCTCTCGGCCAGCCGCTCGACTTGGCGGCGGACGCGGAACTCGCCGCCGTCTTCGTCGGGCATGCCGGCAATCCCGGGCGGGCGCCCGTTGCCGTTTGCAGCCGCCGCACCGTTGCCGTTGGCGTTGACAGCGGCCGGCTCGCGCGATACGGCCGAGTCGAGGTCGGACAGGCGTACCGGCGTCTGCAAGTCGCGCAGCCAGCGCGGCTGCTCCTCGATCGTCTCGCTTTCACGCTTGCGCAGATGGCGCGTCGTAAAGAACAGGAAGACGAGCGCGCCAATCGCCACGAGCGCGTACTTGGCATAGCCGAGCATGCCGCCGCCCGCGGCCGCCGCCGCTTCGGGCTGCTTGGCGAAGGCGATCTGACCGATCGAGATCGTGTCACCGCGCTTGGCCTGGATGCCCGCGGCGTTGGTGACCGCTTCGCGGATCGCCGGCAGTGACGAGGCCGGCACCGAGTGGTCGAGAAGCACCGACACATGCTGGCTTTCCACACCCCCGGGCGCGATCGTCGAGTGCGTCACCGTCTTGTCCAGCGCCAGCGAGGAGTCCGTCGTTTCGCGCTTGTAGTTGGACTTGCCGCCGGCGGTCGCGGCTGCCGGCACGTTGGCCGCGCCGGCGGCGCCACCGCCGGCGAGCGTCTCGACCTCCTTGCTCTGCTGTAGCGGCACGCCCTTCTTGCCGTACGTCAGCGATTCCTGCGTGGTCTGGTTGACGTTCATGTTCGCGTACACGAGCACCTGTGCCTTGCCGACGCCGACGATCTGCCCGAGCACCGCGTCGAGGCTGGCGGCCATGCCCTGGTCGTAGCGCTGCTCGGCTTCCTGCAGGCCGGGTGTGCCGCCACCGGCGCCACCGCCGCCCGACTGCGCCGGCCACAGCAGGCGACCGCTGGAATCGGTGATCGTGACCTTGCTCAGCTGCAAACCCGGCACGCTGGAGGCCACCAGCTGGGCGATGCCGCGCACCGAGCCTTCGTCCAGCGAGCTCGTGCCCGACAGCAATACCGCCGCCGAGGCGTTCTGGTTTTCGCCGAACAGGCGGCCCTGGCTGCTCGGCAGCACCAGCTCGACCTGCGCGCCCGAGACGCCCTGGATCGCGTCGATCGTCTCGTCCAGCTGGCCCTGCAAGGCGCGCTGATAGGTGACCTGCTGCTGGAAGTTGCTTTCGCCGAGGCTCTGTTTTTCAAACAGCGAGAAGTCGGGTTGGGTCTGCCCGAGCAGCCCGGCGCCCGCCAGCGCGATCCGCGCCTGGGCTGTCTGGTTTGACTGCACCGCCAGCGCCGTGCCGCTGTTCTGCAGCTCGTAGCCGATCCCGCGAGCGCTGAGCGCGTTGGTCATCTTGCCGGTCTGTGCTGGGTCGAGACCCGCCGCGAGCGTCGTGTAGGAAGGAGCGGAGACCATGTGCACGAACAGGTACAGGAACAGAATCGCCACCACCGCGCCGCCGCCGAGCAGCAGCCAGCCGCGGGCGGTCAGGCGCGAGGCCAGTTGGTTGACGGCAGGCGGCATCTAGGGCTGAAAGCGCCTCCCGCGCCTAAACCTGCGTCTGGAAGATCGTCTGGGCGGCTTCAGTCGCCTTCGTGCGCAGCTGCGCAGCCAGCTGCATCTCAAGCTGTGCGTCCTCGACCGAGACGACGGCGCTCTCGGGGTCGCTCGACGTACCCAGCGCCAGGCCCTGCGAGGCGCCGGCAGCGCTCTGCTGGCTGGATTCCAGCGAGGAGATCGCCTTTGACAGAGCGCCGCTGAAGCTGACGCCTTCAGAGCCACCGGCCGGTTCGATCCCTGTTTCGCCGCCCGCCGGCAGAGCGCCTTCGCCAGCGCTGCCGGGCGCAAGGCCCCCCGACGCGGGCGCCGCCGATTCAGCCGGCGTGGCCAGTTCCGCGGGAGCAGCCGGTTGCGGCACGACCGGCGCGGTGACGGCGCCGAGCGCGGGCAGCATCATTTGAGCAAGCCCAGCGTCGCCGTGAACATCGACTTCGCCGTCTGCATCGCGGTCACGTCGGACTGGTAGCTGTCGGACTCGGAGACCAGGTCGGTCATTTCGGTGACGGTGCTGACGTTCGGCATCTGCACGTAGCCGCGCGCGTCGGCGTCGGGGTTGCCGGGGTCATAGACCTGCTGGTCGGGCGTGGGGTCGGCGACGATCCCGGCCACCTGCACACCACCGGCGACCGGCTGGGCGCCGGCTGAAGCGGAGGCCAGACCAGTCGGGGCCAACGCGCTCGACAGAGCGCCTTCGAAGCCGCCTTCAGAGCCGACCTGCGCCAGCTGCACCTCCTGGCGCCGATACGGTTCGCCGCCGGCGGCACGCGTCGTGTCGGCGTTGGCGAGGTTCTCGGTCGTCACGTCCATGCGCACACGCTCAGCGGTCAGGCCGCTGGCGGCGATCTCGATCGCGTCGAACAGCCCCACTAGGCGACCCCGATCGCCGCGCGCAGCGTCTGGTCGCGTGCCCCCACAACCTGGGTCAGCGCCTCGTAGTCGAGGCCGTTTTCCGACAGCGAAGCCTCTTCCTGGTCGATCGAGATCCCTTCGCCGTTGGGACCCGGCGCGGTCGGCTGGACTTCCGCTTCAAAGGGGACTTCCTGCGGCGACTGGCCACCGCCGAGGGCTTTGCCGAGAATCGACTCGAAGTCGACGTCGCGGCGCTGATAGCCGGGGGTGTCGGCATTGGCGACGTTGCCTGTAAGGGCGATCTGGCGCTGCCAGGAGCCGCGCATGGCCGCCTCAAGCAACTGCTGGGTCGGGTCAACGAGGGACATCGAGGGTCGCCCCCGGTGATCGGCCGCGGTCCGCGGACCTTGAGGCGCCGCGTTTGGCTGGGCACCGTGTTTGATTAGGGCGCTGCGTTGGCTAGGCGCTGCGCTCGATGCGCGGTCCACGCGCGCTCGCGCGCAGGTAGCCCCCTGCCAGGCGCGAGCGCTCGGCCACGTCTGCCAGCTCGGCGAGCGCCGCCTCACGCCGGCGCAGCAGCTCGATCCGTGCCCGCTCGCGCAACAGCCCGGCGCGCTGGAGCATCGGCAGCGCTGCGGGCGGCGGCGTCGCCGGCAGGTCCGCGGTCAGCTCGTCCCACCCGCGCTGATGGGCCTGCACCTGCTCGACAGTGGCGGCGCCGGCAAGCTCCAACTCAAGCTGGGCAAAGCGCTCGATCGCGCTGTAGCGCGCGAGCGCGCCCGTGCTCACTGGGCCTGAGCGATCTGTGCCCACGCCTCGCGCAGCTCGCCGAGCAGCGCGCTGACCTCCTCGACCTTATCCGCGTCCTGGGCACGGCGGGCCTCATTGAGGTGGCGCAGGCAGAAGCGGTAGATCGAGTGCAGGTTGGCCGCCACGTCCCCCTGCTCGTGGTCGAGCGTGCCTTCCAGGTAAGCGACGATCAGCTCGGCGCGGCGCAACGAGTTGTGCGCGCGCTCGATCTGCGCTTCGCGCATCGCGGCGGACGCCTGGCGCAGGAAGCGGCGCGCGCCGTCGTAGAGCATCACCACCAGCTCAACGGGCGTGGCGGCAAGGACGGCGCCCTGCCGATAGGCGTCGGGCGATGCGACGACGTTGCTCATGGCAGTCTGGTGATCGGCGGCGAGAGCCGATGTTTGAGCGTCAAGCGGCTCAGATCCCGGACGCGTTCAGCGAAGTGGTCTGGCTTGCCAGCCAGCTGGCCTGCGACTGGTTTTCGGAGATCACCGATTCGAGCTTGGCGTAGGTTGCCTGCAGCGCCTTCTGGCGCTGTTCGAGCAGTTCGCTCATGCTCGCCACCTGCTGGCCGAGCGAAGTGATCTCAGAGCCCTCACCCACGATCCTCGCTTCCAGGCCGCCGCCCGCCTGCGCCTCGCTGTCGACCGTGCTCTGCAAACTCTGCGACCAGGACTGCAGCATCTTCTTCACGCCGGCGGGGTTGCTCTGAAGCGCGGCTGCCAGCGTCGCCGTGTTCAGCTGCAACTGGCCTTCGAGCGAAGACTGCGAAGCGCCGCCGGCTGCCGGCCCGCCGGTGCTGATGCCGACGTCCGCCGGGCTGGCCATGCCGGCAGGCAGGCCCGCGATCGGTTCGTACATGCTCTGGCGCATCCGCGTGAGCAACCCGGACAGCTCGCTGTCGCCGAACAGCGCGCCGACCCCCGGTTCGCTCGCGGCCTGCGAGCCGGTCGGAGGCTTGGTGCTCAACTGCTTCTGGATCTGCGCGACGGTCGTGTTGTAGAGCGTGACGAACGACTGCAGCTGCGATTGGATCGCGCTCGTGCTCGGCGCCGGCGGTGAGACGAGCACGGTAACCGGCCCCACCCCACCGTTCCCGCCGGAGCCAGTCAAGCCGGACAGCGTCAGTGTCACGCCTGGGATCGCGTCGACCACCGTGTTGGAGGTCGAGCTGCCGGCGACGCCGTCGATGTTGTATTCGGCATCAGCGCCGTCGCGGGCCGAGCCGGCTACTTCGCTGAGCGCGCCACCTGGGTCGGACACCTGGATGAATTCACCCGAAGTGTTGCCGGTGGCGCGATTGCTGAGCACCACCTGCCCGCTCTGCAGCACTGCCGCGTACACACTGGCTTCCGGGTCCGAGTTGACCGCCTGCGCGAATTCCTGAACGCTGGCGCCGGCCTTCAGCGTCAACGCGTGCCCGTCGATCGAGAGCGGCTGTTCTTCGCTCGGGCTGGCAAAGGAGAAGGCGCGCTGGGCAGCTCGCGCCAGCTGCGTGACCGTCACCTCGTGGGCACCAGGGCCGGCACCGGCGCTGGCGCTGGCCGCGACCAGCGCCGAATTGCTGGAGCTGACCGCCTGCGTGCTTTCAAACAGCGAGGGAAGGCTGAATTCGGCAGCGGCAAACGAAAGCGACTGCAAGCTCGTCTGGATGCTCTGCAGTTGCGAGCGCTCGGCCTGCAGGCGCGCCTCTTCGGCGCTCATCCGTTCCACCGGCTGGCGCTGCTGCGCCATCAGCGCTGAGATGATCGCGTTGGTGTCCAGGCCCGAGCCGAGCCCGGTGAAGTTGATCGGGACCCCAACCGCGCCGGAGGAGCCTGAGACGGAGCTGCTCGACACTTAGAACGGTTGCTTTCCGGCAGCCAGGTCGAGTGCTTCGCTGACCGACAGCGTGCGCAGCACGCTTCCGTCGCCGCCGCGCAACTCGATCGTCAGCTTGCCACTGTGCTCGTCCTGGATGAATGCCACGTTCTGTCCGCTCGCGCGTAGTCGATCGTTGGTTCGCGCGGCGAGGGCAATCTCCTCCAGCAGCTCCGGCGGCGGGCACTGCGTGCTCGTCTCGCCGGCATCGGCGCTGCGGCGCAGGTGTGACTCGAAGTCGCCCCCACGGGCAACGGTAGAGCGTGTCGGCTCGGACCGCCCCGGTGAACCGAGCGGGCCGATCGGCTGGATTGGCGAGCTCATCTCGCTTATGGCTCCTGACGTGCGCCTTGGCAGGCCGCTCCCGCGGCCACGACGGGCGTGTGTTTCCATCTTAACCGCGCTCCAGTCGGAAAATCTGAATATCGCCTCGCGGACGCTTCTACCCGGACAGCTCCCAATCGATGCAAGCAGGCATCTGTCTGCGGCTCTGCGCCTGCGCATCAGGCCTCCTGGCGCTCCAGCGCCCGCGCGGCAGCGGTGAACTCGTCCGCCTCGCGCTCCATGCCGCGGGCGGCCGCGACCTGGGCGAGACCGAGTAGAGCCGGCGAGTCCGGCTGCTGCTCGCTACATACCGCCATCCACTCTTCGGCCGCCGAGGCGAGAAAGCCCTGCCCCAAGTACATCTCCGCCAACAGCTGGTGGCGCTCGCGCGCGGCGATCGGCGTGGCCACGAGCAGCGCGTGCACCTGCTCGAAGGCGTCAAAGTCCTGCACTTTCAGCAACGCTCTCAGGAGCGCCTGCAGCAGGCACACAGCCTCCGCACCGAGCGCCACCGTCTGTTGGTCGCGCAGCGCCGCCCGCCCGGCGTCGCTCGCTCCAGCCTCATACAGGACGGTGGCGATAATTAGACGCGCGGCCGACGGCATCGCCGGCATCTGTCCCTTTATTCGCGCGACGAGCTGCTCAGGCTCAACCCCTGCTGCCAGCAGCGCACCCGCGTACGGGAGCACCGAGCCGGTGAACTTCGGGTGCTCGCGCAGACACCACTCCAGCAGCTCGATCGCGCGCTCGCCCTCGCCGCGAGCGCTGCACAGCTCGGCCAGCTGCACGCGCGGCAGGTAGCTGCCACAGCCGACCGTGGCGGTGTATTGCCGCGGCGCGTCGCCCATCTCGATGCAGCGCTCGAAATAGAGAGCCGCCCGCTCGGCTTCGCCAAGATCGCCCGCTGCCACCCCCTGCTCATAAACGAGGTCGGTGAAGCCGGGGAAGCGCAGGAGCCCGTCCTCGGCCTTGGCGATCGCCTCGGCCGGGCGTCCGCACACACGCAGCGCCTTGACCAGGCGCGTCATCAGCGCCGGCGCGAACTCGTAGCGATCGCAGTCGACGCTCTGCTCGATCAGGCCCCACGCCCGTTCGAACTCGGCCAGCGCCGCGCGCGCGTCACCGGCTGCGGCGTACTCCGAGCCCAGGTTGTAGTGCAAGAAGGGCGTCGGCGGCCCTTCAGCCTGCTGCAGGCGCAGCAGCTCGATGTTGCGTCGCGACTTCTCGCGCCGGTCGCGCACGACGCCCAGGTAGCCGTAGTGCTCGACCCGCACCGCGGTCGCCTCCAGGCGCTCGGGCAGGTGGCCGGGCAGGCGGTGGGCGATCTGCTCGTGCAGGCGGCCCTCGAACCGGTAGTGGTGGCGGTTGCGAAAGACGCGCAGGGCGTTGTGGGTCACCGCCGTGCCTTCCTCGATCTCGCCCGTGTAGTTGGTCTCGGACAGGTAGAAGGCCTCGCGCCAGGTGCGCGTCGTCAGCGCGCGCAGCAGCGGCGCGTCCTCACGCTGCAGCACCTCGTCGGCGTCGAGGTACATCAGCCAGTCGCCCTCGGCCGCGTCAAAGGAGACGTTGCGCGCCTCGGCGAACGACCCCGTCCACTCGCGCTCGATCACGCGCGCGCCGAAGCGGCGGGCGATCTCGACCGTCGTGTCGGTCGAGCCGGTGTCGACGATCACGATCTCGTCAACCGCGCCGGCAACTGCCCCCAGACAGCGCGGGAGCATCTCCTGCTCGTCGCGCACGATCATGCACAGGCTCAGCCGCAGTCCCTCGGCCGGCTGCGCCAAGCCGCCAAGCTCGATCGCGCGCCGCGAGAGCTCCGGCACGCTCGGGTGCAGCTCGACCCGCTTGCCGCCCAGCTGCCGGCGCCGCTCGATCAGCGCGCGCAGATTGCCGGACGCGCTCTCCAGCGCGGGATCCAGGCGCAGCGCCGCCTCGAAAGCAGCCGCCGCGCCATCCAGGCTCCACAGCTCGTACAGCGCGACGCCCAGGTAGTTGAGCAATCGCGGCTCGCGCGGCTCGCGCTCCAGCATGCCGGCCGCGCCGGCCGCGATCGTCGCGAACAGCGCGGGCAAGTAGCGAGCGTCGAGTTGCCCACCGGCGGCAAAGCCCGCCTCCAGCAGCGTCACCGACTCGCCGTACGCACCTTGCGGCTCCTCACCTTCCGCCGCCGAGCCCAGCAGGCCGCCGAAGCCGTCAAGCTCGCCCGCTCCCAGCAGCTCCTGGGCCTGCCCACGCAAGTCGGCCAGCCGCGTGCGCGCCGCGACCGCGGGGCGCGGCGCGTCACCGCCGGAGTCCGATCCTGTGAACCTGAGAGCCATCGACACCCGTGGTCATCGGCCATGCTGCACGATTCGTGAGCCGGCTCGATCCCACGATATGGCGTTAGTCCAACAGTAACGATTTGCGCACTTTGCGCAGTTACGACCGACGCGGTCTATATGTTGCCGCGCGCTCCATCACACCCCGTCTTCAGCTCTCGGTGAGCTCGCCCAGGAAGTGAGCCCACCAACGGCCCTGACGGATCCAGTTCCCTCGAAAACCGGAGCAGCAAATGAAGACGACCGAACAGCGCGCGGGCAGGGCCTCGGCAGCGGAGGCGCTCGCGCTGTGGCAGGCATACCGCTCCAGCGACGATACGACGCTGCGCGACCGGCTGGTCTTCATGTTCACGCCGATGGTCCGCTACATCGTCTACCGCAAGGTCCGCGAGATGCCGGCCGAGTGCGACGTCGAGGACTTCCTCTCCTGCGGCTTGGAGGCGCTGATCCGCTCGATCGAGCGCTATGACCCGGGCAAGGGCGCCACGATCGAGCAGTACGCCTGGACGCGGATCCAGGGGGCCGTGCTCGACGAGCTGCGCCGACACGACTGGGCGCCGCGCTCGCTGCGTCGCGACGAGCGAGCGATCAAGAAGGCACGCGAAGGCTTCCTGGCCGAGCACGAGCGCCAGCCGACGCCGGCCGAGCTGGCCGAGCGCATCGGCATGGACCCACAAGACCTCGCCAACCGGATCGACGAGCTGGAGCTGGCCGAGGTCGGCTCGCTGAACCGGATCGTGCGCTCAGACGACAACGCCACGATCGAGCGCATCGACACGATCGAAAGCTCAGACAACAGCTGCGACCCGATCTCGATGGCCGAACGGCGCCAAGCCAAGCAGCGCTTCCGCCAGGCCTTCGCCGGGCTGCCGCGCAACGAGCGCGAAGTCGCCGTGCTGCTGTACGTCGAGGAAATGACGCTGCGCGCGATCGGCGCCCGTCTCGGCGTCTCCGAGAGCCGCGTCTCCCAAATCCACAGCCAGCTGCGCCGCCGCCTGCGCGACCAGCTCTCCGATGAAGCGCCGCTGTTCAGCGCGGTCGGCTGAGCCAGCTCATCTAAAGGATCGGCCGCGGCGGCCGACCACCAGGGTCGAGATGGACCTTGGGCTCTTCATCGCCTCCTCTGGGATGGTCGCCGAGCAGGCTCGCCAAGACCAGCTCTCAAACGACCTCGCGAACGCCTCGACGCCCGGGTTCAAGCCCGACGAGTCGCCCAAGCACAGCTTCAAGCAGGTGCTGCTGGCCACGAGCTCCGGCGAGGCAGCGGCCGGCTCACTTGAATCGGGCGTGGGGCTGGAAGGGACGTACACCGACATGGCCCCGGGGGCGATCCGCCAGACCGGGCAGCCATTGGACTTCGCGATCGCCGGCGAAGGGTTCTTCGCCGTGCAGACAGCCGGCGGCACTCGCTACACCCGCGATGGGCAGTTCACCACCTCCGCTCAAGGAGTGCTGACCGACGCCAACGGCGACCCCGTGCTCGACCAGAGCGGCGCGCAGGTCAAAGTTGGCTCCGGCGGAAGCGTCGGCGCGAGCGCGCTTGGAGTGTTCGCGCTCAGCGGCGCACACAAGCAGGGCGAAAGCCTCTATGCCGGCAGCGCTACCGGCAAGGCAAGTGGGACCGTGCAACAGGGGGCGCTGGAGCAGTCCGGGGTCGACTCGACCCAGACAATGGTCGACATGATCTCCTCGCTGCGTACCTACCAGTCTGGCCAGCAGGCGATCCAAACGATCGGCCAGACGCTGCAGCAGGCGGCCACGCAGGTCGGATCGATCGTTCCCGGCTGATGCTTGACGGGCTCTACTCGGCGGCGAGCGGGATGGCGGCGCAGCAGCGCGAGCTCGACGCCATCTCCGACGATCTGGCCAACGAGTCCACACCCGGGTACAAGAGCCAGCGCGTCGCCTTCGGCGACCTGCTCTACAGCGAACTGGATGACGCCGGCACAACCACGACTACCGGCGCCGGGGCCGAGGCCCGCACGATCGGGCGCGACGGCGCGCAGGGGGCCTTCATCGCTACCGGCAAGCCGCTCGACCTGGCAATCGCCGGCGCAGGCTACTTCCAGGTGAAGCTCCCGAACGGGCAAACCGGCTTGACCCGCAACGGCAGCTTCGGCGTCGACGCGCAGGGGACGATCGTCGACGCCGCCGGCAATCCCTTGCAGCCACCGATCTCGCTGCCGCGTGGCGTCTCGCCCGAAGAAATGGCGATCGCGCCCGACGGCACTGTCACGGCCGGCAAGCGCACGCTCGGCAAGATCGAACTAGCTGAGGTGCCCTCACCCGACCACCTGCTCGCCGCCGGCGACGGCGTGTTTGAAGCCAACGCCAGCAGCGGCGCGATTCAGCCGGCCGCAGAAGCGCTGATCGCGCAGGGCACGCTGGAGGGGTCAAACGTCGACGTGGCTGAAGCGATGGCCAACCTCGTGACCACGCAGCGCGGCTACCAGCTGGACAGCAGCGCGATCCAGACCGAGAGCCAGATGGCGTCGATTGCCAACCAGCTGCGGCCGTGACGGCGATCGTGATTACCGACCTGCGACCCAAGGGGGGCCTGGGCGCGCAATTGCTCGCACACCTGCGCGCCCAGACCGAGTCGGCGCGACGCCTGCTCGACGTCGTGCTTGAGCAGAAAGCGGCGATCCGCGCTCGCGACGTGCACGGCGTCGTACGGCTGGCCGGGGTGATGCGCGGCGAGATCGGGCGCCGTGAATTGATCGACGGCCAGCGCGCACAGCTGCTCCAGCAAAGCGGCGAGCAGTTGCGGCTCGCGCCCGAGCGCGTGACCCTGTCGGCGATCGCCGAGCTGCTCGATGCCGAGCAGGGCGACCGCGCGCAAGCCAACAGCGCCGAGCTGCGCGGGCTGTTGCACGAGCTGCAGCGCGAGCACGCCGCCAACCAGGCGCTGATGCGAGTGGAGCTCGGCTTCCTCGATCACCTGATGCGGATGCTTTCGCTCGACGCCGGCGGCGGCTACGGGCCGCGCGGCAACGCCAGCCCGACCAGCCCGCCGCGGACGCGCGGCGAGCTGCGCGTCCTGGACCTGCGCGCCTGAGCCGTGACTATTCCCAGCCTGCAAGGACTGCAAACCGCGCTGAGCGGCCTGCTCGCCGACCAGCAGGCGCTCGACGTGGCCGGGCACAACATCGCCAACGCCAACACCGAAGGCTATTCGCGCGAGACCGTCGCCCTGCAGACAAACCAGCCGATCACGATTCCGGCGATCTCGCCGCTGACAGGCGACGGGGTTCAGCTCGGCACCGGCGTCGGCGTCGCCGGCTACGACCGAATTCGCAACAGCTACCTGGACGCGCAGTACCGCGGTCAAAACGCGACGCTCAGCTCCGCCAGCACGCTGGCCGAACAGTTGGAGCAGGTCCAGAACGCCTTCGCCGAGCCGTCCAGCTCGGGGCTGTCCAGCCGCCTGTCGGCGTTTTGGAGCGCCTGGAGCAGCCTCGCCCAGACGCCCTCCAGCCTGGCCGCCAAGGAGGGGGTCGTGAACGCCGCCACGCAGCTGGTCGACGGGCTGCACGAACTGAGCGGGCAAATCGACACCGTGGCCACGCAGGCCGGACAGCAGTACGAAGCGATCGCCGGGCCTGCCGGGGAAGTGCGCAGCTACGGCGAACAGATCGCCCAGCTCAACCAGCAGATCAAGCTCGCCGAACAGGCCCACCAGCAACCCAACGACCTGCTCGACCGCCGCGACGAGCTGCTCGACAAGCTCTCCTCGCTGGCGCAGGTGACGGTCAGCAAAGAAGCCGACGGCACCGACACAGTCAGCTTCGGTGACGCCGCTGAGCCGCTTGTGCAAGGCGCAACCGTCAACTGGCCGCAGACGCTGACCACGGCGGCCGGCGGACAGCTTGGCGCGTTGCTCGGGCTGACCGCCGCGACCGGGCCGCTGGCCTCCTACCAGAGCGCGCTCAACGAAGTCGCGGCCACGCTCGCGAGCAGTGTCAACGCCCTGCACACCGCCACGCCGTTCTTCTCCGGCACGACAGCCGCCACGATCGCCGTCGCCGTAGCGCCCGGCGAAGTGCAGACCTCCTCCGGCGAAAGCGCCGGCGGCAACGACGTGGCGCAGGCGGTTGCCGGCCTGCGTGGCGGCGGCGCCGACGGCGCCTACGCCGCCCTGGTGGAGCGGGTCGGCGGCGACGTGCGCAGCGCCGAAGGCGAGCAGACCAGCGCGCAGACGATGCTGGGTGCCGTCAGCGATCAGCGCCAGAGCGTGTCCGGCGTCTCACTGGATGAAGAAATGACCAACCTGATCACGTTCCAGCGCGGCTACCAAGCCTGCGCACGCACGCTGACCGCGATGGACAGCATGCTGGAAACGCTGATCGAGCACACCGGCGTGGTGGGGCTGTAAAGGTGAGCGAGCGGATCACACCGGCGATGATGACGGCCTCCACGCTGACCGACGTCAACTCGGCGTTGGCCGCGTTGCAGCGCAGCTCAAGCGAACTGTCTTCCGGGCACTCGATCCTGCAGCCTTCCGACGATCCCTACGGCTCCGCGCGCGCGATCGAGCTGCAGAGCGAGCTGGACGGGCTGGGCTCCTACGCCAGCAGCGCCCAGGACGGCATCGCCTGGCAGGGGGCGGCAACCGGGGCGATGTCGGGGATGAACAGCGCGCTGCAACGGGTGCGTGAACTGCTCGTGCAGGCCTCCAACGGGACCTACGGCCAGAGCGACCGCGAAAGCATCGCCAGCGAGATTGAACAGCTGGCCCAGACCGTCAAGCAGGAGGCCAACACGCAGTATGGCGGACAGTACGTGTTCTCCGGCACCGCCACCAACGTGCCCCCTTACGCCAGCGGCGAAAACAACGAATACCAAGGTAACCACGAAACGATCACGCGCGCGATCGGGCCCGGCTCGCTGGTCAGCGTCAGCACCGACATCTCCACGCTGCTTGGCAACGGAGCCACCGCCAAAGACGGCAAGCTGCTGGACACGCTCAGCACGATCGCCGCTCACATGCGCAGTGGTTCGCCCGAAGAAGTAAGCGCGCTCGGCTCGACCGATCTCGACAACTTGGACGAAAACATGGAAACGCTGACGCAGCTGCAGGCAACCGCAGGCACCGTCAGCGAGCAGCTGCAGACGGCCGTCAGCCGCGTCGAAAGTCTGCAGGAATCGGTCTCGCAGGCGCTCTCAGGGGTGCAGGACGTCGACTTTGCCAAGGCGACGATGGACTACTCCAACGAGCAGGCCGCCTACGACGCGGCGCTGCGGGCCGGGGCCAGCATCGTGCAGGAATCACTGCTCAACTTCCTCCACTAGAGGACGAATCGAGAGGGTGGCGCAATGACAGTGGTGACATTTGAGAGCGTTCGCTTCGGCACGATCGAGGTGGACGAGCAGGCAGTGATCGAGTTTCCACTCGGGCTGATCGGGCTTGGTGGCACGCGCTACACCCTGCTCGACCGCAATCCCGGCAGCGGCTTTCAGTGGCTGCACTGCATCGAGGACCCGGCTCTGGCGCTGCCGGTCGTCAGCCCGACCCTGTTCTTCAGCTCGTTCGCGCTGCAGCTGAGCGAGGAGGACCGCGAGCGGACTGGGATCGAGGACGTCACCGAAGCGGACGTCTATGTAACTGTGCGGGCTGCCCCCGACCCGCACGAAATCACCGCTAACCTGCGCGCGCCGCTGCTCGTACGTGACGGCCGCGGGCACCAGGTCCTGAACTTCGCTCCCGGCGCGGAGCTGCGCGCGGCGCTGTTCGAGCCTGATCCGCTGCGCATTGCTTCATAATCGAGCCGATGCTGATCCTCGCGCGTCGTCCCGGAGAACGCGTGGTGATCGGGGAGGACATCCTGGTGGAGGTGATGGCCGTCAACGGCCATCTCGTGCGGCTGGGCATCGAGGCGCCCCAGGGCGTGTCCGTTTACCGTGAGGAGATCTGGTTGGCGATCCGCGAGGAGAACCAGGCCGCCGCCCAGGCCGATGCCGACGCGCTCCCATCCACGCCGCCGGTGTCGCCGGCCTCGCCACAGCCCGAACCCGACAGCGATCGCCCAGTGAAAGGAGACCAGACGTGAGCGAGGCCGAAGTCGACTACCACCTGTTCCTCGACCGCGAGGAGGCCTCCACGCTCGCGCACGCCGTGCGACTGCTTATCTCAGACGAGGCGCACGAGCCGCAGATCCGCACGTTGGCGCGCGAAGTGCTGGAACTGCTCGACCACGGCCCGGACACGGACGGCAAGCTGACGCTGCCGCTGTCGGCTCAGCAAATGAAGATCAGCCACACCGCGGCGCGTCTGCTGCTCGACGATCTGCAGCGCGGACAGGCCGACGAACGCGACATCCTGCGCCGTGTGCTCGACAAGCTGCCCGACGAGCACACGATGCGGGCGATCGAGCTTTCCTGAAGATCGGGACTAACGTCCACAAGAGTGGATACCTCGAATAAGCAAGGAGAGAGCCTTGGACTGGAAGCTTGAGCTGGTCGTCGTGCCTGCGACCGACGTGGACCGGGCCAAGAAGTTCTATGTGCAGGAGGCAGGGTTTGAAGGGCTGGTCGACGTCTCGCCGGGTGGCAGGTTCCGCGTGGTGCAACTGAATCCCCCCGGCTCGGCATGCGCGATCGCGATCGTGCACTCGCCCGAGCGGGCGGGCAAGCTGCAAGGCCTGCATCTGATCGTCGAGGACATCGTCGCCGCGCGGGCTGAGGCGGTCGGGCGCGGGATGCAGCCGAGCGAGCCGTTTCACTTCGCCGATGGGACCCAGACGGAGGGGCTGCATCCTGAGCGGGGCGACTACCAATCGTTCTTTCAATTCGCCGATCCCGACGGGAACGTTTGGCTGGTGCAGGAGGTCAAACGAGCGGGGTAGTTGCGTAGCCGGGTGCGCTTTGTCGACCCGTCATATGTTATCTGATCTGATAACATACTCACGATGAGCTCGCCGTTTGAGGAAGTTCTCGCGAAGGCAGCCGAGCTACAGCAGTTGGTGCCGGGCGCGGTGCTGGTCGGCGGCTCGGCAGCCACGCTTTACGCCGAACACCGCCGCTCGTTCGAACACGACCACGTCGTCGCCGACCTCGCAGAGCGGTTTGACGCGATCCTCGACAACCTCGAAGCGCTCGGCGACTGGTCTACAGCAAGAGTTCAGCCCGGCAAGATCATCCTTGGCGAGCTTGGGGGGATCGAGACTGGGGTGCGCCAGCTGATACGCAGCCGGCCGTTGGAGACTTCCGAGATCGAGATCCGCGGCCGACCGCTGGTCGTACCGACAGCCAGCGAGATCTTGCGAATCAAGGGGTGGCTTGCACTCGGCCGCAACCAGACCCGCGACTACGTCGACCTCGCGGCGCTTGCCGATCGGGTCGGGTTGGACGAGGCCGCGTCCATATTGCGAGACATCGACACTTACTACGCCGACATCAACGAGCATCCTGAGGCGGTTGCCACACAACTCACACGCCAACTCTCCGATCCACATCCTCGTGACGCCGAGGTAACGCGTCAACTCTCCAGTTACAGGGAACTGAACGAGCGCTGGCAAGACTGGAAGACCGTCAAGGACGTGCTCGCTGACCTCGCGGAGCGGATGGCGAGATGACGCTTACGTTTCGAAATGTCGAGTTCGACCAGTCGCTGTCGCTGGACGAGTGGCCGGCCGAGGCCATCGAGACCCTGCTCGATCGCGGCATGCTCTCAGACTGGCGAAAGCTGGTGCACGCGATCCGCGCCAAGCCCTGGGGCAACGCCGCGCGCACTGCCGAGACAGTCGCCAGTTGGAACGAGCATTACGGGGTCGACAAGCTGATGACGCGCGTCATCCGGCGCGCACGCGAAGAAGTCGCGATGCGCGGCCGCGCTGAATACGCGGCTCAGATTCGGGCGTGGCGTACCCAGAGCGGAATGACGCTGCGCGAGCTCGCTCAAGCGGCCGGCACCTCGGCGTCACGACTGTCTGATTACGAGAACGCGAAGGTAGCGCCGACCACCGACGTCCTTGGCAGGCTGCGACATGCGGTCGATGCGTGCCCTAAGCCCTTATGACAGACCGGGCGAACTCGGCACAATCACGCTCGGCGGCTACAGCCTGAGCTGAGCCTTGACTCGCTCAGGGCGCCGCGACGCCGACGCGATGTCCGAGCACACGCCCGGACGGCAGAGCAACATAGGTCTCGGAAACGTCGTTTTTGTGATTTGACTCGATCAGCAGATCATCAGGGTCGACGATCTGCACGTACGCAAACCGGCCGCGCAAGCCCGTGACGTCGATCCACTGTTCGGGGTACTCGTAGGGATACTGGTCAGACCAGCCGACCGAAGTTCCGAGTAGGTCGCGTTTCATATACGGATCCTGGCTGCAGGCTGGATAGACCGCCTGGGTCGGCGAGGCCCGCGAAGGGTGGGTGCGGAACAGGTCACGCAGGCAATAGTCCACCTTCGGCCCGGTGCGCACCAGCTTCAGCGCGCGGTCGTGAGCGTCGATCGACCACAGCTGGAAGGCAGCGGCGTGCTTGAGCTTCCAGTAGCTGAAAGCTTCGATAGCCGACAATCCGTAGCGTTCGCCGGGCACGTACTTGAACGTGAGCCGGGCGCGGCTCACGAACAGGTGACGGCCGCCGTGTATGTCGTAGATCGCCTGGTAGGCGGTAATATGCGAGCCGTTGCGGTGAAAGCTCAGCTCCATCGGCCCGCTGCCGACGTCGTTGATCGAGCTGGCCGCTCGCAGCAGCAAGTGACCCTGCCTGGTCGTGCGGTCGAGGTGAAAGTGGTAGGGGGCAGACATGACCAGGTCGGGACAACGCAGGCGTGGTTTGATGTGCGGGCAAGCAGGGGGTTGCGCTTTTTTGGCCGGACCGGTCTTGGCGGCGGGAGTATTTGTCGTCCAGGAGGCGGCGACAGACGGCGTCGGCGCCGGCCCTCCAAGCAGCGCGCCGGCCGAGGCGAGGACGATCGTGGCCGGCGCAGCGCTTGCAAACTGTCGAACAGACATGTCCCCGGCACATCCTATGTCCGTCAGCGGTTCAGCCAGGCCCAATCGACTCGCCGAGGGATCGCGAAGTTCGCGGGAGTTGGCTAGTCACCCGCGAGCAATCCGATCGCTCGTGAGCGAATGGCCTTGGAAAAGGCGCTGAAGCTCAGGTCAGCCGCCGGCTCGTGTATGGGCGATAGCGGATCGGCCGAGGCGGTAACGAAGCACGCGGCATCGTAGAGCCGCTCCAAGACGAGGCGACGGCAAAGGATCTCGTAGCGCTTCTTGTAGGAGGCATCGATGAAGATTGGGTCCACCTCGAAGAAAGGCTGCCTCACTCGCACGGGTTTGATCGAATTGGGAGCCTCCTCGAGCAGGAACAGATATCCCAGCCAGGGCCGAACCGTCCCAAACCGGCCCTCTCGGTACGCCCGCCAGATGTCAATCGCGTTCCCGATCGCCTCCTCACTTCGATTGTTGTAGTTGTTCCCAAACGACGGACCGACTTGGCTCTTGAACTCGATTGCCGCCGCCAAGGCATCGCCGTGCACGACGACTAGATCCCACTTCTTCTCCGGCCGGAAGTAACCGGGCAGCTCGACGGCCGAGCCGCGACTGATGCTGGACGGCGAAAAGCCCGCGTCGATGAAGATCGACTCCATCAACTCGGCCATCGCATCCATGTGAGCGCCACCCGTAACAGCCCCTCGCAAACCAGCGTCGAGCTTGCCCGAGTCGCGCTGTCGTTGCGCCTGCCCCTCGCGCACGACCCAATAACGCCGCACCGCATCTTCGAATGCGCTCTGATTCATTACCGAGCCTAAGTTCTTCCCCGCAACCTCGGCTCCTACCCTGGGAGCCCCTGAAGACCATACGCGTCAAGTGCCGCCGCGGTCGCACGCTCAAGATCACGAGACTCAAAGGCACGCGCCAGCTCTTGCGACGTGCGCCTCCGAATCAGGTCGTGTCGCGGCACTCGAATCCGACGAAGATACTGCGCCTGAAACCGCAGGTAGCCTCCGCGCATCTTGACGGCATAGCATTCAACAAACATCTGGGCGACGCTCGACAGCAAGAGTCCGCCTAGTACCTGCGAATCCCACACCTCGCTTGTTATCCAATAGAGGTTGTGGTGTGGATAGAGCCCTCCCTGATCCAGCACGGGGTGGATCGCGGCCTTGATATCTGGGATCAACAGCTTCGGCTTTGCGATAAGAGCATGAGCCACCCGGTCAATCGTTCGATACCACTGCTGTGGACGACGCCCGGCCACATTTCGTTTCCGCAGCACGGCGGCGTTTAATTCCAGGTAGTCCTTGAGTCTCGGATAATCAGCGAGCGAGACGAGCGCTCCAGTATCGCCATCCCAAGGATTTACCAGGTGGTGGCCCGACCACAGCAGCTGACCGCTGGACGTATCGCGTCCCATCGCCAACGGCATAAGACGATCTTTCTCGATGCTCTTCCTGTCGGTTGTAACGAACACCTGGTCGGCACCGGTCGCCACGCCTATACCGACTCGGGTTCCGGTCGCACCATCCTGCAATGAGGGCAGCTCGCGCTCAAGCCGGGCTACCACAGCAAGCCTTTCAGGTGAACCGCTCGGCCACGATGAGGCATTTCCGAACCAGCCGGGCAAACGCGCCGCCTCGCAGCTCGGATCGCTCAGCTTCACGGCACTTCTCCTGCTTGCCCAAATACGGATCCGACGAGCGCTGTCTTGGCCAAAGCCACGCTTGGCCATGGCGACGAGCGCCGAGCCCTGCGCGGCGCGACCGATCACGGTGATCGACGGATACGCGCTGACCTCATCCTCAAATGCGTCAACGTCGTGCATCTCGATCACTGTCTCCATGGCGAAGTCCTCAGCGATCATGTTGCGCAGCCGCTGACCGTACTGGTTGCGCATCCAGCGATCGGCACAGATGAATCCAAGCTTGCCGCCGGGACGAAGCGACTTTAGGCCAACCTCGAAGAAACCGACATAGACGTCGGCTCTGCCACCCATCGTCTTGCAGGCCTGCCGATAGCCGACACTGCGTGCCTCCGAAACAGCCTCAAGCCTGATGTAGGGAGGGTTGCCGATCACATAGTCCGACCTTGCAACCTCGTGGCTACTCAGGAGAAAATCGTCGTGGGTGACCCAACCGTCAGCCAGCGCACAGGCATCGGCCCGATCACAGCCGTCGGCAATCAAACACTCCTCGACGATACGGCGGCTCTCCTCGACGTGTCCCAGTTGCAAATCACAGGCCCGTATCGCGTCGACGGCATGGGAGATCGGCCTCCCGTGGAGCTGGCAGGAGCGCAACAACCGCTCGACCATCGGGACGAGAAACGCTCCCGTCCCGCACGCAGGCTCGATCGCTCGCTGAACAGCTAGATCTGCCGTTGCGGAGTAGCCGACCAGATCAAGGATCAGCTCGACCACCCAGCGCCGGGTGAACACCGCGCCATAGTCGTGCCCGTCCTCCACCGAGGCGAGTAACGAAGCCGCGTGGGCTTCGTACGCGGGCAAATCTTGTTGGGCGTAGGCCATGACGCGAGCCTACTGTCAGGGCGCGACGCGTTCTTCGCACCTCTCGCCACGCTGGTAGCCGGCTACTCAAGGCAACCGCAGCTTCGAGGCAACCTGTAGCTGGACGCTTCCGAAAAAGCGGAGCAACAAAAGCGGGAGCGACGGGACTCGAACCCGCGACCTCTGCCGTGACAGGGCAGCGCTCTAACCAACTGAGCTACGCCCCCGCGCATGCGCACAGCCCGCGCGGACCATACGCCTGAGCAGGGTATCGCAGCCGACCATCCGACGCCGGATCGCAACGGCATCGCGACCAAGCTGGCCAGCCAGCCAAATCGCCTGCGAACAGCGTACGCTATGGCCATGGCCACCGCCAGCCCCAGCCCCACACGCCCGAAAGCGCGCCTGCGGGCCCCGCGGCTTCGCCACGAAAATCCCTTCCGCATTCTGCTCCAGGACCTCGCCGACGAGCGCGCCGCGACCGTTCCCTATCCGGCCGGCGACACGCACTTCTCCCTGGCACGCACCAAGCGCTTCATCGACGAGCCGCTACCGCTGCTGATCGAGGGCTACGAACGCTACGGGCCGATCTTCACGCTGAGGATCCTGCACTCGAACGTCGTCTTCATGCTCGGGCCGGCCGCCAACCACTACATCACCGTGGCCCATGCCTCGAACTTCATCTGGCGCGAATCGCACTTCCGCGACCTGATCGCGCTGCTCGGCGACGGGCTGCTGACAACCGACGATCCCTACCACAAGCGCTCGCGCCAGATCATGCTGCCGGCCTTTCACCGCGAGCGCGTCGCCGCCTCGATCGACGTGATGAGCCAGGAGACAGAGCGGGCGCTGGAACAGTGGCAGGCCGGGCTGCGCATCGACCTCTACTCCTGGACGCGCCACCTCGCCACTCGCATCGCCATGAAGGCGCTGTTCGGCATCGATCCTGACAGCGGCACGGCCCGCGAAATCGACGCTGCGGCGCTGTTCGAGCAGGCGCTTGCCTTCTATGCCTCCGGCTATCAATACCGCTTCATCCACGGGCCGCGCACACCCTGGGCGCAGCTGCAGGAGGCGTCTAAGAAGCTCGACACGATGCTCTATGGCGAGATTGGCCGCCGGCGCCGCACCGGCGAGCGTGGCGAGGACGTGCTCAGCCTGCTGCTCGACGCCCACGATGAAGACGGCACCGGGATGAGCGAGACGCAGATCCGCGACGAGATGATGACGCTGTTGTTCGCCGGGCACGACACGACGACCTCGACCGTCGCCTTCATGTTCTATGAGCTTGGCCGCCATCCCCACCTGTTCGACGCGCTGACATGCGAGCAGGACGCACAGCTCAAAGGCGGCAGGCCGACCGCCGAGCAGCTGATGAGCGGCGAGCTTGCGCAACTTGAGATGACGCTTGAGGAGACGCTGCGCAAGTACCCGCCGGCCTGGATCGGGCCGCGCAAGTCAATCGAGGCATTCGAGTTCGAAGGACATGCCGTGCCCGCCAACGCCTATGTGAACTACTGCTCGTGGGCATCGCACCACCTCCCCGACGTCTTCCCGGAACCGGAAGCCTTCCGGCCCGAGCGCTTCTCCGACGAGAATCGCAAACAGATCCCAAAGGGGGGGTACATTCCCTTCGGCGGCGGGTCGCGCACCTGCATCGGCATGCGCTTCGGCCAGCTGGAGGTACGGACGATCGCCACGCTGATCGGCCGGCGCTACCGCCTGGAGCTGCCGAAAGACTTCGCGCTCTCCTTCCGACAAATGCCAACCATCTCCCCGCGCGAGGGGATGCCGATGACCGTGCGCGAGCGCGGCGCCTAAACAGATTCGCGGCGCCTGAACGCACGCCTGAACGAATTCAGACCAGGCTCGCCCACACATACAGCGAGTACACACGCGGGCCGCTGCCACTTATCCGCAACGACACGCCACCTACCTTCAGGTGCGGGTCGGAAAACAGCGTCACCCGGGCGAGGCCCGCGAACGGCAAGCCCTGCGGTTCGGCGATCAAATCGCCTTCGACCGCTCGGATCGCGACCGTCACCGACGCCTGCACGCCGAACAATGCCCCCGACGCGTGCGCTTCTACCGCGCCTCCCGACGCCGCGAACGGTTCGACGCTGAAGCCGCTCGGTAGCGCCGCTTCCAACTGTTCCTGCGTCAGGATCGCAGTCGCGCTCAGCGAAGAAGCCCGCTTGCGCAGGTGCACGTCGCTCAACGTCAAGCCCGCCGGCAGCTGCGAAGGGCGCAACACGGCCGTCTGCGCGCTGAGCCTCAGTTCGTCGAGCGAGCGTGCTTCCCACAGCAGCGACCCGATCTGCGCCGGCGTCGCGCTCAGGCTCACAGCCGACACCGAGACCGAGTCGGCATCGCCCCACAGCAGCTTGACGGCCGGGAAGGCCGAGACAGACACGCTGCGTACATGGCCATAGGGCTGCACTCGTTCGCGCACGCGACTCGCGGCGATCCCAGGCAACAGCACCTGGGCCAGCACGAGCAGCAGCAGCAGCACCGCCGCCATCACCACCACGCCGGCCAGCCCGATCCGCATAGACCGTTTCGTCCCGCCCCGCCCAATCGCCGCCATCCCGACAGCTTGGCATGGCCGCGCCCGGGGCACTAACCTTTGTCCGGCCCGCCTCGCACCGGCGCACATGGGCGCGTAGCTCAGTTGGCTAGAGCACCTCGTTTACACCGAGGGGGTCGCCCGTTCGAGTCGGGCCGCGCCCATTAGAAGGGAACCCACCCACCCTTCCACCCTCCCGTCTACTCCTGCACGCAACCTCCCGCCCGTCCTGTGTGTCCCGTCCTACTTGGCTCTTGCAACACATTCGCTAGAAAGAGATAGATGACGCCATTTCGCATAGCCGTGATCGGCTCCGGGCCGGCCGGCTTCTACACCGCCGGGCACCTGCTGAAGGACGGGGCGCACGAGATCGAGGTCGACATGTACGAGCGGCTGCCGACCCCTTGGGGGCTGGTGCGCTCCGGGGTCGCGCCCGACCATCCGAAGATCAAGTCGGTCACACGCATCTACGAGAAGACGGCCGCGCATCCGCGCTTTCGCTTCTTCGGTGGGATCGAGCTGGGGCGCGAGATTTCCCGCGACGAGCTGGCCGAGCGCTACCACGCGATCGTCTATGCCACCGGCTCTCCGGGCGACCGACCGCTCGGCATCCCCGGCGAGGACCTCGGTGGCTCGCATGCCGCCACCGACTTCGTCGGCTGGTACAACGCGCATCCAGACTTCGCCGACCACGACTTCGACCTCTCCTGCAAGCGGGCCGTCGTGATCGGCAACGGCAACGTCGCGCTCGACGTCGCGCGGATGCTGACGCTGACGCACGAGGAGCTGCGCGTCACCGACATCGCCGACCACGCTCTTGCCGCGCTCGACGCCGGCGAGATCGAGGAGATCGTCGTCGTCGGCCGCCGCGGCGCCGCCCAGGCCGCCTTTACCAACCCAGAGCTGCTTGAGCTGGGGGAGCTGGCCGACGCCGATGTGATCGTCGACCCCGAGGAGCTGGAGCGCGGGCTGGCCGTCGCGGATCCGAACATGGATCCCACCGCCGAGCGCAACGTCAAGGTGCTGCGCGAATACGCCGCGCGTCCAACCACGGGGAAGCGCCGTCGGATCGTGCTGCGCTTTTTGCTCTCCCCGATCGAGCTTTTGGGGGATGGGAATGGCGTGCGTAGCGTCGTTCTCGCGCGAAACGAACTGGTCCAGAGCGAGTCGGGAGCCCTGCGCGCCGTTGCCAACGGCGAGATAGAGACGCTTGAGGCGGGGCTCGTGCTGCGCGCTATCGGCTACCGCGGTGTGGCCCTACCCGGAGTTCCCTTCGACGATCGCTCAGCGACGATCCCCAACGCGCAGGGCCGCGTAATCGGCTCAGATGACATCCGAGTCGGCGAGTACGCGGTGGGATGGATCAAGCGTGGGCCCTCTGGCGTGATCGGCACGAACAAGAAGGACGCGCAGGAGACTGTCGACGCGCTGCTGGAGGACCTGGCGGCCGGAAAGCACCTACAGCCCGCCGACGCCGACCCGCAAAAAATCGAAGAGCTGTTGCGCAAGCGACATCCCACGCTCGTCACCTACGAAGGCTGGTCTGAGATCGACCGCCACGAGCAGTCGCTGGGGGAGCCGCACGGCCGGCCGCGCGTGAAGGTGACGCGAATCGAGGAGCTTTTGCGGATCGCCGCCGGCGAGACGCCGGACGCCGAGCCACTGGACACACTCGGGCTGCGCTGATCTGCCACACTGGTCGGCGGGCGCCGTTAGCTCATCGGGTAGAGCCCCGGACTTTTAATCCGGTGGGGCGGGTTCGAGTCCCGCACGGCGCACTCCCAATCCCGCACAGCCAAGCCAAATCCGCCCCGACCCAGATTCGCCCCAGCGAAATTGGTCCCCAATTGGTCCCGAGATTCGCGCGCGACGGGCACCGGTCCTCGGCCCAGCTGCCCATCCTTGAAGCGCTCGCTTGCCGGCGCCCCCGGAAGCCCAACAGCGTTCCCCGGCCAGCTTCCTTGACCTGACCCCCGACCTCAGCGATGCTG
Organism: Solirubrobacteraceae bacterium; assembly: GCA_036279855.1. GTDB lineage: Bacteria > Actinomycetota > Thermoleophilia > Solirubrobacterales > Solirubrobacteraceae > Palsa-744. The sequence goes on along the minus strand of DASUIH010000019.1, from coordinate 64,494 downwards.
GGCTCAACCACAAATCGGCCCCCGCGCAGCGCTAACTGCCGGGGGCCCGGCACGGAAAGGAAACTTCCATGCACGCCCAACCTAGCGGCTGCCCGCAGCCGGCGACCACCCACCGCGACCCCACCGCCGACACCCATCGCGCCGAGAGCGCGATCCTCGCCCTGCTGCTCGGCGAAGACCACCATGGGCTCTGGTCGCGCGAGGAGCTCCAGCGCTACACGAGCGCCGGCCCCCTCGACACGACCGACGCGATCGCCGAGCTGATCGCAAACGGTCTCGCCCACGAGCTGAACGGCTTCATCCTCGCCAGTCGGGCCGCCCGCAGCTTCGACTGCCTCGAACTCTGAGCCCCAGCAACAAGCCCGTGGTGAAGGGGATGTGCCTGCCTTGCCCGATTGTGCCGCGCTGCGCGCGGCTGGGGGCGGCGTCAGGCACATCCCACCAAAGCAAGGAGGCAAGGCGAATGCGAAAGACAGACAAGGAGCTGGAACGCGAGCGCTACGGCTACGACGCGGCTTGGGAAATGCTCAAGCGTCACGACGAACGCCAAGCGCGCCTGCGCGAGCAGTTCAAAGCGATGTGGAAGATGACCCCGGCGCAGCGCCTGAGCGCGATGCGCCGCGGCGAGCTGACCTATCGCCAGCTGCTGGAGTGGGCCAAGCGCGCGCCCGAGGAGGTACCCATGATCAACTGCGAGTGGGAGTTCATCGCGGCCACCACGCCCGAGATCGCAGAGCGCGAGCACTGACCCGAACCCAGCGCCCGGAGGGCCGCGCGGCGACAGCGCCGCCGGCCCTCCCAGTCGCGCCGGCCGGACCGGCCGCTAGCGTCACACATGCGATGGTCGCCGAGCACGAGATACCCCTGCAGATCCAGATCAAAGGCAAAACGGTTCCCTCGCAAACCCTCGCCGCCGAGGTCGGCGCCTATGTCCTGGCGCTCTCCACCGTCCTTCCTGACCAGGCGATTGACCTGCACTCCACCTACACCGGCCACCCCGAAGCCAACACGCTGGCCAGCCACCTCCTGCTTGCCCGCGACGCCTACCAGGCCATCGCCGCGACCCACGACCACGACGACCTGCCGCTCACCCACCAGCGTCGCCGCCTGCTCTACGACCACCTGCAACGGCTGCAGGAGCTACTGGCCCAACTGGACATCGACGCGAGGCTCCAGGTCGACGATCACGCGATCGAGACGATCGAGCAGTAGCGTCGTCCGCGGACGACTCGCCTGCTAATCTCGTACCCAGAGGTACAGGAATATGAGCGTGACGATCAACAGACGCGAGGCCGCCCAGCTCAGCGGCGCGAGCCCGACCACCGTCAAGAAGGCGCTCGACCAGCGCGTGATACCCGTCAAGCGCAGCGGCTCGCGCCACGGCATCGAGATCGCCGACGTGCCGGTCCTGACGATGCTCGGGGAACTGACCGAGATGCGGCTCGCGCTTAAGCACAAGCGACGCGTCCGCGCCTGGCTGCACAGCCCCAAGCCCACGCGCGAGCTGCAGCTGGCGCCCGCGCTGATCCTGCGCCGCGTCGACACCGTCGAGCAGGCCCGCCGCCGCGCCGAGCGCTACGCGCGGCTGCGCGCCAAGTGGATCGCAAGCGACCCCGACATCAAGGGCGGAGAGCCAGTCATCAAGGGCTCGCGCGTGAGCGTCCACACCCTCGCCGATCGGATCGCAACCGGCGAGGACCCCGTCATCCTCGCTGAGGATTTTCCCCACATCCCCGCAGAGGCGCGCGAGGTCGCGCTGCAGTACGCCCGCGCCAACCCCCGCCGCGGCCGACCCAAGCGCCACACCGCAGGCCGGTGAAGGTCTGGTTCGACGAGGACCTCTCGCCGACACTCGTGGCCGTCGCCAACCAATGCGGCGTGCAAGCCACCTGCAACCGCGACCGCGGCATGCTCGGCTACAAGGACAACCAGCTACGTCCAGTCGTGCAGAGCGAGGGGTTCGTCTTCGCCACCGATAACGCCGCCGACTTCCAGCCGATGTACGAACGCGACTCGATCCACCCCGGCCTACTCGTCATGCCCGCGGGCGTAGGCCGCGAGCGCCAGCAACAGCTCGCCCGCACCGTGCTCGACTGGATCGCCCACGCCGCCGCCGCGGCCAGCGAGAGCGCCGCCGACTACATGGTCAACAAACTCGTGCGCATAGACGAGCAAGAGACCTGCACCGCCGAGACTTTGCCGACGTACTAAAGCCGCGTTGATTATCCGCATCGATCCCGCAAGCTGGAACCGCCGCTGGTGTTGGCAAAATCGCCGCCCGCGATGCTTCTGCAAAAGCGAATCCACGAGTGGACAACCGCCCTGCCGCTCTGGCAGCGCGACCTCCTACGGCGACTGACGGCCGGCCCGCTCGACGAGGACGGCGAGCACGAGATTCTCGCGATGCTGGCTGGATCGCCCGCCGCGTCAGCGCCTGTCCCGCTGCAGCTGAGCGACCTGCCCTCTGACGAGGGTGAGTACGGCGAGGTGGAATTGCGCGCGGTGCGCGATCTGCGCAACATCAACTGTCTAGCGCCCGAACAGACGCTGTGCCTGCAGCCTGGCTTGAACGTGGTGTTCGGAGACAACGGGTCGGGCAAGAGCGGCTATGGCAGGCTGATACGACGCGTGACCCGCTCGGGCGAGCCCGAGGAGGTCCTGCGCGACGTCTTCGATCCTGGCTCTGCCGCAGCTCCACAAACCGCGTGCTTCGACATCGCCGTTGACGGCGTGGAGCAGACCATCACGGTGGACCTAGCGAGCGACCCCGCGCGGACTCTCTCCGCGATCGGGGCATTTGACGCCGGGCGTGCCCGTCTGTTCGTCTCAAAGCCGAATGTGATCGAGCACACGCCGAGGCCCCTGCGGCTACTGCGATCGCTCAGCCTGGCCCAAGACCGTCTGGCCGAACTGGTGCGCGAAGAGATCGATGTGCGTGAATCGGCGCTGCCGGCGCTGCCTGATCTGCAAGTGCCGTCGACCGCCTCGGATGCCCTGCTGCGCGTAAACGCCGGAACCGACGTCTCCGCGCTCGTCACCACGATGCAGTTGAGTCAGACCGAGCGTGCAAAGCTCGATGAACTCGAATCGGCGGCCGCCGCCATCCGCGCCGACCAGGGTAAGCAGTTGGAGCAGCTCGCCAGGACCAAGGCCGCTAATGCCCGCTCAGCTATGCATGCGATCAGCCAAGCCGACGCACAGATGCCTGCCACCGCCGTGTCCGATCTCGCCGAGTTGAGCAAACGACTTGCCGATGTAAACGATGCCGAGCAACGGCTCGCCGAGCGGGCGTTCGCCGATCAGCCCTTCGCGGCCACCGGCGGCGGCGCCTGGCGGGAGCTGTGGTACGCCGCCGAGCGGTTTGCCGGCGAGAGCGACACGGACTTCCCCCCGGGCGAGCAGGACCAGAACCCCGCCTGTCCGCTCTGCCAGCAGGGGCTGAATGACCACGCGCGCGAGCGCATAAGCCGCTTCCAGGAGTTCGTGAGCAGCGATCTGCGTCATCAAGCCACCGACCTGCTGGACTTGATCGCTCAGCGCATGTCCGCAACACCGGATGTGAAGCGCCTGAGCGCTGTCGTCCAGGCGCATCTCAGCGACGCGCCCGAGCAGGCGCTCGCGGCCGCAGGCGCGGCTATCGCCCTAATCGAGCAACGCACCGCGACTATCGCAAAGATCATCGCAAACGAGCGATACCAGTTCGACCCCGTCGAAATCGACCTGAAACTGATCGAGGCGTACGCCGACGAGCAGGACGCTCTCGCCGCCCGCCACGCCGGCATGCGCGACGAGCAACGGCAGCAAGAGGTCATCAAAGAACTGGGCGAGCTGCGCGCCCGCGATGAGCTGGTGAACGCACGCGGAATCCTGGTCGCTCGTGTAGACGCGCTAAAGGAAATCGCCGGCCTGCGGCAGCTCGTCACGATGCTGGCCACACAGAAGATCACGATGAAGCTGCGCGAGCTGCAGGAGGCGACGATCACCGAGCGCATGCGCAAAGCGATCGACCAGGAGATCGCCGAGCTGCAGCCGGTCGCAAGCCGCATCGAAGTCTCGGGCAAAGCCAGCAAGGGGGCGACCGTGATCGAGCTGCGGTTGAAGGCGCCCTGCCGCGCGAAGGTCGGCAACGTGCTCAGCGACGGCGAGCAGCGGGCGCTCTCGCTTGCTTTCTTCCTAGCCGAACTGGCCGTCAGCGAGGAGCGCAGCGCGATCGTCTTCGACGATCCGGTCTCATCGCTCGACCACGATCGACGTGTCTACCTGGCCGGCCGGCTGGCAGAAGAGTCAAAGCGGCGCCAAGTTATCGTCTTCAGCCACGATCTCGCCTTCCTGCAACTACTGCGGGAGGCGGCCGATGAGGCAGACATGCCTTTGCACGGGCAGACGCTGCAACGGGCATTCAACGACGTCGGCGTCATAAGCGGCGAGCTTCCGCTCAACCTGCGCGGGACGTCGAAGCAGATCACCGCCCTAGAACACCGACTTCGCTCACGGCTCGGACCGCTGCACAAACGACAGGACCCAGCCTACGAGCGCGCGGCGAACACGTGGGTGCTGGACCTGCGCAAGGCCTACGATCAGCTGATCGAGGACACCGTCCTTGCCAGCACGGTGAGGCGCTTCAGCTCCCACGTGCAGGTGCGCAAGCTGCACCAAGTCAAATGGACCAAGCAAATCGCCGAGCGCATAGACGCGGCGATGCGAAAGGCATCCCCAAGGCCCACCACGAGCCGTTGGCGCTTCATCCGGCGCCTCCGAGCCCCATCCAGCTCGCCGCGATGGTCGACGAGCTCAGATCGCTCTACGAAGAGATGACTCGCAAGCCGCAGGCAAACCAGCCTGAGACCACTCAGCCGCAGATCGCAACCCTGGCAGACACGGCACAAGGCGGATAACCCCGGCCCGCTGCGACCTCCCCCGATGCAGCCGCGTCAAGAGCGCCCGAAAAGCCTGTGCAGACTACACGCACCAGGGTGCGGCTACACCCGAGCCATTCCCTCGCGTAGTGTTAAGACTAATCCCCTCACCTGTCGCGAGCTTCCCTCAGATCGTGCCGCGACCAGTGCCTCTTGAAGCCCCCCAGCCCACGGGTTATCGCTGGACGGCATGCAGTCCACCCACAAGATCGCCGGCAAAGACGCCGGGCCCTACTCCGCCTACCTGACCAGCGAGAACGGCCACGTCGACTACTACGTAGACCCCGAGGACGAGACCGGCGACAGCCCGCGCAGCGAAAAGTCCAACGGCACCTGGCACGGCAACCCCAACGCCCTGGCCTCGCTCGGCCTGACCCCGGGCGCCCACGTCCAGCGCGACCAGCTCCTCGCCCTGATGAACGGGCAGGCCCCGGGCGACGGCCGCGAGATAAGACAGGCCGGCGGCAACGGCACCCGCGTCGCCGGCATCGACGCCACCTTCAGCGCGCCCAAGACCATCTCCGCCCTGTGGGCCGCCGCTTCCGGCGAGGACCGCGAGCGCATCGAGCGAGCCCACAACCAGGCCGTCGCCAGCACCCTGACCCACGTCGAGCAACACGTCGAGCTCGTCCGCAACCGCGCGGTCGGCCAGCTGAAATGGCAGACCGCCAACAGTCTGGTCGCCGCGAAGTTCACCCACACCTCAAGCCGCCTGACCCGCGACGCCAAGAACGGCGTGCCCGACCCGCAGCTGCATACCCACGTCGTAATCCTCGCCGCCGAGCGCCACGACGGGCGCTTCGCCGCCGTCGACTCCCGCCAGCTGTTCCTGAGCGCCCGCGAGAACGGAGCCTGGTACCGCGCCGAGCTCGCGCACAACCTCCAACGCGAAGGGCTCCAGGTCGAGCGTGGCACTGGCAAGGACAGCCGCTACTTCGAGCTGACCGGCGTCCCCGCCTCGCTGGCCGAGCACTGGTCGAGCCGCAGCCAACAGATCCAGCGGGCCGCGCGCGACTTCAAAGACCGGTACGGGCGCGACCCCAAAGCCGGCGAGCTGAAGGACCTGACGACATCCACCCGCGGCGAGAAGGCCACCCTCCCCGGCGCCCAGATCGACGCCAACTGGAAGACGCTCGCCGCCGAGCACGGCCTCACCCCTGACGCCGCCCGCGATCTTTTCGCCGGGCAAGACAGGACGACCGTCCCCGACACCAAGCAGTTGGCGCGAGAGATCCTCGACCGCGTCACCCAGCACAGCTCGACCGTCAGCGACCGCGAGTTGCGCGCGATCGCCTACGAGCGCGCCACCGGCATCGCCCAATCCGCCCAAGCCCACCAACTACTCGCGACCCTAGAGCGCACAGGCCAACTCATCGCTCTGCAAAACGGGCTCTGGACGACCCGCGAGCTGCGCGAGCGCGAGCAACAAACCGTCACCACGATCGCGCAGCGCGCCCGCGAGCACGCCGCGCCCGTCGATCCCGCAAGCCTCGCCCAAGCCGAACGGGAGATCGCGCGCGAGATCGGCAATCCCCTCAGCCAAGAGCAACGGCAGGCCCTGCACACCATCACCGGGCCCGGCGGCGTAACCGCGCTGATCGGCCAGGCCGGCACCGGCAAGGGGGTCGTCCTTCACTCCGCCACCCATGCCTGGCAACAAGACGGCTACCAAGTGATCGGTACCGCGATCGCCGGAGCGACCGCCGAGCGCCTCGCCGCCGACGCCAAAACCGACCAGTCCCTGACGACCGACTCGCTGCTGGCCCGCATCGAGCACGGCAGCATCAACCTCGACAAGAACACTGTCGTGGTGATGGACGAGGCCGGCATGGCCGACACCAACCGCCTCTCCGGACTCGTCCAGCAAACATCGATCAAAGAAGCGAAGCTCGTCCTCGCCGGCGACGCTGCCCAACTCTCCCCGATCGGTGCCGGCGGCCTGTTCGCGCAAGCCACCGAGAACGCGCCGACCAGCGAGCTGACCGAGATCCACCGCGCCCAAAACAGCTGGGAACGCGAAGCCTGGCAACAACTCCGTGCTGGCAACGCCACCCACGCCCTCGCCCAATACGACGCCCACGGACAACTGCACATCACCGACACCCGCGAGCAAGCCACCGAGCGCATGCTCGCCGACTGGAACGAGCAACGCCTGCAAAAACCCGAGGGGCGCACCGTGATGATCACCGACGCCTCAAACCAAGAGCTCGACCGGATCAACACCCAAGCCCAACAGCTCCGCGACCGCGCCGGCGAGCTCGGCAACGACCGCGCCAACCTCCCCGGCGCGCCCTACCAGCTCGCCGCGGGCGACCAGATCATCTTCACCAAACCCCTCCACCAACCCGCCGGACAACCCCGCGTCGAGAACGGCACCCTGGGCACCGTCAAAGACGTCCTTGACAACAACACCCTCACCGTCGACACCCACGGCGCCCACCAACGCGAGATCACCCTGAACACCCACGAGCACAAAGACCTCAAGCTCGGCTACGCCCAACACGTCTACAAGGCCCAAGGACTCACCGCCGACAAATCCCTCGCCCTAATCGGCGGCTGGCAAACCGACCGCGAGCGCTCCTACGTAGCCCTCACCCGCGGCCGCGAAAGCACCAACATCTACACCAGCCGCGAGAACCTCGGCCACCAAGGACTCAACGAGCAAGCCATAGAGCGCCTCGCCGACCGCATCGCCCAAACCAACGCCCAACAAGCCAGCATCGCCCACGACACCCTCCACGACCGCGCCCTCACTACCGACACGCCCGGCCACCAGCCCGAGTCCGCGCCCGAGCAGCAACACGGGGTCGGGGCCGCCAGCCACACCGGCCCCGACCCCTCACGCACCCACACCCCCGAAACCAGCCGCGACAACAACCCCGAGCACCAATACGCCTCTCCAGAAGCAGAGCAAGCAAGCGACCCACACCTCGAGCACGGCATCGACATGACGTGAGCCAGGATGAAAGAAGCCGACGTTCAGGGTCTGCTACGGCCGCCACCGGCCCCGACCTAGCCGGTATAGATCGGTGATGGCCCTTCTGGCGACTGGTGGTTCACGATCAACACCAGCTCGCGGGCCGTGGTGAGCGTGACGGACACGTCTTCGGCCTGCTGGAAGCCGGTCGGCGGACTGATCTCATGGACGACGAGCGGCACACCGCGCGGCAGGGGCGGAGAGACCGCGCGACCTGTCGAATCGGTACCGAACTGCCCGCCGATCGCAGTTCCTTCCCTTCGGACTTCGAAGGAGATGCCGCCAAGCTCAGAGAGGATCGGCTGGCCGTTGCGGCCGACGAGCTGCTTCTGCACAACGATGTGACCGATCGTGCACGGGTCCACGGGCAGGGTGTCGAAGATCGGGGCGCCTATAAAGCGCTCGTCCTGTGGCGGCACGAAGAAGAAGCCAGCCTTCTCGAGCGTGATGAGTTTCTCGGCGAGCAGCGAGTCTTCGCCGGCGTTTTCGGCGGGGAAGTTCGTGTTCGTCATCCAGCGCTCGAAGATCACGGCGAACGCTGAAAGCGAACGCTGGAAGCTCACGAACTGTAGGCCGGCTTCGATACTGCCATCTTCACGCAGCGCCAGGAACGGGACGCCGCGGCGGAAGATCTTCGTCTCATCGTGGAGTACACCGCGCGGTCCGGCCTTGCGGACGTGGGCGGTGACCGGACACGCGTTGCCTTCGAATGGCCCCTCGTCCGCCAAAGGTGTGCCCGGCGGGTGGTCGAGCCGCGACCCGTCAGCCTTCCGTCGCCCGATCGCCGTGTTCTGTTCTTCTTCGTTCTTCGCGGCCATTGCTTCGAGGTTCTGAGCGATCTTGATGTAGGCGAGGTAGCTGCCCCCGGCGACCCACCCCGGCTCCTCCGGGCTCAGTTCGGGATCGACGAACGCCACCTCCTCGCGTTCTCTCTGCGCGTTGCGCAGGCCGTCCAGGAACCCGAAGTTTTCGCGTTTGTCCTTGCGCTGGAAGCCGAGCTCGACCGTGACTTTCTGCAGCCCGGCTGCACGCGTTGCGGACAGGCCACGCTCGAACGCCGCAACCGCAGCCTCGGAGAGGCTCATCACGTAGAACATCACGTCACCGGCGACTTGGGGGATCGCCGCGAGCGGCGGGACTTCCGGTGGGCTAGCGAGTCCAACTGGGATCTGCGCCGGCGTCAGACCGAAGCGCGGCTGTCCCGCGGCGAGGAAGAACGACGCGCTGAACGCTGTACACACACTCATGACGGGCTCGTTGCTTTCGTAGTCCTTGAGTTCTGCGATCAGCGCCGTCACGTCTTTTAGCCATGCCTGAACACCTTCGGCGTTGAGTGCCGGGTCGAGCGTGACTGCGAAGAAGTAGGCGTTGGCGTTCGGGCTGCGGACGACGGCGTCGGGCAAGACCCCTGATGCAATAGGGGTAGTGGCCGTGATCATGATCGTGAGCTCCTTTGGCTAGTGGCTGACCGTATCGTAAAGGGAAGCATCTGTTCTCTTTCAAGAACGATGGGAGCGTAGCACACGCGTTCCCGGGAGGGAACGCGTAGACTCTGACCGGGAACATGAAGCAGCTATCCCTTCTTGAGCAAGCGCGCACTCTGGAACCTGGGCGCTCCGATGTCGAGCACATCGAGCGTATAGCTGCCACCACGATCTCAGAGCTCGAGGAGCGCGCACCGGTAGACCTGCGCGTAGTCGCCTCTTACCGCGGTATCAATCAGATCGAGGTCGTCCCGATGCCGATGTCCGGCTGTCTAGCTCCGGAGGATGGCGGCATCCGCATGCTGCTGAACAGTCGAGACTCCGTGCGCAGGCGTCGCTTCACAGGCTTCCATGAGGTCGGTCATTCGTTCCAGCCTGGTTACCGAACGCGCAGGCAGTATCGCTGTAATTCATCGATCAGGCCCAGCTCGGATAGCGATCCCGAGGCTCTCTCTGACGCCGCAGCGGCAGCCCTCCTGCTCCCAGAAGCGGAGTTTGCGCCCGAAGTCCGCGAGTCCGCGTTCGGGTTGTCCTCCGTGATCGGTCTCGCTGACCGCTACGAGGCGAGCGTGCAGGCGACGGCTTACCGCTTTCAGCGCTATTGGCCCGAGCCGACGCTGATGATTGTGCTCGAGCAAGGGCTTCGCAGGGAAGAGCGAGGCGACCCCGGCGCTGTGCCCAAGCTCCGTGTCGTTTCGACGCGGCCAGTTGGCTCATGGCCCTTCGTTCCCCGGAACAAGTCGGCAAGCGAGGCTGGGCGCCTCGTGCGAGCCGAGAACGGAGAGATCATTGACGAGATCGCAAGCCTTGACGAGCTCGGTATAGATCACCCCATCAAAGTCCGCGTCTCCGCACGCGCCTTTACCTACCGTACAGGCGATGGTCTATCGCGACGGAAGGTCCTCGCGATGTACCGGCAACTTGGCACCAAACGCCGCCACCGTCGATGAGCGAACCTAGCGCACGGATTGGCGATCGGATCAGGGAGCGTCGCACCGAGGCGAAGTTGTCAATCAGTGCACTTGCCGACCGCGCAAAAGTCTCTAAGGGCTACCTCTGGAGCCTTGAGAAGGGGGAAACAGACGCACGGCCTTCGGGGCGAACGCTTTACAGAATCGCGGAGGCTCTCGGCACAACGATGGCCGACCTACTTGGTGAGGAACTTCTTGCCGACCCAATATCGGCCGAAGAAATCCCGCGCGAGCTCGCCAGCTTCGCAAAGAACGAAGGCCTTACCAAGCGGGATGTCAGGATGCTCGCTGCGATCAACTTTCGTGGCCAGCGCCCGCAAGATGCCGACGGGTGGCGGCTCGTCTGGGGAGCGATTAAGGCTAGCGTGCGCTGATCACGGTCAGCAGCAGGTATTGGCCACTCTCCATCACCCACGGTGTCGAGCATCGCAGTCGCTCACCTAAAGTACCTGACCATTCTCCCCTCGGAGGCGGTACGGCGGTACGTCCTCATAGACAGTTAGCTCGAAGTCTTTGACAACCTCATATACATCGTCTGGTAGCTCGTCGCATTGCACCTTGACTCGGACCGGCACCCGCTGGGCAAATGCGTCGACGTTGAGCCTGAAGTGCAGGAGCACCGGCGTCCGCGTGCTGACTCGCGGCACTTCGCAAGAAATCCACCTTGAGGGCACCTCGCGATCGCCTTGAGTAAGCGTCTCCTCGGTTTCTCGACTGTCCCTTTGGTCGCTCGTGACCCTGCTGCCTGCCGTTGTCCAGACGAACACGCGGACATAGGCCGGTACCAAGACGTTAACTACCGTGGGTCCAGCCGCGCCGTCCCCTGTATTTGTGAGTCCGATCTCAAGCATCTGCTCGAACGCCTGACCGGCCGCCGCCGACACCGCGAGCGGATCATCGACTTCGACGGCGGGCTCACTCATGATTGCCTGCAGGGTAATCACGAAGCGAGCCCGGGCACGCATCCGGCGAAGGAACTCGTTGTGCTCACTACGGCTCCAAGCCAGAGCCACAAATGCGCAGACCGCCGCGATCACAGCCGCGACCACGCCAACGAGCGCCGTCCAGTCCATACCGTGAGCGGAACAGTTTGTGCAAACGACGTGGATCAACCTGGGAACTCTAGTCGCCCCGACGCGTAGACCTTCTCGCTACCGGCATTCGGGGTTTGGCGGTCGTGATCAGTTCGGCGTACTTGTCATCGCCTCTTCGACGAAACCGTCGGCGTATTCGTTGCCCAGCAAACGTCCGAGCGTCGAGCTTCGCCAGACGAGACAGGACTCGTGTTCTGTCACCAGTTCCGCGTCTTCGGGCAGGTTGTGGGTGGACATGAGGAGGATTAGTTCGCGCAAGCTGATAGCCGGTGTGAAGTTGGCATTGATATTGAACGCCGCGACCCGACTGCCGGTCGTGTACAGGAGATGCTTCCATGCGGCGCCAGGCGCTGGCCCCCACCGTCCCAATAGATCACGAATCACTTTAACGCCTCCTCGGAAATGCAGAAGCGTACTGAATACTCGACACCGGCACTTCGTGCGTAATTGGAGAGCTTCCTTCTGCGATTAGCCGCGTTAGTTAGTCACGGCTCTCGCCGGAAATCTGGTCTTGGAGGGGGCGCGGCTCCGCCGCGCCAGTAGTCGCCGTCGCATGACGACGCGAGCCGCGGTTACGGCCCGCGTGACGGGGAACCACGCCGTTAGTCGAGTCCCACAAGCACATCACTGGGACTTCGAGAGCCTACGCCCGCGCCAATCGCAACAGTCCCCTGTGCCGCCGCTCACGCGAGCGCAGGAACAGGTAAGACTGCGGCGGACGGATCGCAAGCCGACACGGTTCGATCCGCCGCGGGTTCTCCACCTCGATCGCGTAGGCGGTCGAGCAGCCCCGGAAGTATGCGTCGAAGCGCTCGCGATCGATGCCCGCCCGCTCCGCCACCAACGGCCATAGCGCCTCGGGGGCGTCCGCCAGTATCCGGCCGACCTCGAATGTGCCATTGACCCGCTGGCTCGGGGAAGACGAGTAGACCAGCACGCGGCTGCCGCGAGCAAAAGACGGGCGCTTGCGCCGCAGCTCGACAGTCTTCGATCCGTCGAGGATCGCCTCGGCGTAGGCCGGGCGGATGCTCATCAAGACGTCGCTCACCATTCAAGGCCCCCAGTTCGCCGCAGCAGCTCGAAGTCCTCGCCGCTGAGCGGCGTCAATGACTGCGGCTGTATGCCTCTACCAAGCGCCTTTCGCATAGCACCGATGCTGACAGGCGCGGCGAACGGAACGTAGGAGCCGAAGCGCAGCGCGAGCGCCTGGCCAGCGCGCTCGCCCCGCGTCTGCACATGGGCTCGAATCTCATGGATGCCGTAGATGCCAAGACCCCCGAAGCGCGCGAACAGCTCCTCCGGTGCGGCTACTTGCGCTTGGATGATCCGCGCTTCGCCGACGATGCCCCTGCCGCCCGAGACGTAGAAGAGGATCGGCGCTCCGGGGACCGCGACGTCGAGCAGGCGCGGATAGCAGTAGTAGGCATTGTCGGCCCTGAGCAGAAGCTTCTCCGGCGAGGTCTCGAACAAGCTCGGCTGCCGCGTCGGGTAGTCGAGCATCGCCTCCGCCCACTGCGGCTGGATCGGCACGAGCAACGCTCGGCGCTCGCTGACACCCAAGCGCAGCGGATGAAACGCGCGTTCCAAGTCGAGCAGGCCCCACTGCCGCTCGGCCGTCCCGGCGCTCGCGCGCGCGACCAGCCGCAGCGACGCTCCCTCACCGCTCCACGAGAACGCCGGATGCGCGTCAAGCGGCGCGAGCGCCCACGTCCCACCGTCCGCGCTCAGCCCGCCCGGCGCGGCGAACACCCGGGCCGCCACCTCCTGAGCGAACGCCGACAGCGCGCCGTCGTCGACCACTCTGCGGATCAGGTGCTTGCCGAGCACGATCTCTGCCGTGTCGTCCTGGTAGCGCCGGGGCGAGACGCCCTCGATCAGGAAGCCGAACGCGCGGAAGAAGCCGATCAGCTCCGCGTGCCTGGAAGAGACCGTTACATAGACCTTCTCGACGCCCCCCGCCACCCAGCCGCGCAGCTCAGACCAGAGCAGGTGCTGCCCCAAGCCCGCGTCGCGCGCGCGCTCAGTGACATAGAACGCCGATAGCTTGACCACGCGCTCGTCCTTGCGAGTGCTGAGCGCCACCGCCCCGACGCACTCGCTGAGCACCCCGACCCGAATCGAGACCTCACCGCGCTCGGCCTTTGTCAACGCCCCGTTCAGCCAGCCCCCGAAGTCCGGATAGTCATCGGCCAGCGGAGCGAGTACCTCGCGGATCGCTCCCTCATCACGATCGACCTCGACGTCGCGGACCGCCAGCGCCGACACCCCGACCGCAGCCGCGCCCGCGCGCTCCTCCTCGACCAAGGCGAGCGCCGCCTCCGGGCCGAGCACCTCGATCCCTCGCGCCGCCGCACTCGCGGCGCGCTTGAGCAGCTTTCCATCCAAAGTGCAGAACACGTCACGGCCGACGAGCGCGTGCGTCGCCAACTGCAGGCAGTCGCGGCGATTGTGCGAGTCGGTACGCGAGCCTGCCTCGGCGTCGGGGAACAGCGCCCTCAGCAGCTCGCCGGCCAAACGGTCGCGCTCAGCTGTCCGGTGCGCCGCGAGCCCCACGCGACCGAACGTGCGCAGCCGCGCCAGGCGCTGCGCGCGCTCGTCCTCGCGCGGATTGCGGCGAACCTCTTCATACGCCTGCTCTGTCACGCATACATCGACCCGTCCAGCGATCGCCGCCGCGACCAGGTCGATCAGCGCATCGTCGGCGGTCTCGTCCAGGCCGAGGAAGTTCAGCGCGCAGGAAGTGTCGAGAGTGACAGCGAGCATCGGCGTCGGCACTATTCTCGGTACTCGCCCGCGTGTCCTTTATCCAAGATCGTCCCGGTCCCTGGACCCGCACCAATCTGCGCCCAAGGCCAAACCGAATGCCAGGGCGTCAACCCCACCAACCCCCAATTGACGCCCTGCAAATACAGCGCCCGCCCCGCCGGCAGCCGCGCGACCTCGCCCGGCGAGAGCACCCGCTGGCGCCGCGTGCTGTACGCCACGCTCTCGCTGTAGCTCGCCGGCGCCCGCCGCAACACCCCCGGAAACTCGCTCAGCCGCCACTCGTGCTCGGGCTGCGAATGCGCCAGCGTTCGCGAGACGACGTCCCGGTCGTATTCCCCCAGACACACCGACACCGCCTCGAGCGTCTTTGCGTCCCCGATCCCGCTGAGGATCACCTTGCTCTGAAACAAAGACATGAACCCATCCGCCGCCGCGTCCCCCCAGCGTTTGCGAGCCTGCGAGAGATCCTGCAAGCACGCCAAGACATGCAGCCCCTGCCCGCCCGCTTCTGAGACCAATGCCGGCAGGTCGTGGATCGGCGCGATGTTCGCCACCTCGTCCAAGCACATGAACAACGGCAACACCCCCCTTCCAACCCCTTCCGCCGCGCGCGCATACACCGCGTAGCGAATCTGCTCCAGCAACCCCACCACCAGCGGCGCGCACAAACCCTGCTTGTGCGCCGGCGCGGTCACATACACCGTGTCGCAAGAATCGACGAAACGCTCGACATCAAAGTTCGGGTGCGCGGCGTTGCGCCGTACCGAGTCGCTGTTGTAAGCCGACAGGACACCCGCCGTCGCCGACAGGATCGACGAGCGCTCCCTCTCGTCGGTCTTCGCGATCCCCGCCAATACGTCCGCGGCGACCTGCTCGCCCCCGTCCTCCAATACGCGCCGCGGCTCGTCGAGCTCCGCGCGCAGCACCCACCGCGCCACGTCCCCGATCTGCCCGTCCTTCACAAAAGCCGCCCGCAACAGCGGCGCGAGCAACGCCGTCGAGCGCTCCCGCCAATGACCTTCGTTGCTCGTGCCCTTCCCCGGTGAGCCCGCCGCCGCCATCGCCCGCGCGATCACCAGCGCCCCATCCCAACTGGACGCCGCCGGCACCGGCGACCACGACAACCGCCTCACACCCGACGGCCACTCCACCCGCTCGCCCGAGGGATCGAACAGCCAAACCTGACCGACCTCTCCCCGCGCCCGCCGCGTCGCCTCGAACACATCCGGCTTCGTCGCCGTCGAGACGACCGGGCCCGCCGCCGCCAGCACCGAGGGGATCACGATCGAACTGGTCTTCCCCGACCGCGGCGGACCCAACACCAACACCGCGTGCTCAGGATCGGCGCACACCCACTCCCCGTCCGCCACACCCAGATACGCGCCGCCGCCCAACCGCCGCGAACGCTCCCGCAACGCCTCCGCACCACCCGCCAACGCATCCCGCGACCCCGCCGCCGCCCGCGCCCGCCGCAACCACCACCACGACAAGCCCCACGCCAACCCGACCATCGTCGCGACCGCCAGCACCAGCCAGACCAGCGGCCGGTACTCCCACACCGCGTACCCGGCGACCAGCAACCACGGCCACCGCCGCCGCGCCAGTCGCCGGCCCGGCGGCGGCGCGTACTGGTGCGAAGGGCCCCAAGACCCACCCATCCCCGACGCAGAGCGCATATCCCGCTTAACCGCCGGCGCAACCCCACCCGGGACAAACCCCCCGAACCTGGCTCGAAAACGCTCACCGCAAATCAAAGGGGGGGCCTTCACGCAAACCGCACCGACATGCACCCATCACACCCAAACAAAGGCACCAGAACGGAGACCACGCCATGAAAGCCCTGAAAGCAAGCTGGCTGACCCTCTACACAGCCACCCTGATCCTGCAAATCCCCTTCGCCGCGCTGCGCACGATGATCGCCCACCCCCTCACAAAGCTCGCGCTCGAACTCGCGCACGCGCCTACCGCGCCCGCGCAAGCGCTGGTGCTCGCCCTCGGCTACGGACCGCTCGCCCTCTCCATCGCCACCCTGCTCCTACCCCTCGCACACGGCCGCACCCAACGACACGACGACGCCCGCCTCACAACCGCGCTGAGCCTCCTAACGCCCCCGCCGCGCCACAGCCAAAAAACCCTCGCCAACATCCTCGCCCAGCTCTGGAGCGGCACACTCGGACTGCGGCCCCTCGTACCCGCCTGGGACGCGTACTGGCGCTCCCGCGAGTACCTAGCGGGCCTTCCAGAACCCGTCAAGCAAACCCCTTCGGGGCCGCCCCTGCGGGGCGGGTCCTGACGGACTTCACTTGACAGAACCTGAACGGCCCGCTCTTTCTGCGACCAGGTCGGCTGAAGCCGACCTCTGTCGAAAATGATTTCGACTGAGACGAAAGGATTCACTCGATGCCAACCTCCCCGACCGTCCCCGACACGCCGCAGCGGCGCCACCGTCCCATCAACGAGCTGATCGACGCCAAAGCCGCCGGCGTCATCCTCGGCGTTCCCTACACCTGGCTGCTCGCCCAGGCCCGAGCCCGCAAGATCCCCCACCACCGCCTAGGCCACTACGTCCGCTTCGACCCCCAAGAGCTCGGCGAGTGGCTGCGCGAAAACCGCATCCCCGCAGACGAAACCGTCCGCCCTGAGGCGTAAAATCAACAGTGAAACTAGATGCAAAACCACCCTCCCGACACACGAATAAGCGGCCACGTCCACCTGCGCGACGGCAAGCGCGGCGGCGTCTACTACCTGAAGTACCGCCAGCGCGACGGTCGCCAGGTCAAGCACCGCCTCGGCCCTGCCTGGGACGGTCGCGGCCGGCCCCCAACAGGCCACTTCACCCGCCGCATGGCAGAAGACCAGCTCCAAGCCGTCCTCACCGACGCCCGCCGCGGAGTGCTCGTCTGCCCCAGGCGAACCGGCGTCACCTTCGCCGAGACCGCCGCCGAATGGCTGCGCTATGTCGAGCGCGACCGCGACGTCAAGCAGAGCACCCTGTACGACTACCGCCACATGGTCGCGCGGCTGAACCGCGACTTCGGTGCCACCGCGATCGAGCGGATCGACCACCACACGATCGAAAGCTGGCAAGAGAGGCAGACCTGCTCCAATCGCACGACCCAGAAGTACCTGATCGCCCTGAACGGCATCTTCAAGCGCGCGCTCAAGAAGCACGGCCTGGCCACCAACCCCGTCACGCTGGTCGAGCGGCCGCGCGTGCGCAACTCCCACGACATCGACGTCCTCACCGCCGCCGAGATCCGAGCGCTCGTCCGCCACACGGCCACCGAGATCCACGCCACCCTCTTCCTCACCGCTGCCTTCACCGGCCTGCGCCTCGGGGAGCTGCTCGCCCTGCGCTGGGGCGAGGTCGACTTTTCCCACGCAACGATCCGCGTCGTGCGCAGCTTCACCCTCGGCGGCGAGTCAAGCCCGAAGTCCGGCAAGTCGCGCTCGGTGCCGATGGTCGCCGAGGTCGCCCACGCGCTCGCCCGCCTCTCCCAACGCGACCGCTTCACCGGCGACCAGGACCGCGTCTTCGCCGGCACGATCGGCGGGCACCTCGACGGCAAACAGCTGCGCGCCGTCTACAAACAGGCCCTCGCCGACGCCGGGCTGCGAAACCTGCGCTTCCACGACCTGCGCCACACCTTCGGCACCCGAGCGGTCGAGCACGCCGACTCGATCCTCGAGCTCAAGGAATGGATGGGGCACGCAGACGTCCAGACCACCATGCGCTACCTGCACTACAAGTCAAAGACCGACGCCGCCGCCCGCCTCTCCCGCGCCTTCGCCGAAGAAGCCGCCCCGCAAGACCACCCGACGACAAATCCTGCACTGCTCAAACTATGACACTTTGTCCTATAATAAGCAGCATGCCCACGACCAGGTTCAACGAGCTGGCCGAGCTGGCCGGCGAACAGTTCGGGCTCGTCACGCTGGCCGACGCGCGCACCGTCGGCTACGCCCCCGAGTACATGTCAAGGCTCGTCGCCCGCGGGCAGCTGCAGCGCGTCAGCAGCGGCGTCTACCGCGTCCCCTTCCTCGCCGGCGGCGAGCTTGCCCCCTACATGGCAGCGGCGCTGTGGCCACAGCGCGCGCGCGGCGTGCTCTCGCACGAGACGGCACTCGACCTGTGGGACGTGAGCGACGTCAATCCCGACAAGATCCACGTCACGGTCCCCGCCGCGCACCGGCCGCAGCGCGCGGTTCCCGCCGCCTACGCGATCCACCGCGAAGACCTCGCGCCCGACGACGTGACCGCGATCGAGGGAGTGCCGGTCGTGCGACTGGCCACAGCGATCCGCCAGTGCGCGAGCGAGCACCTCGGCGCCGACCTGCTCGACCAGGCCCTGCGCCACGGCCGCGCCCGCGGACTGCTGAGCGCCGAGCAGGCCCGACGCCTGCGCCGCGAGCTCTCGCTGAAGCAGACCGAACAAGCCCGCGCGTGAGCGCCGCACCGAAGCCGCCGAAGACCGTCAACCGCCTGCAGCGGCTCGTCACCGACTGGGAGCGCGACTCCGGGCTGCCCGTGCGACGGCTGAACCTGCGCGTCGCCGCGATGATGCTCGCCGGGGCGCTCGCCCGCGCGACAGACGACCAGGACGACCCCGTCTTCCTCACCCGTGGCGGCATCGCGATCGAGCTGCGCACGCCCGCGCAAGCTCGCGCCACACGCGACGTCGACCTGCTGATCCGCGCCGCGCCCGCCTCGCTGCTCGACCGCCTCGACGAAGCGCTCGCCGAGCCCTACCGCGACTTCAGCTTCCAGCGCGGCGAGCCCGAACGCCTGCCGCTGCGCCCCCAGGTCCGCCGCGTCAATGTCAAGGTCGCGTTCGCCGGCAAGCCCTTCATGACGCTCGCCGTCGAGATCGCGCCGACCGAGTCGACCGAGGAGGTCGAGCAGCTGCCCGCGCACGACCTCACCACGATCGGCCTCGCCGGCCCCGAATCGATCCCCGTCCTCGCCGCACGCTGGCAGATCGCGCAAAAGCTGCACGCCGTCACCGAGCCGCCGCTACGAGCCGGGGGCGCCAACCCCCGCTACTGGGACCTGATCGACCTGCAGCTACTTCACGCCCTCCTCGGCCAACCCGACGAGTCCACCAAGCACGCATGCACGAGCACCTTCGCCGTCCGCGCCAAGCAGCCCTGGCCCCCAACCATCGCCATCTACGACGGCTGGCACGAGAGCTACACCACGATGGCGCAGGCGCTCGGGATGACCGTCACCGACCTCGACCAGGCCGTCGCCGCCGTCCACGAGCTGATCGCCGAGATCGACGCGGCATGACCAAGCGCCACCCCAAAACTTGGTCCCCAACTTGGTCCCGAAACCCGCAAATCCGACCCCATCTGAGCGCACCTGAGGCCCGTAACTACGGCCCACAGCACCTCAGAACCCCCCTAAAACAGCCACTTTTAATCCGGTGGGGCGGGTTCGAGTCCCGCACGGCGCACCATTTGTACGACGTCGGGACCAAAGCCCCTGGAAAGCCGGGGGCTTTGGCTTTCTGGGGTTCCCTGCCGCCTCGGCACGGGATTGCGGCCCGTGCCAAGACACGGCGACAAGCTAGACACCGAAGACTCGATAACCAGACTCCAAGGCACCGGCCTGGTCCACGTGACCACTGAAGACCTCGTCTTCCCGACCCGTGCCGCACTGCACTTCGACCAGATCGCAACCACAACCTGATCCCCAACGGATGGAGCGCACCACGGTCCTGATGCCCCACCCATAGTCACCCAAGCCCAACCTCGGTCGTTCTCAATGGCGCTTGTCCGACGCCCTGACGGACGTCCGCTGCGACCTGCGATTATCCTTCGCGTCTCCATGCTTGAACCGTACTGGCGAGGCGAACTACTTGACGCGCTTGCACGCTTCGACGAGCTTTTAAAGTTCGCGCATAAGGACGCCGAGTTTCAGCCGCTCTTCACAAACTACCCCGCATCTTGTTGAAGACGCCAAGACTCCTGTGACACCCCGACCGACTGTTCGACGCCAGGCAGTCGCGATGCTGCTGGCCCTCGCAGCACTAGCTATTTTGGGCTATCCGACGCGGGCGGTTGGCATTGGCGGCGTGGTTTTGTTGGCCGGGCTGCTCGCCGCTCTGAGCTACACGCGCTACAGGCGCGGTCCGCTCCCGCCCGCCAGAGCTGAACTAGACCGCCTCATGCTTGTCGTGCTTCTTTTGAGCGTAGGCCTCGCCAGCGTGACCTCGATCGTGGTGTTGATCGTGGGAAGCCCGGTGAGCGCGTCGGGCATCGGCGTCGACGTCTGGCTGACGGTCCCCTCGGTCATCACGGCAGTCATCTACGTTTCCTCGCTGCTCGATTGGTATCTCGTGCTTCCCCGGCTCGGTGGACTCGGCAGCTGGCCCCTTCCATGTACGGTCGAGGTTGCAAAGGACACCTCTGCTTGGCGGCTGCTAACGCAGTTTTGGTTCGGCCAGCGTCTAGTCACGGAGTTCTTGAGCGTGGCGAGCATCGACGGCGCTGCGATCTACTTGTCGGTGGCCGATGGCCGAAACGCGGCTCTATGGTTTGCGATCGCCAGTGTCGCCACGATCGCCGCATCCGTGCTTGCCGTCGCTTGGGCGCAAGGTTGGAGCGGACTGCACAATCCCAACCTCAAGGTTGGGGGATTCATCCGCGCGTCACGACCCAGCTGGGAACCTCAAACACAAGCGCTGTACGCGCTCGACATCGACCTGCGCCGGATCGGCGCAATGTTCGTCACGCCTGCACGCTGCGGACAAGATGGGCAACAAAACTCCCAGGCGGCGTTTACGATCACGGACGCCGAAGTCAAGTTGAGCGACGTTTTTGATCCGGTCGTTTCATACGATCCGCCATGCGCTGCGACCTGCACCGGCATCAATTGGTACTGCCGAAACAACCCCCGGGCCTACGAATCGAAGTGAGGCTGCCGTAACGGCGCACAGTCGAGCTTCAGTTACTCAGGACTCGCGTCGCGCACCGCCCATTGTGCGACACGGTGGTGCAAAAAGCATTAGCGGGGAACTTGGCGATTTGCGTATAGAAGCGCGTCCACAAAATCGGAGGCAGATCACTCGTAACTGTCATGTCCGATTTCCGCGAGACGCCGCAGTGCAGCCCTGGCACGCTGCTCGCCAAGCCTCGACCAATCGGAGCCACGGATGCAGACACAGACCACCGACACACTGGACGCGACGCGACGCCAAGAGCTCAGCTTCCTTTCGCGCGGCACACTTTGCGCAGCATGGCTCTACCCCGCCCAAAGGGCCAGCGATCCGGTACCGATTGTCGTCATGGCGCACGGACTGTCAGGTACCCGCCGGGACGAACTTGGCCATTTGCCCAACGGTTCGCGGAAGCAGGGATCGCCGCGCTCCTCTTCGACCACCGCGGCTTCGGCGACAGCGCCGGCGAGCCGGACCTCTTTCACCCACGCCGTCAGCTTGAGGATTGGGCGGCCGCGATCGCCTTCGCGCGCTCTCTTGCGGGCGTCGACCCCGACAGAGTCGCGACCTTAGGATCCTCGATGGGCGCGGGCAACGCCCTCGCCGCGGCCGCGGTCGCGGTCGACAGAGGTATCGCCGCAGTGGTCAGCCAGGTTCCCTTCCTCGACGTGGTGACTCAGGCCCACCGCTCCTCCCTGGGCGTCAGCCTGCTGATCTTCAGCGCAGCCCTCAGAGGCCGGCACGTGCGCGCGATCGGCCGGCCGAACGAGCCGGCCTTCATCAACGCACCCGGCGGAGAAGGGGGTTGGCTGCACGTAGTCTCGATCGGCGAGCACAGCCGCTGGCGCGATCGCGTGTCCTCGCGCTGGCTGCTCGGCCGACCATACCGTCCGATCCGTCACGCTCGCGGGCTGCACTGCCCCTGGCTCTTCTGCGTCGGCGAGGGCGATCGGGTGGCCCGTCCAGGACCAGCGATCCGCGCTGCGAGAGCCGACCCCCTCGGCGAGCTGCGCACACATTCGACATCTACGACGGGGTCGAGCACGAGCTGGTAGTGGCCGACGAGATCGAGTTCCTACGGAGAGTCCTAGCCGCCTCGCCGGGTCGGCCACCTACAGCCGTGTCAATATGATCGGAACCGCGTCGAAGCTGGGAGGCCAAAATGCTCGTGACGGTGGTGATCAACGCGATGAAGGACAGCGTAGAAGTCCTACGCAGCGTCGCCCCTGCCGTCCAGCGCACTCGCCAGCAAGCCTCGGACGCAAAGGAAGCTAAGAAACTGCTCGGCCTGACTGACCCCACGGGCGACGCCTACCGATCGGACGCCGTGCATCCATTGTATGGGGAGGGCAAGATACACCCGGACAACGTCGCTGCCCTGAATGCAGCTGCCGGTGACGCGCTCCTGCGCCGGACGCAGATCCAAGACGAAGTACAGATCAATCCTGGGACGAGCAGTCTGTTGCTTTTCGGAAGCCCAACATCCGAGGGCCTCTCCAGAGTGGCTTTTGATTATGAGCAGGTACCCGAGATCGAGGGGCTGGCGCGACGGGGTGCCGTTCTCGACCTCGCTTATGCATGGAACCTGGACCCGAACAAGCTAGGCGGGGGTCGCGTGGCACGGTATGTTCCAGGAAAGGGTGTGATCGATCGGCCGGCGTGGCAGATTGACGACCTTCGCCACACCGGCGCAAGCGCCTATCTCCGGCCGGAGGTGGACGCCAACGGCCTCATCACCGAGGATTATCTCCTCGTGACGCGGGTGCGCAACTTCCTATCCGAGGAAGCGCTCGCGCGAGGTCAGTTCTTGGTTAGCTTCGGAGGAGCTCACGGGACCGGCACACGCGCCGTGGAGCTGCTCCTCAAGGATCGGAAACTTCTCGCTGATGTGCTTGAGCAGTTGAAGAGCTCGCAAGCCCGGGTGACCGGTCTAGGCGGCCTGCCTAAGGCATACCAATTGCTGTTTCGCGTCTCTTCCATCAAGCACTCCCCTGCGGGCAGCATCCCGCGCGCGCTCGAACTGGTCGATACCGTAACCCTCCCCGACACCGACGCCGTGTGGGATACGGCCTACCGCGTCGCATTAACCCGACTTGAGCGCTGGTACCAGGAGCAACCCTGAGCGTGACGTGGTTCGAAGGCCGAGAGCGTCGCGGGGCAACAGGCCGCTTGCCCAGGCTGCCCTACTCACTGGTGCGGCGTCTAGTGCCCATCGCCTGCGTAGATATTCTCCCGGTCAAGACTGGCGATAATTTGCTTAAGGTTGGCCTGATCCGCCGCTACGACGCGAGCGGTCGTGTGGTTAGAGCGATGATTGGCGGAGGCATCCACCGGACAGAGACAGTCGGCGAGGCGGCCGCACGCCACTTGCGCTCTACCCTGGGCCCTGAAGTGAGATGGACCGATCCCGACTGGGACAGGCCGGCGACCGTCGGACAATATCTCCCCAACGCACGCTCAGACGAACCGCATGATCCTCGCAAGCACGCGATCGCACTCACATACCTCGTCGTTCTCGCCGGAACGGCGTCACCAAGGGGCGAGGCAATCGGGTTCGACTGGTTCACGATCGCCTCAGCCCCGTTGGAAGAGATGGGATTCGGACAGGAGATTGTGGTGCGGCGTGTACTTGAGCAGCTCTCGAACCCCGCACGCTTGCGTGAGCCCAGACATGTCGCCCTATACGCCACGGGACTCCAGAAACCCCCTACCTAGCTACTTTCGTCCGACGGAGCTGGCTCGACTCCTAAGGGTGCATTTCAACGCGCTGCACCAACTCGGTCACAAACTGGACCGCACCGCGCCGCTCATACAGGCGCATCGCGTCAACGTTGGTGGTGACGACCGAGATCGTCATGTCCTCGACTCCGAGCTCCCTCAGCCTCGCCTCGACAACATCGAGTAGTGCCGAGCCGATGCCGCGACCGCGCTCGCTCGGCAACACCGCCAGAATCGACAGCTCGGCCAGCGGGTCCGAAGCGCTCCACGAGGTGGCGAACATGGTCGGGCGCACGCGCACGAACGCGTAGCCCAGATACGTTCCGTCGCGCTCGGCGGCCAGCACGAATGTGAGCGGCTCCTGCTCGATCCACTCTCGCTCGGCTTCGCGTCGCGCCCGCCATGCGTGCTCGACTCCCCGCCAACGTTCGCGAAGGTGCGGCGTCAACTCCAGGTGGTGTTCGTACAGGCTGCGCCAGACTGGCTTCAGCTCATCCAGACGCTCCGGCGGGACTTGCGCGATCGATAGCTCGGACACTCGTCAAAGGCTCGCACACGGGCGTATCCACCGCGACGAGCCTCACGCCTGGCGCATGGATCCCTGCACCCGCCAGCGGTACGGAGAGCGCTGCCAGATCTCATCCAGGCAGCGTCGCTCGTGCTCGTCCATCGAGGCGAACAGGCGCTCCCACAGGTCCGGCACGTGATAGCGACCGAAGCACAGCAGGTTCGCGTAGCGATTGGTGACGTGTGGCTCAACCGCAAGCAACTGCACCAGGCCGGGCAATAGGCGCTGCTTGACGAGCAGCGCCTGTGGCACCACCGCTCCGGCGGTTAGCTCCGAGGCCATCCCCGGTCCGACCAGCAGCCTACGGGTGGCCTCCAGCGCCGCGTCCAAGTCGCTGCAGCACATCATCCCGATCTGATCGCCGGAATAGGCGGTTGCCCGGTAATAGGGTCGGATCAGAGGGAAAACGTACTTGAGCACTTCGGCTGCCTCAAGGATTCTGATCACCAGCTCAAGCTGCATGTGCCTGGCGCGTAGAGCGCCCACCGAACGACCGATCAGGAAGGTCAGCTGCGCGCGCTTGTGCGGCGGCAACAGATCGGCCACCAAATCGCCCTCGATCACGATCATTCGCGTCCCAAGCAGGCTGGTGGTGACGATGCTCGGCGTTGCCTTCTCGGTGACGTAGACCTCAAGCCGGCGGCGATAGTCGAGCGTCTCACAAACCACGTCCACGATCTCCTGCACCTCTGGAAATGTGTTCGCATCGACACGCACCGAACGACCGAGCAACCTCGCCCTGCTCAGCTGTATCCCCACCCAGATCGTGCCGAACACGGTCACCAGGACCAACAGCACCGAGCCGATGCCACCGGTGTGGATCATTATCAACAGCGGCAGCAGCAACGCCGCCGCAGAGGCAACCAGAGCCAACGCCAGGCGAGACGGCTCAGTCGGATGCAGCAACGGCGTAATCGAGCCGCGCGCCACAGGTGCTCCCCGCGACTGATCCTGCATGCCGACGTGGGTCGCGGCCGCCGGACCAGCTGCGTAAGCATGCCCAATTTCACCCGAGCCGTCCGCGTCAGTCGCCGAGCCGTTGGCGACCGCCTCCGCCCGCCCCGCGAGCCACTGATCTCGGCTCGGCAGCTCCGGCAGGGCAGCTAGATAGAGCCCACAGCCGACGCAATTCTCGGCCGCCCCCGCTACCTCGCCACAATGCGGACACACCCTCGCTCGGCCCAATACATCTCCAGCTGACTCTGTCATGTCGACGGCTCGATCGTGAGCTTGTCTATCAGCAGTTTTTCTTCCTGCTCGATCAGATGGAAGGTAATGGAGCCGGTGACCGTTCCATTCTGGCTGCTGATGCTGTAACGCGCTATGGCGCTTGCTTCGCCGCTGCCCGGTTGGACCCGCTCGGAGGACAGCGTGTAATTGGGATTCTGCAGTTCACCGAACTGGTGTTCATACGTGGCTATCGCCGCGTCGAGGTCTTCGCTCGCTTTGTTGCCGTCGTGACGTTCCAGAGTGCCGGTGAACAGCCCCTTCAGCGCTTCGAGATCCTCGTTGGAGTAATCCTGGGTGTATTCGTTCAGAACCTGTTCGACCTGCGGCGCTTCGATCGTCGCCGTCGTACTCGTGTCGGCCGGCGTCGATTCGGTAGCTTCGTCAGCCGGCGTCGATTCAGTCTGCGTCGCGGCGAAGGCGGGCACTCCTGGCAGCTGATTGGACGGTTTGCCCCCTGCTTTGCTCGCGACGACCACAAGCGCGATCACCGCAATCAAAGCTACTACCACCGCAACCCCGGTTACGACCATCGGATCGGTGGTTTGCGTGACATGCCGCCAGGCGCGAGCGAACGGCGTCGGCGGCTGAGAGGACCAGTTGGGCGACGTCCCAGGCGCTCGCGAGCCGGCCGGCTCGACCGGCTGGCTCGGCTCATGCGTGCTCGTGTCCGACGAGGAGGCGATGCGAAGATTCAGACCGCATCTCTGACACCACACTTGCCCTGCCGAAGCCGCTCCGCAGCGCGGACAGGCAGCCGGATTCGCTTGTCGTGGATCGTCCATGTCCTTAGTTGATTTCAACTACGCGACAACTGCTGAGGGTCGGCACTCTACACTGCTGGAGACGGCCGCACATTGTGACCTGCGGGCAGCGTTGCTCCGCTCAATTGCAGGGCAAACGTCGCAGCATCGCTCGATACACGTCCATATCGGCGCGACGCCAGTCTTCGTGGGTCTGAGTGCGCAGACTTGGGATGTCCTCGTGATGGTAAGGCGAGCTCAGACTCTCGTTGTGGCCGATCACGTTGTCGATCGAGATTCCGTAGCGGCAGCGCAGCCATCGTGTCAGAGCCAGCGATGACCGCACCTCCGCGTTGTTGTCCAGTATTTCCTGGTCGCTGTAGCCGACGTTCTCGATTCCGATCGCGGTGTAGTTGAGCCCTACCGTGTGACGACACATGATCGCCGGCGACACGAGCTGATAAATGGTCCCGTCTCGTTCAACCACGAAGTGCGCGCAGGTGTTGGGGAGCTCGTGCAACTCGCTGTCGGGATGATCCGGCGCGAAGATCTGGTACGTCGACTGCAGGTCGCCGGTCTCGGTGTAGTGCTCTACGATCACGTGTGGGTCGATCAATCGGTAGCTGTCGATCCCGTAGTGGCGCTGCGCGTACAGAGTCATCTCTCGCTTGCGCGATTGCGGAAACGGAATCGGATCCTGGATGATCGCCGGCTTCGACAGGGCCGGCGTGCGACGTGGCGGTCGTGATACCGGCTTGACTTGTGGTGGCACGATTCGCAGCGTCGGCACGCTTCTGGCCCGGCCCGTCGCGGCATGGCTCGCGGACATCGACGCCGATGCGGCCCTGTCTGCTCCCTGACTGCATCCGCCAACGGGTACGCAGAGCGCCGCCACAAGGCAAAGGCCCACCCCTATGACGCCCGGCCGCAAGGCATCCATCTCACGCGATCGTAACCTGACACACACGACAGTTCCCGGCGAGAGCCTTCAGCCATGCGCGCGGCACCGCCAAGCGCTATCCGCCAGAATGACCGGACGTGAGAGAGCAACCCTCCTACGACGTGCGCGGCCGCACCGTCTTCATCACCGGCGCCGCCCGCGGCATCGGCGCCGAGAGCGCACGGCGGCTGCACGCCAAAGGCGCCAACGTGGCCCTGGTGGGCCTGGAGCCCGAGCGCCTGCAAGCCCTCGCGGCGCAGCTTGGCGAGCGCGCGATCGCGCTGGAGGCCGACGTCACCGAGCTGGACGCCCTGGAGCGGGCCGTCGAGGCGACTGTCGAGCGCTTCGGCGGCATCGACGTCGGCATCGCCAACGCCGGCATCGCCTACACCGGGCCGCTCGCCACCGCCCCGATCGAGCAGGTCGAGCGCACACTGGCGGTCAACTTCCTCGGCGTCTGGCGCACCGATCGCGCGCTGATCGCGCAAATCACTGAGAAACAGGGCTACCTGTTGAACATTTCCTCGCTCTCGGCGGTTGCCCACGCTCCCCTGATGGGGCCCTACACCGCCGCCAAGTCCGGCGTCGAGGCGCTGACCGACGCGCTGCGCATGGAGACGGCGCCAAGTGGGGCAAAGGTCGGCTGTGCCTACTTTGGCTTCATCGACACCGACCTGGTGCGTGCCAGCTTCAAGCAGCCTTCGGCTGAAGCGATGACCGGTCGCATGCCCGGCTTCATGCGCAGCCCGGCGCCGTTGAGCAAGGCGATCGACGCGATCGAGCGTGGCATCGAACGCCGTGCCGATCGCGTGTGGGCGCCGCGCTGGGTGGGAGCGATGATCGCCCTGCGCGGGGTGTTGCAACCGTTGACCGAACGGCAGCTGCAACGCGAACCGGAGCGGCTTAGGGCCGGCATCAAGGCAGCACAGGGCTCGCACGAGGCCGACGCGCAGGATCCGCTGCTTGGCGTGGCGATGCAGGCCGTCGAGCGCTGAACCGCCGCGTCCGGCCTTTCAATCGACGGTCGAGAACTCGGCGATCGCGATCGCGAGCATCACCAATCCGATCAGCGCGACGATCGCGGCCTCGACCAGTCCGGGCACGTGCCAGCCCCACAGCGTCACGCCTGGCGCCAAAGCGTGGCGCGCCGGCGGTGAGATCGGCAGATGCGCGAAGACCGCGCGGCGCATCGGATCGACCGCGTAGGTGAGCGGGTCGATCCGGTTGAGGACCGTCAACCATGTCGGCAGGTTGTTGACCGGGAACATCGCGCCGGAGAGGAAGAACATCGGCATGATCGCCATCTGCATCAGCGCCATGAACGACTGCATTTGCGTGATTCGCGCGGCAGCCATCGTCCCGAAGGCGGTGATCGCAAACGCCAGCAGCAACTGCAGCGCGAACACCTCCAACCCGAGCAGCACCGTGTAGTGGACGCTCACCAGCGGCCCGATCGCCATCACGATCACGCCTTGGAAGGCGGCGACGGTGGCGCCCCCGGCGCACTTGCCGAGCACGATCGAGGAGCGCGCCACCGGCGCCACCATCATCTCCCGTAGGAAGCCGAACTCGCGGTCCCAGACGATCGAGGCGGCCGAGAACATCGCCGTGAACATCACCGCCATGCACAGGATCCCCGGGTAGATGAAGGTTCTGAAGCTGACGCCATGAGTGCTGGTGGAGACCAGCGTCGAGAGGCCCGTGCCAAGCACGAACAGGAACAGGAACGGCTGTACCAGCGAGGTGACGATCCGCAGCCGGTCGCGTGAGAAGCGGATCAGCTCGCGCTGCCACACGGCCTTGATCGCGCGCAACTCGCTGCCGATGCTGCGCCCCGGGATGTGCTGAGCGGCCAGCTCGTGTCCTGGCGCGGGGAACGTCTGCGCCGGCGTCTGGGGACTGCCGGCCACTGGATGCTCGGTCGTGGCCATCAGCGACTCATCATCCTTGCCATGTTGCGCATGTGGTCGGAGGAACCTGCCTCCGCGTCGCGGATCGTGGTGCCGGTATAGGACATGAACACGTCATCCAGCGACGGGCGCGCGACGCTGACCGCGCGGATCGGCAGGCCAAGCTCGGCGAACAGGCGTGGCACGAACTGCTCGCCGTCGGGCACGCCGAACGTGACCTCGCCTTCGGCGATCTGCGCCGCGATCCCAAAGCGCTCGTCCAACGCGGCGATCGCCGCCTGCGCGTCGTCGGTGCGGATCTGCACACGATCGGTGCCGACGCTTTCCTTCAGCGCCGCCGGCGTGTCCAGCGCAACGATCGTGCCCTGATCGATGATCGCGATGCGGTCGCAGTACTCCGCCTCGTCCATGTAGTGGGTGGTGAGGAAGATCGTGATGTCCTGCTCGCGCGCGAGCGAGGAGATATAGCTCCAGATCGAGGATCGCGTCTGCGGATCGAGGCCGATCGTCGGCTCGTCCAGGAACAGCACGCGCGGCGAGTGCAGCAGGCCACGTGCAATCTCCAGCCGCCGCTTCATGCCGCCGGAGAAGGTGCCCACCAGCGAGGAGCGCCGCTCCCACAGTTGCAGCATCTCAAGCACTGTCTGCATCCGCGGCGCGATCGTCTCCCGCGGCATCCCGTACAGCTCGGCGTGCAAACGCAGGTTTTGCTCGGCCGTCATGTAATTGTCAAGCGTCGTGTCCTGAAAGACGAGCCCGATGTTGCGTCGCACACGGTCACGATCGCGCACGACGTCCATGCCGGCGACATAAGCAGCGCCGGCGCTCGGGCGAGCGAGCGTGCAGAGCACGCTGATCGTGGTCGACTTGCCGGCGCCGTTGGGACCGAGGAAGCCGAAGGTCTCACCCCGGCTGACATCGAAGTCCACGCCGCGCACCGCCTCGATCTCGCCGTAGCGCTTGACCAGCCCTCGCACCGAGATCGCCGTGCCGGCAGTCTGGGTCCGCGCAACACGACCGTTTGTATCAGTGCTGGAGATCGCGGACACCCGCAGCTACGATAGCGGGGCTTCAGCGTCCGTCAGAGCGCCGCGCCGTGGAAAGGGTTAGGCGACGCGGCGCTCTGACCGGCGCTGAAGCGCCGGAGAATCCAAGCGGCGCACACAGCCGGCTGTTATCGAGATGCTCAGCCGATCAGCAGCGTCACCTCCGCTGTCAAGCGCCGGCCGCGGCGCGGAGTGAAGCGAAGCGCGACGCGCGCGCGCAAGCGACGCCCGGGATGCTGGGCCAGGAAGCCCCGCTCGACCTTGGTGAGCCTCAGCACCAGCCTGTCCTGTCCGGCTCTCGCAAACCGCCTGACCGCCCGTGAGAGGCCACTACCCTCGGCTGTGAGCACGCCCGCTGCCGGGACTTTCGCCACGATGCTCGCGACAGCTCCGCTGACACGATGGCGCAGCACTTCGATCGCCGGTTTGCATCCCGTGACCTTCAGCTTGGTGCTCTGCCGCGTTACCGCTCCATTTTGACCGCGCATAGTCGTCGGCATCACAAGCGTTTCCGAGCACAGTTTCCCGCCGGGAGCGCCCAATACCGAGCGCGGGCCCTCCGGCAGCTTCAGCTCGAATGAGCGAACTGGGGCGTCCGGGAGTGACTCGAAAGTGCTGGTTGTGATGTCGTTCTTGATGTTGGTCTTGCCATCGAGAATCAGGGTGACACCTTGACCCTGCAGCACGATCTCAAGGTCCGGGAATTCGGCTCCACCGTGGGAGACCAGGTAGGCAGGCCCAGTGACCGAGCCGGCAAGGATCGGCGTCACGGCGCTCGCGGTCCCCACCGCCGACGCCGCCGGGCATGCAGCCGGGTTGATTTCGAAGACGTGGTCGACGCACGCCAGTTTCAGCGTTTCCAGACGCGAGGGCAGCTGTTTGGGCACGCTGACGTGCACTTCGCGGACGTTCGCGCTTCCTACAGGCGACTTTACCTTCACATCCAGGCTGGCCCCGTCGGCCTTGCTGGTCCTACCCTGGGTGGAGACGACAAACGACGGATGAAACGGGAGCGCTCCACAGCCGGCGGCCTGGAAGCGACTGGACACGCCCTCGCTGCCGCCTTCGCTGGATCCGATCGTTCCAGACACGTTGGCAGGGTTGCAGCCGGTGGGGTTAAAGATGAAATCGGGCCTGTCGATGTGCACTACGATCGAGCGCACATCCAGTGGCACACCCTGAAGGATCGTCGGCATCGGATCGCTGAGGACGGTGACCTGTGCGGTACGTGGCGCGACATCGACCCTGGCTCGCACAACGATCGGCCGGCCGCCTTCGTCGAGGTTGAACGGGCCCGCTTCGGCGGGAACCACCACGGACAGCCCAAACGGGGCACCCCCATATGCGCCGGTGAGGTAGACCGGATCCTCCGGCTTGCCCGCTTGTGGGAGCACGATCGGATCGTTGCCGACGCCCGCGCTGACCTCGACGTGCCCGATCTTGCTGGCCGCCGGACAGTCACCGGTGCTTGCCTGCGGTTCGGGACAGAGCATAACGCTGGAGACCTCGCCGGAGAGACCGGCCGGCATGTTGAGTGCAACCGAGCTCAAGCGCTGTTCGCCATCCTTGCGCGTCAGGTCGAGCACAAACGCAGAGAACGCACCGGCATCGTCGTTGGTCGTGCCGGCAGTAAACGACGGAGCAAATCCAGGTGCGCCGCAAGGGGCTCCTTGCGGGCCGGACGCGAGCGTGAAGGTGGAGAACGATTCGGCGTCAGCGGTTCCTGCCTGTTCTCCGTCCGCTGGATCGTGCGACCACGGTTCCAGCACCGCGCCAGCCGTGTAGGAGCCGCAGCTGCGCGGTGTCGCCAGGATGGCACGGGGGCCATCGAACAGACGTATCCGCAGACGTTCAAACAGCAGCTGCGGACTTTCGTCAAACGTCGTCCTCAGCCGTCCGCTGAGCGGGTCAGCGGTGACCTCGCCGGCCAACTTGACGACCACGCCGGTCTGGGGGTCGTCGATCGTCAGATACATCGCGTACAGCGATCCGAACGGATTTTCATGCTGTGCCGCGATGTAGAGACCGCCTTTGAGCGGGTGGTCGACAAGCGCTGAAACTGCTTCCGCCGTCCCGATCTCAGAGCCGTCTGGACAGTCAGGCGGCCCAGCGCTGCTCAGCGCGATCTGCGCCGGCGTGCACGCCACACGGCCGTTCGCGGCGGATGGGTTCAGCACCACACCCGGTGGCAGCAAGACGCTGAGGCTCTTGACCTCCGCGGTGGCGAGGCCCTTGGAGCCCTGGTTCTGAGGAACTGTCAGCTGCAGCGTCAGGCCGCTCGGCGAATCGGTGGAGTCGTGAGCTGGTTCGACCGCGATAGCCGGTTTGAAGGCAAGCTCTCCACAGCCTGCTATCGCTGCCATGTCGGAGCTGGCAGTGACAAAAGATCCCGGGGCCTGCCACGAGTCGACGTGCACACTTGCCTGCCGTACCCCTACGCACGACGTCGGATCGGTCAAGAACGGCACCGTCTCGCCGCGTTCGCCGCACGGTCCTTCCTCATCGATTTTCCCCACCGCCGGGCAAAAACGTTCCTGGTCGTGCCGCGGGTCGGACGGAATCCCCCAGAGGGTCACACTCGCTCCCGTCAGCCCTTCCGCCGCGGACATGTACAACGAGCTGGTGGTAATGCCGTAGTCGCTGCCTGTACGGATCGTGGCGTCGATGTGCGCTGTTACAAAACCATTGAAGCGCGCCCCGAACTGAGCCGGCACACCTACCGGCGGCTCGACGTTGTAGATCGGAGCTTCGTGTTCCTGCCCGCCGGCCGTGAGCACCTTCAGAATGCCGACCTGCGACGCTCCGCTGCAGTCGGCGTGCGCAACGTTGTAGGGAGCACACTTCGGCGTAGCTTCAGGGTTGCCGATCAGCCCGGGCGGCAGTTCGACGATCACGTCCTTTGGGTTTGCCTCCGCCAGATTTGGGCCCACGCCGGGGATGTTCGTCGTATTGAACGAAACGCTGGTCGTCAGCTCGTAGGGATGGCCGCCCGCCTGCGCGTAGGCTTCCAGGCTCTGCATCGCTTCATTGAAGCTCAGAACAGCCAGGGAAAAACTCGCGATCCCAAACGTCGCGAAGGTCTGGTCGGCACCATCAACTCCGTCTGGCGCCGCCGCGCTGGTCGCAACGAAGCGGTAGTGATAGACGGTAGCGATCGCGAGACCTGACAGCGACGCAGAGACTTCGCTGGGCCCAAAGCCTGCGCCGACCTCTTCTTGCGCGCAGGGAACCGTGACGGCATGTTCATAGCCTGAGCCTCTAAAGGCCTCTTCATCGACATACTGAACGTGGCACTTCGTATCTATGCCAAACGGGTCCAGCTGCGCTTGCACGCTTCCCGTGGATATGACGATGTTGGACGAAGCCTCCGCTGTGACAGTCGGCGGACCGGATGTCGTAAAGGTCGCGTCCTTGCCGCGGCTGGTACCGCTGGCATCGGTCGCGTCGAGCCGGAAGTGGTAGACCGTGTCCGGCAAAAGGCCGCTCAGGCCAGCGTGAACGTCACTGAGGGCAGCGTAGGGCGGCGCCGGTTCGCATGGCGCCGTTTCGCCATATCCCTTGCCGGTGCCGTACTCAAACTCACAAGCGGTTATGCTGCCGCCACCTTCGGCTGTGTCGGGATCGGCGACCCCGTTCACAGTCGCTCCCGTCTGCCCCACTTCGCTCGCGGCGCCGGTCGTGACGGTGGGAAGCACCACATCCGGGCCAAAGACATCCACCTTGCCGCCTGGCGCGATGATCTCTTCGGCAGCGTACAGCTCTCCGGTGGCATCGTCGGTAGCCAGGCCCAGAACCTTTTCTTTCAGCCGGCTGCTTTGTTCAAAGAGCCCTTCGCCGAACACGTCAAGCAGCTTGTCGGTCGCGTCGTACTCAGCGATTTCAGACAGCGGCTTTGAGTCGACTACGTAGACGCGATCGGCCAAGCGATCGACGGCAAGCGCAGACGGTTCGTTTTCGCTGCTCGGGCTGCTTTCGTCTATGACCGCGACAAACGCTCCCGACGAGTTGAGCTCAGCCACGTTCTGTTTGAAGTTGAGCACATAAAGATCGTCACTGGCATCGATCGCAAGCGCTGTCGGTTTGGTGATATGAGGGTCTACGAGCTGCCGAACATAGGCTCCATCGGCGCTGAACTCATCGATAGCCTGGTGTGCGGCATCGGACACGTATACGTTGCCCACAGAGTCGACCGCGACTCCAGTCGGCTGCATCGATTCGTTGGGGGTCTCGCTGCCCGCACCGCCATCGCACTCGCTCGTCGATGGGGTCGCGGTACCAGTGATCTGGCAAATATAGCTGCCGCTTTCACTGAACTTGTCCACGACCTTGTGACCGGTGTCCAGAACGTATAGGTCACCCTGATTAACGCTGCTTGAGTTGTCCACGGCAATCGCGCCCACCTTGCTCAGCGTGGGTGTCGGCGACAGCTTGCCTTGCGGGGTTTGCGCACCGGTAATCTGCACACCACTGTATTTGCCGCCCGCATCGAGCTTGTCGACTGTTCCCGCTTCGTTTGACAGGTTAGTTTCATAGACATAGACGTCGCCTTTGCTGGGGCCTTTGGAGTTGTCAACGGCCAGGCTGCTGATGAACCCAAAGCCTCCGCCTGGCGTTTCGCCGCCGCCAAAGCTCGACAGGAAATTGTGCGAGAGTCCAGCCGTCGCCGATGTCGCGGTCACGCCTAGCCAACCACAGGCGAGGACGAGTGCCGATACCAATACCGCCGTGGGAGTCAATCGGGACAGGCCGATACCGGATGTCGCCGGTCGGTGAGAGTTGGTTGCTGGGAGCGGTCCGTCCATGTGCGTTGTTAAGCTCATTTCGCACGCTGCCTACGAGCCTGAGGCTTCTTGCTGTGCGCATCGCCACCGTGAGCCGCTCGACGAGCGTGACGCTTATCTCTCCTGGCCGCTGATCGAGATGTCCGCTTGCGTCGTCGCTTCTTAGCCGTGTGATGTCTTACGGTCTTGCCAGCTGGGGCCACAGTCGCCTCGGAGCTCGCCGCTGGATTGCCCGGACCGACAAATGTGACGCTACCGGGAATCGTGAACACCGGAGGCCGACCAACGGGGCCGGCGCAACTGGATTCGTCTTCGCAGGGCGCAGCCGGCGCGGCCGGTTCGGCAAAGCCTCCGGCGATACGCGCGTCGTAGATATCGTACGCCTGATCCTCATCCGTCTCTGCGAGCAGCGACTGTGAGGTGGCAAAGAACACGTTGCTGCCATCCTGGCTTGCTTCCAGGAAATACGAGTCTGCTTCAGCCACGCCACTTGAGATCAAGTGCGGCTGACCATCCTCATATACATAGACGTTGATCGCAGCATTTGTGGCGGGCGCTACCAGTGAATCCTGTGATTCAAAGAACACTGCTCCCGAGTCCGCTACGTTGCGCTGCAGATGCGAGTTGGTCATTTCGCGATCCTGACTGGCCTGCACGGGAAAGCGGAGCGTCGCCGGAGCGATCGGCGGATGACCGTCGGGATCGCAGGAAACGCAGTCCAGCTTGTTCGCTTCGACCCCGTAGCGATAGATCTCCTCACACGGCCCCGGCGAGTAGTTTTCGACCGTGCCGACGGTGCCGCCAAATGTTCCCGGCACACACTTAGGACCGGCGTTGTTGTAGCCGGTCAAGCTCTGCGCGGAGTCAAAGGCTACAAACCGGCCGTCGGGGGAGGCCCGCACAGTGGAGCCACCAAACAGCGGATATTCTCCGCACGGCGCACCGCTCCAATCACAATAATCGGCGTTTGGAGCCAGACTCGCCACGAACGTGGTCACACCATCGTGATACAGGTAGAGGTTGGGCTGGCCCAGTATCGGCCCAGACGCAATCTCCCCATTCGGCCTCGCGCTCGCCAATACACCGTCCGCCACGTAATAGACGTAAGACGCGTCAGTCGAGCCACCCGCCAATCCAAGTACGTCCGCCGCCTGGCCGGTCGTTGCGGTGATGTCGGTCAAGCGGTCGCCCAGCGGCTTGTCCAGATCGTATTCGTATAGATCGGGCTTGCCGACTTCGGCATGGGAATCTACGGTCAGTCGGCTTTCGTCGGTAAAGATCGCCTTCGTGCCGTCTTGGCTGGCCAGCATAAACCCCCCGCCCCCGGCTGTGCCCGAGCCGCCCTGGGTGAGATCGATCTCGGTGGTGCTAGCCCCGTTTTCGCGTAGATAGAGGTTCCCTGCGGCCAAAAAGAAAATGCGCGACCCGTCGGCAGACACGGCGTGGCGCGAGTCCGCAACGTTAAACGGCACAAATTCCTGCGTGGATTCGATCCTGCCGGCGTTACGTGTAGCGTCTGCCAGCATGCCCGGAGCCGGCGTGCCGTCTGGAAGCCTGCTGACAAGCGAGACGGTGCCGCTCGCGCGAGACCATTCGTACAAGTCGTCACCGGCTGGGGCGTCCGGCACCAATGGCAATTCCTCTTCAAAGACCACCACGCTCAGGTCGCTTGAGCCCGCCAGGAATGCGGCCGGGAAGTATTGACCCTCGTTTTCGGGCGCGGGTGTAGGGATCGGAGCGCCAGCCGGCGTGACGTCGATCAGCCGATAGGAACGCGTTTCGTCATCGCGAGCGAACAGGTTCTGAAACCCCTGCAGCTCACCCGACGCAAGCCGTGGTTCGTCGTGGCCGCACTGCAGTGCTTCGCCCTTGAAGCTGCCGACCTGCGCGAACCCGTCGGCAAGCACCGCTGTCGAGAGGTCCGCTGAGTAGCCGGCGATCGCGACAACGGCAGGGCAGTCAGTTCCATTGGAGACAGACTGAGGTGGAATCACGTTTTCGGTCGCCCATCCGGTTATCCCACGCGTGGAGAGATAGTCCAACCCCGACCAACTGGAGCCAGGCAGCGGATATTCAGAAGTCCACGCCATCCGATTCCCTGCTTCGGAGGAATACATGCCTTCCTCCGAGTACAGGCTTGATTCCCTCAAGCCCGCCACAGTTGCCCTGGGTTCGCCGGAGTCCTTCTCAGCAGGAGAAACAAGCTCGTATGCCCGACATTCGGGTAGCGCCGTAGCGGCCTGCTCGGTTCGTACAGCTTCGTTTGAGCAGGACGGGCTAGCCGACGTGTCGCCAGCGAGCACGCAGTTCAGGAACAGCAATATAAGCAGGAACGCCAAGGTCAGCGGTCCTACGCGGACGCCGCCGGCGTTTGTGACCCGATTCCCATCCGCCAGCGGAGCATATAAGGTACGCGCTCGCTGCTTCCTGATGATGCCTGATATTTTATGTTTTATTGACACAAAATCCCTTTCCTATGCTTCGGTCAGTCACCGGAACCCAGGCCGGAAACGACACCAAGCGCCATCTCCGGCCTACGGTTCAGGCTTGTTCTAGCTCCTGCTAGGCTTTCAATTCAATTGCCGTCGTAAATGACTCTTCCTCTGTATCCACTCCCCAGCTCGGCCCGGTACCCAGTTTGAAGAAGCCGGCTTCGACTTCGAGCGTGCAACTTTCACCGCCTTCGAATTTGGTCCATTGCTGTTCGTGAGCCGTTCCTTTTTTAGCCGTCGTCAACGTTCCTTTGCTGCTGGGCGTATTAATGGGAGTTACTTCCCCGATCGTGCACCCCCTCACGGTCACTTCTTCGGCTTCGCCTTCGCAATCGAATTTAGCGAAAGGTTCACCCGCAACTTCCGGCTTCAGAGCAAGTCCAACCTTTTTGGTAGCTTTTTCGACATAGCCAATGGTGCCGACCACCACTTTGGTTGTAATCGTGCCACTCGCGGCTCCCGGTTTGTTGCCACACTTGTTTGTGGTGCCTTCTTCGACGCATCCGGTGTCTTCAACTTCAACTTTCTTAACGCTTGTGGCATTGGAAATTTCGCCTTTGCCTTTGGCTGCTTTGCATAAGATATTTTTTTCCGTTGAAGTCAGCGTTATGTAGCTGTCCAGTTTTGGTTCAACCGTGCTCACCGACGTGAAGGAGTCTGGGATTGCTGTGCCTTTGAATTCAGGCAGGGCACCCCATGCGGAGGAAACGGCAGCCACCGTGAGCGCCGTCATTGCGGCCAACGCCAGCCCAAGAATCTTTATGTGCCTGATAGCCATTTCTGATGCATCCTTTCTTGTGAATGTCATGGAGTACATCCGGCCGACTCGGATCGATCGTGCATGAACAGTCCGAAAAGCCGTCTTACATGGGCGAGCAGACCGCCCGCGCATGTCTTGACAGGATCATTGCCGAGGCTTTAAAAATCAAGCAATAGAGAAGTGCCGTTTCTGGTTGGAAATTTGGTTTGGTAGGTTTAAATTGGATGGCCAGGTACGTCCGCGGCTTGATTTCAAGCCATTTGAGCTGCCCACCGGTTGGACACGGGCGCACGTTCGGTAGACTCGCATTGCTCCAATCGGACCGATAAGGGCCGACGTGTGAGTGTTATGGGCCGGAGCCGGGGCGTCGATCGTGCAAGCAGTGCCCATACGGGCGCCCCGGTCCGGTTTTTCGCCGGAACCGCCTGCAAGGAGAGGCGCTTAGCTCGTGCTGGAGGCCATAACGGACGCATTCGGACTGATCACCTCGCGCCGGTGCCTAGGCATTCGGCCAACGACCGGTCGAGTTCGTGTTTCTGGGATGCCGATCGTCGGCATCCCCATCAAAAGACATGCCGGCGCCAACAGCCGCGGCAGGCGCTCTGTCGCGCCCAAGCTGACGTGACGCTCGACCAAGCCCCACACCGCACCGACACCGGCTTCGAAGGCCACAGGCGATCGCTTAGCCGGGCAGGCCGAGCCCGAAGCACTTACGAGCCGGGGAGCAGATCCCGAACACAGCGACACTCGCTGGCGGATCGCCGCAGGACCGACCCCAAGCGCCTCCACAAACGCCACACGAGCCAGATCGGGCTCGCCTGCCAGCGAGACAAGCAGCGACAAAGCCGCGCAGGCGGTGCCTCCCTGCGCCCAACCAACCGCCGCACCCGCGCTCAGAGCTTTGTCAAGCAGGCGCTCAGACGCCGCGTTCAGCGCCTCCAATAGGCACTCCTCAGCACTTTCGAAAGCCGAGCAGACACGTCTCGTGGGAACACCGGCGTCGAGCGCCAGCGCCTCCACGGTGAGGGCTGACACGCCTTCGTGCGCAGCGAGCGCTATCGCTGACCTCAACACACGCGCGTGCTCGTCGCGCAGCCCGGCGCCGTCGACCAGGGCCGCAGGCATGCCGTTCGGCGGCGCTGACACAGTGGAGTCGACCGCTGCCGCCCAACGACAACAGTCGAGCCGGCGCCGGTGTGCATTTGTCCGCGGACGCGCCAAACGTACTTCTGGGTGCTCTGACTGGGCCAGCCGTGGACGTGGAGAGCCAAGCCCGTAGCGAGTGACGGCACGCACGCAAGCCCACGCCCATTCCAGAAGCTCCCCGGCGAGCAGCGGCAACTCCTCGGCACGACCCTCGATCAGACGCGCCTGTGCCACCCCAATGATTCCGGCAAGGATGCCGCGCCGCAATGCCGGGCTCAGTGGCGGCCGGTCATGCTCCAGACATCCGACGATCACAGTTTCGATCGACGACGCCGCCCACTCGCTTCTGCGCAGCGCGACCGGCGTCGATCCAAGTGCATGGATCAGCACAAAGCTCGCCGCCTCAGGAGCTTTTGCGGCCGCCTCCAGCAGGCTTGCGATCGCCGCACCCAGGGCGTCGCGGCCGCGCGGCCGCGCGCGCTGCGCCGCCGCGGCCTGTCGGACCGCGGCACACACGATCTGCTCATAGGCCAGCGCAAAGCAGTCGGGCTTGCCTGTGAACAGTTCGTAGAAGGCGCGCTTGGAGACGCCCGCAACCCCGCACAGCCGTCCAACCGTCGTTGCGTCGTATCCATACCGGTCGACAGATTCGACAATCGCCCGCGACAGCCGCTTACGCTGGTGCGCGGCCACCTGCTCGTGCGAGAGCCCATTGGGGTGTGGGCACAGCTTCTGGTACGGCGTGCACGACGGTCCAGGCGCCTCGACCAGCTCTGCCTCGACCAGCCTTGCATCAACCAGTTTCATGGCGCTCTCCGCGATCGCCGGCTCAAGCAGCGCACTCGGCAGATCGGCGCTCTCGCCGCATGGCGCGGAGTCGATCCGGGCCGGACAATGCAATGACACCCCGCACATCCCATTGTGCACCCATATTGCACGCTCAGAAAGGCTCTGAACAGCCACGTACTAGATGATTCTAAATGTGAACTCTGTCCTAGCATGGGCAACCTTCCCATCAGCGGGCAGATGTTTCCCATTTACCTCTATTTTTGAATAGACACGCGTCCACGTTAGCGCTACGCTTGGCTTTGAAGACAAGCTGACTCGTGCTAGGAGCGAGGATGGAGACCGTGGTTGCCAGTGAAGAGCAACGGACGCGGGTAGGGGTAGTCAGCGGGCACGCGGTCAAGAGCATGCGCTCGCCTGTGAACTGGTCCCTGCTCGGGCTTGTGATCCAGCGACCCTCCTACGGCTATGAGCTCGTGCAACGCTTCGAGCGCGCTTACGGCGAAGCGCTGGAGCTGTCCAGCCCGTCACAGATATACACGGCGTTGGACACCCTGCAGCGTCGTGGCCTGATCGAACTGCTGCCTGTCAGCGAGCCGCCGGAGCCCTCGCGTCAGCCCAAGCCCCACTACCGGGTCACCGCCGAAGGCATGGTCGCGTATGTCGACTGGCTTGCCTGCCATGTCCACGGCGAGCAGCGCCGCTCACGTCTGTTCGTGCACCAACTCGCGGTGCTTGCGACACCCGAGGCGCTCGCTGTGATCGAGCGCTGCGAACATGCCTGCCTGAAGGCCGCGACGGCAAAGCCACCGCCGAGCGAGAGTGTCGGTGGGGCGCTCGCCGACCGCCTGCTCGACGAGGAGCAGCGACTTCTGATCGATGCGCGCCTGTCTTGGTTTGAGTACGCGCGGCGCCAGCTGTGCGCGCGTGACACGGCGACGGCCACCAGGACATGACTTTGCTGGAGCTCGACCGCGTCACGCGCCGCTATCGCAGCGGTGCTCATGAGCGTGTCGTGCTCAACGAGGTTTCGCTCAGCCTGGCGGCAGGCGAGCTGCTCGCCGTGTGGGGGATGCGACGCTCCGGGCGTTCCACGCTGCTGCGGGTAGCCGCCGGCATAGAGACTCCAAGCTCAGGCGTTGTGCGCTTTGAAGGGGCCAACCTCGCCGAACATCCCGACGCTCTGGGCAGCGGCATCGGCTACTGCCGCCCTCCCTCCAACGAGAGCGAAGCGCGCGGCACGCTGGACGAGCTGATCGCCGGCCAGCTGGCTCGCGGCGTCCCACAGACGACAGCGCGCTCGCGCGCGTTCGCGGCGCTGGAGCGGGTCGACGCGACAGAGTGCGCCGGGCACGGCCTGCACGAGCTCGACGGTGGGGAAAGCGTGCGTGTGGCAATCGCGCGCGCACTGACGCTTGGCCCCTCATTGCTGGTGATCGACGAGCCGACCAAGGGCGTCGACCTGCTTGAACGCGACACGATCCTGTCGCTGCTGAGATCGCTTGCCGATGAGAAGATCGCACTGCTTGTCAGCGTCGGCGAGGCCACCGCACTTTCGGGTGCCGATCGTGCTCTCTCGCTCTCAAACGGCGAGCTACGCGGAAGCGTCAGCCCGGAG
Source organism: Solirubrobacteraceae bacterium (assembly GCA_036279855.1). GTDB lineage: Bacteria > Actinomycetota > Thermoleophilia > Solirubrobacterales > Solirubrobacteraceae > Palsa-744. Next base: position 22,610 of record DASUIH010000019.1, on the reverse strand, counting down.
CTTGCCACGGTTGTGCCGTTGCGCCGCCGCGCTAGTGCGTAATGGCGCTGCTCCAGTTGAACGACGTGGTCAAGCACTACCGCGGCGCGGGCGAGTCGGTGCGTGCGATCGACGGCGTCAGCCTCGCGCTAGAACCGGGCGAGCTGATGGCGCTGCACGGCCCCAGCGGCTCGGGCAAGACTACGCTGCTGCTGCTGGCAGCCGCCCTGCTGCGCCCCGACGCCGGCACGATCCACTTCGACGGACGCGAGCTGGCGCGGCTCTCCGAGGGCGAGGCGTGCGAGTACCTGCACCGGGATGTCGGCTTCGTGCACCAGGGACCGCAGCTGATGCCCCGCGTCTCGGCGCTGGAGAACACAGCGATGAAGCTGCTGCTCGGCGGCCTGGGCATGCGCGAAGCGCAAGCACGAGCGTTGCCGTGGCTGCGCCGTGTCGGCCTGGCGGACTCGTGCCAGCGTACCCCCGAGCAGTTGTCGGCCGGCGAGCGCCAGCGCGTGGCGATCGCGCGCGCGCTCACGGGCAAGCCGCGACTGGTGCTCGCCGACGAGCCGACCGGGAACCTCGACAGCGCCCGCTCGCTGGAAATCGTCGAACTGCTCGCCGCCGTCGCGCACGAGGGCGGCGCCGCCGTGCTGCTGGTCACCCACGACGTCGAGGCCGCCGGCGTAGCCGACCGCTTCTGCACGCTGCGCGACGGCAAGCTGCTGGACGACCGCCTCGACCGGCCGGAGGTGAGCGTTGCCTCCCGTTGAGGTGTTGCGGGCGCAGCCGTTGATGCGTCCGCGCGCGCTCGTGTATTTCTATCGTCGCCGTCTGCGCGTGCACGCGGTGCAGGAGTTGCTCGCCGGCGTCGGCGTGGCGGTGTCGGTGGCACTCGTGTTCGCGACGATCGTCGCCTCAGCCAGCATCGCCGGCTCCGCCGGCGAAGTCGTGCACGCGGTGATCGGACCAGCCAAGCTGCAACTGGTGGCGCGCGGCCCAAGCGGCTTTCGGGAAGCAGAGCTGGCGCGCGCACAACACTTGCCCGGCGTGGTCCAGGCAGCACCGCTGCTTGAGCAGACGGCGACCCTGCGCGGTCCCAGCGGACGCATCGTCACGGTCGACCTCGCCGGCGCCGACACCAGCTTGGTCGTGATGGACGGGCTTGCGCACACGCTGCCGACGAAAACGCTGTCCGCCGGTGGCATCGGCCTCAGCCGCTCCACCGCCGCGGCACTCGGCCTGCCGATACGCGCCCGGCAAGGCGTGCGCGGGCTGACCGCCGAAGGCACAAGCATCGTCGTGCAATTGCGTGGCGCCTCGCACCGGCTGAAAGTCTCGGCCGTGCTTGGCCCGGAAGTCTTTGGCGCGCTTGCCCAAGCGCAGGTTGCCGTGATGCCACTGGAAGACCTGCAGCAGTTGGTGGCGATGCCGAACAGAATCTCGCGCGTGCTGGTGCAGCCCGCCAGAGGCCGCGAAGCGGCGGTACGCACCGAGCTGACAAAGCTCGCGGACGGGCGCATCGCGGTCGCGCCGGCCGAACAGGACGTCGCGCTGCTGCACCAGGCCCTGCGCCCAAGCGACCAGGCCAGCGCCCTGTTCGCCACCGTCAGCACGCTGCTGGGCCTGCTGCTGGCGGGCTCAGCGCTGCTGCTGACCGTGCCGGAGCGGCGCCGGGCTATCGCCGACCTGCGCCTGATCGGCACCAAGCGCTCGGCGATCGGGCAGATGTTCATATTCCAAGCGCTGGTGCTGGGGACGCTGGCCTCGTTGGTGGGCCTGGGCTGCGGCTACATGTTGTCGCTCGGCATCTTTCATCAGTCGCCCAGGTACCTGGCGGAGGCGTTTACGCTCGGCAGCCACACCGTCGTCGGCTTGCAGCCGGTCGTGCTTGCCTTCGTTGGAGGCGTGCTTGCCACCTGCGTGGTCTCAGCCCTGCCGCTGCTTGACTTGCGCCGCGGCAAAGCGCTCGACGCCGTCTACCGCAACGAAGGAGTGCCCGGCAACGCCCTGGCAAAAGGCGTACAGCGTTCGCTCGCGCTTGTGGCAACTACGCTGGTGTGCGCCGCGGCGACTCTGTTCGTGCTCTCGCCGGCAAGCGCGCTGATCGCCTGTGCCCTGCTCGCGCTCGCAACGGTGTTCGCGGTGCCGCTCGCGTTCGCCGGTGTCCTGCACGCCGCCGCGGCGATGGCCGAGCGCTATCAGCGCTTGACGATCCTGCCGGTCGCGCTCGCCTCGCTGCGCGCGACCACGCTGCGCTCGCTGGCGCTGGCGGCCACGGGCGCCGTCGCCCTGTTTGGCAGCATTGCGCTTGGTGGCTCGCGCGCGGACCTGCTCAGGGGCATCGAAGGCTTCGCCCACGACTACTCCCGCGACGCGGCGATCTGGGTGGGCAACCGCGGCGACAACCAGGCGGCGATCGAGTTCCAGCCTGGTGCCCTGCACGGCAGAATCGCCGCCCTGCCCGGAGTGGCTGGAGTGCAGGCCTTCCAGGGGGGGTTCATGGCGCTCGACGGCCGTCGCGTGTGGATCCTCGCGCGCCCGATCGGTGGCGCCCATGAAGTGCTGGCCGGACAGTTGCTGCAAGGAAGCCGAGGCCTGAGCGAACGCCGCCTGGCCGAAGGCGGCTGGGTCGTGCTCTCGCGCCAGATCGCCGAAGCCCTGCACGCCCACCTGGGCGGCGTCGTGACACTGCCAACACCCACCGGGGCACACCTTCTGAGATTGGCAGCTACAACCACCAACCTCGCCTGGAGTCCCGGCGTGATGTTCGTCAGCGAGCGCGACTACCGGCGTTGGTGGGGAAGCTCGCTGCCAACGGCGCTGGCGGTGGCGGTGTCGAGCGACGCGGGAGCCAAGGCCGTGCGCGGCACGATCGAACGGGCACTAGGCCCTGACAGCGGCCTGACCGTGACAAGCGCGGCCGAACGCGAAGTCAGCATCGACGCCCTCACCAACGAAGGGCTCGACCAGCTGCGCCAGATCTCGCTGCTGCTGCTGGCCGCGGCGATTTTGGCGATGGCGGCCGCGTTGACCTCCGCGATCTGGTCGCGACGCTATTCGCTCGCGGGGCTGCGGCTGGCCGGCGCCAAGCCAAGCCGGCTGCGCGAGATTCTGCTGTGTGAATCGGCGTTGATGCTGGGAGCTGGCTGTGTGACCGGCGCTGCCGCCGGGATCTGTGGCCAGCTCGTGATCGACGGCTACCTTGGGCACGTCAGCGGCTTCCCGGTTGCAAGCCTTGGCGCGAGCCTGCGGCCCCCGGAGACCTTCGCGTTGGTGCTGGCGCTGGTGCTGACGATCGTGGCGATCCCCGGCTATCTGGCATCGCGCGTCTCCCCGACTCTGGCGTTCAATGAGTAGGCTCGACAGAAACCGGCTCTTGGCAGCGACTTGCACGATCCTCCTCGCGGCCGCCGCCGGCGGCATCGCGCATGCGACACGCGCGCGTGCTTCGCATGCTTTGCGTGCCAGCGACGAAGCGCACCTGCGCTACATCTCAGCCGAAGGCTCGACGCTGTACGAGACTGGGCATGCCGCCGGCACGCTGCCGGGAGCGATGCGCGTGCACATGCGCGTCGCCGCGACCTTCAGCGGCAATTTCACAATCAATGCAGCCGGCGGCTCGATCAGCGGCCACGGCATCGCCACGCCACACGGCGTCGGCGTCTACGAAAGCTTCTCAGGGTCACTGACGGTCACCGGCGGCAGCGGCCGCTACAGCCACGCCGGCGGCACGGCACGGCTGTATGGCACCTTCAATAGAAACACCTATTCACTGTTGATCCAAACACAGGGCACGCTTCGTTATTAGAGGGAGGACGATGAGCGCGGTGGGGGCGCATCTTGCAGCGGGACGGCCCGCCGGCGTCGGGTGCCGCACCCTGCTCGCATTCTGCGCTCTACTGCTGTGCACGGCCGGCACGGTGGCGCGCGCGGCTGCGCCAATTCCCACCCGGTGGACGGTGCGCTCGACCACGCCTGTGACGCTGAGCGCCAGCTTCAGCCCGATGGCGCTCGGCAAGCGCACGACGCTTGAATTCGGCTTCCATTTCGAGGCACCGGCCGGTCAGGTGCCTGAGCCGCTGACAGCGATCGAACTGCGCTATCCAAGCAATCTCGGCCTTGGCCTCAGCGGCCTGGGACTGGCCACCTGCGACACCGCCACGATGCAAGCGGCCGGGCCAGGCGGCTGCCCGCCAAACGCGGTGATGGGATTCGGCGAAGTGCTGACCGGCGTTGTGCTCGGCACCCAGATCGTCAGCGAGGCCGCGCCGATCACGATCATGCGCGCGCCCGACGAGGAAGGCAGGCTGGCGGTGCTGTTCTACGCCGAGGGCACGCAGCCGATCGACGCGCGCATCATCTTCCCGGGCCTGCTGCTGCCCTCGCGCGGCCCTTTTGGCGGTGTCGTCAACATCGGTGTGCCGCTTGTGGAAACGCTGCCGGGAGCGCCATACGTGTCGGTGATCAAGCTGCACTCCACGATCGGCCCAAAGAAGGTCGTCTACTACGAACAGGTGGACGGCCACACGCTTGCCTACCAACCGCGCGGGATTCTACTGCCACGACGCTGTCCAGCCGGCGGCTTTCCCTTCGCGGCGCGCTTTCTGTTCAACAACGAAACCAGCGCCAGCGCCAAGACGACGATCCCCTGCTTACACAGCCGACGCCACTGAGCTGCGTCAGTGGCGGAAGTGGCGCACGCCGGTGGCAACCATCGCGACGGCGGCAGCGTCGGCGGCGGCCACCACCTCCGGGTCGCGCACCGAGCCGCCCGGTTGCACGATCGTGCTGACGCCGGCGTCGATCGCCAGCTGCGGCCCGTCGGCGAACGGGAAGTAGGCGTCGGAGGCAAGCGCTGAGCCGCTGAGCAAGTCGGGGCCGTCCTGGCCCTGCGTGGCCTGCGCCTTCTCGATCGCGATCCGCACCGCGTCCACACGCGAGGACTGACCGGCGCCGATGCCGATCGTCGCCCCTTCGCGGGCGATCACGATCGCATTGGAGCGCACATGACGGCACACCTGCCAGGCAAAGCGCATGTCCTCCCACTCCTGCTCGCTCGGCTGCCGGGCGGAGATCACGCTCATCTGCTCGGGGCGCTCGGACACCTCGTCGCGATCCTGCAGAAGCACGCCGCCGATCACCCCCTTTGCTTCCAGGCCACCGGCAGGCTCGGGCCAGTCGCGCAGCTCCAGCAGACGGACGTTCTTCTTCTCGGTAAGGACGACAAGCGCGTCCTCGTCAAAGCGTGGCGCCAGCAGCACCTCGACGAACTGGCCTGAGATCGCCTCGGCACAGCGCCGGTCGACGGGACGGTTGATCGCGATCACGCCGCCGAAGGCGCTCATCGGGTCGCAGGCGAAGGCACGCTCGTAAGCGGCGGCGGCATCCCTGCCAAGAGCACAGCCACAGGGATTGTTGTGCTTGACGATCGCACAGGCAGGCTCGGAGAAGTCCTCGACCAGCTCGCGTGCACTCGACAGGTCGAGCAGGTTGTTGAACGACAGCTCCTTGCCGTGCAACTGCTTGACGCCGGCGAGCAGGTGTGTCGGCGCGCCGACCTGCGCGTAGTAGGCGGCGCGCTGGTGCGGGTTCTCGCCGTAGCGCAACTCGGCGGCCTTCTCGTAGGCACAGGTGAGCTGCTGCGGGAAGTCGTCTTGCTGCTCGCGCTGGGAAAACCAAGAGGAGATCGCCACGTCGTAGCGAGCGGTGGTCGCGAACGCCTTGCCGGCCAGCCGCTCGCGAGTGGCCATGCTCAGCCGTCCGGCGGACTCGCGCAGCTCGCTCAGCACCGGCGCGTAGTCGGACGGGTCGGTCAGCACCGCGGCGTAGGCGTGGTTCTTGGCGGCGGCGCGGATCATCGTCGGACCGCCGATGTCGACGTTCTCGATCGCCTCGGCGTCATCGGCGTCCTCGCGCGCGACCGTCTGCTCAAACGGATAGAGGTTCACGCAGACGAGATCGACCGGCTCGATCGAGTGCTCGGCCGCGGCCTGCAGGTGCTCCTCGTCGCTGCGCACCGCGAGCAGGCCCGCGTACAAGCGCGGGTGCAGCGTCTTGACGCGCCCGCCCATCATCTCGGGGAAGCCGGTGAAAGCCTCGATCGCGCGCACCGGCACGCCGGCTTCGCTCAGAGCGCGGGCGGTGCCGCCGGTGGAGACGATCTCGACCCCCAGCTCGACCAGGCCCCGCGCCAGCTCCACGATTCCCGTCTTGTCCGAGACGGAGATCAGAGCGCGACGCACTGTCACCGCCGCCGGCTCGGCGCGCTCGATCCCGGTGTAGCCCCGCTCAGTGCTCATGTGGTGCGGAGACTATCCCGGGGGGGCCTCCTACAGAGTCCCGGGTGGCGCGACCCATTCGCTCTCGAATCGAGGCTGGTGTGCTCGGCGAGGATGTCGTAGTCGCGATCGTAGTGAAGCACTCCGGCCTCGGCCTCATGAGCGCAAGCGGCAATCACAATGTCAGTCGGCGCGAGGCGGTGGTGGCCAATCGACGCCAACTCGCTCTGAGCCGTAAGCGCCTGTTCTTCGATCGTCGCTGTGACGCGTGTGCACGGCAGCAGGCTCAGATCGGCCATTGTGGCTTGATGTTCGGAGGCCGACCGCGCCGAATGGCCAGCCTCAAGCAGGAACGGCAATGTGCTCGCAAGCTCTCGCTGTTCAAATCCACGCTGCGATCTGTGCGGCGCGGCTGCTCCCGCAGCTTCGTCTGCTCTCAGCCGGCGCGCCTCGTGCGAGCAGCGAGCGCCGTGCAGCACCGCTACTTTGACCGCGAGTCAACCGGTAGCGTCCCCAGGCGCCGTCAGAACCCGCCGTGGATTGTCCGGGTCTATGCGCAGCAGCCCGCGCGCGAACAGACGCACAGCCTCCGGCAAAAGGTTGTGCTCAAGCGGCCGCAGTGCCGCCAGCACCGCGTCGGGATCGCACGCGTCGGGCAATTCAACCGCGCGCTGCAATATCACCGGGCCGGTGTCGCAGCCTTCATCGACGTAGTGAACAGTCACGCCGAACACCTTCACCCCGTAGGCGAGCGCCTGCTCGATCGCGTGCAGGCCGGGGAAGGCCGGCAGCAGCGAGGGGTGGACGTTGATGACCGCTGCGGGAAAGCGTTCGATGAAGGCGGGGCTCAAGAGCGCCATGTAGCCGGCGAGCGCCACCAGCCGCGCGCCGCGGGCGGTGAGCCAGTCGGCGATCGCCAGATCGCGCTCCTGGCGAGTGGCATAGGACGAGCGCTCAAACACACGCGTGGCCACGCCACGGCCTGCCGCGCGCTTGAGCGCGGGTGCCATGGGATTGTCGGAGGCGACGGCTACCACTTCCGCCTCATGGCCGTGGATGCTGTCGAGCAACGCCTGCAGGTTGGTGCCGCCGCCCGATGCGAGCACGGCGATGGGAAGTGGTGGCGCCACGGGTGGGGCTATGCCGGCCTTGTCCAGCGCAGCTCGTCGAAGCGCGCGAAGTCGCGGTCGAAGGACACAAGCTCGCAGGCGTGCTCGATCGCTATCGCCGCGAGCTGGGCATCTGCGACCAGGTCGCCACGAGCATCGGACTGGTCGCAGATGCGCTCGAAGATCTCTAGATGCGCAGCTCCCGGCCCGAGCAGCACGTGACCCGGCTGCTGACGGAGCGCGCGCAGATAGGCGAACGCCTCGGCAAGCGGTGTGGGCAGCGAAAAGACGCGCCTGTTCGTTGCCAGGCGCAGAAACGAGCCGGCGACGAGGTCGGTGACGCTGAAGGGCGCGCGCGCCACAAGCATCTGATCGAGCCACGCGCGTGCGCTGCGGAAGTGAGGATGGTCGTCACGATGAGCGGCGAGCACGACGTTTACGTCAAGCAGCCTCATCTGAGCGCGTCAAGCTCGATGCCTTGGTCGAGCGCTTCGCGCAATGCCCGGTTGGATGCCAGGTCTATGCCGGGGAGCGGGCCGCCACCGCCACGGAACACGGGCACGCCGACCGGCTCGACCGCCACGGGCGCCACAAGCTCACGGCGCAGCGCATCCTCGACAACCTGGCCCAGCGTCTGCCCGCGATCACGGGCGCGACGCCTGGCCGCCGCGAGCAGGTTATCGTTCACAGCAAGAGTGGTGCGCATGATGTTCAGCTTAGCGCATCACGCGCACCACCAAATGCCGGGGCAACCGCGCCGCCGGATGACGCGGTGTGGGACCACATCTCGCGGATGCGGCCCCAAACTCCCCGCCTCAGGCGGGCGTCGCCTCCAGCGCGTACTTGCCCTGCGCGCCGTCTGAGCCCTTGACCGGGTACTCCCCGGAGAAGCAGGCGTCGCAGTGCGTCGCACGCTCGCCGCCGACCGCCTCATAGACGCCCGCAAGCGAGATGTAGGCAAGCGAATCGCAACCCAGCTCAGCGGCGATCTGATCGACCGAGCGCTCGTGGGCGATCATCTCCTCGCGCGTGGACATGTCGATGCCGTAGTGGCACGGGTGCTTGATCGGCGGCGCCGAGATGCGCATGTGAACCTCGGCGGCGCCGGCGTCCTTGAGCATCTGCACGATCTGGCGCGTCGTGTTGCCGCGCACGATCGAGTCGTCGACCACCACCAGCCGCCTGCCGCCGACGACCTCGGGCAACGGGTTGAACTTCAGCCGCAGGCCGTGCTTGCGCAGCTCCTGCCCGGGCTGGATGAACGTGCGAGCGACGTAGCGGTTCTTGACGAAGCCGTCGTCCTGCGGCAGCCCGCTCGCGCGCGCGTAGCCGCGGGCGGCCGCGTTGCCGGAGTCCGGCACAGGGATCACCAGGTCGGCGTCGGCCGGCGCCTCGCGCGCGAGGATCTCACCCATGCGGCCGCGCGCGACCTGCAGCACCTGGCCGTTCATGCGGCTGTCGGGGCGAGCGAAGTAGATGTACTCGAACACGCAGAAAGCCTTGCGCGCATCGGGCATCACGCGCCTGCTCTGAAGCCCGTCCTCGCCCAGCGTGACGATCTCGCCCGGCTCGACGTCGCGTACGTAGGAGGCGCCGATGATGTCGAACGCGCAGGACTCCGAAGCGACACAGAAGCGCTCGGGCTCGCCATCGGCCGGATCGATCCGGCCGATCGCGAGCGGGCGCAAGCCATGCGGATCGCGGAAGGCGACAACACGGTCGCGGGTCATCACGACGATCGAGAAGGCCCCGTTCAGCCGCGGCAGCACCTCGGCGATCGCGTCCTGCACCGCCTCGGCCGGGTGCGTGGCGATCAGCGCGGCGACGATCTCCGAGTCGGAGGTCGAGCTGAACGACACGCCGCGCTCGGACAGCTCCTCGTGCAACACCACGGCGTTTATCAGGTTGCCGTTGTGCGCCAGCGCCAGCTCCTTGCTGGAGCCGTTCGTGCCCTGCGAGCGGTGCACGGGCTGGGAGTTCTCCCAGGCGTTGGAGCCGGTGGTCGAGTAGCGCACGTGCCCGATCGCCAGCTCGCCGGCAAGCGTGCGCAGGTCGTTCTCGCTGAACACCTGGTTGACGAGCCCAAGCTCGCGCCGGGTCATGATGTTGCCGCCGCGATCGGCCGCAGCGATCCCGGCCGACTCCTGGCCGCGGTGCTGCAGCGCGTACAGCGCGAAGTAGGACAGGCGCGAGACCTCGTGGCCGGGCGCGTATATGCCGAACACACCGCACTCGTCGCGCGGCCCGTCGCGATCTTCGGGGCGACGGTCTGCCAGAGCCATCGTTTGCTTCACGCTAGCAGCCGGGGGTAGGGACGGCGCGTTCACTTGTATGCGACGAGTCACTTCTCGCAAAAGGGGGGCTTTGGAATCGAAGAGGGGCCTTTGCCTGTGAATGCAAACCAAAGTCCTCACGCGAACAGCTCCTCCAAAGCGCGGTGGGCCTCGCGCAACTCGGACAGCGGCACCTCGATCTGCCCACCGATCGCCAAAGCCTCCCCTTCGACAGTTCCGATCAGCTCGACACTTGTGCTGTCGCCGAGCGAGCACAGCGCGTCCCGGCCGCCGCTGAGGACGAACGCACCCGAGCACTCGCCGAACAGCCGCTCTGAGGCCTCCTCGCCATCCAGCCGCACACGCGCGCCGAGGCCGCCGGCCAGGCAACACTCGGCCAAGGCGACGGCGACACCCCCCTCGGCGACGTCGTGGGCGCTGCTCACCGCTCCCGTGCGCACAGCCTCGCGCACGGCACGCTGCGCCGCCACCACCGCATCGAGGTCGATCGCCGGCAGGCCGTCGGGCAACTGATCGCCCTGCAGCTTGGCCAGCTCGCTCGCGAGCAGCGACGGGGCGAACGGGCCGACGATCGCGATCGCGTCGCCCGCACGCGTGAAACCCATCGCACCGGCGCGGCGCACATCCGGCAACCCGCCCACCATCCCCACAACCGGCGTCGGGTAGATCGGGCCCGCGCTCGCATGGGTGGGGGGGCTCTCGTTGTACAAAGAGACGTTGCCGCCGACGATCGGCGCCGCAAGCGCGCGGCAGGCGTCGCCCAGGCCACGCACCGCTTCGGTCAGCTGCCAAGCGATGTGCGGCTTCTCGGGGTTGCCGAAGTTGAGGTTGTTGGTCGTGCCGAGCGGCTGCGCACCAACGCAGGCGAGGTTGGACGCGCACTCCAGCGCGGCGGCAACCGTGCCGGTGTAGGGGTCAGCGGCGACGCGGCGGCCGTTGCAGTCGATCGAGACGGCAATGCCCGGGATCGGATCGCGCGCGTTCCGATCCGAGCCATCGAGCGGTCGAATTGCAAGCACCGCGGCATCGGCTTGCTCGGGGCGGCGCACGGTCCGCGACTGCACCACCGAGTCGTACTGCTCGAACAGGGGGCGGCGCGAGGCGATGTTGGGAGAGGAGAGCAGGCTCAGAAGCGTCTCGCGCGCGTCCTTTAGAGGGGATGGGAGCGCCTTCGGCGCTCTGTAGGGCGTACTTGACGGCTTAACCGGCTGCAGGTCATAGAGGGGACAGTCGTCTACCAACGCCCGCACCGGCATGTCGCCAACCAGCTCGCCCGCTGCGAACACGCGCATGCGGGTCGTGTCGGTGACCGCGCCGATCGCGGCGCCGCCGACCTCCCACTTCTCGCACAGCTCCAGCACCTGCGCGACCTTGCTCGGCTCCACCACGCACAGCATCCGCTCCTGGGACTCGGAGACCATGATCTCGAACGGCTCCATGTCGGCCTCGCGCAGCGGCACATTGGCGACATCGAGGTCGATCCCGACCTCGCCCTTGGAGGCCATCTCTGAGGCCGAGGAGGTCAGGCCCGCCGCGCCCAGGTCCTGTAGCGAGACGATCAAATCCCGCTCCAAGAGCTCCAGGCTGCACTCCATCAGCTTCTTCTCCTCGAACGGGTCGCCGACCTGCACGGTCGGTCGCTTGTCCTCGTCTTCGCCCAGCTCAGCCGAGGCCAGCACCGAGGCGCCGCCGATGCCGTCGCGGCCTGTCGAGGCGCCGAACAGGACGAGGACATTGCCGAGGCCCGCAGCGGCGCTGCGCACCAGCTTGTCGCGGCTGCCGATGCCGAGCGCCATCGCGTTGACGAGGCAGTTCTGCTCGTAGGGGGCCTCGAAGTAGACCTCGCCGCCGATCGTGGGGACGCCGATCGAGTTGCCGTAATGGCCGATGCCGGCGACGGCCCGGTCGAGCAGGTAGCGGGAGCGCTGGCTGCTCGGCTCGCCGAAGCGCAGCGAGTCGAGCACGGCGATCGGACGCGCGCCGATCGCGAAGATGTCGCGCAAGATGCCACCGACGCCGGTGGCGGCGCCCTGAAACGGCTCGACCGCGCTCGGGTGGTTGTGCGACTCGACCTTGAACGCGCATACGAGCCCGTCGCCGATAGCGACCGCGCCCGCGTTCTCGCCGGGGCCCATCACGACGTGCTCGCCCTCGGTCGGCAGCGTCCGCAACAGCTTCTTTGAGTGCTTGTAGGCGCAGTGCTCGCTCCACAGCAGCGAGTACATGGCCAGCTCGACCTGATTTGGCGCGCGCCCCTGCTTCTCGCAGATCAGCTCGTACTCGGGCTCGGTCAGGCCCAGCGCGAGCGCGTCTTGCAGGCTCGGCAGCGTCGCGGTGGAGGGTGGCACAACCGGCCAAGGACTGGTGAGCCGGGCCCCTCCTTCTCGATCAGACACGCGCCGCCTCCACCGCCGTCCGCATCGACTCGAAGACGCACAAGCCGTCCGCCGAGCCGGTCAGCTCGTCCACCGCGTGCTCGGGGTGGGGCATCAATCCGAACACGTTGCCGCGCTCGTTGCGCACGCCGGCGATGTCTTGCACCGAGCCGTTGAAGTTCTGGCCGGAGGCGTAGCGCAATACGACCTGCCCGTTCTCCTGCATGCGCGTGAGCGTGGTCGCGTCGGCGTAGTAGCGGCCCCACGAGTGCTTGGCGGGGATGCTCAGCTGCTCGCCGGCGCAGGCGCTCGTAAACGCGGTGTCGGGCTGCAGGACGTCCAGCTGCACCTGCCGAAAGGTGAAGCGCAAGCTCATGTTCGGCAGCAGCGCGCCAGGCAGCAGGCCCGCCTCGCACAGCACCTGAAAGCCATTGCAGATCCCGAGCACAGGACCCCCTTCGCGCGCGAAGGCGATCACCGACTCCATCACCGGCGAGAAGCGCGCGATCGCGCCCGCGCGCAGGTAGTCGCCGTAGGAAAAGCCGCCCGGCACGACGATCGCATCGGCGCCCTTCAGGTCGCGGTCGCGGTGCCACAGCAGCTCCGCCTCGCCCACCCGGCCCGCGGCAAGCAGCGCGTCCACCTCGTCGCAGCTGCCGGGAAAGCGCAGCACCCCGAACTTCATCTGTCGATGACTATCTCGTAGTCCTCGACCAGCGGGTTGGCAAGCAGCTTCTCGCACATCGGCTGCACCTGGCTCTCGTCGTTGACGGTCAGCTCCACCATGCGGCCGACGTGAACTTCCGAGACGCCCTCGAAGCCGAGCGCGGGCAGCGCGCGCATCACGGCCTCGCCCTGCGGGTCGAGGATGCCCGCCTTCGGGCGGATCAGCACGCGCGCTCTCACGCGGTGCGGTCCAGCCAGGCGCCAAACGGCTCGCCTGTAATCAGCTCATACGCTTCGACGTAGCGCGCCCGAGTGCCGGCAACGACCTCGTCGGGGATGGCCGGCGCCGGCGGCAGCTTGTCCCAGCCGCTGCCCGCCGCCCAGTCGCGCACGTACTGCTTGTCAAAGCTCGGCTGGCCTTTGCCGACCTCATAGCCCTGCACCGGCCAGTAGCGGCTGGAGTCCGGCGTCAACACCTCGTCGCCCAGCACCAGCTCACCGTCCTCGTCGAGGCCCAGCTCGAACTTGGTGTCAGCCAGGATCACGCCGCGCGCGCGGGCGTGCTCGGCCGCGAACGAGTAGAGCGCAACCGACACGTCACGCACCCGTTCCATCAGGCCCCTGTCGCCGACCAGCTCAGCGGCCTGCTCAAAGTCGATCGCCTCGTCGTGGCCAACCTCGGCCTTGGTGGAAGGGGTGAAGATCGGCTGCGGCAGTTGCTGGGACTCCCGCAGGCCCGCCGGCAGCTCGATGCCGGAGACCCTGCCGGTGGCCTGGTAGTCCTTCCAGCCCGAGCCGGTGATGTAGCCGCGCACGACGCACTCGACGGGCAGCATCTTCAACTTGCGCACAACCAGCGCGCGCCCGCGTGCCTCGGCCGTCACGCCCTCGGTGGCGGAGAGCAGGTGGTTGGAGACAATGCCCCTGGTCTGCTCGAACCAGAAGACCGACAGGCCCGTCAACACCTTGCCCTTGTCCGGGATCGGCGTCGGGTGCACGGCGTCGTAGGTCGAGATGCGATCGCTCGCGACCATCAGCAGGCGGTCGTCGAGGTCGTACAGCTCGCGCACCTTCCCGCTGGCGAGGAGGGGGAGGTCGGCGAGGGCGCTCACGGGCGCGATGCTAGCGAACGGCCCGGCCGCTCAGGCGGCGAGGATCTGGGCTGCCAGGATCGCCGCGTTGCGCGCGTTGTCAAGGCCCACGCACGCCACCGGCACCCCCGGCGGCATCTGCACGATCGAGAGGATCGCGTCCAGCCCACCGGCGGCGGTGAGGCGGCCCGACAGCGGCACGCCGATCACCGGCAGCTCGGTGTGGGCGGCGACGGCCCCGGGGAGCGCCGCGCTGATGCCGGCGCCGGCGATCACTACGCGCAGCCCGCGCGCCTTGGCGGACTTGGCGTACTCGGCGACCGTGTCCGGTTCGCGGTGCGCGGACATCACCTTGATCTCGTGCGGGATGGCGCGGTCGCGCAGGACCGTGGCGGCCTTTTCCATCGCCTCCATGTCGCTTTCAGAGCCCATCACGATGCCGACGATCGGCTCGCTGACGTCGAACTCCTGCAGCTGTGCCTGCACCTCGGCCTCGGCGAGGCCGCTGCGGATCGGGGTGGGGGCGGAATCGGTCATAGGGCGGCGGTGCTCTCGCGGTCGGCGGCCGCGGCGATGTCGTGCCGCAGCTGCATACCGTCAAATGAGATCTGCTCGGCGGCAGCATACGCACCGGCGCGGGCGGCCTGCGCGTCGGGGCCGAGCGCGGTCACGCCCAGCACGCGCCCACCGGCCGTCACGATCGCGCCATCGGCCCGCGCCGCTGTCCCGGCGTGCGTCAGCTCGATGCCGGTCGGCACTTCGTCAAGGCCCCGAATCCGATCGCCGCTGGAGGACGAAGCCGGATAGCCGGCGCTTGCCAGCACCAGCGTCACGGCCCAGTCTGAGGACCACTGCAGTTGCGCGCCGTCCAAGCCGCCGGGGTCGGTGGCCGCCAGCAGCAGCTCGACCAGGTCGCTGCGCAGACGCGGCAGCACCGCCTGCGTCTCGGGGTCGCCGAAACGCACGTTGAACTCAAGCACGCGCGGGCCGTCGGTCGTCAGCATCAAGCCCGCGTAGAGGACGCCATGGAAGGGGATGCCGCGGTCGCGCATGAGATCGACGATCGGCTGGTGCACCTGCATCGCGATCTCGCGCGTCGTGTCGGCGTCGATGCCGGTGACCGGCGAGTAGGAGCCCATCCCGCCCGTGTTCGGGCCGGTGTCGCCCTCACCGATGCGCTTGAAGTCGCGCGCCGGCGCCATCGGCAGCGCTCGCTCGCCGTCGCATAGTGCCAGCAGCGACAGCTCCTCTCCCACCAGCAGCTCCTCGACCACGGCGCCGGCACCGCCGTCCCCAAAACGGGACTCCACGAAGATCTCATGCAAAGCAGCGTGCGCCTGCCGGGCGTCCGGCGCGACGGTGACGCCCTTGCCGGCCGCCAGGCCGTCGGCCTTGACCACCACGCCCGGAGCGGCCAGCTCCGCCACCGCTGCTTCGCCCTGCTGCAGCGAATGCACCCGCCGCCAGCGCGCGGTCGGCACGCCCGCCGCTTCCATCGCCTGCTTGGCATATGCCTTCGACCCCTCCAGCTGTGCGGCCGCCGCGCTCGGGCCAAAAGCCACGTGGCCGCGCTCGGCGAGCGCGTCCACCAGGCCGGCGACGAGCGGCAGCTCGGGGCCGACCACGGTCAGATCGACCGCCTCGCGCTCGACGGCGGCGAGAATGCCCGCTAGGTCGTCTACCGCCAGGTCAAGCAGGCGCGCGTCCTGTGCGATGCCGGCATTGCCGGGCGCACACAACAAGTCTGGCCGCCGCGGCGAACGAGCGAGCGCCCGCACAAGCGCGTGCTCGCGGCCGCCCGCACCGACAACCAGCACCTTCATGCAGGCATCACGGCTGCCGTTGCGCTCCAAACGGGTGTGTTAGTCACAGCGATGAGATGAACTCGTCCACGCCAATCGCGCTGAGCGTCTCATAGCGGCCCGTGCCGCGGCTGCCTAGCTCAAGCGACACGCGCGCCATCGTCTTCTCATCGGGGGCCTCGACGACCGAGATGAAGTCGAAGGCACCGAGCGTCGCCCACTGCGCCTTGACCGTGGCGCCGAGCTGCTGGACCTCCTTGTTGACCTCGCGGATGCGCTCGGGGTTGTTCTTTACCGTCTGCACTCCCTCCGGCGTCAGCGTCGAGAGCATGATGTAGGTAGGCATGACTCCTCCGTTTCCTCGCGACCGTCACCGGCCAGTGTCTTCCGGTCCGGCGGCACATGAGACGTTTGTACAGGATCGGCGGGCAGTTTCGCCGTCTGAACGCGATAATTCCCTTGTGATCGCTCGCTACACCCGTCCCGAGTTGGGCGCCGTCTGGACCGACCAGGCGCGGATGGACGCCTGGCGCCGCGTCGAGGTCGCCGCCTGCGAGGAGCTGCCGGCGCTGCTAGGGGACGGCGAGGGGCCGAGCACAACCAACCTTGAGGCGATCCGCGCGGCCACGTTTACGGTGGAGGAGGTCAACGAGCGCGAGCGCCTGACCGACCACGATGTCGCGGCGTTCGTCGACGTCCTGTCAGCTTCCGCCGGCGCCGCCGGGCGCTGGATCCACTTCGGGCTGACCTCCTCAGACGTGCTTGACACCGCGCTGGCGCTGCAGTTGCGCGCGGCCGGTGAGATCGTCGTGCCCGCCGCCCAGGCGCTGGTGCAGGCGCTTGCCGGGCGCGCACGCGAACACGCAGAGACGCTGTGCGTCGGGCGCACGCACGGAGTGCAGGCCGAGCCGACCACGTTTGGGGTCAAGCTCGCCGGCTTCGCGTTCGAGGCGCACCGCAACGCGCAACGGTTGCAGGCCGCGTTCGAACAGGCCGCCGTTGGCGCTATCTCAGGCGCGGTCGGCACCTACGCTGCCACCAGCCCCGATTTCGAGCGGCACGTGCTTGAGCGGCTGGGGCTCGCGCGCGAGGACGTCTCCACACAGGTCGTAGCACGCGACCGCCACGCGCAACTGCTTGGCGCGATCGCGCTTGCCGGGGCCGGGTTGGAGCGGTTGGCGACCGAGATCAGGCACCTGCAGCGCACCGAGGTGCGCGAGCTGCGCGAGCCGTTTCGCAGCGGGCAGAAGGGGTCCTCGGCGATGCCGCACAAGCGCAACCCGATCAAGAGCGAGCAGATCACCGGTCTGGCGCGGGTGCTGCGGGGCAATGCACAGGCCGCGCTGGAGGATGTCGCGCTGTGGCACGAGCGCGACATCTCCCACTCCTCGGTCGAGCGGGTGATCCTGCCCGACTCGACGATCCTGATCGACCACATGCAGCGTTCGGCCACGACGCTCGTGCAGGGGATGGTGGTGGACGAGGCGCGGATGCTCGCGAACCTCCAGTCCACGAACGGAGCGCTGTACTCACAGCGGGTGCTGCTGGCGCTCGTCGAGAGCGGGCTGGTGCGCGACGACGCCTACCGGATCACACAGGAATTGGCGCAACGAGCCTTCGATGGAGACTCGTCAACCTCGCTGCGCCAGCTGCTGGCCGGCGATGCGCGCACCGCCGGCCTGGATCTTGACGCGATCTTCGATCCTGCGCATTTCACGAGGTATGCGCACGAGATCCTCAGCAGGTTGGAAGAGATCGCCTAGCGCCTGCTGGTGGCGTGCGACCTGCGTCATCCATCTGGCGCCAGCCACCTTTCCGAGCCGGCGATACCGTTTGGATGGCAGTGCATGACGGCCTCGATGGCGTCCGCCGGGCGCCCCACGTCATTGCGTCGCCGGCGATGTGAAGCCGACACGAGAATCAAGCCTGCGTGGTCGCGACCATCAGTCAGGCGCTCGGCGGCGATCAGACGGAAGTCCTTGATGTTGTTGGTGACAACGGCACGTCCATCTTTGGTCGCCCGGTCGAGAATGTCGCGATCGAGCGCTTCGATCAGATCCGGCTGCTCGACGACCGCCTGCGCGTCCAAACCGCGTTCGCGGAGCAGAACGGCAATCGCCGGCGAGAAATGCTCGTCCAGGAGCACCTTCACGAGGCGAGTGCCTGCGTGCCCGCCTTCCAGGCGGCAAATCCGCGCTCCCACTCGGCCAAGTTGAGAGCGATCTGAGCATCGATCTCGTCGCGATAGTCGCCGTAGTAGCTGACCGCTGCCTGCACCAAGCCGACTGAAATCTCCAGATAAGCCGCGCTCTCGTCCACGTCGTTGTCGTTGTCGCGAACGGTTGCGATGACCTCCCACACATCAAGCCCACTCCCCACCAAGGCAGCCCTGCGTCCACTTGGGCCATCGCGCAAAGCGGATCAACGGATGGTCCTCGCGGCGCAAGCTCTCGTCCACATAGCGCTGCGCAAGAGTGCGGGGCGCAAGCCCGGCACGCTGCGCCTGGATCGCCAGTCGCTCGCTGACACCAGGACGGAGCCGAAGGGAGAAATGCTCACTCACGTCACTATCTACCACTACGTGTCACGACGTGACACACAAGCCCAGTGTCAGTTGGTGGCGATCGATCTCTCGACCTTTGCCTCCAGCACGACTTGTCCGTCGCGCGCCTCCGCCGCGACCGACTGGCCGGGCAAAAATCTCCTCTCCAGCAACGCCAAGGCCAACTTGTCCACCAACTGCTTCTGAATCACCCGCCGCAACGGCCGCGCCCCGTAGGTCGGGTCGTAGCCCATGTTCCCGAGCAGTTCGCGCGCCTGCGGCGCCACCTGGAGCGTCACGTCGCGCTCTGCCACCCGCGCGATCACCTGTCGCAGTTGCAGGTCGACGATCTCCGAGATCTGCTCGCGGCTGAGCGGCGCGAAGCGCACGATGTCGTCCAGCCGGTTGATGAACTCCGGCTTGAAGTGCGACTGCAGCTCGCCGCGCAGCTGATCGCCAGTGCCCTGCACCGGAATGTTCGAGGTCATAATCAGCACAGCGTTCTTGAAATCGACCGTGCGACCCTGGCCGTCGGTCAGGCGGCCATCGTCCATCACCTGCAGCAGCGTGTTGAACACGTCCGGGTGCGCCTTCTCGATCTCGTCCAGCAATACGACGCTGTACGGCCGCCGGCGCACCGCCTCGGTCAGCTGCCCGCCCTCTTCGTAGCCGACGTATCCGGGCGGAGCGCCGACCAGCCGGCTGACCGAGTGCTTCTCCATGTACTCGGACATGTCGATCCGCACCATCGCTTCCTGGGAGTCGAACATGAACTCGGCGAGAGCCCGCGCCAGCTCGGTCTTGCCGACGCCCGTGGGCCCAAGGAATAGGAAGCTGCCGATCGGCCGGTTGGGGTCCTGCAGCCCCGCGCGCGAGCGGCGCAGCGCGGTGGCGACCGCCTCCACCGCCTCGTCCTGGCCGACGACGCGTTCGTGCAGGCGCTCCTCCATGTGGATCAGCTTCTCGACCTCGCCCTCAAGCAACCGGCTGACGGGAATGCCGGTCCAGCGCGCGACCACCTCGGCCACGTCCTCGGCATCGACTTCCTCCTTGAAGAACACGGCCGCCGCCCGTCCATCGCCGCTGGCCCGCTCGGCCGCTTCGGTCTCCGCCAATTGGCGCTCAAGCTCCGGGATCTCGCCGTACTGAAGCCGCGCGGCCTGCTCCAGGTCGCCTTCGCGCTGGGCGCGCTCAAGCTCGGTGCGCGACTGGTCCAGGCGTTCGCGCGTTTCGCTGACGCCCTGGATCGCCTGCTTCTCCGCTTCCCACTGCTTGCGCATCTCCTCCGCGCTGACGCGCAGCTGCTCAAGCTCCGCTTCGATCGCGGCGCGCCGCTCCTTTGAGGGCTCGTCCTTCTCCTTGCGCAGCGAGGTCAGCTCGATCTCCAGCTGCATGATGCGACGGTCGACCTCGTCGATCTCGGCCGGCACCGAGTCGATCTCTATGCGCAGGCGTGATGCGGCCTCGTCGACCAGGTCGATCGCCTTGTCGGGCAGGAAGCGATCGGCGATGTAGCGATGCGAGAGCGTCGCGGCCGCGATCAGGGCGCTGTCCTGGATCGTGACTTTGTGGTGGACCTCGTAGCGCTCCTTCAGCCCGCGCAGGATCGCGATCGTGTCCTGCACGCTCGGCTCGCCCACCATCACCGGCTGAAAGCGACGCTCCAGGGCCGCGTCCTTCTCGATGTGCCTACGGTACTCGTCGAGCGTGGTGGCGCCGACGCAGCGCAGCTCGCCGCGGGCGAGCATCGGCTTGAGCAGGTTGGCGGCGTCGACGGCGCCTTGAGCCGCGCCGGCGCCGACGATCGTGTGCAGCTCGTCCAGGAACAGGATGACCGTCCCCTGGGCCTCGGAGACTTCGGCCAACACCCCCTTCAGCCGCTCCTCGAACTCGCCGCGATAGACGGCGCCCGCGATCAGCGCACCCATGTCCAAAGCGATCACGCGTCGTTCGCGCAGCGACTCGGGCACGTCACCGGAGACGATCCGCTGCGCCAGTCCCTCCACGATCGCGGTCTTGCCGACACCAGGCTCTCCGATCAGCACTGGGTTGTTCTTGGTGCGGCGCGAGAGCACCTGGATCACGCGCCGGATCTCCTCGTCGCGCCCGATCACCGGGTCGAGCTTGCCCTGCTCGGCAAGCTCGGTCAGGTCGCGCCCGAAACGCTCAAGCGGCTTTTGCTCCTCCTGATCCGGGTCCCGGCCACCCGCCGGAGCCACGCCGCCAGGCATCTGTCCATCAGGGGGTGTCATTGCCGATCGCTCAAAACGCTCAAAGAGCTCAAAGAAGGGCGTTGGCCGTCAAACTCAAACCGAGACGAACACATACCTGCGAAGCAAGCCACGGCGACTATCTCCCCGGACGCGTGGGCGCCCGAAACGGTGAGCGCACGTCCGACGCACGCACCAGCTCGGTCCCGGCCTGCCGCACCGGCACCAGCTCCGCACGGAACGAGCGACGCACGCGCTCAAGCTCCTCGGCCAACTCGACCTGCGCGCGCAGCGCCTGCAGCTCCAACTGCTCGATCCGCTCGTGCATGCTCTGCACCTCGGACTCCAGGTCGAGCACTCGCTGCACACCGGCCAGGTTCAATCCCAGCTCGCCGGTCATCTCCTGGATGCGCCGCAGCTTCTCCACGTCCGATTGCGAGTACAGCCGTGTGCCCTTCGGCGAGCGCTTGGGCTCGACCAGGCCGCGCTGCTCGTACATCCGCAACGTCTGCGGGTGCATGTTGGCCAGCTCGGCCGCGACCGAGATCATGAACACGCCCCGGTCGGAGGCCACTTCCACGCGCGTGATCCGCCTCGTGCTCACGACGGCGCTCCTGAGGCGAACAGCTGCGCGCGGGGGTCGCGACCGTCGAGTGCCTTGGACAGCGCCTCGACCGCCTCGCTCTGCTCGTCGGTGAGGCTGTCCGGCACGTCGATCGTGAAGCGGTAGTGGATGTCGCCGCGCGACTTTGCTCCCAGCTTCGGCGGCCCCTCGCCACGCAGCCGCTGCACCGTGCCGTGGTGCGTGCCGGGCTTGACCCGCAACGTCTTTGACCCCTCCAGCGTCGGCACGCGCACCTCGCCGCCGCGCAGCGCCTCGGGGATCGACAGCGGTACCTCGACCTCAAGGTTCTCACCCTTGCGCTTGAACACCGGCGAGGGATCGACATGAGTTACTACGTACAGGTCGCCGGCCGGGCCGCCGCGCAGGCCTGCCTCGCCCTTGCCGGCGACGCGGATGCGCGAGCCATCGCGTACGCCCGCCGGGATGTTGACGCGGAATTTCTCAACCGAGCGCACGGCGCCGGAGCCGTGGCAGGTGGGACACGGATCCTCGATCACCGTTCCCGAGCCGCCGCACTGCGAGCAGGGCTGGGAGATCGAGAACATGCCCTGGCCCTGGGTCTCGATCCCGCGCCCTTCGCAGCGCGGGCACACCTTCGGCGTCGTGCCCGGCTTGGCGCCGGTGCCGTGGCAGGTCGGGCAGGTGCCGGTCTTCGGCACCGACAACGGGATCTGTGCGCCGGACACCGACTGATCGAAGGAGATGCGCACCTCGGTCTCCAGGTCGCCGCCGCGTTGCGGCCGCGAGCGCGCACCGCGCGCACCGGCTCCGGCCCCGGGACCGCCGGCGCCACCGCCACGGCCGAACAGGTTGGAGAGGATGTCCCCCATCGAGGAGGCGTCGAAGTCGAAGTTGCCAAAGCCGCCGAAACCGGGGCCGCCGGCGCCGCCGGCCGCGAACGGGCCGGTGCCCGAGTCGTACTGCTTGCGCTTCTCGGGATCGCCGAGCACGTCGTAGGCCTGCGAGATCTCCTTGAAGCGGGACTCGGCCTGCTTGTCGTCGGGGTTGCGGTCGGGGTGGTATTTGCGCGCCAGCTTGCGGTAGGCCTTCTTGATCTCCTCCGCGGACGCTTTCTTGTCGACCTCGAGGGTCTTGTAGTAGTCGGGACGTGCCATGTCTCTCCCGGTGCTACGCCGCCACGACCACGCGTGCCGGGCGGATGATGGTCTGGCCGAGGCGGTAGCCCGGCTGGTAGACCTCAACGATTGTGCCGC
The DNA here is from genome assembly GCA_036279855.1 of Solirubrobacteraceae bacterium. Lineage (GTDB taxonomy): Bacteria > Actinomycetota > Thermoleophilia > Solirubrobacterales > Solirubrobacteraceae > Palsa-744. Next base: position 422 of record DASUIH010000019.1, on the reverse strand, counting down.
TCTCGGCGCCGTCTGCGCGCTGTTCGGCGGTCGCCATCGCCTCGTGCACCGCGGGGTCGAAGCGCTCGCCGTGCGGAGAGAAGCACTCCACGCCCGCGCGCGCGAACGCGGCGTTCAGCTCCGAGCGCACGAGACGTACGCCGTCGAGCAGCGGATCGTCCTCCGCCGCGGCAGCCAGCGCGCGGTCGAGGTTGTCCAGCGCCGGCAGCAGCTCGCCGGCCAGCTTGATCACGCCGCGCTCCTGCGCCTGCGCGGCCTCGCGCGCGACGCGCTTGCGGAAGTTCTCGAAGTCGGCCTGCGTGCGCTGCGCCAGCGAGAGGTACTCATCACGCTGCGCGGCCACCGCCACCAGCTCGTCCAGGTCGCCCTGCAGGACCTCGCTCGCGTCGCCTCCACCGTCGGCCTGCTCTTGCTTCGCCTTC
>DASUIH010000018.1:0-56222 GCA_036279855.1 Solirubrobacteraceae bacterium | reverse complement strand
CGATGAGAGTCACTGCCCTTACAGCTCATGGACCAGACGGTCCTCACTCGACGCTGTGCCCAAGCAGCCATGATCTCACACACATTAACTAAACCCACCCACCCACACCCCCAAAGGAAATGGACCAACCACAGGGGGCCGCGCACTGCGCAACAGAAGCCAGCGAGACATACCGAGAGCAGGCTACACGACACGCGCAGCCAGGGTCGGCGATACGGAATTCGTCGATCTACTCGCGCAAACAGCAAACCGGGCCGGGTTCTCGTTAGGATCGCTGGGTGTCACTGAGCCATCAGACGGCTGGCTCGCGGTCTGTGCGTGCTGCTCCCTGGCGTATTCGCCGTCGGGCTCGCGGATGGCGCCGCCTCAAGACAGGACCGTTCTGGCCAATCAAGCGTCGCGGCGTTTGCTGGCGTGGTCAACTTGCGGGCTGCTGATCTGCCGGGATTCAAAACTGTGTTTGGTGCGGCGCTCGGGCATCCCGGACCGCTCAACGGGTGAACCGAACGGTGCGACGGCGGACCGGTCCTGAACGCCGGATTGCACGGGCGTATCTCACCGATGTTTCAGAAGATCGGCCCCGTCCAGACCGTGATGTCCGCCGTCTACTTCATGGGCGCACATCCGGTCGCCAGGCGATACGTCGACGCCGCCGTGAGTAGTACGGGCGCTGCGTGTATACGCCGTAACGAACTTCAACGGTTCGCGCGAAGGGTGGTCGCCGTCTCCAGTTTTCATTTCAAGCTCGGCGGCACGCCGGTAAGCGGTACGCGTAACGAGTTGCACGCCGACATGCCAGGATGATCCCCCGTTGGGGTTCAAGGACATGCTGTGGATCGTGTCGGGCCCTTACGTCGTGATGCTGTGGTTTGACGCTGGACCGAGCAACAAGACCAAGCCCGGATTACTGTTGCCGCAAAAGGCCCGCCTGCTGCAACTGCTCGCCAGACGCGCTCAGACACCACAAACCTGAGCTACAACGCCACAGCTATGAGCGTCGGCCCGCATTGACGGTGGATGGTGTCTGGCGTCTTGGCAGTACGCCGGTCGACGTTGACCGGGGGCGATCCGGATGGCCTGGCTCTTGATCGCTTGGCTAGTTCTGCCGATCAACGCGCACAGTCGCAACGAGAACCGGCGCCGACAAGCAAACATCAGAAAGCTGCTCGACGCCGAAGAACTCTACTTCTTCGACGCAAGCACCCACCCACTTGGGGATGCCATTCTTGCGCCGCCGCAAATGATCGATAGACATCCAGTTATGGCGTGATCTGTGCAACCTGCTGGTGGCACCGGACGCCGGTGCGACCACCGGCACCGCCGAACGCGACATTTGCCGCTGCCGCGCGTGGGTCGCCTATCAAGGCTCTTGCTGATAGCAGACCCAATGCGTCATATCACGATGATGGTTTAACCGGATACCTGTGCCTGTTCAAAAATACGACGGTTGCTCTGCCGCAAAGAGAACATCACCGGAAGCAGCTGATCAAATTCCCTGTGCTTCCTGCCTGTCAGCACCTCACCCGCAAGAACCGGCGCCACGAGCCTACACAATTGCCTGTAACTCTTTCCTATAGAACGCCTACAGCGCCGTTCCGTGATTGCCCGTGCTTCACGATAAGTGGTCTCCGCTTTTACAGCTTCCAACTGCCAATGTCCGTTTTCATTTCGCGCAATTATAGAGCCTCTACCATCCTTAACGACTCCTTCCTCCGCCCGTAGCTTTCCTAGCGTTTCCAAGTCTATTAAACTGAGTCCGCGGTAAACATTATGGGCCTGCGCGTCGGACAAATCAACCTGCCTCCCAAGTCCAGTACCTTCGGCTACAGCTCGCAAATGCGCTGCGCTACTGGTCAGCCCAAGCCCATTCAACATTCCGGCTACAATAAACACATCGGAGCATGAGCTGCTACTTTGACGCCCGTCAAATGCAGGCGCAAACGCCATGGCGAGCCGTGACCTAGCCGTAAAGTCTTCACACGCTGACTTGTAATCTCCCCGTTCCAGCTCCGTCAACATCTTGTTAATACTTTCCTTGACATCCGACGCTTCCTTGGAGTGAGAGCCGGTCGTCGTCTCACTCGTCGAGCCGCAGCTCACAACACCGAAAACTGGAAACAGTACCAACAGGATTACACAAAGTTTTTTTACCACGCAGGCCGCTCCATATGATCACTCATTTTTTCAGCTCGTAAGTTTTGGATTTAGACGAACACCAACTGCGTGGCGTTAGCCAGCACCAGGTTAGTTTTATTGCGTAAGGCAATTCTTCCGTGAATTTTTCCTTCTTATTTTCTCTCTCATAATACCACTCACCCACCGATAGGTATTCTGCGTCTTTCGGACCCCTGTTCTTCAGCCGACGCTCATCATCTTCTAGCGCCAAAATAGATTCAGAAAAGAATTCTACCCATGCTTTAGGTGACACTTTGGAAAAATCAACAAAGATACCTATACCAGCTACCGTAACTAGGTCCTCTGCCCCACCAGCGACATACAACCCCAGTTCTGCATCATGGAACATTTCCAAGTAAACCCTAAAGACTGAGACCAAATCCTCAATATTTACCACGGCGAAGTTACCATGTCTATAAGGGTCCGAAACACATGAAGACGGATCCGCGGTACACGAAGCTTCGGATTCTGCAGCTTGAATCGCTGCCCATTCCGCCAAAGTAGCCGACGATTCTGCTTCATTAATCGCGGTGATCCATCCAGGAATTACGGTTTCCTCCGGTGAGCCTGGTCCGCTGCCGTCCGGGAAAGCACCCGGCGGCACTACTGATGCGGTCTCAATATCTTTAGCGATCTGCGGCACGTACGAGGTCCCTCCTTCCGCAGATATCCCAGTTTCGAACTCGGTACTAACACCATCCGCCCCCAACCACGCATACTTAGCCGGCGTTTTACTGCCCACCGGCACACCGAATTCCGCGCTCGCAAAGGATGCTTGCAGTTTTGTTTCACTTTCGCTTACGCCAGCTTGGGCTACAATATTTCCTCGTAGGTCGTGTATTTGAAGCGTAGTAGTACCAGCGCTCGATTGAATAGCGTCAAGCGCACCGTCAATACCGGTCACGTTCCGTGACCATTTCCCACCACCTTCATCGCTCCAATCCAGTGCTTCTCCTGCCGCCGCGTAGTGGGCGATAGTTTTGATACCTTTGGCAGTAGTTTCTCGGGTGCGGCCGCTTGGGTCATAGTTGTATTCGATCGTTTCTTCGTGCTGTGTCTGGATTGATACTTGGCCGTCGTTGTAAAATGAGCTTTTGAGTTCAAATTTACCCGCGTCTACGGCTGGCAGTTTAGTCTCATCTCCGAGTGCGTCGTAGCTGACTTCGTTGTCGATAAGCCTATTAGCGGCGTCGTAAACGTGCCTTTCTATAGTCCCGCCTTCAGTGGGGCATGTTTCGGTTGATGATTCGCGGTTGGTCTGGCTGAGGCGGTTGCCTTCTTCGTCGTATGCGTATAGGCGTGCCTTGCAAGTTTTCGCGCTCGGAGTGGTTTCCTGCGTTTCTGTCAGTCGTCCGGTCGGGTCGTACATATATGCCTCGTCGGAGAGGCTGCTGACTTGCGTGACTGTTTCACCGTGTATAGAGGGTACAACCATGTCACTGAACCAGGTTTCTGGACACGTTTTTTCGCAGTGTGCTTTCTTTTCGTATTCGATCCCCGTCGCGGTCCCCGTGGCGTCATAGGTGTACTTGGCGAGCAGGCCGTCTGGCAGTCCCTCTGTGAGCATCCTTCCTTCACCGTCGTATGTAGCTGTCAAGGTGCCGGCTCCTGAGTCGACGAGTTTGGTCATGAGACCGGTTTTGCCGTCGTAGGCGTAGCTTTGTTTGCCCTTGGGGTCGCTAACTTCTTCGGTGCGCCCGTCGATGTCGTAGAGGTATTTGGTTGTGCTGCCATCGGCGTCAGTGTAGCTAACGAGCTGACCGAGCGTGTTGTCGCCGTTCACGATTTTTGTTGCGCCTTCTTTGGTACTTTGTTCTTCTAGAGCACCAGTTTCGGAGTTGTATTTGTTTGTTGTTGTGGGTTGGCTAGTGCCGGTTGTTGCTGTCTCTTCGCTGGTTATTGCTCGTCCAGCCGCGTCGTATGTCTCGGTCTTTGTGCGCGTTGTGGCGGTGAAGTGTTCGTTGGCCGGGAACGTTTCGGTGGTTTTTGTTATCTCGTCCAGCGCGTTGTAAACCTGCGTGATGATCGGAACTGATGATGCCGTCGTATTGGTTGGTTGTGCGGCTGGCATTATTTGGCATGGCAGATTTGCCCATTCTGGGTGGTTGCGGCATTCGCTGGTTTCAGCTTCACCTTCGGGCGTGTAATAGATGCTCTTGATGTCGTGGGCTGCACGTTCAGCCGGCTCCCAGTGCTCGATGCGGTTGTTACCGGTGTCAGCGATGTACATGTCACCAGAGCTGCTTACAGTGAGGCCGGTGGGTTCGTTGAGTTGGCCTTCCCCGGCACCTTGGCTTGCGAACGTGGCGAGGAAGTTTCCTGCTGGTGAGAACTCTTGGATGCGGCTGTTGCCCTTGTCTATGACGTAGATGTTGCCCGCAGCGTCGGCGGTGATACCGAATGGGCCGTAGAACTCGCTGCTGCCGCTTCCTTCGTGGCCGAATGATCGGATGTATGTTCCGGTGGTTGATAGCTCTTGTATGCGGTCGTTGCCTACGTCTGAGATATAGAGGTTGCTTGCGCTGGAGGTGATGTCTGTCGGTCCGTTGAATTGTTTTTCGCCGGTTCCGTAGGAGCCGTAGGCGACGAGATAAGTGCCTGTGCTTGAGAACTCGACGATCCGGTTATGCCCGTAGTCTGCGACCCAAACGTCGCCTGATGCGTCTATCGTCAGTCCGGCTGGGTCTTCGAGCGTTCCGCTGCCTGACGTGCCGAACGTTCTGATGAACGTGCCTGTGCTGGATAGCTCTTGGACGCGGTTATTTTCGCTGTCGGCTATGTAGACGTTGCCCGTGCTCTTGTTGACGGTGACGCCCCAGGGTCCTTTGAACTGAAGGTTGCCCGTGCCTGTAGTGCCGTAGCTAGAGAGCACTGTTCCTTTGGTTGAGAACTTCTCTATCCGATTGTTCTTGTGGTCGCTGATCCAAAGATCGCCTTCGCCGTCCATCCCCATCGAATACGGTTCTTCGAACTGTCCTTCCGCTTTACCGCCGCCACCAATCACGGCCCCGTACTTGAGCTGCGCGCCACCAGTTTCGGGCAGCGTCCATGCTGTTACTTGGCCTGCGTACCTGTCGGATATGTATAGGCGACCCGTATTGTTGATGGCGATGCCGACGGGATTTGAGACTTCGTGGCTTTTACCCCACGTTTCCCATTCTGTCAGGAACTTCCCGGCGGGACTGAACTGTTGTACTCGCGGTTCGTTTAGATCGGTGACGTACAGGTCGCCTGTTGTGGGGTTGACTGCGATACCGGTGGGTTCTGTGAACTGTCCTGGTCCTTTCCCATTGGTACCGATCTGGTCGAGGTAGGTGCCGTTAGTTGAGAACTCCTGGATACGGTTGTTACCGCGGTCTACTACGTAGAGCTGTCCTTCTGAGATCGCGATATTGACCGGTTCTTCGAACTGCGCTTCACCACTGCCTTTGCTGCCGAACTTGCTCTTATATTCCCCGGTTTCTGAGAACTCCTGGACACGATCGTTTCCTTCGTCGGCCACCCAAACGTCGCCCTTGGCGTCAATAGTCACGCCGGCGGGTGCTTTGAGCTGACCATTTTCTGTGCCTACCGCTCCGATGCTGCGAACGTATTCGCCTTTGTTGTTGAGCTCCTCGATACGATTGTTGCCCGCGTCGCCCACAAAGACGTTACCGGTGGTGGGACTGACCGCAATGCCCCATGGTTCTAGGAATTGCAGGCTACCCGAGCCTTCGCTGCCGTACGCCGCGATGAACGTACCGGAGGAGGAGAACTCCTCGATCCGATCGTTGACCTTGTCCACCACCCACAGATTGCCACTGGGATCAACCGCAGTGCCCTCTGGATGATTGAACTGGCCGCTGCCGCTACCTTCAGAACCAATCGGAAAATCAAACGAAGGCGGATACACCGTTTCCGCTATACCTCCCGGCGCCTTCGTTTCGACGACATTACCCGTCGTTTTGTCATAGACGGTAGTGTGAACCAGATCAAGGCCTGCTGGGTCTGTCACGACCGACGTCGGCTTGCGCAGAGTCCAGCCAAGACCTTCCTGGCCGGAATAGTACGTACTGGTTACGCGTGCTTCTTCTTTTTTGCCGGCAACCAACGCAGAATCCACGGTCCGTGTGAGCAGCCCGTATTCCTTGCCTTCGGGAGAACCTTCATCGTAATAGTACTTGACCTGCTCACGAGCAGATACTTCTTCATCACGTTTGCCTTCTTTACCGACCTGAAGCTTGACCATGTGTTCGGGACCAAGCGTTTCGACCAGCCGCCCTTCATAGTATTCACTACGGTCATCAAGCTTTTCGGCAGCTTCCACCGGTTTAACTTCTTTGAGCGCGATAGCGCGATTGTCTGGGCTCAACGTGCGCTTGACCTCGTTCAGTTCGTTGTATTCGGCTGTGGATATACCTCCCGCCGGAGAGTAGACGTTGACGGTGTGACCCTCGGCGTCCATGTAGTTGATCGTCTCACGTTCATATTCCTTCGCCGGCCAACCCATCGGCCGATCCGGCGGAAAAACCGCCATCGCTTCAACAGGATCATCTTTCTCACCCCATCTCGCGACTTCACCTTCGGTCAGGTTCGGCAGCACACCGCCCGACAGCGGCACCTTGTACTCGACGGTCCAAGTCGAGCTCGTGCCGGCGACCGGTGGTTCGGGTAGTGGATTGCTTGTGGAATAGGTTGGCGTCCACTTCTCGATCCTGTTTTTGCCGCTGTCCGTTACGTAGATATAGCTACTTGCGTTTACAGCTACACCTGTAGGTTCCGAGAGTTTTGCTTCACCGGTGCCTGAGAACGTGTTTAGGAACGCACCCTTTGCGTTGAACTCCTGAACGCGGCTGCTGCCAGCGTTTTTGTCCGTCACGTACAGGTCATTGCCAGCGGGGTCGCATGCGATCTCCGACGGTACCTTGAACTTTCCATTGGTTTCGCCTTCGCTGCCGAACTGTCCGAGGTATTTTCCTTCCAGACCGAACTCTTGCACACGGTGGTTGCTCTGGTCCACCACATACAGGTGTTCTCCGCATACGGTTGCGCCCGTGGGACCGTTGAACTGACCATTGCCAGTCCCGTACGACCCGATGCTACCAAGCGAAGCGCCGCTACTTGAAAACTCGTCAACTCTCTCGTTGTTTACGTCGGTGACCCAAAGGTCTCCTCGCTGGTCGATCGCGATCTGATCGGGAGCGTTTATCCGACCCGGTTCCGAGCCTTCGCCGCTAAACGTCCTCAACAGGGTCCCGGAGGTGGATAGCTCCTCGATGCGGTCTCGGCCACGATTGGCGACGTATACCTCGCCGTTCGTCGGGCTGACCGCGATGCCGACGGGTTCCAGCATGGCATCCGGCGCGTAACTCGCGATGAACGCGCCCGACGACGAATACTTATCAACGCGGTTATGCCCATAGTCGGCTACCCAGACGCTTCCTTCGTGGTCTATCGCGATGCCCTTTGGCGAGCTGGTCTTTTCGCTTTCTGAACCGCTTGCCCCAAAGCTCGTCGAATAAGACGGCGTGGACAACGGCACGGTACCAGTGGCCGAACTGCCTGCAACGTTGACGCCAGTCGCGTTTGCGGCAATCACCTCGCCGGTCAAGACATACCCGGCGTCGGCGGCTTGTGGTGTATAGGACTGGTTGACCGCGCCCGGGATAGTCGTACATTCCACCAGCCCGGGCTGACACCGCGCCCACCGATAGCTGTACGAAAGGGGGCTATTAGTCCACGTACCGTTACCGGTGACCTTCAACGTAACACCGATTTCTGGAGCCGAAGTGGATAGCGTAGGAGACCCGGTGTTTGCTGGTGTGCCCATAGCTTTCTGTTCTTTGAGCGTGCTGCTACTAGCGGCTGCAGGCCTAGTGACCGACAGCAGCCTTCCATTGTTGACGTCGCCGACCAGCGATCCGTAGTGGATCAACCATGGCTCCTGTCCCGGCGGGCTGACCGCCGTTACGTGTCCTTCTTCGTCGTAGCCGTATGTTGTCTTCAATGCTGGCGAGATGCGGGGGTCCCACTCGGCGCGCAACCGGCCAAGACCGTCGTATTCGTATTCGGCGACGACAGGTTCAGTTATTTCGCCTTTCGTTGGATCCCAAGCGTGAAAACGGACCTGCATAAGACGACCTTTATATGAGCCCCATTCGCTGGGACTTGACCCTTTCGCGGAGCTAGCGCCGGTGTCGTATGTGAAACTGAGCGCGCGACATCCCTTTTTCAGTTCAGAGATTTTAGTGCCGCACGTCACTTTGCTAGGCACCGGTGCGAGCTCCTCAACGGGATCGATAACCGTTTTTCCTTCAACTTCTACTGCTTCATACGAGTAGGTCGCGCTAGGCGTTTTCAACGCGTTTTCAGAGACCGTCGGCAACCAAGTAGGCCTCATCCACTCAGATACGCGATTAGCACCCCAGTCCGTGACATAAACGTTGCCGGCACTGACGACGACACCGCGAGGTTCGACGAACTGTCCAGCGCCAGTTCCAGACGTGCCGAATGACGTTACGTAGCTGCCGGAGCTGTTGAACTCCTGCACTCGATGGTTTTCCCGATCCGCTACGTAGAAATCGCCGTTGCGCGAGTCCACAGCTATACCAGTTGGAGCTAAGAATTCGCCAGTGCCGGTTCCTTCTTTACCGAAATGACCACCCAAATATGAGCCGCTAGTGGAGAACTCCTGAACACGATCGGTAACCGATTCAGTCAACCAGAGATGTTCGCCAGCGTAGGCCACTCCGACCGGGCCATCGAGCTGGCCGGCTCCACTCCCCGCAGTTCCGAACGCCTGTAAGAATTCGCCAGCGGACCCAAACTCCTGAATGCGATTATTGCCGTGGTCGGCGACCCATATATTCCCGCTGGTATCGACCGCTATCCCCTTCAATTCATAGAACTCTCCGCTTCCTGAGCCCGCGAACCCGGCCTGACAGTAGGTCGTGCAAACCTGATATTCCTGTTTGCCGTTAGAAACACCCCAACCAAACGTCGCGACGAATTCCCCGCCTGAGTTCAGCTCGACGATCCTGTTGTTGCCTTCGTCAGTCACATAGACCGCGCCCGTGCTCTGATTGATAGCCACATCCCGGGGATGCAGGAAGTCGCCGCTGTACGGTCCAGGACTCCCATACACACCCAACACAGCACCTTGCGGCGAGAACTTCACAATCCGACTATTGCTATAATCGGCGACCCATAGATCCCCTTTAGAGTCGGCGGCGATCCCACCCGGATTGCTCAGATGTCCAGCTTCGTCGCCGAACTGGCCAGCGTAGATCGGCGTCGTGCTTTCCATCCCCGGCGGCTGCGTAAAGCTGGTTTCAAATCCAGTCTTGGTTTCGATCAACCGATATTCAGTGATGCCTTTGCCGGGTTCTTTTTCCTTGGCTTCGACCTTCAGGTTCCCATCACCAGGAGGAGATTCGTATTCGTTTTTTTCATCCAACCAGAACGTCGTGGTCCCACCCGTCGGCGAGCGCAACACCACACTGCCATTGGCCAGCACAGTGAGACCCTGTCCATCCCCGAGGCTGCCTGACCACTGTGGGCCAAATGGTCCCTGAGCTCCCGCAGAAAGACTGTTCGATTCAAACGTCCTTGACAGCGACCCAGCACCCGCCAGAGACACGTCGTTAGCTGCCAACTTGAACTGACCCGTCATCGGATCAGTCGTGCCAGGACCAACAGCGACAGGCGCACCATGCCGAACGTCAAACGTGAATTCTTCGCTTTCTTCATTACCGGCATTATCCGCAGCAGTCACGATCAAGCTGTGCACCCCTTCGCTCAGACCTTCAGCGTTCAACGTCCATTTCCCGCTAGCCGTACAGGGGCCAGACGCCACCACACACGGCGTGACCGAGACAGAACTGTAGGCACCACCATCCACAGAGACAGAGATAGCGCCAACGCCAGAACTAGGTGTCGTGCCTTCGCCATCAGTTGCTTCGAAAGTCAACAAGTGTGAGCCCGCGCTGATTTCCCGCGATGCGCCCCAGCCCGACACTTTGATGCCGTGCGGCGGCGTGCCATCCACCTTAATCATCACTTCGTTGCCGTAAAACCCGAGATATCCGAAATAGCCGAGCATGTCTTCGCCCCACAACTCAAACCGGTCTTCCCCATTAGACATTTCCGGCGAATACGTGATCTCGTTTTTAAACGTCTCGTTGCACTGCACGCCTTTACAGCGATTTTCGTTGTAGATAGAGATCTGAGTGTGGTAGCTGCCGCCACTGAGCTCCTGTGCGCCCGCGCGACTTATCCCGATACCAGGATCGTGCGCGATCATTTCAACAGCACCCGACGTAGGACTCAACCAGCCCCCACCGCCATACATCACATTGGTACGACCTTCATCGATCACGGAGTTCGTGTTGTTAAAGCTGAGTTCTGGACCTTTTTCCTGCGTTATATAGACTTTTGCATAGCCAAAGACGGAATAGAGCGCGTAAGCGTAAGAGTTCGGTTCTGTCTCAAGCTGCTTATAACGCAACACGTTACCAGCCGAGCCCGACGTCGATTTGCAAGGCGATTCCCCAAATTTGGCACACATACCGATCGAACGCCAGGCATAACTTCCTTTTTCGACTAGAGTTGCGCTACTTTCTTCAGCTAACGACGAGTTGAGGATCTGGAAAAGCGACCTGCCGTGGGGGACTTCTTCGTAGACCCAAGCTTCAGCGTCAAATATTCGAGATTCACCTTGAGTTGGATAAACGCTAGCCATCGATTCGCCGACTTCCATAGGATGCGTTGACATCTTTACAGTCGATTCACCTATCGTAGGTTCTTCATAGAATAATTCCGCGTTACTGTATTCGTTCGCCCAATTACTTTTGAGCCTCGCGCCTTCGTGTTCGGCCACATTCGTATCAATCACTTCGGGATCTACCGCGATCGGCCAGTCCTGTTCACGCCCCGGCGACACAGACAGATCCAACAGACCACCCGAAACGCTCATCGACACAGGAACCGACGAACCAGCCGCATCCTTTGCGCTCGGAGGCAAGATAAGCGCAACCGTCCGCCCGTCCTCAGAGACAAGAACAGGCCCGCCCGATCGCTCTTGACGGACCATCGCTCCAGCGGGCAAATCCAGCCGGTAGTAAAGCCGCGTCGGGCTCTTGACAGAACGCAACAGCGCGTCGACCTCAAACCCGCCTATCGTCGGCTTGAAAACAGTATCGGTGTCTCTCAGCGTGTTGGCATACAGCACACTCGCACCGTCGATCGCGCCACCGCTCCCATCTACCGGCACGCCAATCCCAGTCGCGGGGGCCAACGACAGCCCACTTTCGGTCAACTGAGCGCCTTCCCCCGCTCGCTGTGGAAGAACAACGCCGACAAGCGGACGCGCCGACTCAAACACCCCGTTGCGCTTACTCAGACTGAGGTCCACCGCGACACGCCTACCACCAGGCTCAGAAACACTTATCGGTCCAGACGATTCGACAATCGCACGCCTACCCTGAGGCAGATCGATCCGCGCCGCATTCGCCGACAGGTACCGTCCAACGCGCGCACCCACAGGCAGCCGCAATCCACCCGCCACACTCGCGACTTGGGCCGGAAAGAGTCGACGATCTACACGCGAGGCAGCACCCGCACCAAGATGCTCGTACCTAGTACGCGACGCCGTCTGTTCAGCCAGCGTCGTTACACGAAGAGCCGACCTAACCGGACCAGTGCTATCGCTACCTTCAAGCGAAGAGGGCCAAGAAAAAATAGAGGTCGACTGACCCACCCAAAGCCGATCATCTTCCCAACCAGCACGGCCAGACCCACCACTTGCCGCCAAGAGCGACCAAAGCGAGAGCCCGAAAACGCTGCAAGACAGGAGAACGAACCCAAGCCGCATGACCCTCTTCATAAATCGCCCTTTCTACCGTTCTAAAACCATCGACGGGCCTGACGACCCGAGCAATCCCAAAATTCTCAACACGGCTCCGTTGTGACTAACCCATCCTGAGAGAAATAGGAGCCGACGAGGCAATGGAGTAGACCTCGCGAGAGCGAAAGCGCGCTGACGGTCATCGCGACACCTCGTCAGCGCGACGGTAGCCCAGCTTCCCGGAGATCTGATCTGCTGTGGCTGTCAGATGCGGGCCGAGCGCGTCGACCATCTCATGTAGGGGGATCATGCTGACGTGAGCGGCCAAGCTGATCGCCGCTGTGACCTCGCCGTCGCGGTCACGCACACCGGAGGCGATCGCGACCAATCCGTCGTGCAACTCTTGGTCGTTGACCGCTAGCCCGTCTTCGCGAACTCGCTCCAACTCCGCTCGTAGCTCCTTCTTGGTTGTGATCGTGTTCGACCCGCGACGCTTGAGCTCAATCTCGTAGATGACCTCGTTTTGCACAGGGCTGGGAAGATTTGCGAGCAGCACCTTGCCCATCGCGGTGCAGTAAGCGGGCGAGCGCGAACCGACGCGGATGTTGTGGTCGATCTCGTGCTGGCCGCGCTTGAAGCTACGCGCACGCGCCATGTAGACAATCTCGGTGCGGTCGAGGATCGCCAAGCTCGCGGAGTAGCCGGTCCGCTCGCGCAAATCGGTCAGGTACGACTCTGCCTGCTTGCCAGGGTCAGCTGAGCTGAGGGCCGACATGCCAAGATCGATCACTCGCAAACCCAGCCTGTAGCGACGATCGACCGTCTGCTCAAGATAGCCGAACGCCACCAATGTCATGAGATAGCGATGAGCAGTCGAGCGACTCATCCCCATCGGGTCCGCTATCTCCGCCACACCCAATAGCGGCCGAGTCGAAGTGAAGCTCTCAAGGATCGACAGGCCGCGAAGAAGCGACTGCGAATAGCGTTTGTCGTCAAGCTCCGACGGAAGCCAGACCCCATCCGCAGGCCGCGTACCTCGATGCTGCGGACTCACAAGAGCGCGGCGGTTGTAGCCGGAGCGGTCAGCATGGCTCGAATCGTGCCGGCTCTCGACCTCCGGCATAAGGTCAGGTCCGAATATTCCGGCGCCCGATTATTCAGCCACCGGACTATCTGGACGGTCGTGGAGTCGTCGTCGTACCCGCATGAGTAGGCGCGTCGACCGGACGATCGGACTTAGATTCTCGATCATCCGCTCAGCGACCGGAGCGGCAAAGCCGTCTCGTACAGCCGAGGATGAGAGATAGAAGACCAGGATCCCGGCCAGGATGACGGCATGTCGTCGATGATCGCGGAGCTCTGAGGTGAGTTCTGCTGCTTCCTCGGCGATTGTGAGGAAACGCTCAGCGGCGTGAGTGCTGTCTCGGTAATGGGCCGTGAAACTATGGTTAGCGGTACCGGCGTCTGTCGTGTGGTCGCTGAGACTGTCGAGGAGGGCGCTGAGCGCGCAAATGGAAGGAAAGTAGGCAGCGTCAATCGGCAGCGCGTCATGGATGGTTGCGTCCCTGTGAGCCGCAAGCGCGAAGAGTGCGTGCACGCCGAGGCAGGAGATCCCTCCCGCCGCGATCTCCCACCAGAGATAGGCGTCGCCGCTGATCTGGTCGCGACACCATGCGATGATCCCGCTCTCGCCTTCCGAGGCGATGGCGTGGTTGTAGCTTTGTGCGTCGCCAACGCGGATTACCGCTCGGCTCAAGACAGGATCTAGGGGAGCAGAGGACTTAAGGGCAGATACTTGGGTTCGGCATGTATCGATCAACCGGTGCACATATCCGCCGTCATTGTGGATCCGGTTGAACTGGTAGTAGTCGCACGTCGACGGTGCGGGCCTAACTGCGTCCAGAAGGGAGCGATGGAGCTGTAAGCCGTTCTCAAGGTCGGTGCAGCCGGAAAGCTCGTTGACGGCGTCGAGGTAGTCGTAAAGCAACTGGTAGGCGACGATCAGCCTGATGAGGTGCGCGCGCGCGCGTCGGGGAGCCAGGATGGCAAAAAGAGCGGCTGCCTCGGGGTTCAGTCGCTCAACCGTGAGCTTGTGCAGTGCTTGCTCGCGCAGGGTGCGATCAGGGATCGTGCGGGCATGACGCTCCCAGACACGTAGCTCTCGACGGGCTCGCGGGTAGATCGTCAGCCAATAGGCAGCGCCAGCACGAACCAGTGTGCCTGTACAGTGCCACCCGAGAGGGTTCCGGCCCTTCCGCCATGTGTCCACTGGCTCGTGCTGCTGTCCAAGTGGCGCCCTGCCTACTCTTGCAGCGCCAAGCCCGGCTGCACCTGTGAAGCGAGAAGGCCGGGAACGGCAAGCACCATTAGTGCAGACACGGTGATGACAAGCACCGTCTCGACCGTCTGCACAGCCGCAGGGGCAAACGGCGCGGGAAAGCCGCTGACGGCCTGCAGGTACCGGTTGATCAAGTCGTGCCCGTAGACGCCTGCTAGTGCTCCCATCACACAGCCGGTCCCGAGCACGAGCAGGGACTCGCAGAGCAGCACAATCCGCAGTTGTGAGGGCCGGAAGCTTTGTATCCGCAACGACGCCAGCGACGGTCGGCGCTGCCAGATGGACGCGCCCATCGCTGCGGCCATCGCCAGTGCCGCCGCGACCATCAGCAGCAGCGATACCTGCGTGAGGCGACTGAGGCCTTCGCGAGCAAGCACGTCAGCCTGACTAGCCCTCCCGGCACTCGTCTGGACGCGGAGGCCGCCATCGCCGGCGAGCATCCGTTCCACTGTCCGCTTGACCGTGGTTGTCGATGCGCCGGGTCGAAGCTGGATTTCCAACGCGCTCGGGTCGGGATTGGCCCATGCGCGGCGATAGTCGGAATCGTTGAGCACGATCGCGCCGGCCGCCCATCCGAGATTGCTCGTAGTAGCCGCGACGCGATAGGCAACCGGACCAGTCGGCGTCGGCAGCGTGAGCATCCCTCCAACCCCGACGTGGGTCACCTGAGAGATCTGCTGAGACACCGTTATCCAGCCCCCACCGCGTACCTGCATGGTCGCGAGTCCGGCAGTGCCGTGGTCGATCTGTCCGGTGGGGAACATTTCCGGCGCTCTCGCGGGTCGCGCGATCAGCCAAACGCGACGGCCCGCGATATCGAGAAATCCGCCCTGGTACGAGCGCACTTCCGCAACCCCCGGCAGCCTAGATATGTCGCCGGGAAGGTTGCCTGCCGGAAAGCTGTTGGTCGCCAGTTCGTCGCCCTTATTGGTGACCCAAAGGTTCGCGGTCGAGACGTACTGGCGGTAGTCGCCGTACAGCCCGTTCAAGAGGTCCCTGTGCGACCCCTCTGCCGCCACACTGCCGAACACCGCGATCGCACCGGTGGCCGCGAGCGCCAGTGACCGCACTGTGGTGGCCCGCAATGCCCTGGTGGCCATCAGCAGCATGTTCAGCCGGCGCGTCTTCGCGGCGGCAGCCTGCGCTACTCCGAGGACCGCGCTGAAGCTAAGCGGGATCGCGAGCAACGCGGCCAACGCAAGCCCGACGATCGCGAGCACCGCCGCGTCGGGTCCGATAGCGATCATCGCGCCGGAGCTCACCAACAGCAACGCCACGGCCGCCACGAACAACGACGCGCGGCCGGTGGAGGCGATCGCGTGTCCGGGCTCCCCGTCTTCGTAGTACACCCCGTCGACCGCGTGTGAGCGGCGCAGGTCAAGCAGCGGTGGCGCCGCCGCCAGACACGTCGCGATAACGCCACCCGCGATGGACAACACGACCGGCTGCCAGCCGATGACGGTCTGAGTTCCCAGTGGAAACGCCGCAGCGAGATAGCCGGGACTCTCATGGAACAGTCCTCGTGAGAGCAGGATGCCGACGAGCACACCGACGACAGAGGCGAGCAGCCCCAGGCACAGGGACTGGAAAAGCAGCAGCTTGACTAGGCTCTTTGGCCGCGCTCCCTGTATACGCAGGTCCGCGATCACTCGCCTGCGCTCCGGGGCGCTGAGCAGCATCGCGTTGAACGCCAGCAACATCCCGACCAAAGCGCTCACGAACGCAAAGAAGCCGGTTGCCTGACTGTTCGGTGCCGTCGCCTGCTTGAGCAGCCCAACCTCTTCGGTTGCCGGACCGACGGTCAATCGACCTGCTGCGAGCTGGTTAAGCTCGCGTCGAGCCAGGGCCTGCTCTCCCGGTCGAGACTGGACGAGGATGCGCGTGACACGACCTTGAAGCGACGCCGCCCGTTGGATCAATGGCAGGGGCGCTACGACAGCGACCGCATTTGACAGGTCGCCGACAGTTTCCTGTCCCAATACCAGCCCTACTCTCATTGGCACGGCGCGCCCGCGGACCTGCAGCGAGATCAGCGGCTTCGGGCTTGAGATCGCCGGGCCGAGCGTCGTGGAGACTCCCAGCGCCCGCGCGGTGGTGCTGGTGATCATGACCGCGTCCGGCGAGAGGTTTTCAAGAGGGATGCTGTGCGACAGGCCATCGAGCATCGACAGCGTCAGGTTCGCGCTCACCAACTGCACCGCGACCAAGCGTCCGCGCGGCCCCTGCACCGTCGCGTCCAGGTCGAGCACCGGAGCGGCCTGCTCGACGCCCGGCAACGCCCTGACCCGATCCGCCAGCCCCTCGTCCAGCCCGGAAGCGCTGCGAGCCCGCAGTTGCAGGTTGGCATCTCCGACGATGCTCTTCACGACCTGCTGGCTACCGTTCGTGATGCTGCTGTTGGCCACCTGCACAGCGAACACGAGCGCTACCCCGATCGCGATGCCGAGGCCGGCGAGCATCTCCTGAACCGGATGGGTCCGCAACCGCCGGCCATAGAAGTAGAGGATGGAAGAAAACCGCATCGAGCTCACATCCCCGACACGAGCCGAGCTACCGGCGCCGATCGCTCGCCCGAGCCGTCACGCTCATCCTCGACCAGCTTGCC
This sequence comes from Solirubrobacteraceae bacterium, assembly GCA_036279855.1. Lineage (GTDB taxonomy): Bacteria > Actinomycetota > Thermoleophilia > Solirubrobacterales > Solirubrobacteraceae > Palsa-744. The sequence continues at coordinate 39,281 of DASUIH010000018.1, read as the reverse complement.
GTCGCGCAGCCCGCACACGCGATCGGCGACAGCCGCCGCTTGGGGATCGTGCGTGACGAGCAACACAGCCGCTTGCTGCTCACGTGCGATCTCGGCCAGCAGCCGAAGCACTTCCTGTCCCCTGCGGCTATCGAGCGAACCGGTCGGCTCGTCGGCAAGGATCAATCGTGGCTTGTTCACGAGCGCTCGTGCGATCGCGACACGCTGGCGCTCTCCCCCCGAGAGCCGCTCGGGGACATGGTTAAGGCGGTGCCCAAGCCCGACACGCTCCAACCACTCCGTCGCCATGCCACGCGCCTGTCCCAGCGACACGCCGTCGGCGAGCAGCTTCACTGCCGCATTCTCAACAGCCGGCACGCCACTCATCAAATGGAAGGACTGGTAGATGAAGCCAACATCACGGCGCTGATAGTCGGCTAGCTCCCGGCTCGACAAACTGGCCAGATTGGCGTCGTGGAAGCAAACGGTGCCGCGGTCGGGAGCAATTAGCCCAGCTGCCAGCAGCAATAGCGTTGTCTTGCCCGACCCGGACGGTCCGTACAGCGCGAGCATCTCGCCAGGCTGAATCTCGATGTTGACTCCGTCCACCGCCTGCACGACCTCGTCGGCATCGGCGTAATGCTTGACGACCTCGCGAAACGCGAGAGCGCTCACACCAACCACCGTTCGCTCGGCGTCATCCGGCGCCGGCTTCAGACCGGGAGCCGACGACACGAAACGGCACAACCTCGGCCTCATGCGGGTCGGGCTCGCCACGAAGCTCCCCGCGATCGAGCGACAGCGCACGATCGGCGCCGGAGAGACAAGTCGCGTCGCTGGTGCTCATCAGCACGGCAACGCCTTCGTCAGCGAGCGAGCGAAGCAGCCGCAAGATCGGATCGCTCTGTAGCGGCCCCACAGAGGCTGTCGGGTCATCGATCACCAGCAGCGCCGGCGAGGACGCAAGCGCCCTCGCGATCGAGACACGCACGCACTCGGCAGGCTCCAGCTCGTACGGCCGCATCCGCGCGCACTCCGACGCGCCAGCCCTCGCCAAAGCACGATCCGCAACCCTTGCCGCCTGCACGGCGGTCATCTCCTGCGCGAGCAGCCCAGCTGCGACGTGGTCGAGAACCACATCGCCCTCAAGCCCGGAGAACGCTGTACGGCAATACGCCAGACGACGGCCGATCACCTCATCGGACGGCAACAACTCAGCACCCTGAAAGCGCACCTCACCGTCATCTGGCCGCTCAAGGCCAGCGGCGATCCGCAGCAAAGTGCTGCGGCCAGACTTGCGGGTGCCGAACACGACCACAACCTCCCCGCTCTCGACCGAGAACGAGACACCATCGAGCGCAACGTACTCGCGGCGGCCACGCCGGTAGCGCTTACTCACGTCCTGGATGACGAGCAGGCTCACGACGACCGTCCGGGCCGCCCCTCGGCGACGCGCGCCCCGTGCCTATGGAGTACGTGCCGCGCGTAGGTCGCCCATTCGATGCGAGCACGCATCTCCCGACGACGCTTGTCCAAGATCAGCATCTCAACGATCGACTCCACGTCCAGCGACGCCTGCTCCGGGTCGGAGGTCGGCAACTCCTTCATCTCCCGAAGCGAATCGCTCTCAAACCAGTCGACAACGCTCGCCAGATCGTCGACGCCGAGCAGGCTCGCGCACGCGACTTGCGCCATCACCTGCGTCCACTGTGTATCTTCGCCTATCCGCTCAGCAACCCAGCGACGATACGCAGAAGCCCCCAACCCCGTCGCCCGAAAACTTCGCCTCGACTCAAGCTTCCGACTGACCGGCCCGACCGGTTCGAGATCGATCTGCTCGATCATCCGCATCCCACGCAGCCGATTGAGCACGGCGTAGACGCTGGAGCGGCTCAGCTGCAGGACCGCGCCATACCGCTCGAAACGCTGGTAGATCTCATACCCATGGCTCGGCTGCTGGATGACCAGCCCCAACACCAACCACGCCGCCAGCGACCCGGCGTCAGCTCGCTCGCCGGCCGTTTCGACGGTTAGCTCGGGAATGTCGACCTGGTCTCGCTTGGGCTTAGGGCTCATCTAACTGTCCGAATATGCCAGAAGGAAAGACTACGCGGTAGCCTCCGGGTCCAGCACCCGCAACGGCCTCGCATACGACAGCGAGCAAAGCGCACCGACGACAGCCGTGTTTCCCACCGTGGTTGTAGGGCGCAGGATGAGCCAAGCGGTTGGGGTCTAATCCGCTACCGCTCAGCCGACAGCGCATGCATGCTCGGATGGTCCAAAGCCATTGGCCAGCAAGGTCACTTGCAACATTCGAACCCTGGAGCCCGACCGCGCCACGGCGATAGCATTCAACCGGCCAGGCCGACGTAGCTCAGCTGGCAGAGCAATCGCCTTGTAAGCGATAGGTCGCCGGTTCGATCCCGGCCGTCGGCTCCTCTCCCCTTACCGCACCGTCACCGCCGCGCGGTACAGTTCTTGCGCGAAGTTGTCCGCGCCTGTCCGAAGCCGGACCGGCGCAAACCCCTGCAAAGGAGCAGGAAATGGCGCTCAGCCTGGAGATCGAGCGCCTCGGGAGGAACCCCCTTGTAAAAACAGGGGGTCACGGGTTCGAATCCCGTCTCCGGCTCTCCGCGGACCGGCGCTTGCGGGCGCTATGCCGCATCCCCAAGCGACGCCCTTTCCTCCCCCAGCGCCTCGATCACGTGCGAGCGCTCGGAGAAGATCTGAATCTGGGCCACCTGCTCTCCGCGGAACTTGAACATCCACGTGGTGGGCGCATCCTCGAACTCGCCGGTCGCGCCACGACCGCTGACCAGGCCCAGCGCGACCACCGCGTTGCCGGCTGCTTTGATCTGCGTTGGTCGCAGGACCAGCTCGTCCCACTGCTGCTCGACGTCGGCGATGTAGCTGAGCATGCCGTCGTGACCGCGGTAGGGCTCGCCGGCACGCGTCACCTGCGCCGTCATCGGCGTGAACACGACGTCCTCGGTCAGCAGCGACAGCACGTCCTGCAGGCTTCTTTGCGAGAACGCCTCGAACAGGCGAACGACGACCCGCTCCTTGCTCGCCACGCCATCGGCCTGGACCAGACGCGGGCGCAGCGCGTCAAGCGGCAGATTCAAGGCGGCTGTAAATGCACTCATCTAAGCGAATCCCCTTGTTGTCGTCCTGACGGGTCAGCGTCGATAACGCGACGGGATGCGCATACCCGCCGCCGTGCGATTCAAACCTCCTCACGGCTAGCCTGAGACGGCAGGGCTGCCACCTGGCAAGGCAATGTTTCCAACTCATTGGAACCAGTCGCGAGGCGCCCTGTGAAGCTGAAACGAGCTGGATCTTCAGCGCCGATCACGGCTACCTACCCGTCATCCCCATACCCGACTGCCAACCCTTCGAATTGGCCGCCATCCCGGTCTATACGCCGTCAAACAGCACCGGCGAGGCGTAGTGGACCTGAGATATGGTCAGAACACACTTGTACGAAGTCCAGCTATCGGAAGGCAGGCAGAAAGCCGGTGTCCGCTAAGCACGCGGTTTTGGGGCTTGTGATCGAGCAGCCCGGATACGCGTACCGCATCGCTTCGGGCGTGCGCAGGCAGCTCCGCTTCGCCGACCTGGCGGACTCCTACCCTTACTGGGCGCTTGAGAAGCTTGAGCACGAGGGGCTTGTGCGGCGTGTCGACGAGAACGGCCGGCCGCTGCGAGAAGCCGGCAACGGCCGTCGCGCGATCTACGAGGCTACGCAGGACGGCGTCGACCAGTTCGAGCAGTGGTTGCTCTCGACCGCAGCAGAGCCACCGCTGCGCGACGATCTGCACTTTCGCATAGCGCTTTGCCGGCCCAAGGACGCGCCGCGGATGATCGAGCTGATCCACGGTCAAGAGCTGGTCTGCCTCGGGCGGGTGCACGATCTGAAGCGAAACACCGAAGACGGCAGCGGTGACGGCGGCGAGTGGGAGCGAATGGTCAGCGTCGTCTCGCGCGACGCTGAGCTGGCGTTCTGGAATGCGCGCATCGAATGGTTGCGCGGTGTGCGAGAGCGCCTGGAAGGGTTGTCCGTCAAGCTGTCGGCCGGCCCGCGATGAGCCTTATAGCCACTTTCAATCCACGATTCAGCGCTGAAGCTTTCAGGGCTGACTAGTTCGGATCGGTCCAAATGGCAACAATCGTCTGCGTCCTTGTGGGGGATGACCGGGACGCCAGTCCAGTCGAGGGTGAAAACAGGGAAGGCGAGCCCACAAGATGACCACTATGTCTCCGATCCGCGGAGGGATCTTGCACCTGCCCACGTCCCAGGAGGGCCGCTATTCCCAGTCGCTTGAGCGCGGCCTCGCGATCCTGCGCACCTTCACCCCCGAGCGACCGTGGCTGGGGATAGCCGAGATCGCTCAACAGCTGGAAATGAGCAGGCCCACCACGCATCGCTATGCCTCCACGCTGGTCGCGCTGAACTACCTTGAGCAGGGGCGCGGGCGCAAGTACAGGCTGGGGATGCGGGCAGCCGACCCGGGACGCGCCGCGGTCGCTTCGACGGTGGTCCGCAACATCGCGCCGCAGCTACTGCGACAACTGCGCGACAACAGCGGCTACACAGCGAGCATGGCCGTGCTGGACGGCAGCCACGTCGTCTACGTCGACCGCGCTCGCTCAGTGCGACAGGGACGCAGCGAAGTCGCCGCCCGGCTCGGACGTGGATCGCGATTGCCGGCTGCCACGACCGCTCTCGGCAAGGCGCTGTTGGCCGAGCTCGACGACGACGCCCGTCACCAGGCACTTGCCGAAGCCGAGCTGACTGCCGCTGAGATCGACAAGCTCGTCGAGGAGCTGGGGCGCGTACGCAAGCACGCGGTCGCCGTCTCCGACCAGCTGCGCATTGCCGGGCAGATTTGTGTCGCCGCCGCTGTCCGGTCGAAGTCGGGCCAAGCGGTCGCGGCGGTAGACGTGGCAGTAGCCAAGGCCGACTGTGCGGCAACGCACGCGCGCGAGCACGTGGGTCCACTGGTACGTGCCGCTGCCGAGCAGATGTCGGCCAAGCTCGGCTACTCGCCACGATCCTGAGAAGTTCGGCGAAGCGACCGGCAGCACTTAGTCTTTGCACACCGGTCCCGACCGGTGGATCAGCCGATGACCAAGCTCCCGCACCTCAGACCGATGGCAGGTGGGCAGCAACGCGCGGCCCGGATGCTTGCGGACGAGCTGCTCGCCAAACTGGTCGGACGGGGCAGCGACCATGCCTTCGTGACGCTCTGCGAGCGCCACAGCAAGACGCTGCACCGCTACTGCCTCTCGATTCTGCGCAACGAGCACGATGCCCAAGAAGCACTGCAGTCAACGATGACGCAAGCCTACGCGGCACTACAAGCGCGCGAACGAGACGTGAGCCTGCGGCCGTGGCTATTTGGAATCGCCCACAACGAGTCGGTGACGATTCTGCGCAAGCGCGTGCGCCAGGCCGAGCCAAGCCGCGGGAGCGACGCCCGTGCCAGCGATCCGTACGCCGTCCTTGAGCAGCGCGCACGTCTGAGTCAGCTGGTCGCCGACCTGCACGCGCTGCCGGAACGCCAGCGCGCCACGCTGGTCATGCGCGAGCTGAGCGGGCTCGGCATGCAGGAAATCGCACAGGCCTTGGACATAACGGCGGCCGCTGCCAAGCAATCGCTGTTCGAAGCCCGCAACTCGCTGCGCGACTTTGACCGCGGACGAGAGATGGCGTGCGAAGAGGTCAGGTCGGCGATCTCCGCTTATGACCGTAGGATCCTGCGCGGGCGACGGATCAGCGCCCATCTGGACACGTGCGAAAGCTGTCGCGGCTACCGCAACTCAATCGGCGTTCGCGAAGCGGACCTACGCGCGCTTGTGCCGGCGTTGCCGGCCCCGGCGATGGCAGCGGCGCTGGCGCGCATGTTCGGCCTCGGCCGCTGGGACCTGCGCAGCGCTACCACCGGCGCAGCCAACGGCTCGGGACAAGAATTGCTCACGCACGCAAGCTCCTCGGCGCTGCTGAAGATCGGAGCGAGCGTGGCCGTGCTCGCCACGGGCGTCGCCGGCACGATGCACGCCGCGAGCAAACCGGTACAGGCGCATACGCGCGGTAGCTCGGCAACGATCGCGACCGAGCCACACTCGTGGGCAGCAGCTGACCGGCCCCCCAAGGAGGCTGTTCCGAGTGCGATAGCAGGAAGCGCCTTCGCGAGGAGCGCGCCTGCAAACGTCGCGGTCGCGAGCCGCCCAACGCCGCGACTGCCATCGCCCACAGCCCGGCGCAGGATGACCACCCGACAGCCGGTGGAGGTCGCAGGGCCACCCACACAAGCCGCGCCAGCCTACGCCCTCGACACTCACGCCGTGCCGAACGAAGGAACAACGCCGACAACAAAGCCAACGACACAGACCTCCGGCTCGCCGGCGACGACCCAAAAAGGCGGGTCGGCCAAGCGAGAAAAAGGACAAGGCGACAAAGGCAAAAGTCCAAGCGACGAACACGGCCCATCTACTGAGGAACGCGATCCTGCCTCGGGCAAGCAACAGGAACAACAGGGCGCACAGGCCTTTAGCGAACGCGGATCCGCCGCCTCCTCGCACGACAAAGGCGGCAATGAAAACGGTCAGCCAGGGCGCGAACACGGGCGTGGCCAGGGCGCCGGCAACGACCACTCCGAACAATCAGGCCAGTAGCACCTGACTTCTCCCCGTCCTCGGCGTCTTAACCACAGGCCGTTCAGTGGGCTTGCTCTCAGCCGGGCACGCCCGCCTGGCCAAACAAGCCTCCGGCCAGCACGTGTTGACTGGGGGACGGGCAGATGGCGTCGGTCTATCCTGGGCGACCGGCGCCGCTCGTCCGGGCCTGCAACTCGGAGAGCGACGCACGTCGCGTAAGAAAGTGCTTTTATGCGGTTTGGCGCAATGAGGTTTTGGGGATGCTCCTAACTGCAATGGAGATTGGGTGATGCATCAGCGCGTGCGCTGTCCAGAGTGCCACCATTGGACCGACGCGCTGCTCGTGTGGGCGGCCGGGGACAGCTGCCCCCGCTGTAACAGCCCGATCAACCTGGGCGAGCCCTCGCGTTCTGAGGAAAACGAGCAAAGCGGCTCGCCGCTCGGCCCGTGGGGCTCGGAGAGCAGGCCATGGCGAACGGCCGGCCGGATTCGTCCGGGCCAACATCTCGGCGAACGACACTGAGCACAACTGGCCGCTGCCGCCGCCGTGTCAAGCGAAGCGCTGCCGAGGCCCTTTGCGCGGACCACGGCAGCGCCCTGCTCAAAGGCAACGGCTAGGACTGTCCTTCCGGCGGGAAGCTCGTGCCTGACGGCGATTCTTCGACCAAGCTCGACGCCGGCGCCGGCGCCACGGTGATCGTGAACGGTGTGCTTGCCACGCCCTGGTTCTCAGGGCCGCCCGGGATGAAGACACGCAGCACGCTTGCGCCCGGCTCGTACAGCCGCCGCGAGATCGAGTAGGTCGAGCCCGCACCGACACGGCCAACCTCGACCACGTGGAAGCCCGTGCCGCTCGCGTTCTGGCGTTCCAGATAGATCGTGTGGCCGCTGTGATCGGGTGAGACAGTGCCCGTGAAGGTCACGGGCTGGCCCGCCGGGACTTCGGTAGCTGAGGGCTGCGCCGTCAGCACGTCCTTGACACCCTCGTAGAGCACGGCAGAGGCCTCTCGCGCCGAGGTAACGCGGTAGAACGTGTTGTTGATCGGCGACTGCGCCGGGAACGTGTATTCGCCAGAGGCATTGGCCTGCACCTGAGCAATGCGGGCAAAGCCATGCTGGTGGCGGCCGCGAGCCAGCAGCGTGACGGCCTGGTTGGCGCCGCCTTCGAGCAGCTTGCCGGTGATCGTTACCGATTCGCCAAAGGCGATCGGGTCGCTTGAGGCTTGGATCGTCAGCTGCGGGTTCTCGGCCTGTGAGATCGCATAGGCAAGCACGTTGGAGCTGCTCGGGATGTTGCGGCGCTGGCTGCGCACCAGCACCCGGACGTTGGCATCGCCCGGGACGACAAACGTGTGCACGATCGTGAACGCGCCGCCCGCCGCCACGAAGCCGCTGTCGATCCGCCTCCAGTCGCCGCCGGTGGCGGCATTCTGGCGCTGCAGGATCACGCGCGCGCCGACGTCGGCCGGGCTCACGGTGCCGGTGAACGTGACTCGGTTGGGATAGCCGGTCAGCAGCTGTCCTTCGCCGGGGCCGCTGAGCGTCACCGCGGCGGCGACGCGTATGCGCTTGGTGGCGCTGCGGGCGCTGAGCGAGCGCACGTACCAGGAGCGGTTGGTTTCAACCACGCCATCGGCGCGTGAGATCACATAGAAGCCGGCGGCGTCGGTGGTCACGCTCTGCACATAGCTGAAGCCTCCGCCCTGGCCGATCAGATGGTGGAACAGGCGCACTTCGCGACCCGCGGCGTTGGCCTGGTTGGCGCAGCGCAGCCGTCCAAAGATCACGACAGGTTCGCCCGCGACGATTTGACGCGGCACTACGTTGATCGAGATGCCGCAGCGCCCTGAGCGCGACGGATGCTTGTGCGCCAGCGCACTCGCCGGAACCAACGCGAGCAACACGAACGCGGCCAAGCCGGCCAATGTGAGCCTATGTGAACGCATCGACGCCTCCCATGCGACGAGTGTTTGCCTTCTCCGCCGGTGAGAACACGCGAGCTGTCGTTTCGATGCGCAGCTCGCGCGGCGATAGCTCTCGCGTGGCGATAGCTCAGGACGCGCGCTTGGTCTGCTGCTCAAGCACCTTGCCGAAAGCGCGCTCGACCTCCACCGTCATCCGCTGCTTGAACATCGCCAGCAACGCCTCGGAGGCGATCGTGCGCAGGCCGTCGATGGCGACGATCATCTCGTCCCAGCGCTCCTCTGGCTGACCGGCGCGCTCGAACGGCTCCCATAGCTCGCGCAAGAACAGCTTTGCGAACGCGCGCGAGATCGATTCGCAGTCGCGGCTGAGCTTCTCCACCAGCACCAGCGCCGCATGCAGCGAGATGCCAAGCTCCATAACGTCTTCGGCGGCACGCATCAGGCCGGGGCTCGGCGCTTCGAAGCGATCGTCTCCGAGCGGCACGAGCAGCTTCAGCTTGAGGATCCGCTCGACGCTCTTGGCATCCACTTCGCCGAAGCGGCGTATCAGCTCCTCGCCGGTGAGGACCTCCGGGGCCTCGCTCTCAAAGGCGGTCGTCATCGCGTGGCGGAGCCCCAGCAGCCGCTCGGCGACGCCGCCGGAGGAGCTCATCAGCCGCTCGATCGCCGCCAGGTTGAAGCCGTCGGCCTGCAGGTCGAGGATCAATCGCAGGCGGGCTACGTGCTCGTCGCTGTAGTAGCCGATGCGGGCGCGCACCTCCGGCGGTGGCAGCAAGCCCCGCGACTGGTGGTTGCGGATGTTGCGAACCGACATCCCCACCTCCGCGGCCAGCTGCTCGATCGTCAGCCGATCGGGAGGAGCGGCGCCTGCGTTCGCGGCGCTCACGGCAACTTCCTCAGCGTCGATGAAAGCCGCAGTGTCGTCCTTCGCGCCCACTCAAACCAAGATACCACGTTACATGTAACCTCATTTGAGGTAACATAGATCGAAGTCATGCCTGGCGTCCCTGCGACCACACCTCAAAATGGCTGAACGCGGAGCCCTCCCCACCGTCCCCGACCGGCGCCGCCGAGCGCTGTCGTTGGTCGGCTCGCTGACCTCGCCGCTGCTGCCCGACGACTACCTGGAGCTCGTCAACCCGCTGTGGTCCACACGCGAACTGCGCGGGCGCATCGAGCGCGTCCAGCGCGAGTCACCGAGCACGGTCACGATCTGGATCAAGCCGGGGTGGCGTTGGCCGGGGCACCTGCCCGGACAGTACCTGCGCGTTGGCATCGAGGTCGACGGGGCGCTTCACTGGCGAGCCTATTCGCTCACCTCGGCGCCCGGACGCGCCGACGGCCGCATCGCGATAACGCCCAAGCTCGTCCCGGGCGGCAAGGTCTCGCCCTACCTCTGCCGGCAGGCGCGACCGGGAACGATCGTGCGGCTGGGCGGCGTCGAAGGCACGTTCGTGCTTCCCTCCCCCACGCCGGCGCGACTGCTTACGATCAGCGCCGGCAGCGGGATCACGCCGATCGCGAGCATGTTGCGGGCGCTGGCACGGCGTCGAGGCAGCGATGTCGTGCACCTGCACAGCTCGCGCACCCGCGAAGAGACCGTGTTCGGAACCGAACTGCGAGCGCTTCAGGCTCGCTGGCCTCGTTACAGGCTGCACGAGCAGATAACCAGCGAGCAAGGCCGGCTTGACCCAAGCCGGCTGGAGGAGCTCTGCCCGGACTGGCACGAGCGCGAGGCGTTCGTCTGCGGTCCGGCAGGGATGCTCGACGAGCTGCAGAGCCACTGGCGGGATGCCGGCTGTGCGGATCGCCTCCATGTCGAGCACTTCCAGCCGTACACAGCAAGCGCGACCGAAGCCGGGGCCGGCGGCAGCGTGCGGTTTCGATCGAGCGAGACCGTCTCGGGAGGCGAGGGGGGCGAGTCGATCCTCGCGATCGGCGAGCGCGGGGGGCTGAGCCTGCCCCATGGCTGTCGCATGGGGATCTGCCACAGCTGCGTCGGGCGCCTGTGCGCCGGACGCGTCCGTGACCTGCGCACGGGAGAGGTTCACGGGGAGGCCGGAGAGCTGCTGCGCACTTGCGTCAACGCGCCTGAGGGCGCGATCGAAATCGACCTCTGAAAACGCCGAGCAAGGAGCAGATTGCCAAATGTCCACCACCCAGACGATCGAGCCCGACGTCGACCGCTGGCACCAGTTCGAGTCGGCCGTCCGTGAGGCGCCCGCCGCCGATGGGCCGCTCGCCTTCGCCGACGGGCCGCTCGCCCAATTGACCCCGGAGCAGCTGGAGCAGCTCGGGCGCGAGCTGGACGCGATCCGCGAGCAGGTGCTTGCCGACCTCGGCGAGGGCGACGCCCGCTACATCCGCGATCTGATCAAGCGCCACCGCCAGCTCGTGGTGGCAGCGCGAGTGCTGCTGGCCGGGTCGCGCTATCGGCCACTGTGGCTGCTCGGCACCAGCGTGCTCTCACTGGCCAAGGTGCTGGAGAACATGGAGATCGGGCACAACGTGATGCACGGCCAGTGGGACTGGATGAACGACCCGGACATCAACTCGCGCGTGTGGGATTGGGACACAGCCTCACCGGCGGACGCGTGGCGGCACTCCCACAACTACGAGCACCACACCTTCACCAACATCCGCGGCAAGGACCGCGACCTTGGCTATGAGATCATGCGCATCGACCCACAGCAGGCCTGGCATCCCGTCTACCTGCTGCAGCCGCTCTACAACCTGCTGTTGATGGCTTTCTTTGAGTGGGGCGTGGCGTTGCACGACCTCAACTTCGAGGCGATCCGCAGCGGTGAGAAGAGCCGCGCTCAGGTGGGGCGCGAGCTGAAGGCGATCGGGCTGAAGGCACGCCGTCAGGTCGTCAAGGACTACGTCGGCTTCCCGCTGATCTCAGCGCTGCTGGCGGCAGCCGCGGGACCGCGCAAGAGCGCTTCCAGGCGAGCACGATCGACCTTCAAGAGCACATTCGCGGCCAACTTCACCGCCAACATCGTCCGCAACGTGTGGGCGCACTCGATCATCTTCTGCGGCCACTTCCCCGACGAGACCCACACATTCAGCGAGCAGGAGGTGGCGAACGAGACGCGCGGCGGCTGGTACGCCCGCCAGGCGCTCGGCTCGGCCAACATCGAGGGCTCGTCGCTGTTTCACCTGCTCAGCGGCAACCTCTCATTCCAGGTCGAGCACCACCTCTTCCCCGACCTGCCCTCAAACCGCTACCAAGAGATCGCACCGCGGGTGCGCGCCGTCTGCGAACGCTACGGGCTCCCCTACAACAGCGGCCCGCTGCGCAAGCAGCTGGGCGGCGTGCACAGGACGATCGTGCGGCTGGCCTTCCCCGGCTCCAAACGCCGATAGCTCAGCCCGCGCGTCGCGGCGTGAGCAGCGGCGATAGCCCTATCCGACCGGTGACCGCCGAGGATCGCGAATCGTCGCATGGTCGACGTGGGTGTGTGTCAATGACGGATATGTCGAAACACGGCATCGGGACGCCGATGAAATCGGTCGTCGATGCCGTGTTTCGACATATCCGTCATTGACACACACCCATACAGGCGCCGAGCGCGACCCTCGGCGACCCCGGCCGGGCCGGGTCAGGACACATCGACGGCCCGCTCACGCCGCGACGCGCGTGCGCAGATGCGTGCCGACCTTGCGCTTGACCCGCTGCAGGGCGTTGTCGACCGTCTTGGTGTCACAGCCGAGCCGCTCGCCGACCTGCTCGTAGGAGCAGCCGTCCAAGTACAGCGACAGCACCCGGCTCTCAAGCTCTGAGAGCGCGGTTGACAGGCAGCCCACCAGCGAGCGCAGCTCCTCGGAGGAGATCACGCGGTTGACCGGGTCGTTGACGGTCGGGCCGGCGATCGTCTGGTCGAGCGTCGGCACGTCGTCGCCCGCCGCCGCCGGCGTCGAGGAGAACGACACGTACTGGTTCAGCGGCGTGTGCTTGTTGCGCGTCGCGGTCTTGACCGCGGTGATGATCTGACGCGTGATGCACAGCTCGGCGAAGTTGCGAAACGACGACTCGCGATCGGAGCGATAGTCGCGAATCGCCTTGTACAGCCCGACGAGGCCCTCCTGGATCAGGTCGTCGGAGTCGCCTCCGGCGAGGAAGTACGAGGACGCCTTCAGGCGCACGAAGCCGTGGTAGCGGCGAACGAGCCGGTCGTAGGCAGTGCGATCGCCCTGCTTGGCCAGGGCGATCAAAAAGCCGTCATCAACCTTGACTTCAGATTGAGGGTTATGGAAGATCCGGGCCACGAGCAAATCCTTTCTTGGCTGTTTGCAGCCAAAACGTGCTCAGTGGCGCACTCCTCCCCTGGCGCCAAAGCTATGAAGTCAACCTTAGGTTGAGCCTTATGCGCGGCAGCTTCGCACAGTTATGGAGCCTTGTCAAGCGAGCGCTCCCGCGACTGCAAGATCCCGTACAGAATGGCCGCGGCCGCCGCTGACACGCCCAGCGACTCGACGCTGCCTCGCAACGGCAGCGCAACCAGCTGATCGCAGCTCGCGGCCACCCGCGGGCGCAGTCCCGAGCCCTCACTGCCGAGCACCAGCACAGCGCCGCCGCTGTAATCCGGCGTGTCGTAGGGCACCGCCCCATTGCCGGCGCTGGCTCCGTAGCACCAGCAGCCCGCGTCGCGTGCTTGGCCGAGGAAGTCGGCGACGTTGCGCACGCGCGCGACACGCATGTGCTCGACAGCTCCGGCCGAGGTCTTGCAGACCGTCGATGTGACCTCGGCCGAGCGACGCTCGGCGATCACCACCCCCGTCGCGCCCACGCACTCCGCCGTACGGCAGATCGAGCCAAGGTTGTGCGGGTCCTGGACCTGGTCGAGCACGACGATCAGCGGTTGCTCGACCGCCAACAGCTCATCGGCGGCGACGTACGGATAGCCGCCGGCCTCGGCGCAGACACCCTGGTGCGTGGAGGAGCCACAGCGCCGCTCGACCTCTTCGGCCGAGCAGACCCGCAACCGCGACGCCTCCCGAAGCCACGGCTCGCGGGCGGCGCCAGCGGTAGCCCAGATGCTCGTCACCTGATGCGAGCGACGTCCGCGCAGCGCCTCGCGCACCGGATTGCGGCCGTAGACGACCACGCCGCTCAGCCCGACCGAGGGATCAGCTCGGCCGGCTCGCCCGCGCGGTCGCGCACCTCCCAGCCAAGCTTGAGGATCCGCTCGCGCAGCTGGTCTGCCAGCTCGAAGTCGCGCGCGGCCCGCGCCGCCTCGCGCTGGTCGCGAAGCTCGGCCGCCTCGGCGTCGATCGCCTCGACGGCGGCGCCCTGCAGCGGCTCCAGCTCGCCGAGCCCCAGGACATCGAGCATCTCGCGCAGGTCACGGCCCCCAGTCGACCCGGGACGGCGGTTGGCCTCGCGCACCCACTCGAACAGCGACGCCAGCGCACGCGGGGTGTTGAAGTCCTCAGCCAGCGCGTCGAAGAACGCGTCGCGGTGGTGGGCCATGTCCGCCGGCGTCGGCTCGTCCTCGGCCACGCGCGCGAGCGCGTTGCGGATACGACGAACGCGCAGGTCCGCCTCGCTCAGCTCCGCTTGGCCGAAGGCCAGCGGCTGGCGGTAGTGGCCGCCGATCAGGTACATCACGACCGCGTGCGGCTCCCACTGCTCGATGACCTCGTGCAACAGCGCGATGTTGCCAACCGACTTGGCCATCTTCTCGCCGGTCAGCTGGATCATGCCGTTGTGCATCCAGATGCGCGCAAGCTCGCCCCCGTGCGCACAGCGTGTCTGCGCGGCCTCGTTCTCGTGATGGGGGAACAGCAGGTCCGAGCCGCCACCGTGGACGTCGAAGCCGACGCCAAGCGCCTGCTCGGCCATCGCCGAGCACTCGATGTGCCAACCCGGCCGCCCATCCCCCCATGGCGAGGGCCAGCACGAGTCCTCCTCTGGCTTGCGCGCCTTCCACAGCGCGAAGTCGAGCGGGTCCTGCTTGCGATCGGCCCCCTCCACCCCTTCCCCCTGGTCGAGGGCGTCGATCTGGCGATGCGAGAGCGAGCCGTAACCAGAGTCCGCGCGCACGCGAAAGAACACGTCCCCACCGCTCTCATAGGCGTGTCCGGCGGCGATCAGATCCTCGATATAGGAGACGATTGCCTCCATCGTCTGAGACGCGAGCGGCTCGGAGTCGGGCCGGCCGAGGCCAAGCGCGTCGGTGTCGGCGACGTAGCACGCCGTCATCTCGGCGGCAAGCTCGACGCTGTTGCGCGATTGTGCGCGCGCGGCGTCGTAGATCTTGTCGTTGACGTCGGTGACGTTGGCGACAAAGCTGACCTCGTAGCCCTCGTGGCGCAAATAGCGCGCCAACAAGCTGAACACCACGAACGGGCGGGCGTTGCCGATGTGGATGCGCGAATAGACGGTCGGCCCGCAGGCGTAGATCCCGACCTTGCCGGGATCGCGCGGCTCCAGCGGGACCACCTGCCCGCTACGAGTGTCGTGCAGCCGGATCTCACGCATCGCCGGCCAACAGTAGCGGCGAGCCTCAGTCGGCGACCCGCAGGCTCGCCACCGCCAGCGCCGCAACCCCCTCGCCGCGCCCGACGAAGCCGATCCCCTCGCCCGTGCTCGCCTTGACGTTCACGCGCGCCGGCGCCAGGCCCAACGCCGCCGCCAGGCTGTCGCGGATCGCCTCGCGATACGGCGCCAACTTCGGGCGCTCCATCACGAGCGTGGTGTCGACGTTGACCAACTCCAAGCCCTGCGCGAACACCTGCGGCAGCACGCTCGCCAGCAGCGCCAGCGAGTCGGCGTCCCGATAGCGCTCGTCGCTGTCGGGAAAGTGCTGCCCGATGTCGCCGAGCCCGGCCGCGCCCAGCAGCGCGTCGGTCACCGCGTGCGCGAGCACGTCGGCATCGGAGTGGCCGTCCAGACCAACGTCACAGGGGATCTCCACGCCACCCAGAAGCAGACGCCGCCCAGGAGCCAGCCGGTGCGAGTCATAGCCGATGCCGCAGAGCGTGCTCACGCGATCGCCGCGCCGATCGGCTGCAGGCGCCGCTCGCGGCGCTCGAACGCGCACAGCTCGCGCACGCCAAGCGAGTCCAGCAGCTCCAGCGCCCGCTCGTAATCTGCCCCCACGTCGCCGGGGCGGTGCGCGTCGCTGGAGAGCGCGATCGGCGCGCCCGCTTCCAGCGACATTTCCAAGAAAGCAGGGGCCGGATAGATCTCGCCGGCGCCCTTGCGCAGCCCCGCGGTCGAGACCTCGATGGCGATACCCGACTCGGCGATGCCGTCCATCGCCAGCTCGTAGAAGCGGCGCGGATCGCCGTCGGGCAGCGGCCGGCGGCCCGCGCCCCACACCTTGACCAGGTCGGGATGGGCGAGGATGTCGAACAGGCCGCTGCGGGCAGCCTCTCCGAGCGCGAGGAAGTAGGCCCGCCAGATCTGCTCCGGCGAACGACCGCTGGTCCAAACGTCATAGTCGTCCATGTCCAGCGCGTGGTCGCCGAGGAAGTGCACCGAGCCGACCACGTAGTCGAAGTCGCGAGCTTCCAGCAGGGTTGCCATGCGGTCCTCGCCGCCGGGGATGAAGTCAGCCTCGATGCCAAGGCGCAGGTCGGCCTGCTCGCGCACGAACGCGCAGTATTCGTCGAGGTCGTCGTGCGCGAATTCGCGCCATAGCGGATGGCGCCAGACATCGAGCGCCGCCGTAAAGCGGTAGACGTGCTCGGAGACGCCAAGCTCGCTGACGCCTTGCTCCTCGGCGGCGGCGCGGTAGCGCTCGACGTTGGCAGCGGTGAAGTAGCGCTCCGCTGTCGCGTCGAGCTCGTCGGGGCGCAGGTGCAGGTGGTAGTCGCTCAGCATCGGCGCGAAGTCAAGCACGCGTGCGATCGCCGCGCCGCGCCAACAACAGCTCGGCCAGCTCCAAATCCACCGGCGTCGTCACCTTCAGGTTCTCCCGTGAAGCAGGCACCACCGCCACGCATCCCCCTGCGCGCTCGATCAGCCAGGCGTCATCCGTGGCCTGCGCCAGCACGTCGGCACCGACGTCGAGCGCCCGTTCCAGGGCGCCGCGGCGGAACACCTGCGGCGTCTGCACCGACCACAGCCCGGAGCGATCGAGCGTGCTCGTCACCCGCCCCGCAGCGTCGACCTGCTTGATCGTGTCGGTCACCGGCGTGGCGGCGATCGCCGCGTCCACCCCCTCGCGCGCCGCCGCGGCGAGCACCCCGCGCACAAGCTCGGCGCTCAAAAGGGGGCGTGCGGCGTCGTGCACGAGCACAAGCGAGTCAGAGTCGGAGGCAGAGGCGTAGGCAGCGTCAAAGTCAGCACTGGAGGAGGGGTAGAAGGAGGCAGCCTCGGCCTCGGCCTCGGCGCCGGAGCCAGGGCCAGGGCCAACACCCCCCTTTGCGGCAGCTTGCAAAGCAAACAACACAGACTCCGAACGCACCGCGCCGCCGCCAACGGCGGTCACCCCGCTCGGCACCGACGCGGCCAGCGCCTCGCCCTTGCCGCCCCGCGGCGTCGCCAACACCACCCGCTCTATCTCCGGCTCAGCCAGCAGCACGTCGGCGCTCCAGCGCCACAACGGCCGCCCGGCGAGCTCCGCGAGCGCCTTGGGGCATCCCAACCCGAGGCGCTCGCCGAGCCCGGCGGCCAGTAGCAGCGCTATCGCCACTTCGTCGCGTGCAGCGCCAACCGCGGTGCGCGGGCCGCGCTACTTGGCGGCGACGGCCAGTTGGCTCGACGCCGAGTTGGCGAGCAGGTCGTCCAGGTAGGTCTCGGCCTCGTCCTCGTCCTTGTCGAGCGCGTACATCAGCTCGGAGGCGAGGATCTTCTTGGCGCGAGTGAACATCTGCTTCTCGCCGGTCGACAGGCCCTTCTCGGACTCGCGCAGGGCGAGGTTGCGGACCACCTCGGCCAGCTCGTAGATGTCGCCGGTCTTGATCTTGTCGCGGTTGTGCTTGAAGCGCCGGTTCCAGTTCTTGGGCATCTCCGACACCTCGTCCTGGAGCACGTCCAGGACCTTCTTGACCGTCTCCTCGTCGATCACGCGGCGCAGGCCCGCCAGCGAGGCGTTTTCGGTCGGGACCTTGACCGTCATGTCGTTGTGCAGGATCTTGATCGTCAGGTACTCGCGCCTGGTGCCGAGCACCTCCATCTGCTCCTTGCTCATGACCTTGCCGGCACCGTGGTGGGGATAGACAACGTGGTCGCCGAGCTCGAACTCGATCACGTCGATCTCGCGGCTCTCAAGCTCCTCTATGAATGACGTCTCTTCAAGTGTTTGGGCTGGAATGGTGTCCTCCTTCGTTGTGCCGGCAAAAGGGACCGACTGGGGTTTACCCGGCTTGCGGGCCGGTTGATGCGTCCTCTCGCCTACGTCTGCAGATAGCTGTCCACGAGGTTGATCTCCTGTAGACGACGCAGGCCCTCGCGTATGTCCTTGGCCCTTATCTCCCCCACGCCCTCGACCGCCTCAAGCTCCGCGTCGGTCGACGCCTGCAACTCCTCCAAGCTGCCGAACTGCCGCACGATCTGAGCGATGACGAGCTTGGGGAGCCGCGGGATTCGACCGAGGATGCGATAGCCGCGGCTGCAGACCGGGTAGTCGAGCGTGTTCAGCTTGCGGTCGTAGCCGAGCAGCTCGGCGATGCGACCGAAGTCAAGCAGGTCCTGGTGCGGCAGGCGCCCGATCTGGTCGAGCGCCGAGGCAAACGCCTCATCGGAGTAATCGGCCAGATAGTCCTGCACGAGCGAGGCCTTCTCGGCGGCGGTGCCGAGGATCGTCTCCTCCAGCTGCATCTCGATCAGGCGGCCCTCGTTGCCGAGCTCGACGATGTAGCGCTCGATCTCGACCGCCATGCGCGTGACCAGCTCTGAGCGCTGCAGCACGGTCAGAACGTCGTGCAGCGTCACGCCGCCCTCGAACTCAAGCGCCGTCAAGCGGGTGGCAACCTGGTCGAGGCGCTGGCGGTACTTGTCGAGCGTGGCCAGCGCCTGGTTTGCCTTGGCCAGCACGACCGGGATCTCTTCGAGGATGTACTTGACTCCGTCTACGTACAAGGAGACGACCTCGCGCCGCTGGGAGATAGCGATCACCAGCGCGTCGGTCTGCTTGGAGACGCGCTCGGCGGTGCGATGGCGCGTGCCCGTCTCGTGCGAGAGGATCGTCGGGTCAGGCATCAGCTGCACGTTTGCCATCGCGATGTTGGTCGCGTTGGCGTTGAGGATGATCGCCCCGTCCATCTTGGCCACCTGGTAGAGGAAAGCCGGCGTGTAGTCGATGTCGAGCTTGATCCCGCCCGAGAACAGGAAGCTGAGGTCGTCGGTCTCGCCGATCGCGATCAGGCCGCCCGTGCGCGCGTGCAAGATGTTCTCTATTCCCTCCCGCAAGCCCGTGCCGGGAGCGACCATCTCAAGCGCCCTTACAAGCGCCGGCTCGGGTCGCGCGTCCAGGTCGAGGTCTTCGCCGGATCGTGAGGCCACAACAGGCCATTCTACGGCATTTAGCGTTTGTTTATCGCGCCGGCGCCGGCACAGCCGCTCTATGCGGCCAGTGAAGTCCGTCGTGTTCGAGTAGTCGGAAAAAGTGCGCTCAATGCATCGTGCAGCGTGGCGACCTCGATCGCTCCGTCACCGCTGCCCGGCGGCGCCACCACGCCGGCAAGGCCGTGCCGGGCCGCCTCCTGCAGGCGCCGCTCGGGGTGCCCGACCCAGCGCAGCTCGCCGGTCAACCCCAGCTCGCCAAAGCAGCCGCACACCTGCTGATCGCGCAGCGGCACGCCGCGCGCCGCCGAGGCCACCGCCAGCGCGATCGCCAGGTCCACGCCCGGCTCGTCCACGCGCACGCCGCCGACGACGTTGACGAACACGTCCTTGGGTGGGTGGGATCCAAATCCAATCCCGCCGTGGCGGCCGAGGATCGCCAGCACCAGCGCCATCCGGTTGCGGTCCAGGCCCGAGACGACGCGGCGCGGCTGCTCAAGCTCGGAGTCAGCGACCAGCGCCTGCACCTCGACCAGCAGTGGGCGCGAGCCCTCCATCGCTGCCAACACGACGCTGCCCGGCGCGCGCGTGGCCTCGGCCACAAAGCGGGCGGAAGCGTCGAGCACTTCGACCAAACCCCCCTGGCGCATCTCGAACAAGCCTGCCTCGTTGGTCGAGCCGAAGCGGTTCTTCAGCGCGCGCAGCTCGCGGTACGGGCGCTCGCGCTCACCCTCGAACTGCAGCACGCAATCGACCAGGTGCTCAAGCACACGCGGGCCGGCCAGCGCGCCCTCCTTGGTCACGTGGCCGACCAGGACGACCGCCACTCGCCGCTGCTTGGCCAGCTCCATGATCCGCGCCGCCACCTCGCGCACCTGTCCGACCGATCCGGGGGCGCCGGACAAGTCAGCGCAGCGCAGCGTCTGCACCGAGTCGATCACGCATACGGCCGGCTCGTGCGCGGCGATCGCGTCAAGCACGACGTCGAGATCGGTCTCGGCCAGCACCGGCACATCCAGAGCGGGACGGCTGCCGGCAGGATGGCTGGGATCTGGATCCAGCCGCTCGGCGCGCAAACGCACCTGCTCGGCGGACTCCTCGCCACTGACGTAGAGGGTCTTTTGGCCCGCCCCCGCAAGGTTGCCGAGCGCCATGTTCGTGAGCGTCGACTTGCCGATCCCGGGCGAGCCGCCGAGCAGCACCAGCGAGCCGGGGACGAGGCCGCCGCCGAGCACGCGGTCGAGCTCGCCGATGCCTGTCGGCAGGCGCCCCACGCTGGTGGCGGCCACCTGCGCGAGCGGCACCAGCGGCGGCGCGGAGCCCGGCAGCGGCCGTAGCGTGGCGAGAGTGCCCGAGCGGCCGCCACGCGCGCCTTCAGCCGAAGGGACCAACTCCTCGACCAGCGTGTTCCAGGAGCCGCAGGCGGGGCATTGGCCGTGCCACTTGGCTGAGTGCACGCCGCACTCCGAGCAGACGTGGACGGTGTTTCGCTTCACCCAGCCAGCCTACGGCTGGGTGCCGACGACTTCGCTGCGACGCTCGTAGAGGATCACGTCGCGCCAGCGGCCGTCGGGCATGCGGCCCATCCGCTCCTGTGTGCCGACGAGGCGGAAGCCGCAGCGCTTGTGCAACGCGATCGAGGCGACATTCTCAGGGAAGATGCCAGCGCGCAGCGTCCAGATGCCGGCCCGCTCGGACGCATCGATCAGCGCTCCCAGCAGCACGCGGCCGACGCCGCGACCCGCGTGTGACGGATCCACGTAGATCGAGACCTCGGCTACGCCCGCGTATGCGGCGCGCGCGGAGGAGGGGGTCAGCGCCGCCCAGCCGATCGCTTCGCCACCGCCGCGACCGTCATCACCGCCACTATCGCCGTCACCATCACCGCCACTGCCACTGCCACCACTACCCCCGTCACGCGCGATCAGGCACGGCTCCGCCAGACGGGCGGCGCGCCAGCGCTCCCACGAGGGGATCTCCGTCTCGAAGGTGGCGTTGCCCGCGTCGATGCCTGCCCTGTAGATGCGCTGGACCGCCGGCCAGTCCTCGACGGCCATCGGCGCCACGCTGACCTGTGCCGAAGCGCTCAGAGCCGGGTGCCTAGGCGTCGTCGGCAGGGTGCTCGTCGTCGCTGTCGTGCTCGCCCTCGGGCAGCTCTCCCAGCTCGTCGTGCGCGGGGCCGTCCGCGGCTCCCGACTCGGCTGCGCCGGCGCCAACGCCGACAGGGGTCTTCTGCTTCTTGGGCTTGACGATCGACAGCCTGACCTCGTCGCCCTCATCGCCGTCGGCCGAGTTGATGACGACGGTGGCGCCCGGCACGAGCTGCTCGCGCAACACGAAGTCGGCAAGCGGGTCCTCGATGTAGCGCTGGATCGCGCGCCGCAGCGGCCGCGCGCCCATCGCCGGGTCCCAACCCTTCTCGACCAAGAGGTCCTTGGCCTGATCGGTCAGCTCCAGCTGCAGCTCGCGTTCGGCCATCGACTCGCGGATGCGCAGCAACAGCAGCTCGACGATCTGGCGGATCTCCTCCTTCTGCAGCTTGTGGAAGACGATCACGTCGTCGATGCGGTTGAGGAACTCCGGGCGGAAGACCTTCTTCAGCTCGCCCATGATCCGGTTCTTCATGTCCTCATAGGTGATGCCGGTCTCATCGTCGGAGACGGCAAAGCCAAGGGGGGTGTTGCGCGCTATCTCGGCGGCGCCGATGTTCGAAGTCATGATCACGATCGCGTGGCGGAAGTCGACCGTGCGCCCCTGCGCGTCGGTCAGACGGCCGTCCTCCAAGATCTGCAGCAGGATGTTGAAGACGTCGGGGTGGGCCTTCTCGATCTCGTCCAAGAGCAGCACGGAATAGGGCTTGCGCCGTACCGCCTCGGTCAGCTGCCCGCCCTCGTCGTAGCCGATGTAGCCGGGGGGGCTGCCAACCAAGCGCGACACCGCGTGCTTCTCCATGTACTCGGACATGTCGATGCGGATCATCGCGTCGTCGTCGCCGAACAGGAACTCGGCCAGCGTCCGCGCCAGCTCGGTCTTGCCGACGCCCGACGGGCCCAGGAAGATGAACGAGCCGGTCGGGCGCTTGGGGTCCTTCAGGCCCGCGCGCGAGCGCCGGATCGCCTTGGAGATGACCTCGACCGCCGGGTGCTGGCCGATCACGCGCTTGTGCAGTTCGTCCTCCATCCGCATCAGCTTCTGGGTCTCGGCCTCGGTCAGCTTGAAGACGGGGATGCCGGTCCACATCGAGACGATGTCGGCTATCTCCTCT
The DNA here is from genome assembly GCA_036279855.1 of Solirubrobacteraceae bacterium. GTDB lineage: Bacteria > Actinomycetota > Thermoleophilia > Solirubrobacterales > Solirubrobacteraceae > Palsa-744. Next base: position 16,993 of record DASUIH010000018.1, on the reverse strand, counting down.
TCGCCGATCGCCGGGCGCTCGATCGACTCGCCCGACTCCCACTCTTCCTCCAGCTCGCGCTTGCGGCCGACGAGCTTGCGCTCTTGGTCGCGCAGCGCGGCGGCCTTCTCGAATTCCTGGTCCTCGATCGCGTTCTCCTTGTCGCGGCGGACCGTCTCCAGCTCCTCCTCGAACTCGCGGTTGGCCGGCGGGCTGGTCATCGACTTGATGCGCATCCGCGACGCCGCCTCGTCGATCAGGTCGATCGCCTTGTCGGGCAGGAAGCGGTCGGAGATGTAGCGGTAGGCCAGATCGGCAGCGGCCTGCAAAGCCTCGTCGGTGATCTGCACCTTGTGGTGCTGCTCGTAGCGGTCGCGCAGCCCCTTGAGGATCTCGACGGTCTGCTCGATCGTCGGCTCCTCGACGCGGATCTGCTGGAAGCGGCGCTCCAAGGCGGAGTCGCGCTCCAGGTACTTGCGGTACTCGTCCAACGTCGTCGCGCCGATCGTCTGCAGCTCGCCGCGCGCCAGCGCCGGCTTCAGGATCGAAGCCGCGTCGATCGCGCCCTCGGCCGCGCCCGCGCCAACCAGGTTGTGCAGCTCGTCGATGAACAGGATGATGTCGCCGCGCTGGGTGATCTCCTTCATCACCTTCTTCAGGCGCTCCTCGAACTCGCCGCGGTACTTCGACCCGGCGACCAGGGCGGCCAGGTCGAGCGTGTAGATCTGCTTGTTCTTGAGCAGCTCGGGCACGTCGGAATTGGTGATGCGCTGCGCCAGCCCCTCGACCACGGCGGTCTTGCCTACGCCCGGCTCGCCGATCAGCACCGGGTTGTTCTTGGTGCGCCGCGAAAGGATCTGCATGATCCGCTCGATCTCGGTCTCGCGCCCGACGACAGGGTCGAGCTTGCCGTCGGCCGCCAGCTTGGTCAGGTTGCGGCCGAACTGGTCGAGCAGCTTGGATGACTTCTTGCCCTCGCCGGGGCCGGAGCCCGAGCCGCCACCCGAGCCACCGCTGCCCTGACGCCGTCCGCCCGGGCCCGAGAGCATGCGGATCACCTCGTTGCGGATCTTCTCGGAGTCGGCGTCGAAGTCGAGCAGGATGCGGGCTGCCACGCCCTCGTTCTCGCGCACCAGGCCGAGCAGGATGTGCTCGGTGCCGATGTAGTTGTGGCCGAGCGACAGCGCCTCGCGCAGCGCCAACTCCAGGACCTTCTTCGCGCGCGGGGTGAAGGGAATCTGCCCAGAGGTGACCTCCTCGCCGGAGCCGACGATCCGCACCACCTGCGCGCGCACGCGCTCGACCGTGATGTCCAGGCTCTCCAGCACGCGCGCGGCCAGGCCCTCCTCCTCGCGGAGCAGGCCGAGCAGGATATGCTCGGTGCCTATGTAGTTGTGCTTGAGCGTCCGCGCCTCCTCCTGCGCGAGAACGACCACCTGCCTGGCGCGTTCTGTGAATCGCTCGAACATGGGTACGTCCCTTCCTGTGCGGGCGGAGCCTCTCGGTCAGTCTACCAAGCGGGCCCTTGGACCAATCGTCGCAAGTGCCCTTCCAACGGTTGTTTTTCCGGGAGAGCACGCGTGCATTCGCTTGTTGTCCCGAAGGGTGCATGCACCCTTCGGCCGACCCTTGCATGCAAGGGTCGGGCCAGGCCGCGCATGCGCGGCCTGGCCAGTCGGCGCATGCGCCGACTGGAACGGCCTCAGCCGCGCATGGCCGGGAACAGCACGACCTCGCGGATCGAGCCGGCGCCCGTCAACAGCATCACCAGGCGGTCAATGCCCACGCCCACGCCCCCGGTCGGCGGCATGCCCTGCTCCAACGCCTCCAGGAACAGCTCGTCGTGTGGCTGTGTCTCCTGATCGCCGGCCAGCGCCAGGCGCTGCTGGGCCTCGAAGCGGGCGCGCTGCTCGTCGGGGTCGGTCAGCTCGCTGAAGGCGTTGGCTATCTCCATGCCGCCGGCGAACGCCTCCCAGCGCTCGGCCAGGCGCGCGTCCTCGCGGTGGGCGCGGGCGAACGGGCTCAGCTCGATCGGGTAGTCCATCACGAAGGTGGGCTGGGTTAGCGTCGGCTCGACGTGCTTTGAGAGCAGGTCGTCGGCCAGAGCGGGCCAGCTGAGGCCCTCGGTCGGCATTTGCAGGCCCTTGTCTTTGATCGCGGCCGCCAGCGAGGCGGCGTCGGGGTGGGCGTGCAGGTCGACGCCGCTCGCCTCGCGGACCGCGTCGACGAAGCGAATCCGCCGCCAGGGGGGGGTGAAGTCGATCCCGCCGTCGTAGGACGCGGCCGCGGCGACGCTTGCGACCATCTGCTCCAGACGGGCCGCCTCGTCGGAGTAGTCGGCGTAGGCCTCATACCACTCGACCATCGTGAACTCGGGGTTGTGCTTGGTCGAGAGGCCCTCGTTGCGGAAGTCCTTGCCCAGCTCGTACACGCGCTCCAGCCCGCCGACGATCAGGCGCTTGAGGTACAGCTCGGTGGCGATGCGCAGGTACAGCCGGCGGTCGAGCGCGTTGTGGTGGGTCGTGAACGGGCGCGCCAGCGCGCCGCCGTAGATCGGCTGCAGCACAGGCGTCTCGACCTCCAGGAAGCCCTCCGAGTCCAGATAGGCGCGCACGGCCGAGACGATCCTCGCGCGCGTGGCAAACAGCGCGCGCGCTTGCTCATTGGCGATCAGGTCGAGCTCGCGCCGGCGCTGGCGCGTCTCGGAGTCGGTCAGGCCCGCGTGCTTGTCAGGCGGCGGGCGCAACGCCTTGCCGAGGATCTGGAAAGCGTCGACCCGCAGCGTCAACTCGCCGTGACGGCTGCGCAGAGGCGCGCCGTCGACGCCGATCAGGTCGCCGAGGTCGAGCGAGAGCAGGCGCTTGTAGTCCTCTGGCGCGAGCACGTCCGCGCGCGCGTGCAACTGGATCTTGCCGCTGCGGTCGACCAGATCGAGAAAGGCAGCCTTGCCGGCGCCACGGCGGGCGGCGATGCGCCCGGCGACGCGATGGCGCTCGTCGGTCTCCTCGCCGGTTTGCAGGTGCTCGTAGGCGTCTCGCAGCGGCGCGATCGGCTGCACCCCCGGATAGGAGTACGGGGCCAGCTCAGCACCCTGCTCGCGCAGGCGGGCGGCCTTGGCGCGGCGCTCCGCGATCAACTCGGCCAGGCCGTGGGCCTGGCCCTGCTCCTGCTCGCTCACGAGCGGGAGACTATTTGAGCCCGACGTCGATCTTCGTGATCTTCAGCTTGCGCGCAGGCCCGCGCGGCACCTGCACGGCCACGACCTCGCCGCGCTTGCGCCCGATCAACGCGCGCCCGACGGGGCTCTCGTTGGAGAGCTTTGCCTGTTCGGGGTTGGCCTCGGAGGAGCCGACGATCGTGTACTTGACCGACTTGCCGGTCTTCTCGTCCTTGACGTGAACGACTGATCCCACCCCCACCACATCCGTGGAGATCTCCTTGGAGTCGATCACGCTGGCCATCCGCAGCTTCTCCTGCAGCGTGGCGATGCGGGCCTCAAGCATCGCCTGCTCGTTCTTGGCGTCGTCGTACTCGGAGTTCTCGGAGATGTCGCCGAACTCGCGTGCCTCCTTGATCCGCTCGGCGACTTCGCGGCGCTTCTCGGTCGAGAGCAGCTCCAGTTCGTCCTTGAGCTTCTGGAGGCCTTCGGGAGTGAGGATGACGTCCTTCGGCATGTTGGCAGGCAGGTCCGTTGGTTGGTGGATGGAGCGGCTCAGACGCGAAAAACCCGCTTGAGAGCGGGGCTTTTGCCGGGCCTCAGGCCGCAGCGAGCGCCGCAGTATAGCGGGCGTGCTCGACGCTGGAGGACTTCTGCAGCGACTCGCCCAGCTCCTTGGCAACGGGCTTCTCCAAGCCCAGGCGCGCGACGTACCAGGGGTAGAACTTGCGCAGGTAGCGCCCCGCGCGCTCAGGGTGGGTGGGACCGAAATGCTCGACCGCCCGATCCAAGATCCAGTCCAGCTCGGCCAGCACCTGCTCACGCGAGGGCTCCTGCTCACGGTCGCGCTCGCCGAGCAGCCGCGCGAACAGCCACGGGTTGCCGAGCGAGCCGCGCGCCAGCATCACCGCGGCCGCTTCGGTTTGCTCGTAGGCGGCAAGCGTGGCGGTTGCGTCGTGCAACCCCCCGGTCAGGATCACCGGCGCGTCGAGCGTCCGCGCCAACCTCGCGGCCAGCTCGTAGTCGGGCACCCCTTTGTGGTGTACGGCCGCCGAGCGCGGATGGAAGCCGATCGCCGCCACGCCAGCCTCTTTGACAAGCCGGTGCGCCAGCTCGAACCCGCTCTCCTCGCCCGGGCGGCGGCCCGAGCGCAGCTTGACCGTCACCGGCAGGCCACTGCCTTCGCGCGCCGCCTTCGCGACCGCGACGGCGGTGTCCGGGTCGTCCAGCAGCGCCGCCCCGGAGCCGGTCTTGCAAACCTTCGGCACCGGGCAGCCCATGTTCAGGTCGATCGCGTCGGCGCCGGCGCGGGCCACTACACGCGCGGCGAAGCGCATGACCTCCGGCTCTTGGCCGAACAGCTGGATCGAGACGATGCTGCTGTGCTCGCGCTCGCGTGGATCGATCCGCAGCATCTCGACACAGGTGCGCTCGTTGCCGTGGAAGATCGCGTGCGAGGAGACCATCTCCGAGACGGCCATGCCGGCGCCGTAGCGCTTGGCCTGCAACCGCACGAACCAGTTTCCGATGCCCGCCAACGGCGCGAGCATCACGCGGTTGGGCACGCGCAAGGGGCCAAGCTGCCAAGAGTCGGTGAGAGCCGCCATGCAGCGCATTGTGGCGGCTGAGAGCCCCTTTACGAGGCGTTCAGCTCGTGGATCAGCCGCAGGCCGGTCAGCGTGAGCAGGTCGTCGACCTCTTCGATCTCCTCGGTGAAGGGCACAACCAGGCTGCTGAGGCCCCCGGTTGCGACCACCCTCGCGCGTGCTCCCAGCTCGTCGTACAGACGCCGCAGAATCGCGTCGATCGCACCCGCGTAGCCAAACACCACCCCTGAGCGGATGGCGTCGATCGTGTTCTTGGCGATCACCGTCTTGGGCGCGGCCAGCTCGACCTTCGGCAGGCGCGCGCCGCGCTCGGTCAGGGCCTCAAGCGAGACCTCGATGCCGGTCATCAGCGAGCCGCCGATGTACTCCCCACCGGCCGAGACCACGTCAAACGTCGTCGCCGTGCCGAAGTCCACGCACACGGCCGGGCCGCTGCCGAAGCGCTCGCGCAGGGCAACCGCGTTGACCAGGCGATCGGCGCCGATCTCGCGCGGGTTGTCGTAGCGAATCGCCATGCCCGTCTTCAGCCCCGGGCCGACCACCAGCATCTCGTGGCCGAGATAGCGCGCGGCCATGTCAGCCCATTCGGGCTCCAGGTGCGGCACGGTCGAGGAGACGATCGCGGCGGACAGGTCCTGGAAGCCGAGCCCGCGCAGCTCAAGCAGATTGCGCAGCGCCGCCCCAAGCTGGTCGGAGGTGGAATCGCGCACCGTCGCGAAGCGCCAGTGCTCGACCAGCTCGTCCTCGCGAAACGCCCCGAAGTGCGTCTGCGTGTTGCCGACGTCGACGACCAGCAGCATGGCGGCAGATTATGGCCGAAGCGCGGACGTCTACACGGACTGGCTGGCGAGCCAGTCAGGAGGCATCGCGAACGGCATCGGCGTATGCTCAGCCGCGTGAACGTGAAGCTGTACGCGCTCCCTGGGTCGCACCCCTGCGCTGCCGTCGAGGCGGCGCTGCAGCTGAAGTCGATCGACTACCGTCGGATCGACCTGCTGCCGCTGGCGCAGCTCGCGGTCGGCCCGTTGCTGTACGGCGGCAACACCGTGCCCGGCGTGCGCATCGACGGCGAGCGGCTGGCCGGCTCGCGCACGATCATGCGCAAGCTCGACATGCTCGTCGCCGAGCCGCCGCTGCTGCCGCCCCCCTCCGACGCTGTGGCGCGCGCACGCGTGCTGGAGGCCGAGCGCTGGGGCGACGAGGTGCTGCAGAGCGTCCCCCGCCGTCTGCTCGACGCCGCCTTCCTGCGCGATCCCGCCTGCATGGAGAGCTACGCGGGCGACGCGAAGATGCCGTTGCCGCGGCCGATGCTGCGACCGGCGCTGCCGCTGACGGCGAAGCTGATGGCCCAGCGCAACAAGGCCGACGACGACAAAGCCCGCGCCGACCTGGCCGCGCTACCGGCCCAGCTCGACCACATCGACGCCTGGATAGCCGACGGCGTGCTCGGCGGCGAGCAGCCCAACGCTGCCGATCTGCAGATCGGCAGCTCGATTCGTCTGCTGATGACGCTCGGGGACGTGCGCCCGCTGGTCGAAGCCCACGCCTGCCAGGCGCTGACCCGCTGGTGGCCGCAGCCGCAGGCGGGCGAAGCGCCGGCCGGCACGCTGCCGGCGGAGTGGCTGCCGGCCCAGGCCGCCGCCTAACCGCCTAGCCGCCCGAGCACACTGCCGCACCGCCACCGCACACCGCCGCACCGCCACGCTGTCACCGCGCTCGGCTTACGTACGCAGCACCAGCGTGTGCGTCAACTGCGCCGCCTTGCCACCGGCGGGTGTGAGCGTGACCCTGACGCTCAACGCCAGCCGCCTGCGCCGTCGCAGCGCCGTCCTTGCGCGCGATGACAGCGCTATCGAGAACGACAGCTTGCCGCCGGAGACAGACGTGCGTAGGAAGCGGCCGACGAGGACCGGCTTGGAGCCTCGCGCGCCCAGCGCCGAGGGCTTTGCCAGCAGGTCCAGCTGCAGCCGTCCGCCGGCTCCGGCCAGGCCGATCCCGACCGATCCACGCACGCTCGCGCCGCGAGTGCTCAGCTTCAGCGACCCGGCGACCAAGGCCGGGCCAAGGCGCAGGCCCGGTTCGCCCGCCGGCGGCGTGAGCAGCGGAACGGTCGGCCCGGGGATCGTCGGCTCGACGGTCGGCGGCGGGCCCGTCGGCGGCGCCGACGGTTCTTCTTTTTTCGCAGGCGGCGGCGGCGAGGCGGTCGTGAATGTGCCCGTCGCTTCGTTCGTGCCGGTGCCGTTTTTGGCAACCACCCGGTAGCTGTACTGGCTGCCCGGCTTGAGACTGCTGACGAGCGCCGCGACGGAATGGCTTGCCGAGTCAGCCGGCAGCGTGACCGGCGCAGTGGCGATGTACTGCGCTTCGCTGAGGCCGTATTCAAAGAGATATTCGGTCGCTTCCCCCTCGGGATCGACAGTCCCTTTTAGAGTCGCCTGCGTTTCGCCGGGCGCGCCCACGGGTCCCGCTTTGACCACCGGCGCCAGCGGCGCCAGCGTGGTCAGATCCCGTTCGCTCGGTGCGTGCACGATCGTGTGGGCTTCGCCGTAGAGAATTGTCACCCGCACGTGGTAGGTCGTGCTGGGCGAAAGGCCGCTCACGGTCGCCGAGACGGGATGGCTCGTGAAGTCTTCGGCGGCGAGCGCCAGCGTGGAGGTGCTGTGTTCGGACACCGCCGTCGTGCCGTATTCGAAGCGATATTCGACGGCGTTGCCTTCTGGCTTAACCAAGCCGTGCAGGACAGCGCCGGTCTGGGTGGCTTCGGTTGCCGCTTCGGTGCTCGTTTCAGGCATTCCAAGGACGTCAACCGTGCCGGACATCGCCGGGCCGTGCACGGTGCAGTAGTAGCTGTAGGCGCCGGGTTTGGAGAAGCTGCAGGACCCGCTCCAACTCGTGTCCGATTTGGCCAACCCGACCGGCACCTTGCCAACGCCTTCTTCGCACGCCGGCTGCGTCGCGCTCGTCCAGTAGATGCCGTGCGGGATGCTCGCCGATTTGTTGGCGAACGTGACCGAGCCGGCGCCGCTCAGCTTCACCCGTTCTGGAGCCCAGTAATGGCGTTCTTCGTTGTACAGGCCGCCCCCCGGTTCGTTCAGTGCTTCGACCAGGCTGGCAGCGCTGGCCAGGCCGGGCAGCATCAGCAGCGCAGCCACGATCGGCGCGAGCACCCACAGGTGACGCTTTGGTCCCCTCATCGACTTCCCCTTATCCGTGCTCGATGACCGAGCGGTTGATCCTCTTCGCTTCGCCGTAGATCGGTGTCAGCACGATTCGCACCGTCAGCGCGAGCCTGTGCCTGCGAGCCAGGGCACGGCGCGCATTTGCGTCAAGCCGGATCGAGAAGCTCAGCCGACCGGCTTTAACCGATCCCCTGCTCAAGTGCCCCACGCGCGTGTGCGCCGGTGTACGGCGATGGCTCAACGCCGATGTCCTCGCCAGCACGTCGATCTCCAATTCATCGCCTGCCGCCGCCTTGGCGATCGCGAGCGCACCCTTGACGACGCCGCCGCGCTGGCTGGCGCGCAGCAACGGCGCGCCTACCAGCGGCGAGACCGGCACAGTCGGCTGGCTTGGCGTCGTGGTCGTCGGCGTCGGCGTGGTCGTAGTCGTGACCGTCGTCGTGCCGTTGGCGCTGACCGTGATCGTGCCTTTCATTTCACCCGGGTGGACGGTGCATATGAACGTGTAGGTGCCGGGGGTGGCAAAGCTGCATTCCCCATGCCAGCTGGTCGCCCCGCTCGCTTCGCCGGCTGCCGCCGGAATGCCGCTGCAGGCCGGTGTGGCCGGGCCGCTCGTGAACTTCAGGCCGTGCGGCACTTCGCTGTAGGGATTGGCGAACTTGACGCTCTCGCCGGCGATCACCGTCTGCGCCGAATTGGACCAATGGTGGTAGTAGATGCCTTCGTCGACCGCTTCGACCGGCAGCGATTCGGAGGCCGCCACGCCCGGCAGCACAGCGACCGCCACGCCAAGCACGACTGCCAGCGGATAGCCCCAGCGCCTTCCCATGACCCCAAGGACGCCGGCGCTTGGCAATCCTTCCCGAGCCGCGAGCTTCTTCTCAGACGATCGGCCGCCGAGCGCACTACCGACGCAACGGCGATTCACACGCGGAAGGGCATCGGCGCTACAGTCGCAAAGATCGGCCAATTCGCTCGGCGGCGCGCCGCCGCAAGCTCACGCCAACTCATGCCCATCCTGGATCCCCAGTCGCTGACGAGGCACATCGACCGCCTGTACCGGGCGGCATGGGGTCTGTGCGGCTCGCGCGAGGACGCCGAGGATCTCGTCCAGGACACGTTCGCGCGTGTGCTGGCAAAGCCACGCGAGCTGCGCGGCGCCGACGAGCTCGCCTATCTGATGAAGGTCCTGCGCAACACCTTCCTGACCTCGCGCCGGACGGCTTCGCGCCGGCCGCAGGCCGGGGTGCAGCTGGAAGAGGAGATAGCGGCGGATGAGCGCTCCAGCGCCCGGCCCGACCACGCGCTGCAAGCCAAGGAGCTGTACGCGGCGGTGACCGCGCTACCGGAGGACTTCCGGCTGGCGCTTGTCGCCGTCGACATCGTCGGGCTCTCCTACCGCGAGGCCGCCGACGCGCTCGGCACACGCGAGGCGACGATCACCACGCGACTGTTCCGGGCCAGGCGTCAAGTCGTGCGCGCACTTGGCGAGGAGAGCGAGGCGACCGCATCCGCAGCGACCGTTCCAGCGACCGCCTCATCAGCGACCGCATCAGTAGACGTGCGCGCGAGCGAGCCCACGTGCGCGAGCGAGCCGAAGCCGGCTCACAAGGCCCCCACTGCGATCGGTCGGGAAGGTGCAGCCATGCGCGAGCGTCTTGCAGAGCAGGGACAGCTATGAGCAAAGCAAGCAACCGAGAGCTTTCACAGCAGGCAGAGCGCGAGCTCGCCGCACTGGCCGACGGCTCGCTCGCGGACGAGCGCCGCCGGCAGGCGCTGGCGCGTGTCCACGACTCGCCTCAGCTACAGGCGGAGCTTGCCACGCAGCAACGCGCCGTAGAGCTGCTGGCGACGGCCGAGGAGACCGCGCCGGCGGCGCTGCACGAGCGCATTGGCGCGATGGCCGCGGCGCAGGCGCAGTCAGACGGGCTGTCGACGGGGCGCTCGGCAGCAGTCGCCGCGTGGCGGGGACGAATGCGCTCGCGCCGGCAGTCGCGGCCGGCCATCGCCTTCGCGGGAGCAACCGTGTTGGCGGGGGTGGTGGGGATCGCGATTGCCCTCAGCAGCAGCGGCCAAAAGACCCGCCAACAGAGCTCACCCGCACTCAGCGCCGCGGCGACGACGGCGCTGACGCTCAGAGCCGCCACGCTGCCGGCGCCGGGCGAGAGCGGGCACGACCACCAGCAGCTGGCGGCCGCCGTCGGCGGCGTTGCCTTCCCCTACTGGAAGGAGCGCTTCGGCTGGCGTGGCAGCGGAGCACGCACCGACACGCTCGCAGGGCGTGCCGTCACGACTGTCTTCTATTCCAACTCGGCCGGACAGCGGATCGGCTACGCGATCGTCGCCGGGCCCGCGCCCGCTTCGGGCGGCGGCAGCGTCGTGCGGCGCTGGGGGGTCGCCTACCGGCTCAGCTCGCGCGAAGGCGTCAATGCGATCGTCTGGCGCCGCGACGGGCACCTGTGCGTGATAGCCGGACGCGGAGTCAGCCCACAGACGCTGCTGAGCCTGGCCAGCTGGGGCAGCGCGCGCCCGCGCGCCGCCTGAGCGGGGAAGGACGGCCGCCGAGCGGCGTCTGTGTGATGAAAGGCGCCGTCCCAGCGGCGTGCGCTCAGAAGAGAGGAGACCTGAACAAATGAGACCGCGAACACTCGTAGCAGCGCTTGCAACAGCCGCGATTGCCTGCGCCGGCGCGATCCCGACGCTCGCCTCCGGCGGCGCCCACAGCAGCAGCGTGCACGACGTCGTGCTCAAGAACATCCGCTTTCATCCGTCCAGCCTCAGCATCAAACGCGGCGACACGGTGACGTGGCTATGGCAGGACAAAGGCACCGGACACAACGTCACCGGCAGCGGCTTCAAATCGAAAACGATGGGGCACGGGTCCTTCAGCGTGCGCTTCACCAAAAGCGGCACCTTCAACTACCACTGCACGATCCACGTCCATGAAGGGATGGTCGGGAAGGTGGTCGTTCACTGAAATTCGGAGCGGGGCGGGCCGGCCAAAAGTCGGGGCAAAAAGTCGGGGCGGGCCGGCCGGGGAGCCAGCCTCCCCCACCGCGACCCGCCCCGCCCCGGACCGTGCCTGGCCTCAGGCTTGAACCACGCTCGGCCTCAGGCTTTTCGGGCTTCTCGGCGTCCGCCGGACGCTCACGAGCTCTCTACCCGCTCACGAGTTGTCTATCTTGCTGCCACTCGGCGTGAGCACGTACCAGTCCGCGCCGAAGCCGTGCACGCCCTCGCCATAGGCGTCGCCCGAATCTTTGTCCTTGACGAAGAAGTACAGCGGGTGTCCCTTGTAGGTGACCTGGGTGGTGCCGTCGGCCCGCGTGATCGTTCCCAGATCGGAGCTGGCAGCCCCGTGCGCGACCGGTGAGCCGGCGGTCGTGACCGGCGGCCACACTCCCGCACATGCCCCGGAGCACGACGAGGAGCCACCCTTGTCGCCTTCGAACAGGTAGACGGTCATGTGCTTTGAGCCGGCGGCAACGATCGTGCCCAGTTTCGAAGCGTGCTTGACGGTTATGACGGTGCCTGAGCCACCACTGGGCGTGGTTGTGGTCGCAGGCTGCGTTGTGGCCGCCGCCGAGCTGGTCGTTTCGCTCGGGTAGCCAGAGGCCGCGCTGGTCGAGGATTTGCTCGAACCGCAACCCGTGGCGGCGAGCGCGGTCACGGCCAGTACGGCGAGCATGCCCCTCATCTTTATCTTCATCGCTGCTCTCCTACGGTTCGTTTGACGTCCAAAGGACCGCAGCAAGGCGGTCGAGAGTCAAGACGCCGTGGGGGCGCGATCCTTTCCCGTCGGGCAGGACAGTGGCGGCCCGGCCAGGCGCACACCTTCGTTCACGGGCAGCTTGGCCAGCGCGTCGGACAGGCGCCGGCCGTCGGGCGTGCTCAAGTCAAAGTCAAGCTCAAGCGCCGGCACCAGCACGAAGCGCCGCGCGAGCAGCTGCTCGTGCGGCAGCGTCATCCGCTCATTCGCCAGCTCGATCTCCCCGAGCAACAGGATGTCTATGTCGATCGCACGCGGGCCGTGGCGAATGCCGGCGGCGTCGCGTCCCAGCTCGGCCTCCAGGCGCTTGGCTGCGTCGAGCAGCGCCAACGGCTCCAACTCGGTCTCTACCAGCAGGCAGGCATTCAGAAAAGAGGGCTGGTCGGGCACCTCTCCGACCGGATCGGTGTCGTAGGCCGACGAGCAGGCAAGCACGCGCACTCCAACCGCGAGCAGCGCGTCGACCGCCGCCTGCAGCTGGGCGCGGCGGTCGCCGACGTTCGATCCAAGGCCAAGCAGGCCCCTGCGAGTGGGCATAGCCGCCGCAGGCTATCTGACGTCAGCGCTAGGCCCCGCTCGGCTCAGGCACGGGCCCCTCGCTCAGCCCGAAGCGCGCGTGCAGCCGCCGCAGCGGTCGCGGCGCCCACCACACCCACTCGCCCAGCCGGCCCATCAGCGCCGGCACCAACAACGCCCGTACCACGGTCGCGTCGATCGCGACCGCCAGCGGCACGCCGACGCCGAGCTGCTTGACGAAGAAGATGTGCGAAGTGGTAAACGCCCCGAGCGCCACGCAGAACAGCAGCGCCGCCGCCGTCACCAGCCGACCGGTGCGCTCCAAGCCCAGCGCCACCGCCTCTCGCGCCGTCAAGCCGCCATCGTGGGCCTCCTTGATGCGACCGAACAGGAACACCCCGTAGTCGGTGGACAGCGCGAACGCGAGGATGAACAGCAGCACCAGGTTGGACTCCTCAAGGCCCCCGATCGGCGTGAAGCCGAACAGGGAGGAGAAACGGCCGTCCTGGAAGATCAACACCAACAGGCCCGCAGCGACCGCGACCGTCAGCAGGTTCATCGCAAGCGCCAACAGCGGCAGCACCAGCGAGCCGGTCATCAGGAACAGGAAGCCCCCTGTCACGATCGCCAGAATCGCCAGCGCCAGCGGCAGATGCGCGGAGATCGCCGCCTTCTGGTCCACGAACCAGGCAGTTGCGCCACCGACCAGCAACGGCGATGAAGTCCCATCTACGGCGATCGTGCGCAAGCGCTTGACCAGCCCCTGGTTGGCCGCCGAGCCCTCGACCCCGCGCGGCTGAAGTTCGATCTGCCAGGTCGAGCGGCCGAGATAGCGCGGTGGCGCCAGCTGAGCCTGCGCGCCGGCGATTCGTTGGGCGCGCCCAGCGATCGCTGCCAACTGCCGCGAGGCGCCGGCCGGGGCGCGCGCGACGATCGTGATCGTCTGCGACGGGTCGACCGGGAAGTCCTCGGTCAGCGTCTGCGCCACCTGGCGAGCTTCGGCGGAGGCCGGCAGCACGTGCGCGTCGGCCGGCGTCAGCTCGACTCGCAGCGACGGCAGAGCCGCGATCAGCAGCACAGCTGCTGTCGCCATCGCCACCAGGCCCGGCCGGCGCATGACAGAGCGAGCGAAGCGGTACCACGCGCCGTCCTCGCTGGCGTGCGCGTTGGCCGCGGCGCTGCGCTGCAGGCGAGCCGGCGCCAGCGAGTTGATGCGAGGGCCGAGCGCGACCAGCACCGCCGGCAGCACCAGCAGCGTGACGGCGCCGGCGCACAGCGCGACGATCGCGCCACCGACGCCCATCGAGTACAGGAAGCGGATCGGGAACACGAGCATCGAGGCGAGCGCGCCGGCCACGGTCAACGAGCTGTACAGCACCGTGCGTCCGGCGGTGTGCAGCGTGCGCCCGAGCGCGGCGCGGACGTCCGCGCCGCCCGCCAGCTCCTCGCGGTAGCGCGCCAGCACGAACAGGCTGTAGTCGATGCCAAGGCCCAGGCCCATGCCGGTGACGAGGTTGACCGCGAAGATCGACAACGGCGTGACGGTCGCGTCGACGAAGCGCAGCAACAGGAACGTGAGCACGATCGCAAAGCCGCCGACCAGCAGCGGCAGCGCGGCAGCGACAAGGCCACGGAACACCCAGAAGGACAGCAGCAGCAGGATCGGGAAGGCAAGCATCTCGGCGCGCTGCAGATCCGAGGAGGTCTCTTTGTTGATCTGGTTGAAGGCGACGTCGTTGCCGCCGAAGCGAACGCCGGGACCAGCCAGCGGTCGGACGTGTTCGACGGCGTGCGTGGAGTAGTCGCGGTTGGCATAGGCAGCCAGCACCAGCGTCAGGCGCCCGTCACGCGAGAGCAGCTCGGGAAGGTGCGTGGCCGGGTAATCGATCGCACGCTGGAAGCCGGGCTGGCGCGCGAGCAGAGCGACAACGCGCGCGCTTTGGCTTTGTGTCGCGGCATCGCTGGGCTGGCCGCTCGGCAATCCCGTCGATCCCGTCGCGTGCACCGAATGGGGTATCGACCGCCGATGGTCGCCGGCGACCGGCACCAGCGCGACCACACCGTAGGTCGCGGTCTGACCCGTGGCCCGTTCGATCGCACGCAGCACCTGCTGGTTCTGCGCGGCGGGATCCTGGAAGTCGGAGTTTTCGCTCTTGAGGATCCCGACGACCGGCACGCCGAACGTCGCGGCCAGCAGGAACACGAGCGCCGCTACCGCCAGGACCCACCGCCGGCGGGCGATGGCAAGTGCGCACAGTCGGTCGATCATGCGCGCTAGATTAGTGACTGCTAACTAATCTGTCAAGAGCCGTTACGACTACTCGGCCGCCTCGCGCCACACCTCGACTGAGACGTCCTCCACCGGCAACGGGATCGGCGGCTCGGGCTTGGAAGCCTTCACCCAGACGCCGTCGAGCGCGAAGTCCGACAACAGCCGATCCGCGATCGCGCTGCACAGCCGCTCAAGCGTGCGGTAGGAGCGCTGTTGAGCGATCAGCGCCACCAGCTGGCAGACCTCGCCGTAGTCGACCGTGTCCTCGATCCGATCGGTGACGGTGGCATCCGCCTCGCCGACGTCCAAGCGCAGGTCGATCAACAGGCGCTGGCCGATCTCGCGCTCGGCTTCGCTGACGCCGTGGTGGGTGTAGAGCGACAGGCCTGAGATCTCGATCGTTACGGTCTCAAGCGCCTCGTCCTCCTCGTCGCCGTCCGGCTCGTAGGAGTCCTCCTCCTCAAGCGGCTCGCGCTCGTCGTCGTCCTCGGGCACACCGCCCCGACCGGTTGGGTCCTGCTCGCTCAAGTCGTCGTCTCGCTCGCCGTCCACTTGCCGGTCAACGTAGCAGCCGTCACCCGCAGCGCCGCGGCGACCGCGGCGACATCGTGCACGCGGAATACGCGGGCACCGCGCTCGAACGCGAGCACGTTGGTCGCGATCGTGCCCTCCAGCCAGGCATCGCCGAGGAAGCTCTTGCGCGAGGTGCCGACCAGCACGGGCCGCCCCAGCGCCACCAGCTCGTCCAGTCGGCGCAACAGCTCCAGATTGTGCTCCCTGGTCTTGCCGAAGCCAATGCCGGGATCTAGCAATATCCGCTGCTCGTCGATGCCCGCCGCCACGGCAAAAGCCAGCCGCTCCTCCAAGAACGCCTTGACCTCGCTGACGACGTCCTCGTACCAGTCCCCGCCCGCCCCGCGCTGCATCGTGCGCGGCTCACCGCGCATGTGCATCAGGCAGCAGTCACAACCGGCCTCGGTAATCACCTCGGCCATCTTGGGATCGCCGCGCAGCCCGGTGACGTCGTTGACGAGGCCTGCCCCGGCGGCGAGCGCCGCCTGCGCCACGGCCGACTTCGACGTGTCGATCGACACCTGAAAGGGAGGGTGTTGCGCAACCTGCGCAATCGAACGAGCCCCACGGCTCGCGGCAAGGCGCTCGATCACCGGCACGACCCGGCGCAACTCCTCTGCGAGCGCCACCGGCTCGGCACCGGGCCTGGTCGATTCGCCGCCGACGTCGAGAATCTCCGCCCCCTGACGGGCCAGCTCCAAGCCGTGCGATACGGCCGCATCCGCGTCCAGGTAACAGCCGCCATCCGAGAACGAGTCCGGCGTCACGTTGACGATGCCCATCAGACGGTAGGCAGACACGGCCGCTACCCTATGGCGCCGGTGCGCCGCAGCGCTCAGGCGAGCTTGGGCGGCTCGATGTCGCCGCCGCGCATGTCAGCGGTGCCGCCCGCCAAGCCTGGACGCGGCAGCGGCCGCGGCGCTTCGCGACCGGGGCGGTCGGCCGGCGTGGGCGGCAGTGGCAGCTCCGGCGCCGGCGGCTCCTCGGAGCCGAACACTTCGACCTCGTTCTTGCCGTCGAGCAGCGCCAGGAACTCCTCCTTCTCAATCGTCTCGCGCTTGACGAGAACCTCGGAGATCTTGCGCAGGTCCTGGTCGTGGTCGGTAAGGATCGTACGCGCGCGCTGGTGCGCGGACTCAACGATGCGGCGCACCTCGTCGTCAATCTCGCGGGCGATCTCGTTGGAGTAGTCGGGCTCGGTTGAGAACTCGCGGCCGAGGAACGGCTGGCCGTGCTCGTGGCCGAACACGCGCGGGCCGAGCTTCTCGGACATGCCGAAGCGCATCACCATCTGCTTGGCGGTGGCGGTGACCTTCTCCAGGTCGTTGGAAGCGCCGGTGGTGATCTCGTTGAAGACTAGCTCCTCGGCGGCGCGGCCCCCGAGCGTCATCGCCATCGTGTCGTTGAGCTCGGCGCGCGTGGTCAGGAAGCGGTCCTCCTGGGGCATCGAGATCGTGTAGCCCAAAGCCTGACCGCGGGAAATTACCGAGATCTTGTGGACCGGATCGGAGTGCTCCAGGAAGTGGCCGACGATCGCGTGGCCCATCTCGTGGTAGGCCGTGATCAGCCGCTCCTTCTCGCCCATCACCCGGGTCTTCTTCTCCGGGCCTGCGATCACCCGCATGATGCCCTCTTCGAGCTCCAGGTTGTCGATCTGCTTCTTGCCCTTGCGGGCGGCGAGCATGGCCGCCTCGTTGACCAGGTTGGCCAGGTCGGCGCCGGTGAACCCGGGCGTCTGGCCGGCCAGGGCCTCGATGTCGACGGCCGACGCCATCGGCTTGCCGCGGCTGTGCACCTCGAGGATGCGCTTGCGGCCGACGCGGTCGGGCCGGTCGACGACGACCTGGCGGTCGAAGCGGCCGGGGCGCAGAAGAGCCGGGTCGAGGATGTCGGGCCGGTTGGTGGCCGCGATCAGGATCACGTTGTCCTTCATCTCGAATC
>DASUIH010000017.1:0-2947 GCA_036279855.1 Solirubrobacteraceae bacterium | reverse complement strand
CCTGCTGTCGGTGGCGCGCAACCCGCTCACCCGCATCGTCCTGCTCGGCCTGTGCGTCCTGGCGCTCTTCCACTGGGCGCACAGGTTCCGCTACACGCTCTACGAGGGACTCCAGCTCAAGCACCTCAGCAAGCTGATCATCGTCGGCTGCTACGGCGGCGCGCTAGCGGGATCGGCCTTCGCGGTCTACCTCCTGCTGATCGGCCTATAAGCCATGGCAGGCTCCTGGCCATCAGCTGACGCGTCACGACGGGCGGATGTGATACCACGCTCACGGTCTAACGCCGTTCAGGGCCCGTATCCCTGACTGAGCTGGCTCGGCACGGTGCTCTGCGGGCCAGCCTGCTGACGCGAAACTGGAGGCTTCACCTGCCGTGGGCCGGGGCGGTTATGGGCTCAGCGTCAGGCCGGCTCGGTAAGCGATTCACGGAGCTCGGCCAGCAGCTGGTTCTGCCCGGACGCGCATCTCGGTGAGGATCAGGCGCGGCGCGGATCAGCTCGGCGACATCGCCGCCAGCGAGTGCGTCGACGACGGTGGTGCCGTGGCGGGTGGCGGTGCGATGTCCGAACGGCGCAGTATCGCCAGCTGCTGGGAGACGCTGGATGGCTCGATATCGATCTCGGCGAGCAGGTCGCGCACCGGCTTCGGCCCGTCTTGGATCAGTTCGAGAACCCGGATCCGCACCGGATGGCCGAGCATCCAGAAGAACTCAGCCTTTGCCTGGTACAGCGGTGCCGGCATCGGACGTCCTTTCGGCACTGTCTATCCTTCTCGCAATATTCAAAGTTGAAAGCCTCCTCGAGCAGGTAAGGGGACGGGCTGATGGTCGACGTGCACGCGGCGCTGGGCGGGGCGGGGCTGAGGAACGTTCACGTCCGCGAGTACGTGCGGTACTGGGCCGAGCTCACGGGGGCCGCACGGATCGAGGTCATCAGCACGTCCGACGACGCGCGGCTGATCGGCGAGGCCCTCGCCGACGGGGAGATCTTGCCCGCGGGCGAGGGGCGGTACTACTCGCGCAGTTATGTCAAGGACACTGCGCGCTCGGAGGAACGCACGGTCGTCGCGACGAGCAACCCCGCCGACAAGGGCGTCTACAACAACTGGCGCCCGGCCGGCGAGATGCGCCCGCTGGTTGAGCAGCGCATGCGTGGCGCCTCGGCCGGCAAGACGATGTATGTCGTGCCGTACCTGATGGCACCGGCCGGCTCGCCGCTCGAGCGGTACGCCGCGGGCGTGGAACTCACCGACTGCCGCACGGTCGCGCTGCACATGATCCGCATGGCGCGCGTGGGAGTGCACTACATTGACAACCTCGCCGACCCGAACAGCTTCGTCCGCGCGGTGCACGTCACCGGTGATCTCGAGAAGCTCGGCCAGGGCACGCCCGGCGACCAGCGCTGCTTTGTCACGATCGCCGACGAGCGGACCATCTTGCACTTCGGCTCGTCCTACGGCGGTAACGCGCTGCTCGGCAAGATCGCACACGGACTGCGGCAGGCCGCCTACGACGGCTGGGCGTCGGGCGAGTTCCTCGCCGAGCAGTTCATGCTCATCGGCATTACCGACAGGCTGACCGGCAAGCGTTACCATGTCTGCGGCGGCTTCCCGAGCGCTTCGGGCAAGACGAACCTTGCGATGATGCTCGCGCCCGACGCGCTCGCCGACCGGTACCGCGTCGACTTCTACGGCGACGACATCGCGTGGCTGCGTGCCGACCCCGATGACGGCAAGATCTACGCGATCAACCCCGAGTTCGGCGTGTTCGGCGTCGCGAAGGACACCAACGAGGTCACCAACCCGGCTGCACTCGCGTCGGTGGCACCGGGCACCGGCACGGTGTTCACCAATGTCGCCTATAACGACCTCACTCAGGAGGTGTGGTGGGAAGGCCGCACGCCTGTGCCGCCCACCGACCTCGCCGGCTGGCGTGACTGGACCGGCACGCTCATCTCCGAACGGCCGGCCGAGGAAACCGACGCGCCGTGGGCGCATCCGAACAGCCGGTTCACCACCGCGCTTGCCAACGTGCCGAACGTCGCGCCGGACTTCGACGACCCGAAGGGCGTGCCGATCGACGCGATCATCTTCGGCGGCCGCGCGCGTGACCGTGAACCGCTCATCCGCGCGATCGCCGACCTGGCCGAGGGGGTCTACGATGGCTTGACGCTCGGCGCCGAGGCGACGTTCGCCGCCGAGGGCGTCGAGGGGCTGCTGCGCTACGACCCGATGTCGATGCGCCCGTTCATGTCCTATCCCGAGGGCGCGTACGCCGCGCACTGGCTGAAGGTCATCGGCTCGGCGACGGGCCAGCCGATCTTCGCACATGTCAACTGGTTCCAGCGCGACCCCGAGGACGGGCACTACCTGTGGCCCGGTTATCGCGACAACCTGTGGCCGCTGCTCTGGCTGCTGCGGCTCAAGGAGGGTGAGGTCCGCGGCAGGCAGACGCCGGTCGGGATCATCCTGGCGCAGGACGAGCTCGACCTCGACGGCGTCGCCGCCACGCCGGAGGAGCTCAAGACGATCCTGTCGATCGACACGCCACGGTGGAAACAGGAGATGAAGCACCGCGAGCAGCACTTGGAGCAGTTCGCCGGCCTGCCCGAGGAGATCTGGCAGGCGCACCGCCGCGTCGCCGCGGCTCTCCACGACGCGGACTGAGCGCAGGGGCGCCCCGCGCGCATGGCGGTGCAGATCCGGCCCGGCTCGCGTCAAGAAGGAGCCGGCCGGTGCGCGACGGCGCCCTCGTCGTCCGGTGCGTGAGCACGCCGCCGCCGCAGCCCTCGCCGCGTTCGCTGCGGCGTTCGGGATTGGGGGTGCGCGACGTCGTCCTGGTAAGCGGCGCGACGAGCCGGACAAGGATCGTCAATGTCCCGGACAGCGCCGCACCGCTGGTCGCTGGGTTGCGCGACGGCTGGGCTGAGTCGGACCGCTGGACGCGCA
>DASUIH010000016.1:0-33338 GCA_036279855.1 Solirubrobacteraceae bacterium | reverse complement strand
TCGGCGCCTCCCGCTGGTACGTCTTCCGGCGGGTCATCGTGCCCGCCATCCGCCCCGGTCTGATCGCCGGCGCCGTACTGGCGTGGGCCCGGGCGCTGGGCGAGTTCGGCGCCACCATCACCTTCGCCGGCAACTTCTCGGGCACCACCCAGACCACGCCGTTGCGCGTGTACCTCGACATCGCGTCCGGCAACGAAGCCACCGCCCTGGCGCTGTCTCTCGTCCTGCTCGTCGTGTCGCTCCTCGTGCTCGTCGGGCTGCGGGACCGCTGGATCGGCAAGGTATGACGCTCGCCGCTGAAATCGGCCTCACGCTCGGCAACCTCGATCTCGACGTCGAACTCGACGTCGACGAGACCGCCGTGGTCGCCGTGGTCGGCCCCAACGGCGCCGGCAAGACGACCCTGCTGCGCGTGCTGGCGACGTTGCTGCGCCCGCACGCCGGCGAGGTGTGCGTCCTGGGCGAGCGGCTACCCGGCGATGCCTGGCGATTGCGCGGGCGCGTCGGCCTGCTCGGGCACGAGCCGCTGCTGTACCGCGAGCTGACGGCCCGCGAGAACCTGCGCTACCACGCGCGCCTGTACGGCGTGAGCGACGAGCAGGTCGAGCGGCGCCTGCACGACGTCGCGATCGCCAACCGCGCCGACGAGCCTTTGCGCACGCTCTCGCGCGGGATGACCCAGCGCGTGGCGGTGGCGCGGGCGACGCTGCACGAGCCGGAGCTGCTGCTGCTGGACGAGCCCTACGCCAACCTCGACCCGGCCGCCGTCGAGCAGGTCGCGCCGCTGATCGGGTCCAGATCCAACGGGGCGCCTCGTACCCGCGTGCTCACCAGCCACGACCCCGAGCGCGGCCTGGCCGAGGCCGACATGGCGCTCGGGCTGCGCGACGGGCGCGTGGCGCTGCTCGGTGACGCCGCGAGCGTCGACCCCGGCCAGATCGCCGAGTTGTACTGGTGAGCGTTCCCGCCAAATCCGATCAGACGGGGTCGCATGCGACCCCGTCCCCGACGGTGCATGCACCGTCGGGCCGACCGGCGCATGCGCCGGTCGGAACCACACAGGTGGTCCTCGCCCTGCTGCGCAAGGAGCTGTTGGTCGAGTTGCGCACGCTGGAGTCGATTCCCGGCATGTCGCTGTTCGCGGTGACGATCTTCGTCGTGTTCCACTTCGCCTTGAACCAGAACGCGGTCGCGGGCCAAGAGGCAGCCGGGATCCTGTGGGTGACGCTGCTGCTGGCGGCGATGCTGGGCATCAACCGCCTGTTCGTCGCCGACGCCGACCAGGGCGGCTTCGACGGCTTTCTGCTGGCGCCGGTCGAGCGCAGCGCGCTGCTGTTCGCCAAGGCGCTGGCGCTGCTGGCGTACCTGCTCGTGCTGGAGTTGGTGGCGGTGCCGGCGTTTGGCCTGCTGCTGCTGGAGCCTTCGCTCGGCCAGGCGCTGCCGGGACTGCTGGCGCCGCTCGTGCTGGCCGACCTCGGCCTGGCCGCGATCGGCACGCTCATCGCCGCTCTGGCCGTGCGCACGCGCGCGCGCGACCTGCTTGGCCCGCTGCTTGCACTCCCTCTGTTGATCCCGATCGTGATCGGCGCCGCGCGCGCGACCGCGCCGTTGCTGGCCGCGACGCATCCGGGCGGGCCGGCGCTGCGCTGGCTGGCAACCCTTGCCCTCTATGATCTTGTCTTCGGGCTGATCGCCTACGCCGTCTTCGATTTCCTTCTGGAGGACTGACCAGCTGATGCGCCTCCCCGGGCTGCGCGCCCTCTCCGTCACGACCGCACTCGCCTTCTGCGTGTCGTTGTCGCTGGTGTTCTTCTACGCGCCGATCGAAGCCGAAGAAGGCTTCCTGCAGAAGATCTTCTACCTGCACGTGCCGCTGGCGATCGTGTCCCTGTGCGGCTTTGTGCTGGGAGGCTTGCTGGCGATCGCCCACCTGCGCACGCGCGACTCCAAGTGGGACCTGCGCTCCTACGTGGCGATCCACATGAGCCTGATCTTCGGCGCCGGCGTCCTGACAACGGGCTCGATCTGGGCGCGCGCCTCCTGGGGCCACTGGTGGGTGTGGGACGAGCCGACGCTGGTCTCCTACCTGATCGTCTTCCTGTTGTACACGACCTACCAGCCGCTGCGCTTCGCGATCGAAGACCCTGAGCGCCAGTCGCGCTACGCCTCGGTGTTCGCGATCACCGCGGGCGCGTTCGTGCCGCTGAACTTCATCGCCGTCCGACTCTCGGCTTCTTACGTGCACCCGCGCGTGCTCGGAGCGGCCTCGAACCTGCCGGGCTCGATGGCCTTCACCTTCCTGGTCTCGCTGGTCGCGATGGCGCTGCTGTTCGCGACGCTGTGCTCCTACGAGCTGACGGCCAAGCGCACGCGCATCCTGCTCAAAGCCCGCTCGCGGATCCTGGGCTTCCAATGATCGCGCCCGCCGGCATGCCCACCGCCATCGCCGCCACCCTGCCGGAAAGCTCCCACAGTGGCTACGTGGCCGCTGCCTACATCGTCTTCTTCGTGCTGGTCTTGATCTACGTGGCGATCATGGCCTGGCGCTTGACGCGGGTCGAGCGCTCGGTACGCGAGCTGCGCGCGCGCGAACGCGAGCACGAGCAGGAGCGGGAGACGGTATGAGCTCCAGCGCCCTGAAGGGCACAGGCGAGCTGCTCGCACTTGGCATCTCGCACAAGACGGCGCCTGTCGCCTTGCGCGAGCGGCTGGCGTTCAGCGAAGCACAGGCGCTCGACTTCGCCCGCGAGTTGACCGAGGGCTCGCAGATCGACGAGGCGATCGTGATCTCCACCTGCAACCGCACCGAGGTCTACCTGGTGCTCAGCGAGGACCCGGTCGGCGCCGAGACGGAGGTGCTCGGCCGCCTGGCTCAGCGCGCCGGCATCCGCCCGACCGAGCTGGCCCAGCAGATCTACTCGCCGCGCAACTGCGACGCGGCCCGCCAGCTCTACCGCGTCACCGCGGGCCTTGAGTCGATGATCCTCGGCGAGGCTGAGATCCAGGGCCAGGTCAAGCGCGCGTACGAGGCGGCGCTTCAGGCGGGCGTCACCGGCCCGTTGCTGAACCGGCTGTTCGCCGCGGCCCTGACGACAGGCAAGCGCGTGCGCTCGGAGACGGGCATCGCCTCCTCGCGCGTGAGCGTGCCGTCGGTCGCGGTCGACCTCGCCCAGGACGTGCTCGGCTCGTTGGCCGAGCGCCACGTCGTGATCCTTGGCGCCGGCGAGACCAGCGAGCTGACCGCGCAGGCGCTCGCCCACCAGGGGGCGGGCACGATCTTCGTCGCCAACCGCCACGCCGACCGCGCCCTGTCGCTGGCGCGGCGCTTCGGCGGCTCGGTCGTCGGCTTGGACGGCCTGCCCGAGCAGCTGCTGGCGGCGGACATCGTCGTCTCCTCCACCTCCTCGCCGCACCCGATCGTCGGCGCCGAGGAGGTCGAGCTGGTGATGGCCCAGCGCGCACAACAGTCGCCCGCCCGGGCAGCGCTTCTCCTGATCGACATCGCCGTCCCGCGCGACATCGAGCCGGCCTGCGGCGACATCGCGGGCGTCACCCTGTACGACATCGACGACCTGCAGACGGTCGTGCAGCGCAACCTCGGCGCCCGCGCGCAGATCGTGCCGCAGGCGGAGCTGATCGTCGAGGAGGAGATCCGCCGCTTCGCGCGCTGGCTCGGCCAGGCCGAGACGCTGCCGACGGTGGCGGCGCTGCGCGAGCACGCCGAGGCGCTCGTGCAGCAGATCCTGCGCGAGAACGACGGCCGCTGGGAGTCCGCCTCCGAGCGCGACCTGATGCGCGTCGAGGCGATCGCGCGGGCGGTCGTCTCACGGCTGCTGCACGAGCCGACGATCCGCCTGCGCAGCCTCTCGCGCGAGCGCACCCTGAAGGGCACCCCCCATGACGGGGGGCAGGCAAGCGGGCACGCCAGCCTGCAGCTGGTAAGGGAGCTGTTCGGCCTCGACGAGGAGGCTACGGCTAAGGCACCCGCTCCGCAGACCGCCGAGGCGGAGACGAAGCTGGCCGAGGTCCGCTCGATCGGCAGCGCGCGCAAGAGCTCCTGACGATGAAGATCGGAACGCGGGGAAGTGCGCTGGCGCTCGCGCAGGCGCGGCTTGTGACTCAACGGATCTCGCCGTGGAGCCTGGGCGACGCAGGCCTTGAGGTGGTGGTCGTCAACACCAGCGGCGACGGCCTGCGCGTCGGCGAGCGGCCGGGCGGCGACAAGTCGCGCTGGGTGGCCGAGCTGGAGCACGCTCTGCTGGCGGGCGAGATCGACCTGGCCGTGCACTCGGCCAAGGACGTCCCCGGCGACCTGGTCGACGGCTTGGAGCTGCTCGGCTCGCCCGTACGCGACGCCCCCGAGGACGCGCTGATCGGCGTGGCCTCGTTGGAGGACCTGCCTGAGCAGGGCTGCGTCGGCACCAGCAGCGTGCGACGACGGGCACAGCTGCTGGCGGCGCGAGCGGACCTGGAAGTGGTCAGCCTGCGTGGCAACGTCGACACGCGCCTGCGCAAGCTGGCTAACGAGGTCTCGGTCGCGGAGGACCAGCAGCCGCAGCGCCGGCCGGGCCAGTTCGACGCGATCGTGCTGGCCAGCGCGGGCCTGCGCCGCCTGGGCCGGCGCACAGACATCGGCTGCGCATTGGACACCGAGCATTTTGTCCCGGCTCCCGGTCAGGGCGCGCTGGCGCTGCAGGCGCGCGCCGGCGACGAGGCCACACGCGCGATCGTGACGGACATGATCGATGCCGAGGCCACGGCGTGCCTGACGGCGGAGCGAGCGGTCGCGCGAGCGCTCGGCGCCAGCTGCAACACCCCGCTTGGCGCCCACGCCGTCGCGGTGGAGGACCGTCTGCGTTTGCGCGCCTGGGTCGGCCTCCCGGACGGCTCCGAGTGGGTCTTA
This sequence comes from Solirubrobacteraceae bacterium, assembly GCA_036279855.1. GTDB lineage: Bacteria > Actinomycetota > Thermoleophilia > Solirubrobacterales > Solirubrobacteraceae > Palsa-744. Next base: position 28,435 of record DASUIH010000016.1, on the reverse strand, counting down.
GACGAGCTGGACGGTGGCCTCTACGACGCCGCCGAGCTCGGTGAGCGCATGGCCGAGCGGCTGACGACGGCCGGGGCGCCTGAGCTGCTGCGGCGTGCGGAGGAGATGGCGGTTGGCGGCGCCTAGGGGTCGCGTCCACCTGGTCGGCGCCGGCCCAGGCGATCCCGGCCTGATGACGGCGCGGGCCTTGCAGCTGATCGCGCGCGCCGACACGATCCTGTACGACCGCCTGATCCCGCCGTCGGCTTTGGACGGCGCGCGCGGCGACGCCGAGCTGCTGTTCGTGGGGAAGGTGCCCCACCACCCCGGCGCCGTCTCGGTGCCGCAGGAGCAGACGCAGAGCTTGATGATCGAGCGCGCGCTTGCGGGCCGGGAGGTCGTGCGCCTGAAGGGCGGCGACCCGTTCGTGTTCGGACGCGGCGGCGAGGAGGCGCTGGCGTTGCGTGAGGCCGGCATCGAGTTCACGGTCGTGCCGGGCATAACGGCGGGCGTGGCGGCGTTGGCCTACGCGGGCATCCCCGTCACGCACCGGGGCCTGTCCACGGGCGTCGCTTTGATGACCGGTCACGAGGACCCGGACAAGCAGGAGTCCCAGCTGGATTTCGAGGCGCTGGCGCGATTCCCCGGCACGCTTGTCTTCTACATGGGCGTGCGCGCGCTGGAGCGGATCGCGGCTTCGTTGATCGCGGCGGGTCGCGGCGGCGGCGAGCCGGCGGCGCTGGTCGAACGGGGCACGCTTCCGGACCAGCGCACGCTGCCGGCGACGCTGTCAACGCTCGCGCAGGTGGCCGAGCGCGAGCAGGTGCGGGCGCCGGCGATCGCGGTGATCGGCCCGGTCGCCGCATTGGCCGAGCAGCTCGGCGGCTGGCCGGCGCCGGCGCCGCTGGCGGGCGTGAGCGTGGCGGTCACCCGCGCACGGGCCCGCTCCAGCGAGCTGGCGCGACGACTACAGGCGCTCGGGGCGGATGTCGTGCAGGCCCCGTCGATCCGCACGGTGCCGCGCGCGGCCGCGGCGATCGACCCGAGCGGCTACGACCTGATCTGCCTGACCAGCCCGGTGGGGGTCGACTTGCTGTTCGAGCGCCTGGACGACGGCGTGCACCCGCGCGGCGACGCGCGCGCGCTGGCCGGCGCGCGAGTGGCGGCGATCGGCCCGGGCACCGCGCGGGCGCTGCACGAGCACGGCGTCCGCGCCGACGTCGTGCCCGAGCGCTTTGTGGCGGAGTCGCTGGTGGACGCGCTCAGCGGCGTGGAGGTGCGCCGCGCGCTGCTGGCGCGGGCGAGCGAGGCGCGCGACGTGCTCCCGGACGCGCTGCGCGCCCGCGGCGCTGAGGTGGATGTGGTGGCGTTGTACGACACGGTCGCCGAGCGTTTGTCTCCTCGTGCACGCGAGGCGGCGCGCGGCGCCGACTATGTGACTTTCACCTCGTCATCGACCGTGCGCTTCTTCTTGGCGGCGTTGGCGGACGATGAAAATTTGCGAGATGCGCCAAAGGGGGGTCTTTCGCCGCGAACGTCGGTGGTGTCGATCGGCCCGGTCACAAGCGCGACGTTGCGCGAGCACGGAATCGAGCCTGACGTCGAGGCCGAGCGCCACGACATCGACGGCCTGGTGCAAGCTCTGCTTGCCGCCGTCGACGCGGGCGACAGCGCGAGCGGCGGCGGCGACGCGAGCGGCGGCGACGGCAACGGCAACGGCAACGGCAACGGCAAGCGTTGACGGCGGCGGCGGCGACCGACGGCGATGGGAACAACGCCCGCGGCGATGACTGACGCGGGCAGTGGGGCAGCGCCAAGGCTGGGGACGCCGCGACTGCACCTGCGGCGTTGCGACTCGACCAACGAGCGCGCACGCTCGCTGGCGCTGGCCGGGGCTCCGCACGGAACGCTCGTGAGCGCCGACGAGCAGACGGCGGGTCGCGGCCGTCAGGGGCGCAGCTGGGTGGCACCCCCGCGCAGCTCGCTGCTGTGCTCGCTCGTGCTGCGTCTCGGCGAGCTGGCGCACCCCCCGTCGCTGCTGCCGCTGACGACGGGCGTGGCGCTGTGCGAGGCGATCGGAGGCAAGGCGCGGCTGAAGTGGCCGAACGACGTCGTGCTCGGAGAGGGGGATTTGGGGAAGGTCGCCGGCATTCTGGTCGAGGGCCGCCCGCAGGCGCAGTGGGCGATCGTCGGCGCCGGCGTCAACGTCGCCGTGCCGTTGGATCGGCTGCCCGAGCAGTTGCGCGCCCGCGCGGCCACGCTGGGACGCACGCCCGCGGCGATCGAGCCGCTGCTGGCCGACCTGTTGGCGGCACTGGCGTCCTGGCTGGGTGAGCCGGCACAGGCCGTGCTTGAGCGCTGGCGCTCGCTCGACGCGCTGCGGGATCGTGAAGTGGCCTGGGCGCAGGGGCGCGGCGTCGCGCAGGGCGTCGACGACGAGGGACGGCTACTGGTGCGGCTTGCGGACGGCAGCCGGACGACGCTCAGCGCCGGCGACGTTCACTTGTCGGCCCCGGCCGGCTGATCGGCGCGCTGGAGCGCGTCCTCGACGCTGCGGTCGAGCTTGCGCTCGCCCTCGGCCGCCAGACCCGTGTCCCCGTTCGGGGTCTGCTCGACCTCGGCGGACAGCGCCTCCGCCAGCACAGCGTCGCTGGGCGCCTGCCCGCGCTTGCCGTTGGCCGCGACGGCCTTGGCCTGTGCCTGGCGCTCGCCGGCGGGGCGCTGCGGCCCCTTGCGCCGGCGACGCGCCGACGAGCGCCCGCCTGCCCGCCGCTTGGGGAAGTTGCGCAGCAGCTCGCGCGCGAGCGCGGGCGGCTTGCGCGCCATCCGCGTGCGCGCGCCGTAGAGCACCTCGTTGGCCTCGGGCGTGTGCGCGATCGCCGCTGCCAGCAGCGCGGCGGCAAGGCGGCGGTCCTGCTTGCGCGCGGCGTGCACCAGCCGGCGCGCGTTGCGGGCGTGAGCGCCACCGGCGGAGTTGACCAGCAGGCCGAGCAGGCGCTTGGTCTCCGGCCAGCGCTGCACCGCGTACTCCTCGTGCACTTCGCGCGTGTACTCGGCCAGGTGCCAGATCCAGGCGCTGGCCTGGTCGCGGCGGCCGATGCGCCGCTCGACCAGCGCTCTGAGCATGATCTTGGCCGCCTCGCGCCGCTCGTCCTTGGGCCAGCCGGCGACGATCTCCACACAGCTGTCAAAGGCGTCGGCGTTGCGCAGCGCGGCGATGTCGGCAAGCGCCTTCAGCCGCAGCTGCGATGCCTTGTTGCGCTGTACGGCGGTGAGCAAAAAGCGCGCCTTCAGCTCGCCCGTACGGTCGAAGTGCAGCATCGCCCTGGCGCGCCGCCAGCCGTTGGGCGTGACGCGCGCGCCGGCCAGCGCCGCCCACACGTGCTGCTCGCCGTAGTCGAGGTGCTCGACCGCGATCCGCCACAGCTCGCGCTCGAACACTTCGTGGCGGCGCTCTTCCTCCGCGCAGACGGGCAGTACGCGGCGCTCCACGCGCATGCGCCGCCCGCGCCCGCGCCTGACCGGGCCGACGACGATCGCGCCGCCGCGGTAGACGTCGCGGTCCAGCAGCGAGTGCAATGTCACGACAGGATCGTCGTTCTTGGTGGCGGGGTGCACGAAGTCGACGACCAGCCCCGCCTCCTTGCCCGGATGGCGGCGGGTGACGCGCCCGACGCGCTGCTGGTAGATGCGCTTGGAGGCGGTCGGCGCCAGGTGCACGCAGACGGTCGCGCGCGGGCTGTTCCAGCCCTCGGCGAGCAGTTGCGCGTTAATCAGCACGTCGATGTCGCCGCGCTCGTAACGCGCGAGAATCTCCGCCAGCTCGCGCTTGGGCGTCTCGCCGGAGACTCCCTGCGCCTTCAGCCCTTCGGCGCGAAAGGCCTCGGCCAGGTTGTAGGCGTGCTGCACGCCGGCGGCGTAGACGACGCCGGGCACGCCGTTGAAGCGCGTCTTGTACAGGTTGGCGGCAGCGATGTTGAAGGGATGCTGGTCGAGCAGGGCGGCCAGCTCCTCCTGGTCGAACTCGGTGTCGACCTCGCCGCGACGCAGTGGCACGTTGGCGATCGTCCTGACGCCCTGTCCAGGGGAGATGCGCACGCAGCGAAGCGGCGCGATCACCCCGCGCCGCGCGGCTTGGGCGAGGTCGAAGCGCGAGGTCTGCGTCGGGAACAGGTCGGTGACGTGCCGTGCGATCAGCGCGCCGGTGGCGGTCATGCCGATGAAGATCGGGCCGGTCCAGGCGCGGATCGCGCCGCTGGTCTTCTCGCCCAGCGCGGTGTGCGCCTCGTCGCAGATGACGATCGTGTAGGCGCTTGAGATGCGCCCGGCGTTGCGCACGAACCACTGGTAGGTCTCAACGGTGACCGGTCCCTTGGGCGAGTCCTCGCCGACGTACAGTGGGCGTGAGATGCGCTTCTGATAGCCGCGCTCGCGCAGCTCGCCGTGGAACTGGTCGACCAGGTTGCGCCGGTGCGTGAGGATCAGGATGCCGCCGGTCTGCGAGGCCTCGACGAAGCCGAGCGCGGCGACGGTCTTGCCGGCGCCGGTGGCGTGCTCGAACCAGAAGCGCTTGGCGGCGTTGGGATCTTCGGGCTCCTCTGCGAGCGACTCCTCCTCATCGTCCTCCTCGACCCAGTCGCGCGGCTCCTCGTCGGACTCCTCGGTCGTGTCCTCCTCTGGCTCGGGCTCCTCCTCGGGCTCCTCGTCCTCATCGTCGAGCTCGTCGGGGTCGAGCACGAGCGTTTCGCCGTCCTCGTCCTCCTCGCCTTCCTCGCCGGCGCCGCTCGCGGCGTCCTCGACGGCGCCGTCGGCGTGCTCGATCGCAGCGCCGTCCGGCCCAAGGATCGAGGCCGAGGCCAGCAGCTCCGGCGAAGCGGCCGCGGCGACACGGGTGGGTGGGTACATCAATCCACCGGCGCTGCGCTGCGCCTCGGCCAGGAGCGCCGTCAGCGTGCCCGACAGCGCGTCGACCTGGTGGGCGGAGAGCACGGTCCCATCGGCCAGCTTGGGCTCGTCGTCGGAGAGCACGCGCTCCAGCCCGAGCAGCAGCGAGAAGTCGCGCCGCCACTGCGTGGAGGGGTGCTTGGCGCCGTCGGCCAGCTCGGCCAGCGCCTGGTCGAGCGCGCGGCGGCGGACCGACCCCGGCGCCAGCGCGGCGGCGCGCTCCTCGCCCTCGTGCACGAAGCGCTCGCGCACGAACTTCTCCGCGCGAGTTATCTCGGCGGAACCGGGAATGGACGCGGCCGCTGGGGCCACTGCGGTGGACTCGGCCATAAGGGCTCTTGGCTTCGAGAGGCGCCGTCGCGAGGTCGCCCCGCGCGATTGGCAACCGGCGCGGCGCGCCGGTGAGAGGATTAGCTGGAGGCAACGGCCCCCCTCTGCTCCGTAGGCGCAGGATACCGCACCAACCGGGCGAATTGAAGCCGCCGCCGATCGACAGCGCCGGGTCGGCGATCGGCCGGCAGCCGCGATCGTGGCCTGCGCCGATCTGGCACGCTTGTGCACGATGAGCCTCCCTCGCCTGCTCGCGATCGTCGCCGGCCTGGCCGTGGTCGCGCTGATCGCGGTCGGGCTCGTGCAGCTCGCCGGCTCCTCCTCCGGGGGTGGCAGGCAGACGCCGCTGAGCCCGGCGCGCCAGCACGCGCTGCTGGCCGGCTCGCCGTCGGCGCTGGCGGCGCTGCACGCGCAGGGCGGGATGCTGCTCGACGGCAAGGGGCTTGCCGGACGGCTGGCCTCGCTGCGCGGATACCCGGTGGTGCTCAACAAGTGGGCCTCGTGGTGCGTCCCCTGCCGCGCCGAGTTCGGCGCCTTCCAGCGCGTGGCGGCCGAATACGGCAAGCGCGTGGCGTTCCTGGGCCTTGACTCCGGCGACTCCTCGCACGCCGACGCGCTCGCCTTCCTGCGCTCGCACCCGGTCAGCTATCCGAGCTACTACGACCCCGGCGGCGCGCTCGGCCTGCGGCTGACCGACTCGTCGTTCACGCCGGTGACGGTGTTCATGCCGGTCCACGGCCGCCCGTTCGTCTACCAGGGCCAGCTGCCCAGCGCCGGCAAGCTCTCCGAAGAGGTTCTACGGTACGCGCTCGGTGCCTGAGATCAGAATCGACCCGCTCAGCGGCCACAGGACGATCGTCGCCGGCGAGCGCTCGCGCCGCCCGGGCGGTGAGCCGCGTTGCCCCGCGCCGGCGCCGATCGACGTGCAGCGCGACCCCTTCGCCGAGGGGCACGAGGACCGCACGCCGCCCGAGCTGTACGCGGTACGCGCGGGTGGGGGGAAAGCGGACGGGCCCGGCTGGAGCGTGCGCGTGGTCCCGAACCTGTATCCAGCGCTGAGCGCCGACTCGCCCCCATGCGAGCGCGACGCCCAGCCCGACCTGTTCAGCAGCTCGCCGGCGCTCGGCGCGCACGAGGTGATCGTCAACGCGCCCGAGTCGGTGCTGTCGCTGGCCGAGCTGCCGCCGGCACGGCTGGCAGATGCGATGGCGGCGTGGCGCGAGCGGATGCGTGCGCACGCCGATGCCGCCTACGTGCAACTGATCGTCAACGAGCGGCGCGAGGCCGGCGCGTCGCTGGAGCACACCCACTCACAGCTGTACGCGCTCGATTTCGTGCCGGCCGAGATCGCGCGCGAGCGCGAGCGCGCCGGCGCCTACGCCACCCGCACGATGGGACGGGGCCTGCTTGAGGACCTGGTGGCCGAGGAGGTCCGCCGGGGCGAGCGGCTGGTGGCGGTGGACGAGGAGGCGGTGCTGATCGCGCCTTACGCCTCGCGCTTCCCCTTCCAGCTGATGCTGGCGCCGCGCGTGCCACGGATGCGCTTTCAGGACGACGGCCCGCTCTGCGCCGCGCTGCTGCACGACGGGCTGTCGCGGCTCGCGCGCCACTTCGGCAGCTCGCCGCCGCTGAACATGTGGGTGCGAACGGCGCCACAGGGGGCCGAGCACTTCTGCTGGCGGATCGACATCGCGCCGCGCCTGACGCACCTGGCGGGCCTTGAGCTCTCAGCCGGACTGAACCTGAACATCGTCGCCCCCGAGCACGCGGCGGCGGTGCTGCGGCAGGCGTGAGGGCGCTCGTCCAGCGCGTCGCGCGCGCGAGCGTGCGGGTCGGGGACCGCGAGCTGGCGGCGATCGGCCCGGGGCTGCTGGTGCTGCTCGGCGTCTCGCGCGAGGACACCGCGGCGGCGGCCGAGCGGCTGGCGGCGAAGGTGTTGGCGCTGCGGGTCTTTGCCGACGGCGAGGGACGCATGAACCTGCCGCTGGCCGCGCGCGAAGTGCTGTGCGTCAGCCAGTTCACCCTGTACGGGGAGACGAGCAAAGGCAACCGCCCGAGCTATGGCGCGGCCGCGCCGGGGGAGCTGGCCGAGCCGCTGTACGAGCGCTTCTGCGAGCTGACAGGCGCCAAGCGGGGCGTATTCGGCGCGGACATGCAGGTGGAGCTGGTGAACGACGGGCCGGTGACGCTGCTGCTGGAGGCGTAGTGCCGGGAGCCACCGTAGTGCCGGGAGCCACTGGATAGGCTGCGCCGGTGCCACCCGTTGGGCGCCCCGTCCCCAGCTTTGCCGCCGAGCCGCCGCAGGAGGGCCTGCCCTACGGGCGCTGGGCCGAGCGGCTCGAAGCTGAGCTGCGCGCCGCCTGGGCAGCGCTTGAGGACGACGGCGCCGAGATCGGCGAGGCCGGCGCGATCGAGTTCTATCCCGACCGCACCTGGCACGGCCGGCGCTATCTGCCCGCGACCAGCATCAGCTCAAACGGCTATGAGCTGTACGGCTACGTGCGCTACGTGACCGGGCTGGAGGCGCAGGCCGAGCCGAGCGACCTCAGCGCCTACGTCGACTTCACCGACCAGACGGCCGAGCGCCATCCCGAGTGGAAGCTCGACGTCTGCGACGAAGTGGTCGGCTCCTGGCGCGGCAGCGAGGGCAACGCGGCGGCGATGACGCTCGTATGGGGCCGCCCGCTGGTTGGCGGCGCCCGCCTGGCGACCGCGGAGCTGGGGCCGGCCACGGTCGACCAGTGCGAGCTGGTCGAGCAACGTTTCACGCTGCTGGCGCCCGACGACTACCGCGGCGACCTGCTTGAGCTGGCGCTGTGGGGGGCTCGCGCGCAGGAGCTCGCGCGCGAATCGCTGTACGAGTGAACGCCCCTTTTGGAAGGGGCTCTCAGCCAACCGGAGCGGTGCTCAACACGGGCTGGCGCATCACCGTCGTGCTGTAGGCGGCGATCCAGCTGCGCAGCCACCCGGAGAGGGCTTCCACGCGTGTGTACACGCTCGGATAGCGCGGCGAGCAGCTGACGCTGCCGAAGGCGACGATCCCGACCTCGACCAGTTCGCCGGTGGCCGGACGCGGAACCATCAGCGGTCCGCCGCTGTCGCCGAAGCAGCTGTTGCTGGTCGCGTGCGCCGAGTCGAACGCACAGACCTCCCAGCGCGGAAAGAAGGGGTGGATGTGGTGCTTGCACCAGGCGGCGGGCTGCACCACCGTCGACGCGTAGCGCAGTTGCTTGGAGACCTTGGGATGAAGGGTGGTGGTCAACCCCCAACCGGCGATCGTCGCGGTCGTGCCGGCTCCGTACAGGTGCGCCTGCCCGCCTTTGGCAAGCTCCATCGGCGGTGCCGCGACCGGTTTTTCCAGCACCAGCAGCGCCGCGTCGCCGGGATCGCGGCGACGTTCATAGCCCGGGTAGGGGATCACGCCGATGACATGCGAGATCTGGTCGGCGCGTGTGGACGCAAGGTCGGTCTGACCGGTCACCACGGCATACCCAGCGTGGGGATTGACCGCCCCGGTCCGCAGGTTCTCCGCGCAATGCCCGGCGGTCAACACGAGGCTGGGCGCGACTACGGTGCCCGAGCAGGACCCGACCAGCTTGCCGCGCACGTCGAGCACAAACGCCTCGGCGGGATATTGGCCTTCGCTTGCGACGGCGCCACCGACGATCGCGCCGTGCGCCCGCGGCTGACGGTCGCGACCGGCCAGCGCAAGCGGCGTCGCCACCAGCGCACAGGCCAGCAGCAGCGCGCCGCTTGTCAGTAGCGAGCGGAGGCGGGGACCGCGGCGAGGGCTACGGCCAGGGCTGGAGCTACGGCCAGGGCCAGAGCGGAAGCGGGGGCGTAGCAGAGCTGTCACGAGGGCTTCATCGGCAGCCCACGCGGATGGGCTTAGCGGGAAGGGTTCTTCGATTCGCGAAAAACACCTCAAGGGGCCCTTTGCCCATGCCGAATAGGATGAGTATGCAAGAGAAGCTCGGGCGCCGCCGCGACGATCCGGTCGCAGCGACCCCCCTGCCACAGGACCGGGTAAGCGCCAGCCTGCTGCCATTCGCGGCGGCCGCCGCCCTGGCCGCGATCGCCACTCCGATCGCCACGAAGGTCGACTGGCCGCTATACGCCGTCGCCGTCGTTCTGGGCGCGCTCGCGGGCATGCTGCGCACGCTCGACTGGCCGCGCGTCGACTGGCTGCGCGTGGGCTCCACGCGCGAGGTGCTGCCTTCGGCGATCTTCCTAGTGGCTGTCGCGCTGATGCGCCAAAGCGCGGGCGGCGCCAACTCCGGCATCGGCATCGTCGCGCTGATGCCGGTGTTCTGGACCGCGCTGCACGGCGATCGCCGCCAACTGTGCCTTGTCGTCGTCTGCGTGGCGCTGTTCTTCTTCGCGCCGCTGGTGCTGGTCGGCCCGCCGGAATATCCCTCCTCGCAGTACCGCGCCGGCGTTCTGTTCGTCGCCGTGGCGACGATCGTCGGCTTCACCACCCAGTGGCTGGTGTCCGAGGTCCGCTTTCAGGCCAGTCAGTCCGAGCAGCGCGAGCAGGCGCTGGGGGCGGTCGCGCGCGTGATGCGGGGGCTCGTCGGCAGCGCCGCAGCGCGTCAGGAAGTCTGCGAGGCGGCGCGCACTATCGGCGAGGCCAGCTTTGCCTTCCTGTACGAGCCGACCGGGCGGGACCGGTCGCTGCGCTCGACCGCGACAGCCGGGATCGAGCTGACGCCCCTGGAAGTCGATCCGAACGCGATCAGCGCCGCGCGCGATGCGTTCGTCTCCAAGAAATCGCTGCTGTGGACCGAGAGTCACCCCGCGCTTGCGATCAACCGCGACCTGTGGAAGCGAGTGGGGCAGCCGGCATCGCTGCTGTTCGAGCCGGTCTCGCGCGGAGAGGAGGAGGTCGTCGGCGTGCTCGTCGTCGGCTGGAGCGAGACAATCGCCGCCGACAGCATGCGGGCAGCGCTGATCACGCTGCTCGCACACGAGATCGCCACCGCGATCGAACGCGGTGACATGGTTGCGCGGATCACCGATCTGGCCAGCACCGACGCGCTGACCGGCCTGCCCAACCGCCGCGCCTGGGACACGCGCCTGCGGGAAGCTCTGCTGAAGCGAGCGCCGACGACACTGGCGATGCTCGACCTCGACCACTTCAAGCAATACAACGACAGCCACGGCCACCCGGCAGGCGATCGTCTGTTGCGCGAGACCGCTGCCGCCTGGCGCGAGGAGCTGCGCTCCGGCGACTTCCTGGCGCGCATCGGCGGCGAGGAGTTCGCGCTGCTGCTGCCCGAGACCAGTGCCGGCGACGCCGCGGCCGTGGTCGAGCGGCTGCGCGAGCGCATGCCCTATGGGCAGACCTGCTCTGCCGGCATCGTCGCGCACGTCCCTGGTGAGAGCGCCGACTCGCTGATGGGGCGCGCCGACGAAGCGCTGTACCAGGCCAAGGCCGGAGGGCGCGACCGGGTGTCGGTGGCGGCGTAGCATGAGTCGGTCACGGTTACGCTCGGGCCTGACCGGCAAGGTTGCCCTGCTGAGCCTGGTGCCGACCGTAGCGCTCGGGATCGCGCTGGCGTGGGTCCTGCACGCACAGATCGTCTCGCGCACGCTCAGCGACGCGACCGAGTCCGCCAGTCTCGTCGCCAAGCTGGGGGTGCAGCCGCGCCTGACTCCCGCTGAGCTGCGGCACGGCCTCAGCCCCGCCGGTGTGCAAGCGCTCGACGAGCAGCTGCGCGCGCGCTCGGTCACGCGCGACCTCGCACGCATCAAGATCTGGAACAACCAAGGACTGATCGTCTACTCCGACGATCACGCGCTGATCGGCAAGCGCCCGGGCGAGAGCGACGATCTGGAGAACGCGCTGCGCGGCCGCCCGGACGCCGCGGCCGTGATCGCTCCAGCCCGCGACTCGGAGACAGCGAGCGAGGTCGGGCTCGGCAGGCTCGTGGAGGTGTACGTGCCACTGCGCTTCACCAACTCCGAAGCGCCGGCGGGAGCATTCGAGATTTACCTCAGCTACGAGCCGATCGCGGCGGCGATCGGCTCGGACGAGCGTACGATCGCGCTGCTGTTGGCGGTCGGGCTGGCACTGCTGTGGGCGCTGCTGTTCAGGATCGTGGCGGCGGCTTCGCGGCAACTACGCCGCCAAGCGTTGGAGAACGATCGGCTCGCGCGCTACGACCAGCTGACGGGCCTGCCCAATCGCACGCTGTTCTCCGAGACCTTGGCTGGAGCCCTGCGCGAGCGCGCCGCCGGTGGCGGCGACACCGCCGTGCTGCTGCTGGACTTGGACGGCTTCAAGCAGATCAACGACCTGCTCGGCCACAGCGCGGGTGACACGGTGCTGATCGAGGTGGCGCGGCGGCTGCGCGCGCGCCTGGACAAGGAGATAACTCTCGCGCGGCTCGGCAACGACGAGTTCGCGCTGCTGGTGCCGCGGGTACAGGGCCACACTGGAGCTTTGGAGGGCGCTGCCGAGGTGCGCGCGATCCTTGAGCAGCCGTTGACGTTCGACGGAGCGGCGGTCAACGTGGAGGCGAGCATCGGCATCGCGATCGCGCCTGAGCACGCTGAGGACGCGGAGACGTTGATGCGCCGCGCCGACCTGGCGCTTGAGCACGCCTGCTCCTACAGGAGCGTTGTCGAGGTCTACTCGGCCGAAAGCGACCGCTTCGAGGCGGCGCGCCTGAAGCTGCTCGGCCAAGTTCGCCCGGCGCTGGAACGGCGCGAGCTGATCTTGCACTATCAGCCGCAGATAGACCTCTCAAGCGGAGCCGTGAAGGGGGTCGAGGCACTGCTGCGCTGGCAGCACCCACGACGAGGAATGCTGGCGCCGCTTGAGTTCATGCCGGTGATCGAGCAGACCGCCCTGATCGGGGCGGTCACCCGGTATGTGATTGACGAAGCGCTGCGCCAGCAGGCGCTGTGGCGCGCCGAAGGGTTCGAGCTTGAGGTCGCGGTGAACATCTCCGCCCACAACCTGCACGACCCCGGTCTGCCCGCGCAGGTCGAGTCGCTGCTGCAGGCGCACTCCGCGCCGCCGCGGGAGCTGACGATCGAGGTGACCGAGAGCGCGGCGATGGCCGACACCGACAGGGCGGAGCACGTTCTCAACACGCTGCGCGGGCTTGGCGTGGGCCTCTCGATCGATGACTTCGGCAGCGGGCACGCCTCGATCGCCTACCTGGCGCGGCTACCCGCTACCGAGCTGAAGATCGACCGCTCGCTGATAACGAGAATGTGCGAGAGCGCGAGAGACCGGGCAATCGTGCAAAGCACAATCGACCTGGCCAGGCACCTTGACCTGAGCGTCGTCGCCGAGGGCATCGAGACCGAGGAGGTCGCCGCCCATCTCGCCGCGATCGGCTGCGACGTCGGCCAGGGCTACGGGATCTCGCGGCCGTTGCCGGCGGATGAGCTCACTCGCTGGCTGCGCTCGCGCCCAGCACGGGCAGCCTCAGCGCGCGCGTAGCCGTCGCATCAGCCCAATTGGTGGTGCTCAACAGGCCGAGCAACAAGATCGCGGCGCCGCAGCCAACAAGCAGCCACCAGACGGCGCCGCTGGCCACGACGAAGCCGGCGCCCACCTGTAGCGCGCCGGCCGCGGCGATCGCGCCGGCGACGGCGACGCCGAGCGTCTGACCCACCTGGCGCGAGGTCGACGCGACGGCCGCCGCGACACCCGCCTGCGCCTCCGGCATGCCGAGCACCGCCGTGTTGGTGATCGGCGGGTTGACCATGCCAAAGCCAATCCCGAACAGGAAGTAGGCGGGCAGCAGCTCGACCAGCGGCGTCGTGTGCGTCACGCCGGTCAACAGCAGGCCACCGGCACCGAGGCCGGCGCCGCCGATCAGGAGCGGCAGGCGCGATCCGCGGTGACCGACGATGCGGCCGGACAGCGGCGCAAAGACCAGCGTCATTGCGGCGATCGGCAGCGTGTACAGGCCGGCAGTGAAAGCCGAGAGGTGACGAATCTCCTGCAGGTAGAGCGTGTTGACGAACAGAAAGCCGCCGAGCGCGGCGAATGCGAACACGGCGATCGCGGCAGCGCTGGAGAAGGGAATGCTGCGGAAGAAGCGCGGCTCGATCAGCGGTTCGCGGCGCCGCAGCTCGTAAGGGACAAGAGCCGCCACGTCTAGGGCGGCGAAGGCGAACAGGCCCAGCGTCTGCGTCGAGCTCCAGCCCGCCTCCGGCGCTTCGATGATCGCGTAGGTGAGCGACGCCAGCAGCGCGATCACCAGCAGCTGGCCGACCGGGTCGAGCCGGCGCGGGTGCGGCGCCTTGGACTCGGGGACGAAGCGCGCCGTCAGCGCCACCGCCAGCAGGCCGATCGGGATGTTGATCCAGAAGATCGCGCGCCAGTCGATCCCGTCCACTAGCGCGCCGCCGAGCACGGGCCCGAGCGCGAGGCTGAAGCCGATCGCCGCCCCCCACATGCCGATCGCCTGGGCGCGCTCGCGCGGGTCGGTGAACACATTGCGGATGATCGACATCGCGACGGGATTGAGCATCGTGCCGCCGATCGCCTGCAGCGCACGGAACACGATCAGCCATTGCAGGCTGGGGGCGGTGCTGCACAGCAGCGAGCCGAGCGTGAACACCAGCAGCCCTGTCTGGAAGACGCGCTTGCGCCCGAAGCGGTCGCCCATCGAGCCACCGAGCATCAGGAACGAGGCGAGCACGAGCGTGTAAGCGTCAACCACCCACTGCAGCTCGGAGACCTCGGCGTGCAATTCGCGGCCGATCGAGGGCAGCGCGACGTTGACGATCGTGTTGTCCAAGCCGACTATCAGCAGGCTCATGCAGCAGATCGCGAGGATCAGGCGGCGGCGGGCGCGGGTGGGGCCGGGAGAGCTAGGGGCGGGCCGGGCTGTCGCGCTCACGGCTTGCAGTCTGCCCACTTTGCGCCGCCACACCGGTCAGCGATGGACGAGCCGACGCTGGAGCCGGTGTTCGTGCGGGTGCCGCCGCGCCGGCTCGACGCGCATAATCGAGGCTCAATGTATGCCCCCGCCAGGAGTCGAACCTGGATCTACCGCTTAGGAGGATGACCCAGGCGGTGGCCGAAAGGTCAGCATTTGTCGGCGTGTACAGGCGATCCGGCCCGCCTGCCTGACTGTCGATTCGGTCTGATTGGGCGCGATTCGGCGGGGTTTGGGCAGCAGAATGGGCTGCTGCCCAAACGGCAGAGCATCGCAGGCCGTGGGTAGGCTGCTGCGTAATGTCCTCAATCAATTCTGTCGTCGATCCCCTCGGGCGTACGGTCCACCTGACCGGCGAGCGGTGGGAGCACATCGTTGACGGCCACCCCTATATGGCCGCGCATCAAGCCGACGTGCTCCGCGCCATCCGAGAACCATCGGAGCGAATCGAGCAGGCACGCCCAGGCCAAGACTGGTTCTACCTGGAGGGCGCAGGCCCCAGTCGCTGGCTCAAGGTCGTAGTAGCCTTTGACGAGGAGTCAACTGGGAAGGTTCGCACGGCGTTTCCCAGGAGAAGTAAGCCATGAGCGTCCAGATCGGCCCATACACCTTTGATCGCGTTCGCTACGACGCCGAGGCCGACGTGCTGTATCTCGCTGCCGGCGATCCCGGGCGCGCCGTTGACTTCGATGAGACGCCAGAGGGCCACGCCGTGAGCTACGACGCCGACGGCGCGCTGGTCGGCCTGACGCTCGTCGATGTGCGCCGTCTACTTGAGCAGGCAGACGGCGGGAAGCTGACAATCGAGCTGCCGACCGTGGCGGACTCTGCCGAACTGAAGCTGGCCGTAGCCTGATGCTCTAGCCAGTCGTCTGATCCAGCTCGTTCGGGAAGATGCCCCCGTCAGGAGTCGAAACAGCAGCCAGCCGCCATTTGGCTCGACCGGCCGGAGCACATCGAGGCGCTGCTCGACGCGGCCGGCGCACTCGACCGGCACGTGGAAGCAGGGCAACATCCGGCGGCGGGTGCTCGACAAGGCAGTGGAGAAGGCCACCTGCGCATCAAACGGATCGGATTGACGGCTCTCGGCGCCTGGGAGAGCCCACTCCTCCGACTGCTGAATGGGCAGCAATGGGCAGCAGCGAGGTTCAGCGCCTCGGATAACCGACGACGCGGCAGTGCGACGAGCGCCGATCCCGCTTGATTGCAGCGGTTTCGCAGAAGTGCCCCCGCCAGGAGTCGAACCTGGATCTACCGCTTAGGAGGCGGTCGTCTTATCCATTGGACTACGAGGGCGCGCCTGTCAAGGCTACCGTTCGAATCGACTATCGCTCGCGCTCGGGATAGACATCGTCGATCGTCGTCAGCGGCATGTACGGAGCCCCCGCGGCCCGTTCGATCGCCTCGCCGCCGCCCGCGAGGCGGTCGAGCACGGCGGTGACGCCACAGATCTCGTGTCCGGCGTCCTTCAGCGCTTCGATGGCCGCCACAGTCGAGCCGCCAGTCGTGACCACGTCCTCCACGACGAGGCAGCGATCGCCGGCCGCGAGCAGCGGCCCCTCGATCCGCCGCTGCAACCCGTGCGCCTTGGCGTCCTTGCGCACGAAGAACCCCTTGACCTCGGCACCGCCGGCAAGCGCGGCACAGGCAACCGCGTCGGCCCCCATCGTCATGCCGCCGACCGCCGTCGCCCCGCGCTCGCGCGCCAGCTGCGCGAGCAGCTCGCCGAGTGCGTGAAAGCCCGCCGGCCGCAGAATCGCGCGCTTGGCGTCCACATAGTAGGAGGCGGTCTTGCCACTGGTGAGCGTCACCTCGCCGATCACCAGCGCGTGCTCACGCAACTGTTCGATCAAGCGCGTACGCGCCTCGCTGGCTTTGCCCATCGCTGGGCAATCTAGCCGCTCAAGCCTCGCACATCCGTCCAAGCCGTCCAGGGGCGTCGTTACCTTGCTGCAATCGACCTGCCGTTCATATTGATCTGATGCTTTTCCCGCTTGTAGCGCGCGTGCTGCGCCTGGCCTCGATCGCGATCTGCGCGATCGCGATCCTGTACTTCGCGGCGTTTGCGCTCGACCAAACAGGCAGCGCTTCCTCGCATCAGCAGGCACAGGTAGACGCCGGTGAACCGAGCTCAAGCGCTCCGGCGAAACAGAGCGGGCTGCACGAAGCGATCGACAAAGCTTTTGAAAAGCTCGCCTCGCCGTTCTCGGGAGTGCTCTCAAGCGAAAGCGGCGCTTGGACGGTCCACATCGTGGACACGCTGCTCGTGCTCGTCGTCTACGGCTTCGGCCTGGCCTTCGTGGCGCGCCTGCTCAAGCTGGCGCCCTAGCCATCGGCTTTATGGCCTGCCGTTTTACGGCCCGGCGTTGCCTCTGACCGTGTGGCTGCCGCCGCCGTTGTCGGTGTACACGTCCACCGGAAAGCCGATCTGCACCCAGCTGTAGACCGCGGCCGCGTCGGGGATCGGTATGCGCAGGCAGCCGTGGCTGGCGGCGTAGGGCGGCACTTCGGCGTAGCCGTGGATCGCATAGCCGCTGATGAAGTAGCTGGAGTCGACCATCCCGTGGGAATTGGTGCCCGGTTCCCTGCGGTAGACGCGAAAGCGCCCGATCACGGTCGGCGTCGAGGGCTTGCCGGAGCTGATCGTGATGATCCGTCGCACGCGCCCGCCGGGTTCGATCTCGGCCAGCACCTGCTTTGACAGGTCGGCCTCAATGTGGCTGCCGTCGTGGCGATAGCGCACGTGGAAGCGCCCGGCCCCCTCCTGCAGCAGTCCGAAGATGCGCGAGTTGGCGGTTTCGATCCGCGCCTGCCCGGTCACCTTGCGAAAGGCAAGCACCGCGCGCCCGGTCGCTTCGTCATAGCGCCCGTTGACGTTCAGCTGGTAGTGAAGCGCGGCCAGCTCGCGTTGCAGAATCCACACGGCATTGCCGCCGGCGCCGAAGGACAGCTCTGAGGGCTCGAAGCGAACGCTCACGGACTTGGCCTTGAAGGCGGCAAGCTGCGCGGTGGCGAGGTGTTCGGCGCGGACCTGCACGAGACCGCTGTGGGGCGGCTTGTAGGCGAAGTGAAACTGGCCGGCTCCGTTGCCGAGCGGTGAGAGCCCGAGGCGTCGAGACAGGACACGACGCCCGTCGCGGTAGATGCTGAGCTGAATCTTCTGGCCGGCCACGTAGGGCGTGACGACGCCGCGCACGACAAAGCGCTCGCCGACGACGGCCGGCGCGGCATGCCCGTGCACGCGTTGCAGCGCCAGGCGCATGCTGCCGGCAACAGGCGCGGCGGCTGGTGCGGTCGGCGGTGTCGTCGCTTCGACGGCCGCGGCGCTCGCCGGTGCCAGCGCGCAAGCTGCCAGCGCGACCAGGCCGGCGAGCTTTGTTCGGCGGATGCTGCGCTCAGGCATCGGGGAAATCGTATGTGCTTGCCGGGACGGGAGCGGGCGCGATCAAGCCGGCGCGACTGAGCGCGATCTGCAGCGCGCCGAGCGTGGCGAGCGCAGCGAGCGCCAGCAGCGGTATCTGCCAGCTCCATTTCTCAAGCGCTCCGAAGGCGATCGAGTTGTTCAGGCAGTGCGTGGCGATGCAGGGATACAGCGATCCGGTCCAGCGGTACAGCGCGCACAAGAGAAAGCCGAGCACCCCAAGCGGCACCAGGTAGATCACCGGCGCCGAGCCGACGTGCACCACGCCGAACAGGACGCCGGTGATCGCTGCCGCCAGGCCCCAGCCGCGCCATTTCGCAAGCGAGGGAAATATGTAGCCGCGAAACAGCGTCTCCTCGCCGATCGGCGCGATCACCGTCGTCAGCAGCGCGCTCAGCGCCAACAGCACTCCGCTTTCGTTGGCGCCGAGCTGTTTGAGCAGTTCCTCTTTCGGTTTTTCGCCAAGCGCGATCGACCAGACGGCGCTGAACAGGAAGAAGACGACGTAGACGCCGAGGACGATCAGCCCGATCCGCCACCCGCGCTCGCGCGAGGGCCGCAGCCCCAGCTGCCAGGAGCGCACGGTACGCCCACCCATCTGCGCGAACAGCACGGCGGTCAGCACGAACAGCGCGTCCTGCACGACCGTGTCGGCCAGCTCCAGCCCCGGGGGAGTGTGGGAGGAGCTGACTTTCACGCCGGCCAGCACGGCGGGAATGTCGACGATCAACCCACCGACCGCCGCCAGCACCAGGGCCGCCAGCAGCGCGACCGGCCCGCTCCACGCCGGCCAGTCGTTCGGCGGCAGTCCGGCCGGGCCGCGCGGTTGGGCGCTCACGCCACCCAGTGCCAGGTGGAGAAGGCGCCGGTGAAGAACGCCAGAGCGACCCCCGAGCCGCCGAGCAGCGCGCGCGTCAGCCACGGCCGATCGAGCAGTCGGGTGCCCAGCCATATGTTCAATGGGAACAGCACCAGCAAAAACCGTGGCAGCGACATCAACGGTTGCGAGGACACAGGGTAGGAGAGCGGCAGTGCCAGCGCCGCCAATACGTAGGCGCCGTAGGCAAACGGCAACAGCCGCAGCACGCCGACCAGGCCGACGGCGCCCACGGCCAGGAAGGCGAGCAGCACCAGGTTGTGGCTGGCGGCGGTGCCGGCATGGCCGACGGCGCGCAGACCGGCGAGCACCCCTGTCCAAGCGCCGCCGAACGGCCCGGCGAAGTGACGACTCCAGCCGGCCTGCGCATGAAATGGCGCGAGCGGGTCGCCGCCGGCGAGACCGAGATAGACGCCGTAGGCGACGATGCCGGCCGGCACCAGCAGCAGCCACAGCAAGTCGGCGCGCAGGCGGTAGCGCGGCTGCAGCCGGTGGCACTCACGATCCGGGCGGCGGTCATCGCGCGGCCCGTACAGATAGAGCAGCGCCAGCGGCAACGCCAGCGCCACGCCGCTGCTGCGCGTCGCGGCCGCGAGCCCGGCGCAGGCGGCCGCAAGCGGCCAGCGGCCGCGGCGGGCAAACAGGAACGCACCTACCGACAGCGCCAGATACAGCGACTCGCTGTAGACCGCCGAGAAGAAGAACGCCATCGGCCCGAACGCGCAGGTGAGCACCGTCAGCCGCGCCAGCTCGCGCCCACGTCCCAACCGCAACCGTGCCGCTTCAAGCGTCGTCAGGCGGTGCAGCGCGTACAGCCCGAACGCAAGCGCCGCCAGCGACAGCAGCACGCCGGCGAGCAAGGGCGGCGTCCCCAGGTCCGAGAGCGCTCGCAGCCCGATCGGATACAGCGGAAAGAAGGCGTCGCGGGGTGCGGTGAACGTGCCCAGGTCGGGCCGGTAGCCATAGTGGGCGATCGTCAGGTACCAGGCCGCATCCCAGCGCGCGGCAGGCGCTGCCAGGACGTCCCCCAGCCATCCGAAGCCGCGCGTGGAGCCGGGCGGGTCGAAGACACGACGCACGGGCCCGAAGCCGAGCACGGCGATCGTCCCAACAGCCGCGCTCCAAACCAGCAGGCGCGACATCCAAATCCCTTTCCAAACATCGCGGACGGCGTCCATCCGGGCGCTGTCCGCGCGCAGTCGCGCGAGCGGAGCGGACAGGCCGAGATCGCCTGCGGCTGAAAGCGTGCCGGCGGGCTCAGCGACTGCTGTCTCGGCGAGATCGGGGCTCATCGGGCGAGCACGCAGGAGCCGTTGCCGCCCGCGCGAACTGCAGGAAATCACAACGCGGGGCGGTACAGTCACCTACAGGCGACGCGGCTCTCAGACACATGTCACGACTAGCACGACAACGACGCCGGCGCCAGCGCCGCTCCGGCCCCTCAAGGCTGGTGTTCATCGGCCTGCTCGGCATGGTCGGCGCAATCGTGCTGGCGGTGGTCGTCGGCGTCGGCTACGTGCTGTCGGTTGCCCAGTCAGCGCCCGCGTTGAGCGAATTGACGCCAAAGCTGGCGGGTGCCACCTCGCAGGTGTACGCCGCCAACGGCACGCGCCTGGGCTTCATCCAGTCCGACGTGCTGCGCTCGCCGATCACCAGCGCGCAAATGCCAAGGCGCCTGCGCGAAGCCACCGTCGCGATCGAGGACCAGCGCTTTTACAAGAACAACGGCGTCGACCTGACAGGTATCTTCCGCTCGGCGATCAAGGACATCGTGCACGGCCAGACACTGCAGGGCGCCTCCACGATCACGATGCAGCTGATGCGCAACATGTACCTCGGCAGCGACACGCACTCCTTCAAACAGAAGGTCGACGAGGCCAAGCTGGCGATCGAATTCAACAAACACCACTCGAAGAGAACGATCCTCACCGACTACCTCAACAGCGTCGCTTACGGAACCGTCGGCGGGCAAACGGCGTTGGGCGTGCAGGCTGCCTCGCGCATCTTCTTCAACAAGAGCGCCTACCAGCTCAACTTGCAGCAGTCGGCTTTGCTGGCAGGCCTGCCGCAGGCCCCGTCGGAGTACAACCCGTTCCTGTACCCGGCTGCAGCGCGCCAGCGCCGCAACGAGGTGCTCGGCAAGATGGCCGAACTGCACGACATCACCAGGGCGCAAGCGCGGTTGGCTCAGCACGCGCCGCTGGAAGTCGAACGCTCCAGCTATTACAGCCGGCGCGCGGAGAGCTTCTTCTTCGAATACGTGCGCAAAGAGCTGATCCACCGCTACGGTCGCAACACGGTCGAACAGGGTGGCCTGAAGGTCTATACGACGATCGACTTGAGCATGCAGCGCAAGGCGCGCGCCGCGATCGCGAAAGTGCTCGACGAGCAGGGCGACCCGGCCTCGGCGATCGTCACGATCAACCCGCACAACGGTTACATCGAGGCGATGGCCGAGTCTGAGAGCTACGACCAGTCGCAATACAACCTGGCCTCTCAGGGCCACCGCCAGCCGGGCTCGACCTTCAAGGCGATCGACCTCGCCGACGCGCTCTCACGCGGCGTGGACCCCAACTCCACCTACTACGTCTCGCACACGCTCGCGCCTGGCTGGCTCCCCGGATACCCGACCTACGAAGTCAAAACGTTCGAGAACACTTCCTCGAACAAGTCGATCAACCTGGTGCAGGCGACGCTTGCTTCCGACAACACCGTCTATGCCCAGCTGGCGGCCGATCTCGGTGAGGAAACGGTGACGCAGATGGCTTACAAGATGGGCGTGCGCGAGCACCTGCACTCCTATCCGGCAGAGGCGCTCGGCGGCCTGACGATCGGCGTCAGCCCACTGGAAATGGCCGACGTTTACGCGACGCTGGCCGACGGCGGCTGGCGCAACCGCCCAATCGCGATCACCAAGGTCGTGTTCCCCGACGGCCGCGTCGACGCCAGCTGGGGCAAGCCTCACCGCGTCAAGGCGCTCTCAGACGGCGTGACCGCCGAGGAGACGAGCATCCTTCACCAGAACGTGCTTGGCGGCACGGCGACGCGTTCGGCGATCGGCTGCCCAACCGCGGCCAAGACGGGCACGACCAGCAACCTGGTGGACGCCTGGCTCGACGGTTACACCCCCAACTACGCAACCGCTGTCTGGATGGGCTACCCGAACAGCCTGATCCCGATGACCGACGTGCACGGTGAGCCTCAGCAGGGCGGCTACCTGCCGGCGGAAATCTGGCACGCGTACATGTCAGCGGTGACCGAAGGCGAATCGTGCACGGAATTCCCCTCGCCCAAGGAACCGATCTCCTACCAGCCGTTCTTCGGCAAGTACGCGAGCAGCGGTAGCTCGACAAGTGGCGAAAGCAGCGAAAGCGAAAAGCACCCGTATACCCCAGGGTCGACTCATCGCCCAGCACAGGAAGTCGAAAAAACCCCTTCCGGCGCCAACGAACACAGTCGGGAAACGCCGGCGACTCCGGCTCACGAACCCGCGGCGCCAGCGGTCAAAGAAGCGCCGCCGGGCGTCGGCGGCGCCGGCGGCGCGGAACCGCCCGGCCACTGACCGCAAGAGAGACGGCGTGGCGCCGCGAGCGCGGAGATTGGTAGCGTGAGCCCCAACGCAAGCCAACCCGAGCGCAAAAAGCGCACCCTAAATACGAAAGAAGAACGAGTGGCCAAGGAAGACAAGGTCGAATTCGAGGGCGAGGTGATCGAGGCACTCCCGAACGCGATGTTCCGAGTCAAGCTCGACAACGACCACGTCGTGCTCGGCCATGTGGCCGGCAAGATGCGCCGTTTTCGCATTCGCATCCTCCCCGGCGATCGAGTTCGCTGTGAGCTCTCGCCCTACGACCTCGATCGCGCGCGCATCGTCTACCGTCACCGTTGAGCCCGCGCCCACTCGTCCCCAGCCCGTTCAGCCGTCCGCAGTCCGCAACTCACAAACCGGCATAGCAGAGCTCTCCCTGATCGACTCGGTTGCCGCCGCGCTCAAGCAACGCGGAGGCAGGATCGTGCGTGGAATCGGCGACGACGCCGCGGTCGTGAAAGCGCTGAAGCTGTGCGTCACAAGCGTCGACTCGGTCGTGGAGGGCGTTCACTTCCGCCTGGACGAGCACACCGATTTCTCTGAGATCGGCTGGCGAGCGCTGGCAGCCGCACTGTCGGACATCGCCGCGATGGCAGCGCAAACAGGCGAGGCATACATCGCCCTCGGCGTGCCCCCGCACGTGAGCGAGCGCCAGGCGCTTGAGCTGATGCAGGGCGCCGAGCAGCTCGCCGAGCAGACCGACACGACGATCGCCGGTGGCGACGTGGTCGCCTCGCCAACGCTGTTCGTGAGCGTGACAGCGGTCGGCTGGGCCGAGCGCGACCAAAAGCTGATCGGCCGTGACGGCGCGCGCCCAGGCGATCTGGTCGGGGTGACCGGCACGCTCGGCGCCCGCCCCGCGCGACCGACGCCAAAGTTGCGCGAGGCGCGCGCGCTCGCCCCCGCCGGCCTGCACGCAATGATCGACCTCTCCGACGGAATCGCGACCGACGCGCTGCACCTCGCCCGCGCCGGCGGGGTGACGCTGAAGATCGACCTGGAGAAGCTACCGATCGATGAGCGCACCGAGGCCTGTGCGCGAGAGCTGGGCATCCCAGCCTGGCAGGCGGCGGCGAGCAGCGGCGAAGACTATGAGCTGTGCGTGTGCGTGCCGCCACGGCGCCTGGAGCGCGTCAAGCAGGCAGCGCTGCGCGCGGACGTCGAGCTCACCTGGGTCGGCCATGTCCTAGAGGGCGAGCCGCGGCTGCTGCTGCACCACCAAGGCCGGCCGCAGCAGCTGTCGGGCTACGAGCACCGCTGGTAGCCCGCTCGTTGCCCGTCAGCGGCGCAGCGCCGACTCGGTGCCGCCAAGCGAGCCGGGCCCGGCATACGTGAGCGGCCCTCGCGTGAATATCTCAACCGGTGCGGGCACGCCGTTGCCGTCGCCGTCGTTGCCGCTGAGATGCTCCTGTCGCTGTTGTGCGAAAGCGAGCGCGAAAAGCGACAGCAGGCTGCCGAGCGCGACACTCCACAACAGGACGGCAAGGACGCCAACCTGCCCGCCGGCCAGCGCCGATAGCACGCTCTCACTCAATGCCAGCGGGCCAAGGCCGAGTTCGCGGCCATACACCAACGCCAGCGCCAACAGCGGCAACGACGCCAGCACCAGCGCCGGCAGCGACAACAGCCGCGGCCGCGAGTCCGCCGCCAGCAGCCCTAGATGCGTCGCCGGCACCAGCAGCAGGGCGGCAAAGGGATTGACCAGCCAGCTCAGCAGGCCCACTGCCAGCAGCAGGAACATCGCCCCGAGGCCGGCCGCGTCCGCGTGCTCGGCCGCGTCGGCGCCGACACGACGAGTCAGCGCCGGGCGCGCGAACAGCAGCGCGATCAGCACAACTGCCGTGGCGGTCAGTGCCGCCGCAACGCCGCTGTCGGCCGAGATCGCCGCCGCCGACAGCTGCCCACTCGGTGCCGCGAACATCCCCAGGCCCCCCAGCACGATCGCGAACAGGGCCGCGACCGCGAACGGCACGACACCGCACGAGGCCCAGGCCAAGCCGGCGCGCAGCGGCTCACGGCGGCGGCGCAGGCGCGCCAACGCGTCGACGCAGGTAACCAGCGGCGCCAGCAGCGCTGCCAGCACAAGCAGCCTGATCGCCCATGCCGGCAGCGCACGGTTGCCAAGCTGCAAACGCGTGCTCGGCACCTGACCGACGTCCGAGCCTTCGTCAAGCGCGTATACCGCCGAGAGCACCGCCCGGCCAAAATTGGCCAGCCGCGCTTCGCTCACGCGGGTGCCGGCCACCGGCCCGCGCACCCCGCTCACCTGCACGGTGACGGCGGGTATCGAGGCGGCGTCGAGCGGCGCCTGTTCGCCGATCGCAAGCGGCAGCGACAGATGCGCCAGCTGCGAAGCGAACCCGACCGAGCCGGGATCGGTGCCCACCTCCGAGGAGATCGCGCCCTGCAGGGTGCGCTGCAGCAGCTCCGGCGCACTCGCGGCGGTGCCCGCGAACGGCAGCACGAACGGCTTGTGAGCCCGATTGCCGGCGAGATCGCCAAGCACGATTGCCGCGTCGGGGGTGGAAGAGAGATGGTCGGCCGGCCCGGCGGTAGCGGCACCCTCGCTGCCACCGCTGGTCGAGACGAGCACAATCGTGCGCCGCGTCTCGCTCTGAGCGAACACGCGCGCCAACTCCAACAGCGCGGCTGTCGCCGAGAGCTCCGCGGCTGAGCCGGCGGTGGCGGCGTCGCGGTGGGCGACGATCGCGATCGGCCGATCGCCGGTCGATCCCGGTCGCAGCGCCACCACTTCGGTCAGCGTGCGCTCACCTTCGGCCGTGGTTGCGGCAAAGCTACGCGTGGAGACCTGAAAGCCGCCGCCGGCATTGCCTGACAGCGAGCGTAGGCTCTGCGCGATATAGGCGGCCAGCCGCCGATCGCCTTCGCTGCCGGGCTTGCGGTCGGGGAAGGCGCTGAGCAGCCGGCGCAACGTGGCGTAGGCAGGGCCGCCTTCGAACGCGTCCGGGGCGAGCGTGGAGTGAAGCGGAGTGACGGGGCCGCCGAGCGAGAACCCGACAATCACCACCACGAGCAGCAGCGGAGCAAGCGCCGCGCGGTAGATGCGACCGTCGAACATCTGCCTCAGACCATAGACCCGCGGGCGGTCTGTGGGCGCCGCGCCAAGGCGGCCGCTTCGCCACCAAGCCTGACTTCCGCGTGCGCCGTAGATATCGTGCGGTCCGCTCGTGCTGCAACCGGTCGCCACAGGACACAAGTCGCTCGCCGACTACACCCACATTTGCGGCCGCGAGCTGATCGAGGAAATCAGGACGCTGGCGGAGCCGCTGCAGGGAAAGCGCGTCGTGCACGTCTCGGCTACCGCGTTCGGCGGCGGCGTCTCGGAGATCCTCTACACGCTGGTGCCGCTGATGCGCGACGTGGGCCTGGACTGCGAGTGGCAGGTGATCTACGGGCGTGAGGAGTTCTTCAACGCGACCAAGCTGATGCACAACGCTCTGCAGGGAAACCCCCAAGACCTGGACGAAGAGCAGTGGCGCACCTGGGAGCAGTACAACGAGATGAACGCACGCGAGCTGGCCGACGGCTGGGACGTGTGCCTGATCCACGATCCGCAGCCGGCGGGCCTGTACAAGCTGGTGCCGGAGAAGGCCAAGGGCTGGGTCTGGCGCTGCCACATCGACCTCTCGACCCCGAACCCGGCCACGATCGAGCGGCTGCTGCCGTTCATCGCCGACTATCCCCAGAGCCTGTTCCACATGCGGGACTACGTCCCCACAGGCATGAGCGGCACCGTCAACGTGGTGCCGCCGGCGATCGACCCGCTGATGCCCAAGAACATGGCGCTCTCGCCCGAAGACGCCTCCTACGTCTGCGAGCAGTTCGGGATCGACGTCGACCGCCCGCTGATCTGCCAGGTCTCGCGCTTTGACCCCTGGAAGGACCCGCTGGGGGTGATCGACGCTTACCGCATCGTCAAGCAGAAGGTCCCCGACGTGCAGCTGGCGCTGGTCGGCTCGATGGCAAGCGACGACCCCGAGGGCTGGGACTTCTTCAACGCGACGATCGCGCATGCCGCCGGCGACTCCGACGTGCACATCCTCAACAACTTCAACAACGTCGGCGCGATCGAGGTCAACGCTTTCCAATCGCACGCCGACGTGGTCGTGCAGAAGTCCACGCGCGAGGGCTTCGGCCTGACCGTCTCAGAGGCGATCTGGAAGGCGCGCCCGTTCATCGGCGGCAACGTCGGCGGCATCCCGCTACAGGTCGAGGACACGGTCACCGGCTTTCTGGTGGAGACGGTCGAGCAGTGCGCACAGCGCTCGCTGGAGCTGCTGGCCGACCCGGCGCTCGGCAAGGCGCTCGGTCGCCGTGGCAAGGAGCACGTGCGCCAGCATTTTCTGACGCCCCGCTATCTGCGCGACTACCTGCGCATCTTCACGGCGCTGGCTCAGTCATGAGCTCCGGCAGGGCTGGGACGGGCGGGGCAAAGCAACGAAATCCGCTGGTGCTGGTCAGCAACAGGGGCCCTGTGACGTTCGGCCCCGGCGGAGAGGTGCAGCGCGGCTCCGGTGGGCTGGTGACCGCGCTGACCGGCCTGGCCTCGCACCGCGACGCCGTTTGGGTCGCCTCGGCGATGAATGAGCACGACGCCGCGATCGCCCACGAGAACGGCGGCAGGCCGGTCGCCGTGCGCTCGCCCGCCGGCGGCGAGTACCTGGTGCGGCTGGTGGCCAGCGATCCCGAAGCCTACGACCGCTTCTACAACGTGTTCGCCAACCCGATGCTGTGGTTCATCCAGCACTACCTGTGGGACCTGTCAAACGCGCCGGACATCCGTCGCCACGAGATCGAGGCGTTTGAGTTCGGCTACAACGTCGTCAACGAGGACCTCGCCCGCGCCGTCGTGGAGGAGGTGGGCCAGCTGGAGCAGCCTGTGGTGATGGTGCACGACTACCACCTCTACACGCTGCCGGATCTCGTGCGCCGGGCACGGCCGGACGTCTTCCTGCACCACTTCATCCACATCCCCTGGACCCAGTCGGACTCCTGGCGGGTGTTGCCGGATCGGATCCGCCGCGAGATCTACAGCGGCCTGCTGGCCAACGACATCATCGGCTTTCACACCCGCTCCTACAGCCGCAACTTCCTGCAGTGCTGCCGCGACCTAATGGACCTGGACGTCGACTTCGAGCAGGGTCTCGTGCGCTACGAGGGCCGCTCCGTTTGGGTGCGCACCTACCCGCTCCCGATCGACCACGCTGCGGCACGACGCGTAGCCGCGAGCGAGCGCGTCACGCAGTTCGAGCGCGAGCTCCTGCGCCGACGCCGTGACTTCCTGATCCTGCGCGTCGATCGCGCCGACCTGAGCAAGAACGTCCTGCGCGGTTTCTCCGCGTTCGACCTGTTCCTCGAGCAGCACCCCGAGTTCTCCGAGCGCGTGACGTTCGTCGCCCAGCTGATGCCGTCGCGAACCGACGTGCCGCAGTACGCCGAGTACCTCGAGGCGATCGAGGCGCTCGTCGCCGTCGTCAACCACCGTCACGGCACGCCCGACTGGATGCCGATCCAGCTGAAGCTGCGCGACGACCTCGAGGAGGCGATGGCCGCGTACAAGCACTACGACGTGCTGCTCGTCAACGCGATGTTCGACGGCATGAACCTCGTCGCCAAGGAGGGGCCGATCGTCAACGAGCGCGACGGCGTGTCGATCCTCTCCGAGAACACCGGCGCCCACGAGGAGCTCGGCGAGTACGCGCTGTCGGTGAACCCATTCGACATCCAAGAGACCGCCGACTCGATCCACGCGGCGCTGACGATGGCCGCTGAGGAGAAGCGCCGGCGGGCCGACGGCCTCACCGAGATCGTCACCTCGCGCGACCCCGGCGACTGGATCGACGAGCAGCTCGCCGACATCCGCGCGAAGGGCCGAACCCGCTAACCTTGCTCGCCGGCGCCGCTGCGACGGCGCCCGTTTTCGCATGACGCTGCCCGCGCCGACATACGACCTCGTGCTGCTGCTCGACCCGCAGGCCGACGAGGCCGTGCGCGCGAAGCTGATCGACGACACGCGCGCCACGATCGAGTCCAACGGCGAGCTGCTGCGCCACGACCGCTGGGGAGAGCGCGCGCTCGCCTACCCGATCGACCGCAAGGCCAGCGCCGAGTACCACCTGCTGCAGTTCCACGTCGCGACCACCGATCTGCTCAGCTCGCTCGACCGCACGCTGCGCCTCGCCGACGAGGCGTTGCGCTTCCGGATCATCAAGCTCGCGCCCGGCGTCGGAGCGCCGCCCGACATGTCAAGCGGCGCGCGTCGCGCCGACGCCGAGGGCACAGCGCCCGACGCACGACCCGCGCCGCCGCCGCCCGCGGCCGAGCCCGCTGCCGCCGACCCTGCAGCCGCCGAGCCTGCAGCCGCCGAG